>NZ_BPQG01000045.1 GCF_022179125.1 Methylobacterium cerastii
TACCAACGCGTACGAGGCGGCCAATGCCGACGTGAAGGCGGCCGGCATCGACCCGATGCTGCACTACCTGCGGTACGGTGCCGTCGAGGGCCGCAATGCCTTCAACGACGGGCACTTCGGCTGAGAGGCTTGGGGTCGGGGTCAATTGCCCCGGCCCCCCGCGTCGGCCTGAAACTTAGACGCGAGACTGTCGTCGCTGACGCGGATCGAGAGCGTCGAAGTCATGTTGGACGTACGCCTTCGGTGAAGGCCGCGGTTGTGGTCCCGGCGGGGTGTCAGGCGGCGATCTGCCGTGGCTGAGGCTGGGTCCAATTCCAGGGCAGGAGTTCGTCGACACGCCGGGCGGGATGGTCGGGTAGCCGCGCTAGTACGTCCGCGAGCCAGGCCTGCGGGTCGATGCGATTGAGCTTGGCGGTCTCGATCAGCGTGTAGAGGGCAGCCGTGCGATGCCCGCCCGCATCCGAGCCGGCGAAGGTCCAGTTGCGGCGGCCCACCGCGATGGGACGGATGGAGCGTTCGGCGGCGTTGTTCGAGAGGCAGATGCGCCCGTCGTCGAGGAACCGGGTGAAGGCGGTCCAGCGCTTGAGCATGTAGTCGATTGCCGCTGCCGTGGGCGCTTTGGCCGAGAGCCTGGCGCGGTTCTCCCGCAGCCACGTCTCCAGGTCGGCGACGAGAGCAGCCGAGCGGGCGCGGCGGTGCGCGCGGCGTTCATCGGGGGCAAGACCGTTGGCGGCGCGCTCGATGGCGAAGATCGCATCGATCCGCGTTACCGCCTCGATGGCGATCGGAGCCTTCTTCAGATCGGCCAGCTCGAAGAACTTGCGTCGAGCATGGGCCCAGCAGGCCGCCTCGTGGATTGGGCCCGGCTTGCGGCCGGGGTCGTACAGCCGGACGAACCCCGAGAAGGCGTCCGCCTGCAAGATGCCGTGGAAGTCGCCGAGCCAGGTCTCGGCATCGGCGTCGTAGCGGTCGGGAGAGTAGAAGTAGGCCGCCGCCGGCGGCTCGGGTCCACCGAAGGGGCGGTCGTCGCGCACCACCGTCCAGAGCCGGCCCATGCGGGTCTTGCCCTTGGCCAGGACCGGCACCGGCGTGTCGTCGAGATGGAGGCGCTCGGCTTCCCGGACATGGGCCTCGATCCGGGAGACCAAAGGCGACAGGGCGGTGGTGACGGCCCCGACCCAGCCGGCCAGGGTCGAGACGTCGATCGGCACGCCCTCGTGGGCGAAGCGCTGGCTCTGGCGATGCAGCGGCAGGTGCAGGCCGAACTTGGCCATCATCACCTCGGCCAGGAGGTTTGGCCCGGCCCGGCCCCGCGGGATCGGGTGGAAGGGAGCCGGGGCCTGCGCGATGGTCTCGCAGTCGGCGCAGGAGAAGCGCTCGCGCACGTGCTGGATCACCACCCAACGCGCCGGGATCCGCTCCAGGGTCTCGGTGACGTCCTCGCCGAGAGGGCGCAGGCGCGCGCCGCCACAGCAGGCGCAGGTCGTCGGGCTGGGATGGAGGATGCGCTCGCGCGGCAGATGCTCGGGCAAGGGCCTACGAGCGGGCTTGCGCCGGGAGGAAGTCGGGGTGGTATGCGGCCCGGGCTCAGCCGCTTGCGCCTCCGTCTCGGCCAGCGTCTCCTCCAGATCCTCCAGCGTCAGTTCGAGCTGGTCGATCCGGGTGCTGCGTTCCGAGGATGCCCCGAAGCGCTCCCGTCGCAGCCGGGCAACCTCCAGCTTGAGCCGTTCGACCGCGATCTCGGACACGAGCCGCGCCGCCCGCTCGGCTAGGATCATGGCGTGGGCGGCAGCGAGATCGGTGGGGAGCGGCGGGGGCTCGGACGCGTTCGGCACGCCCGAGAGAAGAGCATATTGCTCAGGCTTTGTAACGCGTTATCCTCATCCGACCGCACTCGGACGCCAGCTCTCCTGCGGCATCCGCCAGTCGATGCCCGAGAGCAGGTAGCCGAGCTGCGCCGTCGAGATCGTCACGGCTCCGTCCGCCACCGACGGCCACAGGAA
>NZ_BPQG01000046.1 GCF_022179125.1 Methylobacterium cerastii
CGCCCCCTTCACCGAAGTCTCGAAGGTCGTCAGCGTCTTCTCCACCGTCGCAGGACCCGTCGCCTCCGCTGCATCCGTCTACGCCTACGCACGGTAGACGACACCGCGGCTTGCCGGATCGACGGTTTTCCCGGAAACAGGCGGCCGTCCGGGGCGCGGCGCAGCGTTTCGTGCGCCGCCTGCCGGGAGGGGCGTTGATGCCGAGAAGGGGCCTGATGACGATCGGACGCGCTTTCCGGTTCGGCCCGAACCTGCCCGGCCCCTGCTTCCGCGGTGTCAGCGCCGCCGCACTTCTGTTCGCGATGTTGGCGGTGGGACCGGCCGCGGCCGACGTCGTGGTCGGCGTGGCGGTGCCGCGTTCGGGGGCCTACGTCTCCGTCGGCGAGCAGGTGCTGCGCGGGGTCGAGGCTGCGGCCCGCGACGCCAACGCCAAGGGCGGCCTCGACGGTCAGACCATTCACCTCGACGTCCAGGACGACGCCTGCGACTCGAACACCGCGACCGCCGTCGCCAACCATTTCGTGCGCTCGGACGTCGGCCTCGTGGTCGGCCACGTCTGCTCGAACGCGTCGCTCGCGGCGTCCGAGGTCTACAGCCAGAACGGCGTCACGATGATCACCGCGGCCTCGGTCTCGGCCAAGCTGACCGATCGCGGCCTGCCGACGATCTTCCGCGTCTGTGGGCGCGACGACGACCAGGCGCGCCTCTCGGCGATCGTGCTGGCCGAGCGGTTCCGCGACCGCAAGATCGCCCTCCTCCAGGACTTGACGCCTGCGGCGCGCGCGCTCGCCAACGCGACCAAGGACAACCTCAACCGGATCGGGATCAACGAGACGCTGCTGTCCGCCTTCTCACCGAGCGACGCCGACGACGCGGCTCTCGCCGACCGGCTGAAGGCCGCCGGCATCGAGGTCGCCTATTACGGCGGCGACGCCGTCGAGATGGGCCGTCTGGTTCGGATTTCGGCCGAGCGCGGCTTCCGGCCGCAATGGTTCGGCACCTCCGCCATCGCCACGCCGGACTTCGCCAAGATCGCTGGCGGGGCCAGCAACGGCGTGCTGATGACCTTCTACCTCGATCCAAGCCGCCAGCCGGCGGCGGCCGAGGTGGTCAAGGCGTTCAAGGCGGAGGGCGGCGAGCCGACGGGCTCGACGATCTACGGCTACGCCGCGCTCCAGGCTCTGGTGGCCGCCGGCAACTTTGCCCGGACGCAGGACCCGAGGCGCATCGCCGCGACGCTGCATGCCGAGCGCTTCGACCTCGTGCTCGGCACGGTCGGCTTCGACGGCAAGGGCGACGTCACCGCCCAGGGCTACGTGCTCTACGTCTGGAAGGACGGCGTCTTCACCCCGGCGCCGAAGTAGCCGATCGGCTCAGGCGGCCTCGGCCGCGTCGACCTCGGCTCCACGGCCGAGGCCGCGGAGGAGGTCGGCGAGGTGCGGGCGCACACCGAGCTGGAGCTTGTGTAGGCGCCGCACCGCCTCGTTCAGCGTTCCCTGGCGGTCGAGCATCCGGTCGGCGAAGCCGATCATCCGCGCGTTCGGCCAGGCCGGCTCGCGGATCGCGTGCAGGCGCCGCACGAGGGTTTCCGCCTCAACGGTCGGCTCCGCGTCGCTCATCAGGATCAGCAGCGCCGCGGTCGAGCGCGACAGGCCGTAATGGCAGTGGACGAGGAGATGCGCGGCGGGCCCCGCCTCGCGGTCGCGCCCGAAGGCCAGGATCTCAGCCACGTGGTCGGGCTCCGGCGGGACGAGGCCGTCGCCCGGGCCGAGGCAATCGTGGAAATAGAGGGTCGTGCGTCGGTGCGCCCCGTAGGCGGCGAAGCCCGCCGGCTCCGGCGTGCCCGGATCGAGCAGCGACAGCACGCGGTCGACGCCGCTCGCGCCGTGGCGGGCGAGCTCTTCGAGGCCGCAGACCGTGTGGAGGGTGATGGAAGCCGGTGTCACGATGGCACCGCCCTACCACGCGCTGCCCGCGGTTTCGAGACCAGCGCCGGACGTGTTAGGGCCGCGGGACCGCGACCGATGCCTTGAGGGAGGTGCCATGACGACCGTGAAGCGACGTGCGCTCCTCACCGCGGGGCTCGGTGCCGCGCTGTCGGCGCCTGCGCTCGCCGCCGCGCCGGCGCAGAACGGGTCGGAGGTCCGGTGGCGGTTGGCCTCCGCCTTCCCGAAGAACCTCGACATCCTGTTCGGGGCGTCCGAGGCCCTCGCCCGCATCGTCGGCGAGGCGACAGACGGGCGCTTCGCGATCCAGGTCACGGGCCCGGGCGAGCCGGTGACGGCCGACGGGCTGCTCGACGCCGTGGCGGCCGGGACGGTCGAGATGGGCCACGGGCCGGCGACCGTCGCGCCCGGCAAGGACCCGACCCTCGCGCTCGCGACTGCCCTCCCTTTCGGTCTGAACGCCCGTGGCCAGAACGCGTGGTGGCTCGCCGGCGGCGCCAACGACCTGTTCGCGGAGCTGTTCGCCAAGAACGGGCTCGCCAGCCTGCCCGGCGGCAACACCGGCGCCCAGATGGGCGGCTGGTTCCGGCGCGAGATCAAGACGGCGGCCGACCTCCAGGGGCTGAAGGTCCGCATCGGCGGCCTCGGCGCGCAGGTGCTGGCCAAGCTCGGCGCGGTGCCGCAGGCGGTCTCCGGCTCTGAGATCGCCGCCGCGCTCGAGGCCAAGCGCCTCGACGCCGCCGAGTGGATCGGCCCCTACGACGACGAGCGCCTCGGCCTTCAGAAGGCGGCGCCGATCTACCATTATCCCGGCTTCTGGGAGGGCGGCGCGATGCTGCACTTCTGGCTCAACGCCGAGACGTGGAAGGCCCTGCCCAAGCCCTATCGCGCGATCCTGCAGGCGGCGGCGGCCGAGGTCGCCGCCGACGTCCAGGCGAAGTACGACGCCCGCAACCCCGGCGCCCTCCGCCGGCTGGTGGCGACGGGCGCGCAGCTGCGCCCGTTCCCGCAGGATGTGATGGAGGCGGCGCTGAAGGCGGCCAACGACGTCTACGCCGAAATCGCCGCCAAGAACCCCGATTTCCGCCGGATCCACGAGGCGATGAAGACTTTCCGCAACGAGGAATACCTCTGGTTCCAGGTGGCGGAGTACACCTACGACAATTTCATGATCCGGGCGCGTGCGCGCGGATAAGGCCGGTGCCGCCGTCCCTGGTTTCGTGGCAGGGTCGCGGTTCTCCGATGCCCGTTCGCGACAGGGCCGAAGTGGTCGCGGGAACAGCACGCGATGATGCCCGATGACGATGCGGTCCAAAGCTCCGGTCAGCGCTCGGGCCAAGGCTCCGGGGACGAGGCCGTCGACGACGCGCAGGAGCGGCCCGAACGCTTCCTGATCGTCGGCGTCGGCGCGTCGGCCGGCGGGATCGAGGCGCTGGAAGGCTTCTTCCGCGGCATGCCGTCGATGCCGGGTCTCGGGATCGTCATCGTCACGCATCTCAGCCCCTGGCGCGAGAGCGTGCTGCACGAGATCGTCTCGCGCTTCACCGACATGCCGGTTGAGGTCGCGAGCGACGGCGTCGCGGTCGCGGAGAACCACGTCTACGTCCTGCCGGCCGACGCCGTCGTCGGCATCCGTGACGGGCTCCTCGTCCTGCGCCACCAGAGCGCCGAGCACCGCGAGCGTCACCCGGTCGACATCTTCCTCAGCGCGCTCGCCGCCGACCAGGGCGAGTATGCCGGCGGGGCCATCCTGTCGGGGGGCGACTCCGACGGCACGCTCGGCATCAAGGCGATCAAGGAGCACGGCGGCGTCACGTTGGCCCAGATTGCCAATGGCGACGGGCCGCAGCACCCGAGCATGCCCTCCAGCGCGATCGCGACCGGGTACGTCGATTTCGGCGTGCCCTCGCACGAGATGGGCGCGAAGCTCGTCGCCTACCGGGCGAGCCTGTCGATGACCGACACGATCCTGGCCGGCAACGAGGCCGGCCCGTCGCCCGACGAGCTGCGCGGGGAGATCTACGCGATCCTGCGCGCCCAAGTCGGGCACGACTTCGGCGGCTACAAGACCAAGACCTTCCTGCGCCGCGTCCAGCGCCGGATGCAGATCCTGCAGGTCGAGGTCGTCGCCACCTATGTCGAGCGGCTGCGTCGCGACCCGGTCGAGGTCTCGGCCCTGTTCCGCGACCTCCTGATCAACGTGACCACGTTCTTCCGCGACGCCGAGGCGTTCGCCATGCTCAGCGAACGCGTCATCCCGAAACTCTTCGAGGGGCGCGGCGCCGACCAGACCGTCCGGGTCTGGGTGCCGGGCTGCGCCACCGGCGAAGAGGTGTTCTCGCTGGCGATCCTGATGATCGAGCACATGGAGACGCTGACCGCGGCCTGCCGGGTACAGATCTTCGCCACCGACATCGACGAGCACGCCCTCGGCGTCGCGCGCGCCGGCCGCTATCCGGAGCAGCTGCTCGACGGCGTCTCGCCCGAGCGCCGGCGCCGCTTTTTCCTGCAGGACGGGGCGAGCTTCGTGCTGGCCAAGACCGTGCGCGACCTGTGCATCTTCTCGCCCCACAGCGTCATCCGCGATCCGCCCTTCTCGCGGCTCGACATGGTCTCGTGCCGGAACCTGCTGATCTATTTCGGGCTCAGCATCCAGAACCAGGTGCTGCCGACCTTCCACTACGCGCTGAGGCCCGGCGGCTTCCTGTTCCTCGGCATGTCGGAGAACCTGAGCCAGTTCGCCGACCTGTTTGCGCCGATCGACAAGAAGCACCGCATCTTCCGCAGCCGCGCCGACAACGCGACCGAGCCCCGCGTCCCCCTCGCTCTCAGCGGATTGCGCGCGATGTCCCATGGCAGAGACCTGAGACCGCGCCAGGGCGGCAACAGCTCCCTGGCGCTCCGCCATTCGGTCGAGATGCAGGTCCTGGAGCGGTTCACGCCGCCGCACGTCGCGGTGAACCGCCAGGGCGACGTGGTCTACTACTCGAACCGCACCGGCAAATATCTCGAGGCGGCGGCGGGACTTCCCACCCGTCAACTGCTGACGATGGCGCGCAAGGGGTTGAGGCTCGAGCTCCGGGCCGCGTTCCGCGAGTCTGTCGACACCAACGCCCAGGTGGTGCGCGAGGGGCTCGTCGTCGAAGGCGACGACGGCCGCGTCCAGATCGTCACCGTGACCATCGAACCCCTCGTCGCCCAGCGATCCGAGGAGCCGCTGTTCCTCGTGCTGTTCAGCGACGAAGGGCCCTCGATCAGCCGCGAGGCGGCGCAAAAGCGCTCGGTCTCCGCCCACGACGAGGTCGCGCTCCAGCTCGAGCGGGAGCTGCGCGAGACCCGCGAGCGGCTGCAATCGCTGATCGAGGAGTACGAGACCGCGCTGGAGGAGCTGAAATCGTCCAACGAGGAACTCGTGTCGGTCAACGAGGAGCTGCAATCCACTAACGAGGAGCTGGAGGCCTCGAAGGAGGAGCTGCAATCGGTCAACGAGGAACTCTACACCGTCAACGCCGAGCTGAACGGCAAGGTCGAGGCGCTGGATCGCGCCAACACCGACCTGCACAACCTCTTCGCCAGCACCGACATCGCGACGGTGTTCCTCGACGCCAAGCTCGTGATCCGCAGCTACACTCCCGCGGTCACCGAGATCTTCAACATCCTGCCGAGCGACCGCGGACGCCCGATCACCGACTTCGCCGGGCGGCTGACCCTGCCGAACCTGGCCGAGGACGTCGCCGCGATCATGCAGGGCAGCGACACGATCGAGCGGCAGATCGACCGGACGAAGGATTCCGCGCGCTTCCTCGTGCGGCTCGCGCCCTACCGAAACGGCGAGAACCGGATCGAGGGCGTCGTCGTCAGCTTCATGGACGTCACCGTGCTCGCCCGCGCCGAGATGAGCCAGCGCGTGCTGGTGGCGGAGTTGCAGCACCGGACCCGCAACCTCCTGGCCGTGGTCCAGTCGATCGCCCGGCAGACCCTGGGAACGGGGTCGGCGGTCGAGGCCTACTCTGAGCGGCTGAAGGCGCTCGGCCGGGTGCAGGGCCTGTTCGGCCGCTCCGACAGCGGCGCGGTCGACTTCGCCGAGCTGGTGCGGCTCGAGCTGCGCGCCCACGGAACCGAGGAGGGCAGCCGGATCACCATCGACGGGCCGGAGGTCGCCCTCGGCTTCGAGCACGTCCAGACCTTCGCCCTCGCGCTGCACGAGCTCGCGACCAACGCGATCAAGCACGGTGCCCTCGCACAGGCCGGCGCCCGCCTCGCCATCGCCTGGTCCCTGGAGGCGAACCCGGCCAGCGGCCGGCTGCTCGTGCTCGATTGGACCGAGAGCGGGGTCGCCATGCCGCCGGAGCCCGAGCGGCGCGGTTTCGGGCGCGACCTGATCGAGAAGGCGCTGAGCTACAGCCTGCGCGCTCAGGCATGGTTCGAGCTCGGGGCCGACGGCGTCCACTGCCGGATCGAGATGCCTCTATGAGTCGTGACCTCGGGCGGCTACACCTTCAGACGGCAATTGGCGCCGACCGCCGGGACGTCTCGGTCCTCAAGCATGGTTCGGCGCTCAGGTTCGAGACGGCATGAACAACCCCTTCATCCGGAAACTGGAGAACTTCACCCGTTTCTCCCAGGCGGAGCGCAAGGCGCTCGAGGACGCGACCGGGCAGAACGTGCGCCGCCTCGGCTCGCGCGAGGACATCGTCAACGAGGGCGACGAACCGCGCGCCGTCAATCTCGTCCTCGAAGGATGGGCCTGCCGCTACAAGCAGCTTCAGGACGGGCGCCGGCAGATCATCGCGTTCTTCCTGCCGGGCGACCTCTGCGACCCGCACATCTTCACACTGCGCCAGATGGACCACGCCGTCGCCTCGCTGACCCCGGTGACGCTGGCCCGGGTCACCCAGCCCACCATCGAGGGCCTGACGGAGAGCTCGACCCGCATCGCCGAGACGCTGTGGTGGGAGATGCTGCACAACGCGGCGGTCCAGCGCGAGTGGACGGTGAGCCTCGGCCAGCGCTCCGCCGTCGAGCGCCTCGCCCACCTGCTGTGCGAGCTGTACATGCGCCTGCGCGCGGTCGGCCTCACCGAGGGCACCGCCTACGACCTGCCGGTGACGCAGGCCGACCTCGCCGACACCCTCGGGCTGTCGAGCGTCCACGTGAACCGGACCATCCAGGAGCTGCGCGGCGCGGGCCAGATCACCTGGAAGGGCCGGCGCCTGACGATCCACGACCTGCCGGCGCTGATGGCGTTGGCCCTGTTCGACCCCAACTACCTCCACCTCGATCACGAGGGTGCGCATCTCGATGCGCAGTGAGATCCGTTTCGCGCCGGCCACTTTCGCGCGCCGCGCCGCCCGGCGTGGCGGCGATCCCTCCGTAGCGACGGCCGTCCGATGAGCGACGAAGGCCGGATCGCCGCGCTCGAAGCCGAGAACGCGGCCCTGCGCCGACGCCTCGTCGCCGCCGGCCTCGACCTGGATGCGTCGGCGTCGGCGTCGCCCGAGGTGGACGCGGTGCTGCACCGGACGCGCAACACCCTGGCGATGGTCCGCGCGATCATCCGCCGCTCGGCCGATGCGGATCGAAGCGCCGAGGATTGCATGATGCGCCTCGACGGCCGCCTCGGTGCGATCGCACGGGTGCAGAGCGCCGGCATCGCCGACCCGTCGGCCGGCCTCGACCTGCACTCGATCGTCGCCGATGCGCTGATGGCGTTGCTGGCCCGCGAGGGCGAGCGCGTCCACATCGTCGGGCCGAAGGTGCTGCTGGCCCCGCGTGTCGCCGAGGTGTTCGCGCTGGCCGCCCACGAGCTCGCCAGCAACGCGATGGAACACGGGGCGCTGACGGTCCCCGACGGCCGCATCGCCGTCACCTGGACTCTCGACTCGTGCGGGGATGCGCCGACCCTCTCGCTCGGCTGGACCGAGACCGGATTGCACGACTTGCCTGCCGAACCGGCGCCGCTCGGCTTCGGCACCGAGATGCTGACGCGCACCCTGCGCTACGAACTGGGCGCAGAGACCACCCTCGCCTACCGGCCGGACGGCCTGCGCTGCACGATCCGCTTCGCGCTGGCGCCGCGGCTCGGACGCGTCGTCGAGGCTCCGGCGGAGGACGGGGGCGACGCCTAGCAGGCTGCTGAAAAAGTCGGGCGAGGTAGAACAATCATCTCCGAATCACACCATTTGTTAGAGAATGGGGCGGTTCTCGCGTCTCGACGGTTCTCGATCGTGGGGGCTCGGCCCGCGAGTGCCTGCGGCAGGAGAACGTCTTTCTCCATCTCGGGACTTTTTCAGCAGCCTGCTAGAGCATTTTCGAGCGAGGTGGATGCCGGCTCGCGTGAAGGAAATGCAACCACACCCGGCTCGAGCATCGTCCGTGATCCAGAGATCATGGACGATGCTCCAGGCGCCGCCGACGGCGCTCAGGCCCCGAACAGGACGCGGGCGATCGTCCCCGGCTCGACCGGCTTCTTGCAATGGGCGACCGCAGCGTAGCGCGGCGGCACCATCGTCCGGTCGTAGCCGGTGGCGAAGACGAAGGGGACACCCCGCGCCGTCAGCGCGTCCGCCAGCGGGAAGACCATCTCGCCCTGCAGGTTGATGTCGAGCACGGCCCCGTCGAGGTCTGGCGCCTCGGCGAGCAACGCCAGCCCGTCGGCGACGGTCGCCGCCGGTCCCACCACTTCGGCGCCCTCCGCCTCGAAGCTGCGCGCCAGATCGGACACGATGAAGTAGTCGTCCTCCACGAGCAGGACGCGGCGCTTGGCCAGCGGTGCCGTCGACGTGGCGTCGCCCATTCGGTCCATCGATCTCAAGACGTTCCACGACCGCGCCCGTCGCGACGTTCATGGCATAGAATGCCAGGGAAAGCGGCCGCGGGCGAGCGGCGTGCGCGCAAGTCGCTCAGGGCGTGCGCTTGCGTAGGACGAAGTTGCCCGAGGCGAGGAATTTCTGGGCGCGCTTGCCGGTGTCGACCTCCGTCGTGAAGACGTTTCCCTTCGAATCGACGGCGAGGTTGTGGACCCAATGGAATTGCCCGGCTCCGCGGCCGTTGCGGCCGAAGGCGCCGAGGGTCTCGCCGGTGGCGCGCGACAGGGTTCGCACCTCGTTGTTCGCCCCGTCGGCGTTGAAGAGGAAGCTCTCGTCGGCATCGGGCCACAGCGCGAGCTCCCAGACCGTGCCGTCGGCGCGGGTCTTCGTCTCGACGAACATCTCCTTCGCGAAGCTGCCGTCCTTCCGGAACACCTGGATACGGTCGTCGGTGCGGTCGCAGACATAGACGAGCCCGTCGCGCGCGATCTTCACACAGTGCACCGGGTTGGCGAATTGCTGCGAGGGAGCTGCGGCCGGATCGTAGGCGGGTAGCTTGTCGTCGGTCGGCGGGCGGCCGTAGGCGCCCAACATCCGCTTGAACGCCCCGGTCTCGGAATCGAACACGATGATTCGGTGATTGTAGTAGCCGTCGGCGACGTCGACTTCGTTGGCGGCGTCGAAGTCGACGTTGGCGGGCCTGCCGAGGCGGCTCGTGTCGCGGCTGTCGGTCTGCGGGCCGGACTTGCCGATCTGCATCACGAACCGCCCGTCGGCCGTGAACTTGAGCAGCTGCCCGTCGTTCGCGCCGTTGCCGGCGATCCAGACGGAGCCCTTCGGGTCGACCTGGATGCCGTGCTCGTTCTCGGGCCAGTCGTAGCCCTGCCCCGGGCCGCCCCAGGAGCGCAGCACCGTGCCGGCCTGATCGAATTCGCGCACCGGGGGCGCCGGCTTGCAGCATTTCGTCCGCGGCGGATCGAGGCTCGCCGCCTTCTCGTCGTCGGTGAGCGTCCGCGGGCGCTGGATCACCCAGACGTGGTCGTCGGCGTCCACCGCGACGCCGGATGCCTGACCCATGATCCAGTTGTTCGGGAGTGGCTTCGGCCAAGCCGGATCGACCTGGAAAGTCGGCACCTCGGCCGCTTCTCCGAGACCGACGGGGATCGCGGCCTATACGAACCCGATCGCCAGCGCTCCAGCGAGCCTGCGCAGGATGTCGTCCTCCCGGCGGCGCTTCTGCGCCTTCCAGACGATCTTAGGCTCGCCTCGATGCGCGGCCAGGGCACGGGGGCGGCAAAGCCGCGCCGACGGTGACAGATCGCGGGAAACGGTTCGAGGCGACGCGGGAAGGGGCGCACCAAGAAAAAAGGCCACTCCCGAAGGAGCGGCCCGAAGTCTAGGGAGGAAACGCCCAAGAAGGGCAGCAGGACCGCGACGCCATCGCTGTCCCGCGTTGCACAATCTGATCCTCCCTCGCCGAAATACAAGGGGGTTCGGTCAGTGACCCTGTCGTTTCTCGGCCCGACCTGCAGCTCGGTCGAAGCATGTGTTGAAAATGTCGCAGACGGGTTCGATCAATCTTCGGCCGTCCTTGGTGTCGTCCTTGAGCGACAAATGCATGCAAATGACTGATCGAAAACAGGTTTCGTCCACCGATGCGGCCCTGTGCTATGGCCCGGATTTCAGCCCCTCCCGCATTGGTGCGCGCGGGACGATCGCGATCTCCGCTCTAGCTGAGCCGGTACGGTTCCGGGCCGTGGACCGGGTTGGGGACGACGCGAGACGATGGCGATTCACGAAAAGCGCTTCCGGGTCCTGAACGATGTCGCACCGCGGAAGGGCGGCGCTTACGTCTTGTACCTGCTGCAGCAGGCCAACCGCGCGCATCACAACCCGGCGCTGGAATACGCGATCGAGGAAGGCAACCGCCTCGGGCTACCGGTGGTCGCCTGCTTCGGGCTGCTCGACGGCGCCAACGGGTTTCCCGAGGCCAACGCCCGGCACTACGCCTTCCTGCTCCAGGGGCTCGCCGACGCGAAGGCGGGACTGGAGAAGCGCGGCGTCGGCTTCGTCATGCGCAAGGCTTCGCCCGCCGAGATCGCGATCGACCTCGGCCGCGAGGCCGCCCTCCTCGTGCTTGATCGCGGCTACCTCGCGATCCAGAAAAGCTGGTACGGCGAGATCGCGAAGGCCGTCGAGACCCGCGTCGTGCAGGTCGAGGGCGATGTGGTGGTCCCGGTGGAGACCGCTTCCTCCAAGCACGAGTTTGCCGCGCGCACGCTGCGCCCAAAGCTGCACAAGCTGTGGGCCGATTTCGTGGAGCCGCTCGCGGCCCGCAAGGTCGAGCATAAAGCCGACGGCCTGAAGCTCCCGAGTGAGATCGATCCGTCCGACCCGATGAAGGTCCTGGCCGGGATGACCCTCGACACCGACGTCGGGCCGGTGAAGCGCTTCGTCGGGGGCGAGACGCAGGCGCGCAAGCGCCTGAAGGCGTTCCTCAAGGACGGGCTGTCCGGCTACGGCAACGGCCGCAACCGGCCGGAGGCGGCGGCAGCTTCGCACATGAGCCCCTACCTGCATTTCGGCCAGATCTCGCCCGTCGAGATCGCGCTCGCCGTGCGCGCGGCGAAGGACGGCGACGACGACGACCGCGGCGCCTACCTCGAGGAACTGGTCGTCCGGCGCGAGCTGGCCTCGAACCACGTCTTCTACACCGAGGGCTACGACCACTACGCCAAGGCGGTGCCCGACTGGGCGCAGAAGACGCTGGCCGAGCACGCGGAGGATCCGCGGCCCTACAGCTACACCGAGGCGCAGCTCGCGGCCGGCGAGACCCACGACCGTTACTGGAATGTAGCGCAGGCGGAGATGCGGGTGACCGGGTACATGCACAACCAGTTGCGCATGTATTGGGGCAAGAAGATCCTCGAGTGGTCGCCGTCGCCGAAGGTCGGCTTCGAGCGGACCCTGCGGATCAACAACCGGTACTTCCTCGACGGGCGCGACGCGAACTCGTTCACCAACGTCGCCTGGGTCTACGGCCTGCACGACCGGCCGTGGGCGCGGCGCAAGGTGTTCGGCACCGTGCGCTACCAGAGCGAGAACTCGCTCAAGAAGTTCGACGCCAAATCCTACGTGAAGGCCGTCGAGACCCTGTGCGCGGCGGAGAAATAGCCGTCGCGCCCCTCGCGGCCTGGCCCGCTCCTCGCTAAGGCAGGGCGGCCGACGCAAACCTCGCCCCAGGCAGGCTTGCCGAGGCGAGCGTGTTCCGTCGGTGTCGAGTCCTCGCGCAATGCCGCCCCGTTTCCGCACCCGCGCCTCGATCGCGCGCCTGCGCCGCGTCTCCATCGGCGCCTACCCGCTCTGGCGCGGGCGGTTGCTGTTCCTGTTCGGCGGCATCTGCGTCGGCCTCGCCGCCGTCCTGATGGCGCGCTGCGCCGACGCGGCGCAGGTCGGCTTCAAGGCGCTGGTCGGCGTCTCGCCGCTGGTCGCCCTCGTGGCGACGCCCGCGGGCTTCGCGCTGGCGGCCCTGCTGGCGCGGACCGTCTTCCCGAACTCGCAAGGCTCGGGCATCCCGCAGGTGATCGCCGCGCGCCACACCCGCGATCCGGCCTTTCGCCACCGCCTGATCTCGCTGCGCGTCGCCTTCGGCAAGATCGTGGTGATGACCTTGGGCCTCGCCTGCGGCGCCTCGTCGGGCCGCGAGGGGCCGACGGTGCAGGTCGGCGCCGCGATCATGGCCGCCGTCGGCCGCCTCACCCCGGATCGGCTGCCCGGCCTGATCCTCGCCGGCGGCGCGGCCGGGGTCGCGGCCGCCTTCAACACGCCTCTGGCCGGCATCGTCTTCGGGATCGAGGAGCTCGGCCGGGCCTACGAGCCGCGCTCGTCCGGCCTAATCGTCGCCGGGATCGTCGCCGCCGGCCTCACCTCGCTCTGGCTCGTCGGCAACTACACCTATTTCGGAACCAGCGACGTGACGCTGCCGCTCGGCAAGGGCTGGCTCGTTGTGGTCGTCCTCGGCGCGGCGGGGGGCTTTGCCGGCGGCGTGTTCAGCCGTCTCGTGATCCTGTTCGCGCGCGGGCTCCCGGGCCGGGGCGGACGCTGGATCGCCCGGCATCCGATCGCCTTCGCGGGGCTGTGCGGCCTCGGCGTCGCGCTCGCGGGGCTCGCCTCGGGCGGATCGGTCTACGGCACCGGCTACGAGGAAGCGAAAGCGCTGCTGCACGGCGATTCGGCAGCCCGGCTCGACTTCGCGCCGCTGAAATTCTGCGCCACCGCGCTCTCGGCGATCAGCGGCATCCCCGGCGGTCTGTTCGCGCCCTCGCTCGCGGTGGGCGCCGGCCTCGGGGGCATGCTTCAAGACGTGTTCCCGCACGTGCCGATCGGCGCGCTGGTGCTGACCGGGATGGTCGCCTACCTCGCCGGCGTGCTGCAGGCGCCGATCACCGCCTTCGTCATCGTCACCGAGATGACCCAGGACCACGCGATGATGATCCCGCTGATGATCGCGGCGGTGCTGGCCGACGCCGCCTCGAAGACCGTCTGCCGCACCGGCCTCTACCACACGCTGGCCGAGATCATGCTCGCCCGCGCCGCGCCGGCGCAGGACGAGGCCGAAATTCCGGGCGCGTCCGCGCGGGTCGGCGGGAACGGTTGAGCTTGGGCCGCATTGATCGGACGCTTTCCACGCCGGCCGTTCGCCGGTTCGATCCGGAGTTTTCGGCATGACCCTTCTGAAATGGGCCCTCATCTGCTTCGTCGTCTCGGTCATCGCCGGCGGCCTCGGCTTCACCGGCATCGCCTCGGGCGCCGGCTCGCTCGCCCGGATCCTGTTCGGCATCTTCCTGGTGATCGCGATCGTCATCGTCGTCATCGCCTTCGCCGTCGGTCAGGCGGTGTTCTAGGGCGCGCCACGTGGCGTCGGGCCTGAGCCGGGGCGCCCCCCCGGCGAAGCGCACGTGTCTGGTCACCGGCGCCACCTCCGGGATCGGCTACGAGACCGCCCTGGGGCTGGCCAAGGCCGGCGCCCGGGTCGGGATCGTCGGCCGTGACCCTGGCAAGGTCGCGGCGACGGCGGCCGCGCTCACCGCGGCCGTGCCGGGCGCCGCGATCGACCGCTTCGTCGCCGACCTTTCGTCGCAGGCGGAAATCAGGCATCTAGCCGGCGAAGTCCGCGCGGCCTATCCCCGCCTCGACGTGCTGGTGAACAACGCCGGGGCGATCTTCGACCGGCGCGAGACCACCGTGGATGGCTTCGAGCGGACCTGGGCCCTCGACCATCTCGGCTACGTCCTCTTCACCCTCGAGCTTCTCGACCTGCTCAAGGCCTCCGGCCGGCCGGGCGCCGCCGCCCGCATCGTCAACGTGGCCTCGGCCGCGCACACCCGCGGCCGCATCGCCTTCGACGACCTCCAGGCCGAGCGGTCCTACGGCGCGATGCGCGCGTATTCGCAGGCCAAGCTCGGCAACGTGCTGTTCACCTACGCGCTCGCCCGCCGCCTCGCCGGCGCGCCCGTGACAGTGAACGCCCTGCATCCCGGCGTGATCGACACGGGCTTTGCCAAGAACACCGGCGGCGCGTTCGGCCTCGCCTGGAACCTGATCCGTCCGTTCCTCAGCACCCCTGCCGCCGGCGCGGCGACGACGCTGCACCTTGCGACCGCGACCGCGGCCGAGGGGGTGAGCGGGCGCTACTTCGCGCGTAGCCGCGAGAAGACCTCGTCGCGCTACAGCCGGGACGAGGCGGTGCAGGAGCGGACTTGGGCGATCAGCCTGGAGCAGGTCGGGCAGGCACCGATCGAGGCGTGGACATGAACGCCTGGGAACCGTGCCCGAACGTTCGAGAAGCGCGGACAGGAGCGTCCAACCGTTTGCTTTGGGGCAGGCGGTCCGCTCCCGACCGAACTCCGTCGTGGAAGCGACTCGTTAGACCAGACCTCGATGAGCCCGACTCATCGAGGTCTGGCCCCCGCGACTGCGGGGCGGCGGCAATCCGCCGGACCTCATGGGTTCCTACCCATGAGACTTGGTATTCGACCGGCCGAAAGCGGGTGTCGGTCGGCGTCGCCGCGTTGGTCTGTCGCTCCGAACCGCCCGCTTCTCTGTGGAGTTCGGCTGGCCGACTCGGTCGCGGAGGGCGACAGGCCAGCCTCAGGCCAGCTTAGGGCGGAAGGGAAGAACGAGACCTTCCGGACGCAAGCTCGTCATGAGGGTCCGCGCGAGTTCCGACTGTCCGAACGGCTTGGTCAATCGCGGGACCGGAACCAGGCCGTTCTGAGGCAGCTCGGCGTAGCCGCTTGCAAGGATCGCGACCATGTCCGGATACTCGGCCCAGATCGCGTCGATCAGCTGCGTCCCGGTCATACCGGGCATCATCTGATCCGTGATGACAAGATCGATGGTCTCCCTCGACCGACGCAGGATGCGCAGAGCCTGCTCCCCGGAGACCGCCTCGACGACCGTGTGCCCGAGATCTTCGAGCATCGCCGCCGTGTTCATCAGCACCAGAGCATCGTCGTCGACGACCAGGACCGTGACCGGGTCGAGCTTCGGAAGTTCCGGCTCGGCCTGTCGGTCGGGTTGGATCGCTTTGCTCATGTCGGCCTCGGGCAACCAGAGCTCAGCCGTCGTGCCCTGGCCCTTGACGCTCTTGAGGAGCAAACGGCCGCCCGACTGCTCGGCGAAGCCGTGGGCCATCGAGAGGCCGAGCCCGGTGCCTTTGCCGACGCCCTTGGTGGTGAAGAACGGCTCCGCCGCCTTCGCCAAAGTCTCCGCATCCATGCCTTCGCCGGTGTCGATCACGGACAGGCAAACGTAGTTGCCCGGCTTCAGGCCTTGGACGTCCTCGGCCGAAACTTTGGCCTCGCGGGCGACCAGCGTGATCGTGCCTCCGGCCGGTGTGGCGTCGCGTGCGTTCACGCAGAGGTTCAGGACGACCAGTTCGAGTTGGTTGGCGTCTGCCAGAACGTGCGGAAGCTGCAGTGGGAACTGCATAATCACCGGGATGTTCAAGCCGATCGACCGCTGCAGCATGTCGCCCATGCCGCGGATGAGGTCCGGCACGTCGACGGGCGTCGTAGACAACTCCTGCCGCCGCGCGAACGCAAGCATGCGCTTGGTCAGGGTCGCGCCACGATGGGCGGCCTGGATCGAGTTGTCGATCAGCTGCCGGAGCTTTGGGTCGGGCGGCAGGCGCTTGCGGGCAAGCTCCAGGTTGCCGAGAACCACCGCGAGCAGGTTGTTGAAGTCGTGGGCCACCCCTCCGGTGAGCTGCCCGACCGCCTCCATCTTCTGAGATTGGATGAAGCGTGCACGAGTCTCTTCGAGCGCCTGCTGCGCGTCGCGTCGCTCGGTGATGTCACGTGTGATCTTGGCGAAGCCGATGAGTTCGCCGTGGTCACCCCGGATGGCGTCGATCACGACGTTGGCCCAAAAGCGTGAGCCGTCCTTGCGGATGCGCCAGCCTTCGGCTTCGAACCGGCCTTCTTTCGTGGCCGTCGCCAGCGCCGTTCCCGGCAGATCGGTCGCCCGGTCCTCGTCGGTGTAGAACCGCGAGAAATGCTCGCCGATGATCTCCGCGTCGGAGTAGCCCTTGAAGCGCTGGGCGCCCTTGTTCCAGCTGGTCACCCGCCCAGTCGGATCGAGCATGTAGATGGCATAGTCGCGCACGCCTTGAACCAGCAGGCGGAAGCGCTGCTCGCTCTGTCGCAAGGCGGCCTTCGTGGCCTGCTGCTCGGTGAGATCGCGGGTCACCTTGGCGAACCCGAGCAGCGTGCCGTCCTCGGTGCGGATCGGGTCGATAAGAACGTGCGCCCACATCAGGCTGCCATCCTTTCGAACGCGCCAGCCCTCCTGCTCGAAGCGGCCTTCGGTCTCGGCGATCATCAGAGCCCGCGCTGGAAGGTCCGTCGCCCTGTCCCCGACCGTATAGAACCGGGAAAAATGCTGTCCGACGATCTCGTGGTCGGTGTAGCCCTTGAAGCGCTGTGCGCCCTTGTTCCAGCTTGTGACCACGCCTGCCGGGTCGAGCATGTAGATCGCGTAGTCGATGATGCCCTCGACGAGGATCCGGTAGCGATCCTCGCGGGTCAGTCTCGGCGTGGCGGCCTCTTCGATGTCCATGCGGCGGTCCAGAGCTCATTTGGGCCGGGACCCGGCTTCGAGGGCCGCGTGCAGGTTGGTGGCGGAGCGGCCCTGGGCACGATGGGGTGACAGTCGCCCGAACCTAGAACGCCCGTCCCGGACGCTCGTATCCTTCGATCAGGGTGAAAAGCCCCGCGAGCCATGCGGTCACCAGACCGCCGACCTTCGTGTTGTGCCGACGTGCTCCATTCGCAGGGGGCGTTTTCCGAATGGTCGATCGACAGAAGACCATCGCAAACCAACCCATATCGGCCGCCGGTCTCTGG
Organism: Methylobacterium cerastii; assembly: GCF_022179125.1. Taxonomy (GTDB): domain Bacteria; phylum Pseudomonadota; class Alphaproteobacteria; order Rhizobiales; family Beijerinckiaceae; genus Methylobacterium; species Methylobacterium cerastii. Next base: position 17,164 of record NZ_BPQG01000046.1, read on the forward strand.
TTCATCAAGCGATCTGCAAGCGGACATTCCCAGGGTCCGCGATGGGTCGAACGCGGGTTCATGACCTGGGTACCACCCGTCGGGTTTCGACCACGAGAAACCTCGCGCGTCCAATGCTGGCGGTCCCTGCGGAAGGGCGGTTTCGAGTTTCGCGCCTTCGCGGCGCGGGCTCGCCTGGAACCACCTCCGCGTCGATCCAGCGGGAGGTGGTCCCGGCGCTCAGCCGCCGACGGCGGCGGCCTTCTCGCGCCCCGCGACTCGTTCGGAACTTGCGCGCGCCTGAGCCTCGATGAACACCCGCGTCACGTCCGGCACGCGTGCCCTCAGCTCGCGGTCGAGGCGCGTCGAGATCCGCTCGACCTCGCCCGCGGTGAGGTCGTCGGCCAGGTCGAGGCTCACGTTCACGAGGATGTCCGTCGGCCCGAGGTGCTGGGTCAGCACCTCGTTGACGTGGTTCACCCCGGGCTCGGCGCCGACGACCTCCTGGATCGCTGCGACGACCTCCGGGTCGGCGGCCTCGCCGATCAGCAGGCCGTGGGTCTCGATCATCAGGAAGATCGCCATCCCGACGAGCACGAGCCCGATGCCGATCGAGGACCAGCCGTCGAGCGCGGGCATGTCGAGGAGGTCGGCCAGTACCACGCCGGTGAGCGCGATGACGAGGCCGATCAGCGCCGCCACGTCCTCCACGAGGATCGTGAACAGGGCCGGGTCCTTGCTGCGCCGGATCGCGCTCAAGGGCGAGCGGTCGCCCTTCTCGGCCCAGAACGCCCGCATCGCGACGAAGCAGGAATAGCCCTCGGCCGCGACGGAGAAGCCGAGAATGGCGACGTTCACCCAGAAGCCCGGCAGCGCGTAGCCGAACAGGCTCGCGTCGGCGGCGGGCTCCGGATGCCGGATCTTGTGGGCACCCTCGTAGATCGCGAAGATGCCGCCGCCGAGGAAGATCAGCAGCGCGACGATGAAGGCGTAGAAGTAGACCTCGCGGCCGTAGCCGAACGGGTGCCTTGCGTCCGCCGGCTTCTTCGCGCGCTTCAGGCCGACGAGCAGCAGGATCTGGTTGGCGGTGTCCACCACCGAGTGTGCGCCCTCGGCCAGCATCGCGGAGGAGCCGGTGACGGTGGCGCCCACGAACTTCGCCAGGGCGATGGCGAGGTTGGCGCCGGCGGCGGTGTAGATGGCGCCGGTGCTCTCATGTGCCATGCGCGGGCGTTCCTGTTCGATCTGGGGGGCGGATCGCAGCCGGGCCGCGGCGATCCGAGCCTAAGCGCCGGCGCCGCCGACGGGTTCCGCGCGCGTGGACGCGGCGGCGGCGCCGGTGCATCCTGGCGGCCGCAACCACGGGTACCCTGCATGACGGACACGGCCTACGACCCCGACAACATCTTCGCGAAGATCCTGCGCGGCGAGATCCCCGCGCACCGGGTCTACGAGGATGCCGACACCCTGGCCTTCATGGACGTGATGCCTCAGGGGCCGGGGCACACGCTGGTGATTCCGAAGGCGCCCGCGCGCGGCCTGCTCGACGCCGATCCGGCCTCGCTCGCGGCGTTGGCGGCCAGCGTGCAGCGGGTCGCGCGGGCGGTGAAGGCCGCGTTCGAAGCGGACGGGCTCACGGTGTTCCAGTTCAATGAGGCGGCCGGGGGGCAGACGGTGTTCCACCTGCACGTCCACGTCGTACCCCGGTTCGACGGGGTGCCGCTCCAGCGCCACGAGGGCGGGATGGCCGACCCGACGGTGCTCGCAGGTCACGCGGAGCGCATCCGCGCCGCCCTCGAGGTCTGACGGCTCAGGCGGCCGTCGCCGCGCCGGTTTGCGCCATCCCGGTCAGCAGCCGGCGCAGGGTCGCGTTCTCGGCCTCGAGTTCGGTGATCCGACGCAGCAGCACCGTGACGGAGTTGTCCTCCGTCGCCGGCTCGGCCGCCGCCGTCGGCGCCGCGACGGAAGCGGGCTTGGCCGCCTCGTCGGCGAAGGTGATCCCGACGCCGTCGGCGCGGCGCCAGCGCAGGGTCGAGCGGTAGGTCCGGTCCTTCTGGGGGATGTAGAGGTCGAACACCTCGGGCAACGTCGAGCTTTCGCTGAGGGCCAGCCGCGCCCCCGAGGAGGAGAAGTCGCGCACGAGGCAATCCATGCTCGAGGCACCGTTGTTGAACACGATGCGGCCCTTCAGGAACACCCTTTGGCGGGTCTCGTTGCGGTGTTCCGAAGACATGAACAGGGCCCCAGGCTCGAAGACGATAGGCCGATCATCCCACGTCGCCCCTTAAGGAATGCTCGCCGCGACCTTCGACTTACGGCCCTAAGCCTACAAAAAGCGCCGGTCGACGGTCTGGAACAGGTAGAATCCGTTGAAGCGCACGCCGGTCTCCGCGGCCCGGCCGTCGAAGTCGAGGGGGATGTCGGACCGGTCGTCGAGCTTGCCGCCGAAGGTCCAGCGGCCGCCACCGAGGAAGCGCGGCACGCGGCTCGACTCCGGCACGGCGCAGCACAGACCCTCGACGCTCTTCAGGCGGAACAGGTTGTAGCTCTGCATGGGCGCATCCTCCCCTCGGCCGACCCCTCGAACCGGATCTGCCGTACACGGCAAATCAGCTTGACCGTGTGGATAATCACACACTCTGTCCGGTTTGTGTCGATCACGTTTCGGGGACGTTGCGCTCCAACTCGTCGAGCCAGATCCGGGCCGTCCCGTCGGAGGGCGCCCGCCAGTCGCCGCGCGGGGAGAGGGCGCCCCCGGCCGACACCTTCGGCCCGTTCGGCAACGCCGAGCGCTTGAACTGGCTGAAGCCGAAGAACCGGGTCAGGAACACCCCGAGCCAGCGCCGGATCTCCGGCAGGCCGTAGGCGAGCCGCTTGTCGGCGGGGAAGTCGGGCGGCCACGCGCCCTTCGCCGCGTCGCCCCAGGCATGGAGCGCCAGGAAGGCGATCTTCGACGGGCGAAAGCCGTGGCGCAGGGTGTAGAACAGGGTGAAGTCCTGCAGCGCGTAGGGGCCGATCACGGCTTCCGTGCTCTGCGGCGCGGCGTCCGCCCCGGCGGGCACGAGCTCGGGCGAGATCTCGGTGTCGAGCACCGCGCTCAACACGCGCCCCTCCTCCGTACCGAACTGACCGGAGGCGATCGTCCAGCGGATCAGGTGCTGGATCAAGGTCTTGGGCACGCCGGCGTTGACGGCGTAGTGGCTCATCTGGTCGCCGACGCCGTAGGTGCACCAGCCGAGCGCCAGTTCCGACAGGTCGCCGGTGCCGACGACGATCCCGCCGGCGTGGTTGGCCAGCCGGAACAGGTAGTCGGTGCGCAAGCCCGCCTGCACGTTCTCGAAGGTGACGTCGTAGATCGCCTCCCCCGCCGCGTAGGGGTGGCCCATGTCAGCGAGCATCTGGCGGGCGGCGGGGCGGATGTCGATCTCGGCCGCGGTCGTGCCGAGCGCCCGCATCAGCGCGTGGGCGTTGCCCTTCGTCGCGTTCGAGGTGGCGAAGCCCGGCAGGGTGTAGGCCAGGATGTCCGAGCGCGGAAAGCCGAGCCGGTCGAAGGCCTTGGCGATCACGATGAGGGCGTGGGTCGAGTCGAGCCCGCCCGAGACGCCGATCACGGCCTTGCGCGTGCCGGTGGCTTCCAGGCGCTTGGCGAGGCCCGCGACCTGGATGTTGTAGGCCTCGTAGCAATCCTGGGCGAGGCGGGCCGGGTCGGCCGGCACGAACGGAAACCGCTCGATCCGCCGCATCAGCCCGAGGTCGCCGGCCGGCGGATCGAGGCGGAACGGCACGCGGCGGTAGGCCGGGCGGGGGCCGCCGCGAGCGTTGTCGTCGAAGCTGCCGGCCTGCATACGCTCCTGGGCGAGGAGGTCGAGGTCGACGTCGGCGAGCGTCGCGACCGGCGAGGCCGAGAAGCGCTCGCCTTCCGCCAGCCGCACGCCGTTCTCGTCGACGCTGGTCTGCCCGTCCCAGGACAGGTCGGTGGTGGATTCGCCCAAGCCCGCCGCCGCGTAGACGTAGGCGCACAGGCCGCGCATCGAGGCCGCGCGCGAGAGCAGGGCGCGCGACTCCGCCCGGCCGACCGTGATCGGGCTGCCCGAGAGGTTGGCGAGCACCGTGGCGCCGGCAAGCGCCGCGTGCATGCCCGGGGCGTCGGGCACCCACAAATCCTCGCAGATCTCCACGCCGACGGTCAGGCCCGGCACGTCCTCGGCGACGAACAACTGGTCGGCGCCGAAGGGGGCCTCGTGGCCGGCGAAGCGCACGGTCTCGCCCGCGATGCCGGCGCCGGAGGCAAAGTGCCGCTTCTCGTAGAACTCGCGGTAGTTCGGCAGGTGGAGCTTCGGCACGACGCCCAGCAGCCGGCCGCCCTGGATCGCGAGCGCCGCGTTGTAGATCCGGTTCCGCCAGCGCACCGGCGCGCCGACGAGGAGGAGGGGGCGGAGATCGCCCGAGGCCGCGACCAACCGCCTTGCCGCCGCCTCGACCGCATCGAGCAGCGTCGCCTGCAGCAGCAGGTCCTCGATCGCGTAGGCCGACAGCGCCAGTTCCGGGAAGACGGCCACCGCGACGCCCTGCCCGTGGCACCGCTCGGCGAGCGCCAGGATCGCGTCGGCGTTGCGCTCGGGGTCGCCCGGGTGGCTCCGCCCGGTGCAGGCGGCCACGCGGGCGAACCCGTGCGCGTAGAGGGAGTGGAAGTCCTTCCGGGGAAGGGCTTGCGGGAGAGGGGCTTGTGCCAAGGGCGTCACGACCCGCGCGAGGTGGAATGTCCCCACCACCTTACCGCTTGCCGGCCCGCCCCTCCAGCACTCGGCGGCGGGCGGTTTTCAAGGCTCTGTTAACGACGTTCGGCCTAACTCGGATCGACCGTTCCGGGCGGGACGGCCTTTCCGTGTTTCGAGTTTTTGAGAACCCATGCGCGCATCGGGACGGCCTCCCTATTCTCATCGCGACCCCTCTCGCCCCAGCCGCGGCGGCGACCGCCCGAGCCTCACGCTCGGCGCGCTGGCGCATCGGTTGATGTCCCTGCGGGCGAGCCTGACGCGGCGCCTCGTCGGCGGCCCGCAGCGGCCGGGCTACGCCATCGCCGGCACCCGGCCGGCGCCGAGCTGGCTCACGCCGCCGAACGCGATGCTGGGGCGCGGCACCGAGCCGGGCTCTGACGGCAGCTGGACCGATTCCCGCGCCGGCCGCGACGCGGTGTTCGCCGACGCTTGGCCGACCGAGGTCTTCGACGACCGGGCGACCCTCGACATGCTCGACGGCGCCCGGCCCGAGAGCCGCATCGACGCCTCCGCCTCCTCGCCCGGCGTGCTGGTGCGCTCTCCGCGCCGGCCGGCCGCGATCACGCCGGAGGACATCGACCGTCCGCGCGGGGTCGCCCACGCTGTGGCGGGCGCCTCGCTCCGCCCCGACGCCCCGCCCGCCGTGCGCTACACCCGCACCCCCGACACCATCCTGCAGGAGCGCCGCCAGCGCGCGCTGGAGGCCGAGCGCAACGCCCTCGACCTCGCACGGGCCGACGCGCAGGCCGCGATGCTGGCCGCCGCCGCCGAGCGCGACGCCGCCGCGCATGAAGCCGAGATCGATGTCGAACGGTCGGCCGCCGAAGCCGAGCGCGGGGCGGCCGAGGCCGTGGCGATCCCGCCCGGGCCGCCGCTGCCCCTGTGGCGCCAGCCCTTCGTTCCGCCGCCCGGCGTCCGCTTCTTCCGCACGCCCGATCGCCGCCCGTCGCGCCCGGCGGTCGAGCTGTCGGCCGCCACCGCGCCCGCGCCGGCCGAGGCCCGCGACCTATCCGAGCTGCCCGATTGGTCCGACGTCCAGCCCTGGTTCGAGGCGGGCGACTGGTCCTCCGCCGAGGCCTGGGCGGCGATCCGGCCCGGCTCCGCCGAGGGCGGCGACGCCGCGCAGGAGGTTTCGGTCGCGATGCCGGCCGAGCCTGCGCCGGCCGACCGATTCGTTTCGGTGCCGGTGGACATCTCGCATCTGCGCTCGCTGCCGCCTGCGCCGGTCTACGTCCTCGACCGCCTCGTGCGCTTCGATCGCCCGCTCCGCCCCGAGCACGGGCAGGACAACGCGAGCCAGCACGACGTCGTCCAGGACGACGCCGGCCAGGACGGCCTCGGCCACGGCGGCGACGTGGTGATCGCCGCCGCGGTGCCGGCGCTCTCGGTGCGCCCGGCGCTGTCGCTGGTGTTCGGGCCCGGAACCCCCCTCCCCTCTCCGGCAGCGATCCACGAGGTCCGCCGCGCCCCGGTGCTGTCGGCGATGGCCGCCCGCGCCGCGATCCGTCCCGCGCGGCCGACGGAGCCGGCCCTGCTGCCGGCAATCGACGACCTCGAAGCCGTCCAGCCGGAATACGAGGCCGCGTTCCAGGCCGCCGAGCGAGCCTTCGGCGCCGAATCCTTCGCGCCGAGTTTGGCGATGCCGGCCGCCGCGCCGCCCGTGGTCCTGCCGATCGTGCCGCGCCCCGTGCTGCTGCGCGGCAAGGCCGCCCCGGCCCCGGCTCCGATCGAGGTCGCGCCGGTGCCCGAGCCGACCTTCGAGGCGCCTTCGGAGCCGGTCTTCGAGCAAGCCTTGGAGCACGCCTCGGAGCAAGCCTTCGAGCCGGTGGTCGAGGCCCTGGCCGCGCCGGTCGCGGCGATGCCGGTCGTCGGCCGCCCGCACCTGATCGCCGCCGGCCGTCACCTCGCCATCGCCTCGGTGGAGAACGCCGACTACGAGTTGCCCGCCCTCGACCTGCTCGCCATGCCCGTGCCCGGCGAAAGCCCGGAGGTCGACGCCGACGTGCTGGAGCAGAACGCGCTCAACCTGCAGCAGACGGTCCAGGATTTCGGCGTGCGCGGCGACATCCTCGCGGTGCGCCCCGGCCCGGTCGTGACCCTCTACGAGCTGGAGCCGGCCCCCGGCACCAAGTCCTCCCGCGTCATCGGCCTGTCGGACGACATCGCCCGCTCGATGTCCGCGGTCTCGGCCCGCGTCGCCGTGGTGCCCGGCCGCAACGTCATCGGCATCGAGCTGCCGAACGAGATCCGCGAGACGGTGTTCCTGCGCGAGCTGCTCTCGGCGCCGGACTTCTTCGCCAGCAAGCACAAGCTCGCGCTTTGCCTCGGCAAGAACATCGGCGGCGAGCCGATCATCGCCGACCTCGCCCGCATGCCGCACCTGCTGGTGGCCGGCACCACCGGCTCGGGCAAGTCGGTGGCGATCAACACCATGATCCTCAGCCTGCTCTACCGGATGAAGCCGGAGGAGTGCCGCCTGATCATGGTCGACCCCAAAATGCTGGAGCTGTCCGTCTACGACGGCATCCCGCACCTGCTCTCCCCCGTCGTCATCGACCCCAAGAAGGCGGTCATCGCCCTCAAGTGGGCCGTGCGCGAGATGGAGGAGCGCTACAAGAAGATGTCCAAGATCGCGGTCCGCAACATCGACGGCTACAACGCCCGGATGGCGGAGGCGCGCGCCAAGGGCGAGACCATTACGCGCACGATCCAGACCGGCTTCAACCGCGAGACCGGCGAGGCGGTGTTCGAAGACGAGGCGATGGACCTCTCGGCCCTGCCCTACATCGTGATCGTGGTCGACGAGATGGCCGACCTGATGATGGTGGCCGGCAAGGACATCGAGGGCGCGATCCAGCGCCTGGCGCAGATGGCGCGGGCGGCCGGCATCCACCTGATCATGGCGACGCAGCGTCCGTCGGTGGACGTGATCACCGGCACGATCAAGGCGAACTTCCCGACGCGGATCAGCTTCCAGGTGACGAGCAAGATCGACTCGCGCACGATCCTCGGCGAGATGGGCGCCGAGCAGCTCTTGGGCCAGGGCGACATGCTGTTCATGGCCGGCGGCGGCCGCACGACGCGCGTGCACGGGCCGTTCTGCTCGGACTCGGAAGTCGAGAGCGTGGTCGCCCACCTCAAGCGCCAGGGTCGGCCGGCCTACCTCGAGGCGGTCACCGCCGACGACGGCTCCGAGGATGCGCCGAAGGGCAAGAGCAGGGGCAAGGCCGAGGCGGTCGAGACCGAGGTCGAGGAGGCCGACCTTCCGGTGTTCGACGTCGGCGCCTTCGTGGCGGCGTCGGGCGGCGAGGCCGGCGACCTCTACGAGCAGGCGATCCAGGTGGTGCTGCGGGACCGCAAGGCCTCGACCAGCTACATCCAGCGCCGCCTGCAGATCGGCTACAACCGCGCCGCCTCGATCATGGAGCGGATGGAGATCGAGGGCATCGTCGGCCAGGCCAACCACGCGGGAAAACGCGAGATCCTGGTCGAGGGCGCCCCCCACGCCGCCAGCATGTACGACGACGAGTAGCCGGCACGCGGCGTCGGCCCGAAACCGGGCCGGCGTCGCATCTTCGCCACAGGGTGCCGCTCTAACGGCGCCCCACGACGCGCCCGGATGCCCGGCGCCCCGAGCGGGCGTCCCGGCGCGACGGGCGTTTCGCGCGCCACGACGCCCTCGCGCGGCGACGTTTGCGCGCCGGACGCCGACCATCGCTTGCGGGACGCCGCACCCGCCCAGGAGACGCCTGTCCATGCTCGGCCGCCGCACCCGACTTGCCGGATCGCTCTTCGCGCTCGCGGCCTGGATCGCCCCGGTCGCGCCGGCCGACGCGCAGGTCAGCAGCTTCCTCGACGGCCTGTTCGGCCGCAAGGAACAGCCGGCCCCGGCGCCAGAGCCGGAGGCGGCGCCGGCTCCCTCGCCGACGCCGGCCGCGCCGGCGAAGAAGACGGTCGCCAAGCCTGCGGCCAAGGATTCGACGAAGGACGCGACGAAGGAATCATCGAAGGACGCCAAGGCCCGCTCGGCCGAGAAGCCCGGTCCCGCCAAGCCGGTCGCGGGCAAGCCCTCCGCGGCGGACGCGAAGGTCGCCGCCGTCGGCGCGCCCGCCCCTGCCCCGGCCGGCGCCTCGGACGAGCCGCCGGACGCGGCCACCGTGCTGTCCCAGGCCAACGCCTACTTCAACGGCATGGGCACGCTCACCGGCTCGTTCATCCAGATCGCCGCGGACGGGCGGCGGATCGGCGGCAAGCTCACCATCGCGAAACCCGGCCGCCTGCGCTTCGACTACGACCCGCCCTCGCCGCTGGAGGTCGTGGCCGACGGCACCTCGGTGGCGGTGCGCGACCGCAAGCTCGCGACCCAGGATCTGTACTTCATCGCCCAGACGCCGCTAAAATTCCTGGTCCGCGAGAAAATCGACCTCGCCCGCGACCTCACCGTCACCGACGTGTCGAACGATCCGGGCGGCGTCCGCATCAGCCTGGAGGACCGCGCGACGCTGGGCGGCACCTCGAAGATCCAGCTGTTCTTCGACCCCGACGTGAAGGTGCTGAGCCAGTGGAGGATCACCGATCCGCAGGGCTACCTCACCACCGTGCAGCTCTCGAACCTGCAGCGGGGCAAGGCCGTCGACGGCAACCAGTTCTTCATCAATTACGGCCGTCCCGAGGACAAGGCGATGCAGGAGCGGATCAAGCAGTCGCAGACCCCGTGAGGTTTGGCGCGGCGAGGATTCCTTAACGCTCTCCGCATCGATCCGGGGACAGGCGCCTTGAAGCGTGGCGATTGCCGCCCAGCGCCGCCGCGGTGAACCCGCCGTCAACGCGCGCCGCCCGATCGTGCCCCTCGTTCGATTCGATCGGGGGTACGACATGGAAATCGCCAGGCTTCTCCACACCTTCGCAGGGCCCGTCGCCGCGTTCCTCGCGGTGGTGCCGGGCCTGCGCCGACCGGCCGGCCCGCCGCCGCCGGTGCTGGCCGGGCCGACGGTGACCAACGTCGACTTCCCCGCCGGCCGGCCGCCGGCCGCCGGCTACTGGCCCGAGCGGTCCTGCATCCTCTCCGGCCGCCCGGAGCAGACCGCGACCTACGTCTACGAGAGCCCCGACAAGCTGTTCGCCGCCGGCATCTGGACCTGCCGCCCGGGCAAGTTCCGCATCGACTTCGGCCGGGACGAGTTCATCCACCTGCTCGAAGGCGTCGTGATCGTCACCGACGCCGAGGGCACCGCGAAGAGCTACCGGGCCGGCGACGCCTTCGTCACACCGAAAGGTTTTTCCGGCACCTGGGACGTGATCGAGCCGGTGAAGAAGCACTTCACCTATTACGGCGCCGTCGACTGAAGCGCCTTACGCGGCTTGGGGATTCCAGCCAGGGCGGTCGCTGGAAGCCGCGTTCGCGGCTTCAGGGCGCGAAGAGCGCCCCGCGGAGCGGAAGCCCGAGCCCGCGGATGCGGGCGCCGGCGATTGAGGCCGCAATGAAAAACGGGGCAAGCGCTGTCAGGCGATTGCCCTGGGGCGCCAGCGATCGAGCTCGCTGTCGATCGCGCCCTCGGTGCCGCGCATGAACTCGGCCGCCGACAGGCCGGGCGCCAGGGGGGCGAGGTAGCTCACCGTCACGGTGCCGGCCCGCGTCGAGGACCCGGTCGGCCAGTACAGCCCGGAGTTGACCGCCACCGGCAGCACCGGCAGGCCGAGCCGCCCGTAAAGCAGCTCGACGCCGCGCTTGAACTGCAGCTTCTCCGCGATGGTGCCGCGGGTGCCCTCTGGGAAGATCAGCACCGAACGCCCGTCGGCCACCGCAGCGCGGCTCTCGTCGATCATCGTGCGCAGGGCCTGCGTGCCGTTGGCGCGGTCGATGATGATCATCGGCGAGCGGCGCAGGAACCAGCCGACCACGGGGATGGCGACGAGCTCGCGCTTGGCGATGATCGCCACGTCGGGCACCAGGATCAGGAAGGCCAGCGTCTCCCAGGCCGACTGGTGGTTGGCGACGATCAGGCAGGGCTCGTTCGGGATGCGCTCGCGCCCCTCCTCGACGTAGCGCAGGCCGCAGATCGTGCGGAGCCCGAACAGGATGCCGCGCGCCCACAGGCGCGTCGCCGCGCGGATCGGCCGGACCGGCGAGCCGGAAGCGGCCAGCACTGCGAGCGGCGCCAGGAACAGAGCGGTCCAGGCGGCCCAGTAGGCGTTGAACAGGACGGAGCGGATGCGCGGCAAGGGCGATGTCTCTGGCGTGTCGTCTAGCGGGGGGCGAGCGGTGGTCCGTGCGCGGACATACTCCGTCGTCCGGGGCTGAGCACGCCATTTCCGCGAGGCCCCCGGTCGCGGCGTCGATCGCACGGCCGAATCGCGCTATCCAGCCGCGTCCCCTCGAGAACCGCGAGCGTTTCCGTTGCGCCTCACCGTCACGTCCTGGAACATCAATTCGGTGCGCCTGCGCATCGACCTCGTGCTGCGCTTCCTCGCCGAGGCGAAGCCCGATGTGCTCTGCCTGCAGGAGACCAAGTGCCCGGACGACGCCTTCCCGCTGAAGGCCTTGCGCGGCTCCGGCTACGAGAACGTCGTCTTCGCCGGGCAGAAGGGCTACAACGGCGTCGCGATCCTCTCGCGGTTCCCGCTGATCACCCGCGACGTGATGAGCTTCTGCGAGCGCCAGGACGCGCGCCACATCTCGGCGGTGCTCGGCCCCGAGGCGGGTGCGGCCGCGGGCATCGCGTTGCACGATTTCTACGTGCCGGCCGGCGGCGACGTGCCCGACACCGCCCTCAACCCGAAATTCGCGCACAAGCTCGACTTCCTGCGCGACCTGCGCGCCTGGGGCGGGCGCCGGATGAAGGGGCCCGCGATCCTCGTCGGCGACCTCAACGTCGCGCCGCTTGAGCACGACGTCTGGTCGCACAAGCAACTCCTCGACGTGGTGAGCCACACGCCGGTCGAGACCGAGGCGCTCGAACTCCTGCGCAACGAGGTCGGCTGGGTCGACACCGCGCGGCTGCTGACCCCGCCGCCCGAGAAGATCTTCACGTGGTGGAGCTACCGCTCGCCCGACTGGGCGGCGGCCGACAAGGGCCGGCGACTCGACCACGCCTGGGTCTCGCCGGACCTGGCCGGCACCGTGCGCAAGGTCGACGTCGCGCGGGACGTCCGCGGCTGGGAGCGCCCGTCCGACCACGCGCCCGTGACGCTGACGCTGGAGCTCTGACCGGAACGCGGACGCGCTCGGCGCATTGCACCCTCACACGCTCGTGAAGAAGGTTCGCCGACCCCATGCGAAAGATCCTGCTCGCCTTCCTGCTGCCGAAGGTCGTCTCGTATCTCCGCCGCCGCTACGGCGGCGGGCAGACCCCGCACCGCCGCTCGTTCTGAGCCCCCGCACCCAGCCACGGGGGCATGCCCCCTGTGGTCCGGTTTCAGCCTGACGCCTGCGACGCGCCCGCCCTCACCCGGCGGGCGTTCTTGCGTCCGTAGCCCGCGTAGAGGGCGAGGCCGAGCGCGAGCCAGATTGCGAGGCGGATCCAGGTCTCGCCCGGCAGGCCCGCCATCAGCAGCAGGCACGACAGGATGCCGAGGCCGGCCACCAGCGTGACCGCCGGGACCCGGAACGGGCGCGGCCGGTCCGGCTCGGTCCGCCGCAGGATCAGGACCGCGGTGCAGACCAGCACGAAGGCGAACAGCGTGCCGATGCTGACGAGTTCGCCCAGCTCCTCGATCGGCACGAGGGCGGCGACCAGCGCGGTGAGCCCGCCGATCGTCGCCTGGCTCGACATCGGCGTGCGCGTCGTCGGGCTCACCCGTGCGAACAGGCGCGGCAGCAGGCCGTCGCGGGCCATGGCGTAGAACACCCGCGCCTGCCCGTAGAGCGCGGTCAGCGTCGCGGTGGTCAGCCCGACCAGGGCGCCGAGCTTGATCGCGACGCTGAAGCCGCCGAGCCCGATCGCGTCGATCGCCCTGGCGATCGGGTCGGCGACGTTCAGCGACCGGTACGGCACGAGGCCGGTGAGCACCGCGGCGACGGCCACGTAGAGCACGGTGCTCACCGCCAGCGACCCGAGCAGCCCGATCGGCGCGTCGCGCTGCGGATCACGGGTCTCGCCGGCGGCGGTCGAGACCGTCTCGAAGCCGATGAAGGCGAAGAACACCACGCCGGCCCCGCGCAGGATGCCGCTCCAGCCGAATTCCCCGAAGGTTCCGGTGTTCTCCGGGATGAACGGGTGCCACAGTTCTGGCTTCAGGTGCGCGGCGCCGACGCCGACGAAGCCGAGGATGATCGCGACCTTAAGGGCCACCATCGCAGCGTTGACCCACGAGGCCTCGCGGCTGCCCCGCATCAGCAGCGCCGTCAGCGCGATGACGATTCCCGCCGCCGGCAGGTTGACGAGGCCGCCTCCCCCGGGCGCTGCGGCGAGGACCGCGGGCAGGCGCAGGCCCACATCCGCCAGCAGGCTCTGCGCGTAGCCCGACCAGCCGACCGCGACGGTGGCCGCGGCGAAGGCGAATTCTAGGACGAGGTCCCAGCCGATGATCCAGGCGCAGAGCTCGCCGAGCGTCGCGTAGGTGTAGGCGTAGGTCGAGCCCGGCACCGGGATCATCGCGGCGAGTTCCGCGTAGCACAGCCCGACGAAGGCGCAGGCGATGCCGCCGGCCACGAACGACAGCGCCAGCGCCGGCCCGGCATATTGCGCGGCGGCCGTGCCCGTGAGGACGAAGATCCCCGCCCCGATCGTCGCGCCGAGGCCGATGCAGACCAGCCCGAACGCCGACAGGTCGCGGGCCAGTGCCGACCCTTGGTCGTCGTCATGCGCGGCGACGAGCGCGGCGACGGATTTCTTCGTGGCGAAGAGGCCGGTGCTCATGGGATGGTGTGGTCCGAACCCGCGGGCGATGCGCGAGGCTGCGGCAAGAGCCGCGCCAGCGATAGCCGCGTCGGGCAATGAATCTTCGCGCGCTCCGCGATCAGGCTTCGGCCGGCTGCGGAGGCGAGCGCGGGTTCCTTCTCCCAGGGGGAGAAGAACAGGATGAGGGGCGTGCCCTGTCCTGAGAGGTCACGCCCCTCACCCCAACCCTCTCCCCATGGGAGAGGGGGTCGCGCGGTGCTTCGAACGATCCATTCGGTGCTGTCATGCCGCGATGGACGTCAGTTCGAAGGCAGCGCGACGCGCGACCGCCCCCCTCAGCGCCGCTCGTACAGCAGCCGCGCGCGGATCGTGCCCGGGATCGCGCGGATCTCGGCGAGCAGGGTCTCGGCGTCGGCGTTGGTCGCGTCGGTCTCCAGCACCACGTAACCGACCTCGCCGTCGGTCTGGTAGAACTGGCCGGCGATGTTGATGCCGGCGCTGGAGAACACCGCGTTCAGGCGGTTGAGCATGCCGGGCAGGTTCTGCTGCACGTGGATGAAGCGGGCGCCGGTCGGCCGTGGCGGCAGCTGCACCTGCGGGAAATTCACCGCGCCGATGGTCGAGCCGATGTCGGAATAGTCCACGAGCTTGCGCGCGACCTCCGCGCCGATGCGCTCCTGCGCCTCCTCGGTGGAGCCGCCGACATGCGGGGTCAGGATCACGTTCTCAAGGCCCTGGAGCGGCGAGACGAAGCGCTCCTGGTTCGAGCCGGGCTCGACCGGGAACACGTCGACGGCGGCGCCCGCCAGGTGCCCGTCGCGGAGCGCGCGGGCGAGCGCGTCGAGGTCGACGACGGTGCCGCGGGCGTTGTTGATGAGGTACGCACCCGGCTTCATCGCCCGGATCTCGGCCTCGCCGATCATGTTGGCGGTGGCGTCGGTCTCGGGCACGTGCAGCGAGACCACGTCGCTCTGCGCGAGCAGGTCGGCGAGCGAGGCGGTCGGCTCGGTGTTGCCGTGGCGAAGCTTGTCGGTGTGGTCGTAGAAGACCACCCGCATGCCCATGGCCTCGGCCAGCGTCGAGAGCTGCGTGCCGATGTTGCCGTAGCCGACGATGCCCAGCGTCTTGCCGCGCACCTCGACGGAGCCCGTCGCCGACTTGTCCCACTGGCCCGCATGCGCCCCGACCGAGCGCGGCACGATTCGGCGCAGCAGCATCACGATCTCGCCGATGACGAGCTCGGCTACCGAGCGGGTGTTCGAGAACGGCGCGTTGAACACCGGCACGCCGCGGCGGCGGGCGGCGTCGAGGTCGACCTGGTTGGTGCCGACCGAGAAGCAGCCCACCGCGAGCAGCCGGTCGGCCGCGTCGAGGGCGGCCCCATCGAGCTGGGTGCGCGAGCGGATGCCGAGGATGTGGATGCCCTTCAGGGCCGCGTGCAGGGCGTCGCGGTCGAGCGCCTTCGGCAGGCGGACCAGGTTGGTGTAGCCCGCCGCCTGCATCAGGCCGACGGCGCTGTCGTTGATGCCTTCGAGCAGCAGCACCCGGATCTTGTCCTTCGGCAGGGACAGCCGTTCCGGCAGGACCAGCGTCTCGGGGGGCAGTTCGTGGTTCATGGTGCGATCGGTCATGTGGCGAGAGGCGCGTCGCGCCGCGTTGCGGCAGCGTTAGGAGCCGCAATGCCGCGAAGCAACGACGCATGGGGATGGCTGGGATGCATCCGCGCGCCGTTATATCCGGCCTGGGCCTGCGGCTCCGGGCGCGAAGAGCGCCCCGCGGAGCGAAAGCCTAAGCCCGCGGAGGCGGGCGCCGGCGACTGAAGCCGAAGGAGAATAAGGCAAGCGCTTTCGAGCGGTCGACCGCGTGCCCGCGCCGGGCTGGCGTCGGCGAGGGTTTCGTGTATGGTCCGCGCGGCCTCGGCCCGGCGACGGGCGGGGCCGAAACCGCTTGGGCCAACGACCCTGCTGGACGACATCCCGGCATCGGCCAAGATCCGAGCACGACCCGAGCCTGCCGACGCGCAGCCCTCCCGTTTCGGAGGGGCGACCGCACGGCACCTCCGAACACCTCACCTGAAAGGCACTGCGATGTCGATCTCGGCAGAGCGCAAGACCGCGCTCATCAAGGAATACGCGACCGTCGCCAAGGACACCGGCTCGCCGGAGGTCCAGGTGGCGATCCTCACCGAGCGGATCACCAACCTGACCGCCCACTTCAAGACCCACGGCAAGGACAACCATTCCCGCCGCGGCCTCCTGAAGATGGTCTCGCAGCGCCGCTCGCTGCTCGACTACGTGAAGCGTCGGGACGAGGCCCGCTACCGCGGCCTCATCGAGCGCCTCGGCATCCGCCGCTAAGCACTGCACGCGGTTCCGAGCCCGGCTCGGGACCGTTTTTCATGGAAAGCATTTTCGAGCGAGGCGGACACCGGCTCGCGTGAAGAAAATGCGACGACACACCGAGATGGGGTGTCTTTCGCGATCCGAGGATCGCGGAGGACGCTCCCGTACCTCGGGTGGCCGGAACGGGTCCGGCCCTCCGAGCAACGGGCGACTTCGAGGCGCGAACACCAGGGACAGGATCGCAGGGCACTCCGCCGCCGGAGTGTCCCGCCGTCTTGCCCCTGGCCGCGCCGGGTTCGCCCGCCGCACGATGGCAAGGAAAACAGAATGTTCGACGTACAACGTGAAGAGCTGATGTGGGGCGATCGCCGCCTCGTGCTGGAGACCGGCAAGGTCGCGCGCCAGGCCGACGGCTCGGTGATGGCCACCTACGGCGACACCTCGGTGCTCGCCACCGTCGTCTCCTCCAAGGAGCCGAAGGTCGGGATCGACTTCCTGCCGCTCACCGTGAACTATCAGG
Organism: Methylobacterium cerastii; assembly: GCF_022179125.1. GTDB lineage: Bacteria > Pseudomonadota > Alphaproteobacteria > Rhizobiales > Beijerinckiaceae > Methylobacterium > Methylobacterium cerastii. Next base: position 33,623 of record NZ_BPQG01000046.1, read on the forward strand.
AGCGCGCCTACGCCGCCGGCCGCATCCCCGGCGGCTACTTCAAGCGCGAGGGCCGCCCGTCCGAGAAGGAGACCCTGGTCTCCCGCCTGATCGACCGCCCGATCCGCCCGCTCTTCATCGACGGCTGGCGCAACGACACCCAGGTCGTCGTGACCGTGCTCACCCACGACCTCGAGAACGATCCCGACATCCTGGCGATGGTCGCGGCCTCCGCGGCGCTGACCCTGTCGGGCGTGCCGTTCATGGGCCCGATCGGCGCCGCCCGCGTCGGCTACGCCAACGGCCAGTACGTGCTGAACCCGCCGGTCCCGGAGATGGACGGCGCGGTGCTCGACCTCGTCGTCGCCGGCACCACCGACGCGGTGCTGATGGTCGAGTCCGAGGCGAAGGAGCTCTCCGAGGAGATCATGCTCGGCGCCGTGATGTTCGGCCACAAGCACTTCCAGCCGGTGATCGAGGCGATCGTCCGCCTGGCCGAGAAGGCCGCCAAGGAGCCGCGCGCCTTCTCCCCGCCGGAGAACGCCGACGTCGAGGCCGCCGTGCTCGGCGTCTGCGAGTCGGAGCTGCGCGACGCCTACAAGATCACCGTCAAGCAGGAGCGCTACAAGGCCGTCGACGCCGTGAAGGCGAAGGTGGTCGCCGCGCTCTGCCCGGCTGAGGGCGAGCAGAAGTTCGCCCCCGAGAAGGTCAAGGCCGCCTTCAAGGAGGCGCAGTCGAAGGTGGTCCGCTGGAACATCCTCGACACCGGCTCGCGCATCGACGGCCGCGACGTGAAGACCGTCCGCCCGATCGAGAGTCAGGTCGGCGTGCTGCCCCGCGCCCACGGCTCGTCGCTGTTCACCCGCGGCGAGACGCAGGCGCTGGTCGTCGCGACGCTCGGCACCGGCGAGGACGAGCAGTACATCGACGCGCTGCAGGGGACCTACAAGGAGACCTTCCTGCTGCACTACAACTTCCCCCCCTACTCGGTGGGTGAGACCGGCCGCATGGGTTCGCCCGGCCGCCGCGAGATCGGCCACGGCAAGCTCGCCTGGCGCGCGATCCACCCGGTGCTGCCGCCGGCCCACGAGTTCCCGTATACGATCCGCGTCGTGTCCGAGATCACCGAGTCGAACGGCTCGTCCTCGATGGCCTCGGTCTGCGGCGGCTCGCTGTCGCTGATGGATGCGGGCGTTCCGCTGCGCCGTCCCGTCGCCGGCATCGCCATGGGCCTCATCCTCGAGGGCGAGCGCTACGCGGTGCTCTCCGACATCCTCGGCGACGAGGACCACCTCGGCGACATGGACTTCAAGGTGGCCGGCACGGACGAGGGCATCACCTCGCTCCAGATGGACATCAAGATCGCCGGCATCACCGAGGAGATCATGCGGGTCGCCCTCGACCAGGCCCGCGACGGCCGCGCCCACATCCTCGTGGAGATGGCCAAGGCGCTGACCGCCGCCCGCCCCGAGCTCGGCGAGTACGCGCCGCGCATCGAGACCATGCAGATCCCCACCGACAAGATCCGGGAAGTGATCGGCACCGGCGGCAAGGTGATCCGCGAGATCGTCGAGAAGACCGGCGCCAAGATCAACATCGACGATTCCGGCACGGTGAAGATCGCGTCGGCCGACGGCAAGGCGATCAAGGCGGCCTACAACTGGATCCGCTCGATCGTGGCGGAAGCCGAGCCGGGCATGATCTACGAGGGCACCGTCGTGAAGACGATGGAGTTCGGCGCCTTCGTGAACTTCTTCGGCGCCAAGGACGGCCTCGTCCACATCTCGGAGCTCGCCGCCCAGCGGGTCGCCAAGGTGACGGACGTCGTCTCCGAGGGCCAGAAGGTCAAGGTCAAGTTCCTCGGCCAGGACGACCGCGGCAAGATCCGCCTCTCGATGAAGGTCGTCGACCAGGAGACCGGCGAGGACCTCACCGAGAAGCTCAAGGCCGAGCGCGCCGAGCGCGGCGAGCCCGAGCGCGAGGAGCGGGCCCCGCGCGAGCGGAGCGAGCGCAGCAGCCGCGGCGAGCGTCGCAACGCCAACGACTGATCGTCTGGACTCGAGTCCTGGCGGAGACGACGGCGCGGTCCCCTAGGGGGCCGCGCCTTTTTCGTGGCGGTTCCGGCGCGGCGGCAAACGACACGGCTTGAGGAACGGCGGCGTTCGCAAGGCGTTCGATCCGCGAACCCCAACAGGAGTGCAGTCGATTCCATGGCCAACGACATGATCCACGACATCTTCAGCGGCGAGCCGAACCTCAGCACCACGGAGCGCGCGGTCTCGGTGGCGCTCGGCCTCGGCATCGCGGCGGCCGCCGCGCAGCCGCGCCCGAACAAGTGGCTGAGCCTCGCCGCCCTCGTCGTCGGCGTCGGCCTGGCGCTGCGCGGCGCCACCGGCCATTGCGCGATGAAGGCGGTCTCCGACCGGCTCTGAGCTTCGACGAAGCGAGACGAAAAAGGGGGCGCCTCGCGGCGCCCCCTTTTTTTGGTCGGTCGTCTAAGTGAACTGGACCTCAGAGCGTCGTGGTGCGGCCGCGGCTGGCGACGAAGCCGTAGATGGCGAGCACGACGATCGCGCCGACGACCGCGCCGATGAAGCCTGCGCCCTGGTTCGGGCCGTACCAGCCGAGCGCCTGACCGAGGAAGGTCGCGACGAAGGCGCCGACGATGCCGAGGATGGTGGTCAGAATGAAGCCCGCGGGCTCGTTCGAACCGGGCATGATGAACTTGGCGACGACACCGGCGAGAAAACCGATGATGATGGTCCAGAGAATACCCATGACGAACCCCTTGGCGACGTGACGCCTGACGATGTGACGCCGCTTATCCGATGACGCGACGCTAGAACGGACGTGAAACGCACGGTCGGCTTCGTGGGTTGCGACGGATTGGCCGCGATCGGACCTTTTTCCATGCCTTCTCTGGCTCGATCGCCGGCGCGGCGCCCCTTTACCTGGCTGGCGCCGGGCGGCAGAAGCGGTCCGAACCGCAGCTGAGGACAGGGCATGACGATCGAACGCTTCGAGCCGGGCGCACGGATGGCGCAGGGCGTCGCCTACGGCGACACGGTGTACCTCGCGGGCCAGGTCGCGGCCGACACGGTCGGCACCGGCGTCACCGCGCAGACGCAGCAGATTCTGGGACAGATCGACCGGTTGCTGTCAGATGCCGGCAGCGACAAGGAGCGCATCCTGATGGCGACGATCTACCTGGCCGACATCGGGACCTTCGCCGAGATGAACGCGGCCTGGGACGCCTGGGTGTCGAAGGAAAACCCGCCCGGCCGCGCGACCGTCGAGGCCAAGCTCGCCGGACCGGAATACCTCGTCGAGATCGTCGTCGTCGCCGCCCGCTCGGGCAAGTGAAGGGCGCCGCGATGCGGATGGTCCGGTGCGCCCGCGCGATCCTGCTCGCGGGATTGATGCTCGCGGGCGGTCCGGCGCTGGCGGCCGGCCCCGAGCGGGTCGTCAACATCTACAACTGGTCGGACTACGTCGACCCGAAGGTGCTCGAGGCCTTCACCCGCGAGACCGGGATCAAGGTCGTCTACGACACCTACGACAACAACGAGATCCTCGAGACGAAGCTGCTCGCCGGCAAGTCGGGCTACGACGTGGTCGTGCCCTCGGGGCCGTTCCTGCAGCGGCTGATCAAGGCCGGCGCGTTCCTGCCCCTCGACAAGGCCAAGCTCAAGAACCTCGGAAACGCCTGGCCGGAGATCGCCGGGCGGCTGGCTGCCTACGATCCCGGCAACGCCTACGCCGTCGACTACATGTGGGGCACCACCGGGCTCGGGCTCAACCTCGGGCTGGTGCGCGAGCGCCTGGGCACGAACGCCGCCCTCAACAGCTGGAACCTCGTCCTCAACCCGGCCTCGGCGAACAAGCTGAAGGATTGCGGGATCATGATGCTCGACAGCCCCGAGGACCTGATCCCGAGCATGCTGCCGACCTTCGGCCTGAAGAGCGATTCGAAGCGCTGGGACGACATCACCCAGGTCACCGACGCGCTGTTCAAGGTGCGCGGCACGGTGCGGAAGTTCCACTCGTCGGAGTACATCCAGTCGCTCGCCAACGGCGACCTCTGCGTCGCGGTCGGCTATTCCGGCGACGTGCTGCAGGCGAAGAAGCGGGCCGACGAGGCCAAGAACGGCGTCGAGATCGCCTACCTCATCCCGAAGGAAGGCACGCTGATGTGGTTCGACGCCTTCGCGATTCCGAAGGACGCCGCCCACCCTGCCGAGGCGCTGAGCTTCATCGACTATATGCTGCGGCCAGAGGTGGCGGCGGCCAACACCAACTTCGTCTCCTACGCCAGCGGCAACCTGCCCGCGAAGGCGTTCGTGAAGCCCGAGATCCTCTCCAATCCCGGCATCTACCCCGACGAGGCGACGATGCAGCGCCTCTCGGTCAACACCGCCTGGGACGACCGCACCCAGCGTTTCGTCACGCGAGCCTGGACGCGGGTGCGCACGGGCAAATGATGCGTGCGCCGGGCATGAAAAAGCCCGGCGCGACGGCCGGGCTTCGCTTCTGGTCCGAGGATGCGATCAGTCCTTGAGGTCGGCCGGCACCTTGCCGCCGTTCTCTTCGAGCTTCTTGATCACCTGCTTGTGCAGCCAGACGTTCATGGTCGCCGAATCGTCCTTGTCGCCGGTGTAGTGCAGCTCGTCGGCGAGCTGCTTGCGGGCGGTCAGGTTCGAATCGAGATCGAGGAGCTTCATCAGGTCCACGATCGAAGTGCGCCAGTTCAGCGTCTGGGAGTTCTTCTCGGCCATGCCGTTGAGCACGGCTTCGACGTCGACCTGGCCGCCCGAGGTGGAGGCCGACGGCGACGCGTCGGCCGTGGTGGAGGTCGAGGCCGGGCTGCTGGAGCCGCCGGCATCCGTGGTCGAGGGCGCGGCCGAGGACGAGGCCCCCCCGAACGGATGCAGGATCTTGCTGACGATGCTGCCGAGTAGGCTCATGAGATGGATTCCCTCGATCGATGCCGCGGAAGACGTGCCGCAGTCGCGGGACAACGGGGGCGGGACCGGCCTGTTCCGGTTGTGTTGCGTCCTCAGCGAAAGAACGGCAGGCCGACGCCGAGCAGCACAAGGCCGACGAGCAGGCAGATCCCGCTCCAGCGTTCCAGCATCGGTGCACGTTCGGCGTCGCGCTTCGACAATGCGGCGAGGCCGACGCCACAGGTCAGGCAGGTGAAGCACAGCATCGCGACGAGCATCGCCAAGTTGGATTTGTTACGTCGGCAAAGCAGTTAGATTACCAGAATCCGGATCGCAACGGCTTGCAGATCCATAAATATCGGCCTCACTTGATTTTGATGAGTACGCGTAGCGACTCTTGCACCTGACGGTTGAATTGACGGTTCAAGCGTCATGACGTTCCGACGTATGGTCGTGACCATGTGGTTACATCGATCATCTTGGGACGGTGGACGCCGCAAGGCCTGCGCATGAGACATGCGATTTGACCTTTCGCCGGCCTGTGGCATGGGAGCGGCGAACGCCGAACCCGTCGGTCCCCGAGCCCGGACCCTGAGAGCTCATGCGCTACCTCCCCCTCCGCCGTACGATCCTCGCCGCGGCCCTGTTCGCCCTCGGCGCGGGCGCCGCCCCGGCGCAGACCGCGTTGGTCCCCGTCCGCATCGGCGTGATCCCGGTGATCGGTGCGGCGCCGATCTTCGTCGCCAACGGCGAAGGCTGGCTCGAGGCCGCCGGGCTCAAGCCCGGCTTCACCACCTTCGAGTCCGGCCCGAACATGATTCAGGCGCTGGCGTCGGGCACCATCGACGTCTACGTCGCCGGCATCGCGCCGCTGGCCGTGGCGCGCACCAAGAACATCGACGTGCGCGTGGTCGCCGCGACCGCGGTCGAGGAGATGGTGTTCGTCGCCGGCCCCAAGCTCGCACCCTACTTCGCGGCCACCGCCGACAAGGCGGAGGCGTTCCGCCGCTACCGCGAGAAGGAGGGCCGCGCCGCCCGCCTCGCGACCCAGCCGCCGGGCTCGGTGCCGAACACGACGCTGCAGCACTGGCTCTGGCAGGTGGCCAAGACCGACAAGGCGAACGCCGACGTCGTCGCCATGGGCATCGACGCGACGCAGCAGGCGCTGCTCGCCGGCGCGGTGGACGGCGCCTCGATCCGCGAGCCGGCGCTAACGATCGTCCAACAGCGCAACCCGGCGATCACGCTGATCGCCACCGGTGCCGAGATGTTCCCCGATCAGCCCGGCACCGTCGTCGCCGTCTCCGGCGCCTTCGCCGACCGCAACCCGGCCGCCGTGCAAGGGCTCGTGGATGCGCTGGTGAAGGCGACCGACCTGCTCAAGACCGATCCGGCGCGCGCCGCGCCGCCGGTCGAGAAGGCGCTCGGCAAGGGCATTACCGACCTCGCCACCATCCGGAAGGCGCTCTCCTCGCCGGCGGCGAAGTTCACCGCCGACCCGCGCGTGATCATCGAGGCCACGAAGAAGATGCAGGCCTACCAGGTGAGCATCGGCACCCTCGACAAGGACGTGCCGATGGACGGCCTGTTCGTGCCGGGCTTCTACGAGAAGGCGGTCGCGCGCTGACCTTCCTCCGCTCGATCCTGCTGTCGGCCGCGGGGCTCGCCGCCTTCCTGCTCGTCTGGGAGGCCGCGCCGCGGCTCGGGCTGATCAATCCGGCCTTCTTGCCGCCGCCGACCACGATCCCGGCCGCGTTCCTGCGCGAGATCGAGCTCGGCGTCTGGTTCGAGGCGGTGGCGTCGAGCCTCAGCCACTACCTCGTGGGGCTCGCGGTCGGCGCCGGCGCCGGGATCGCCCTGGGGCTCGTCGGCGGCATGTCGCGGACCTTCGAGTCGGCGACCGCCTGGGTGGTGCGCCTGCTCCGGCCAATCCCCGGCCTCGCCTGGGTGCCCTTCGCCATCATCTGGTTCGGGGTCGAGCCCTCGGCCGCCGTGTTCATCATCGCCATCGGAGTGTTCTGGATCGTGTTCTTCGCGACGCAGGGCGCCGTGCGCGGCGTCGACCGCGACCTGATCGAGGTGGCGCAGGCCTTCGGCTTCCGCTCGGCCCCCGCTCGGCTGACCAAGATTCTGCTGCCCGCGGCGACGCCGGGCATCCTCGTCGGCCTGCGCACGGCCCTGGGCCAGGCCTGGATGGCGGTGGTCGCGGCCGAGATCTTCGGCGTGCCCGGCGTCGGGCAGCGGATGATGCAGGCCTCGAGCCTGCTCTCGACCGACATTGTGGTGGTCTACATGCTGACCATGGCCGGGCTCTACGGGCTGTTCGATTCCGCCTTCGTCGCCCTGCAGGGCTGGCTCCTGCGTTGGCGGGCCTGAGCGCATGACAGCCGACACCGCCCCGCACGCCCCGATCGTCGCCTTCCGTGGCCTCAGCCTCGCCTACGAGCGCGCGGGCACGCGCAACGTCATCCTGTCGAACCTCGACCTCACGGTCGCGCGCGGCGAGTTCCTGGTGATCGTCGGCGAATCCGGCGTCGGCAAGTCGACGCTCCTGCGGGTGCTGATCGGGCTCGCCGCGCCGAGTTCCGGCACCGTCGACCTTGCGACGCGCCCCGGGTGCCGCACCCCGATGGCCCTGGTGTTCCAGGATGCGCGCCTGCTGCCGTGGCGGCCCGTCATCGACAACGTGGCGTTCGGCCTCGAGAACAGCGGCCTGTCGCGTGCCGAGCGTCGCGCCAAGGCCGGCGAGATGCTGGCCCTCGTCGGGCTCGGCGACCTCGCTCAGCGCTGGCCGCACCAGCTCTCGGGCGGGCAGCGCCAGCGCGTCGCCATCGCCCGCGCCCTCGCGGTCGACCCCGACGTTCTGCTGATGGACGAGCCGTTCTCGGCGCTCGACAGCTTCACCCGCGAAGGCCTGCAGGACGAGGTGCAGCGCATCCAGGCCGCCACCGGCAAGACGGTGCTGTTCGTGACCCACGACATCGACGAGGCGGTGACCCTGGCCGACCGGGTGGTTGTGCTCGCCGGCAAGCCCGGCCGCGTGGCGGCGGAGGTGCGCATCGACCTGCCGCGTCCGCGGCGGCGGCGCGACGGCGCGCTGCTGGAGGCGGCCCGGCGCCTGCGCGGCGAGCTGTCCCGCGACTCGGCGGAACTCTGACGGAAGCGTCAGAACCAACCTCGGTGAGCCCGGCTCAGCGAGGTTCGACCCCCGCGACTGCGAGGCGGTGGTCGACCGCCGCACCTCATGGGTTATGACCCATGAGATTTGGTATCAGTTGTCCGAATAGGCCCGCATCATCTCGACGATGCGGGCTCGTACCTCCGGGTCCCCGACCCGCAGGAACGCCGCCAGCATCGCGTCGCATTCGGCCGCATTGGGAGTCAGTGCGTCCGAGACCGGTGGCTCGTGCCGGTAGAAGTCCGAGACCGGGATCGCGAGCACGGCAGCGATCTTGCCCAGGATCTGCTGGCTGGCCGCCGAACGCGAGCCATCCAGCATCAGACGCGAGGTTGCCGGGTCCGTCATCGGTTCGTGCCGTCCAGTCTACCTGCCTGCGGTCGGCCCGGCACGTGTATGCGAGCGAACCGGTTGGTCAAATCGGTATTTACGCAAATCGTTGCATGCGCAACGACTAGTTTCAACCATGCGTAGAAAATACGATCGGTGATCCCAGGCACCTCGACGTCCCACGCGGCGCGACGCCATCACGCCAGCGTCGCCGACACCGCCAACCAGACCAAAGCGACCGCTCCGAGGATGCGCCGCCAGGGGTTCACCCCGCGCAGAACTTCGTCGGCGGCCCACCACCCGAGCGCCGCGCCCGCCCCGATCCGCAACCAGAAGTCCGGCCGACCTTGCGGAACGAGGACCCAGCGCACGATCGAGAACCCAAAAAACAACCAGAGCGGGAGATTGGGCCATTGTCCAATCACGAACGCGCCGGTTCGCCGGTCGCGGAACGTCCAGTCCACGGCGCGGCGCAGGGCCGACACGGCCCGCTCAGACCTTGTCGGTGCCCTCGGCCTGGCGGAGCGGCGCGCAGATCTGCGGGCTGACCTTGTCGAGGTGTACGCAGGCGTTGTCGCGGTACCAGGCGCGCAGGCCGGGCTGGGTCGGCGCGACGTACATCGCGACGAGAACGAAGCCGCCGGCGAGCACGATGAGGGTGAGGAGAAGGTTGCGCATTACGGGGGCTCCGATCGGACGGGCCGCCGGGCGACGGGTCGTCCAGGCAAAAGGCCCGTTCGCCGGAAAGGGCGCGGGCCGGGCGGTCGCCAGGTTAGCCCGACGACGGGTCCTGTTCCGCCCGCACAACGGTCAGGGCGCGCCCGGGTTCCGATCCGCGGCGGCGCCGAGGTCATGGTTACCGCCGGCGCGAGCTTCGCGTGCGGTCTTAACGAAGCGTGAAGCGCGTTTCCGGGAAATCCGGGAGGGCCGGTTAAGAAAGCCTGAAACGATTCGCTCGAATGCGCCGGACGACGGATGGTGGGGCGACCGGGCGACGTCCGGCCCCTTCCCGAGACACCATCAGGCGACGGCCATGACCGAGACGTTCGACGACCTCAAGTTCCTGATGAGCCTCGCCTTCGTGGTCTTCGGCGGCTTCGGGCTCGACGCGCTCCTGCGCTGAGCGCGCGGCGCTGGGTCGATCAGCGCGCCGCGGCCCCGTAGGCGCTGCGCAGGGCGAGCAGGGCGTCGGAGGGACCGATGGCGCTCATCGGTCGCGCGGTCGGACCGAGGCGGATCTCCGGCGCGGGGCGGGCCTCGGCGACGACCTTCACCTTCGGCGCATCCGGGACCTGTCCGGATCGCAGGAAGCGGGCGAGTTCGGCGGCCTTGGCGCGCTGCTCGGCGTGGAGCAGCCGCAGGGCCACCACGATCCCGATCGCCCCGGCGCCTTCGAAACAGGCGGCGATCACGTAGCCGGGCGCCATGGTCGTCACTCCTTGGAGAGTTGCCGGGGCGCATGCGGAGGGCGCCGCCGTTCCGCGACGGGTTCTCGGCGGTCATGGTTACCGCCATGTTAACCGCCGGCGGTGTCGCTCCCGGTTCCGGATTTCGTGATGGCAGCGGGCAATGGTCGCCCTCGAGGCCGGCGGTTGGATCGCCTCGATCGCCGCTGCGTCCGTCCGGTTTGAAACCAGTCGGAGCCCCCGTCACGGTGACACCTTGAGATTCGCATGACTGAGCCGACGCTTCCCTGACGCCGTCTCCGAGCGCGACCTCGGCCAAGCCGTTCATGACGCTGGTCGTCGCCTTCGTGCCGGAAGCGGGCGGGTGCCGCTACACCGCCGTCGCCCGGCACTGGAGCGTGGCCGACCGCGAGGCGCACGAGGCGATGGGGTTCCACCAGGGCTGGGGCATCTGCGCCGACCAGTTCGCGGCGCTCGCCCAAACCCCCTGAAGGCTCGCATCGAGACCGAAAACGAAAAAAGGCCGCCCTCGCAGGCGGCCCTCCTTTCGACCGGCGAACCGATCGTACGCCGATCACATGCGGTGACGGCGGTGATGCATCATGCGGTGGCGCCGCTGGTGACGCATCATCGGCCGGCCCATTGGCCGCATGCCGGGGCGCATCGCCGGATCCATGTCGGGCGTGCCGCCCGGCGCACCCATCGCGCGCTCCATGCCGGCGCGCGGGCCGCCGGCCTGGGGGCCGGACCGGTTGTAGGGGGAGTTCCCCTGGGCGAAGGCGGTCGCGGACAGGAGGGTCAGCGACGCGGCGATCAGGAACACTTTCTTCATGGGGAAGTCCTTGGGTCGTCTGTAGGGGCGGAACACCCGCCTCGAACGGCGCCGCAGCCCGATGCGGCGTCGGCGTACGCTGGTGAACTTCGGCCGTCGCGCAGGGGTTCCCCCTCAGGCACGGATTCCGCGCGCAACGACCCGCGTTCGTGCGGACTCCGCTCACTCCCGGTACCCCGCCTCGGTAGTCAGCATCCGCGGCGACGGGCCGGCCGAGGTCTTCCCCCCCGTCCGCGCAGCAGGCCGCCCCGGCTGCGCGCCCGCATCCACCGCACCGGCAAAATGGGCTAGGGACATGGGGCTGCGGAACGCCGGGGCGCGAGGGAGACGCTGATGGATCCGGTACTGATCACGGGGGCCGCCGGGTTCATCGGGTATCACGTGGCCGAGCGCTACCTCGCGGCCGGTCGCCCGGTCGTCGGCATCGACGACCTCAACGCCTACTACGACGTCGGCCTCAAGCAGGCGCGGCTGGCCCGGCTCGAAGGCCGTCCCGGCTTCCGCTTCCTGCGGCTCGACATCGCCGACGCCGCGGCCGTCGACGCGCTGTTCTCCGAGCACCGGTTCAAGCGCGTGGTCCACCTCGCGGCGCAGGCGGGCGTGCGCTACTCGCTGGAGAACCCGCGCGCCTACGCCCGCAGCAACGTCGACGGGTTCCTGAACATCCTCGAAGGCTGCCGCCATCACGGCTGCGAGCACCTGGTCTACGCCTCGTCGAGCTCGGTCTACGGCGCGCTCACCAAGATGCCGTTCTCGGTCCACGACAACGTCGACCATCCGGTCAGCCTGTACGCGGCGACCAAGAAGGCGAACGAGCTGTTCGCGCATTCCTACAGCCACCTCTACCGGCTGCCGACCACGGGCCTGCGCTTCTTCACGGTCTACGGACCCTGGTACCGGCCCGACATGGCCCTGTTCCTGTTCACCCGGGCGATCCTGGCGGGCGAGCCGATCTCGGTGTTCAACAACGGGCTGATGCAGCGCGACTTCACCTACGTCGACGACGTGGTGGACGGCGTCGTGCGGGTGGCTGAGCGCATCGCCGCCCCGAACCCCGCCTGGGACGGCGTACGCCCCGATCCCGGCACGAGCCTCGCGCCCTACCGGATCTACAACGTCGGCAACAACCGGCCGGTGCAGCTTCTCCACCTGATCGACGTGCTGGAGGCGTGCCTCGGGGTGAAGGCGGTGCGCCGGATGCTGCCGATGCAGGCCGGCGACGTGCCGGCCACCTATGCCGACGTGGACGACCTCTCCGCCGCCGTCGGCTTTGCCCCCGCGACGCCGATCGAGGCCGGCGTCGAGCGGTTCGTGCGGTGGTACCGCGACTACTACCGCGCCTAACTCTCAGTCGGCTTGATCTTCAACTGGTCGATGACCCAGCGCCAGGTCCCGTCCGCCTGCTCGCGGGCGGTCTCGACCGAGAGCGTGCCGTCGGGCAGCCGCGCGAAGGTCATCGCGATCGAGCCGTTGCGTATGGGAGGCAGGATTTCGGCGGCCGGAAACTCTGAACGGCGGGCCAGCAGGTCCGCGTAGAAGGCGCGGATCTCGGCGTGCCCGGTGGCGACGACCCGTCCGGCGGCCAGCACCGCCTCCGACTCGTAGAGCGCGACGAGGCCTTCCACGTCGCCGGCGTTCGCGCGCTGGTTGAACAGGCGGGCCAGCGCCTCCGGCGCCTCGGCGCCTTCCCTGTGCATGTCCGACATGGCGGTTCCTTTCGTGATGGTCGGCGGGTTCTTCGAACCGCCGGTTAGGTCAGTTGCGCCCCGGTGCCGTCACGCACCGAGACGGCGATGGGAATGCCGAGCTTCACGCTCTCGGACACGGTGCAGAACCGCTGGAACTGATCCAGGACCCGGTCGATCCGCGGCATGTCGGCGGCGGTGGCGCCCAGGGTGATCCGCACGTCGACGCCGACGATCCGCAGACGTTCGTCGTCGTTGCGCCCGATGCGGCAGGTGGCCTCGGCCGAGACGCCGCCTCCGTCCTGGCGGAACTTGCCCAATGCGAAGACGAGGCTGGCGCACAGGCAGTTCGCGACGCCGGCGATCAGCAACTGCTCCGGGTGCGGCCCGGTCCCACCGCCGATCGGCTCCGCCTCGTCGACCCGCAGGGCCGGCAGGGCCTTACTGAAATCCACGCTGAAGACGTAGTCGCCGACCTGCGTGATCGTGATGCTCGGCGCCGCCGTCATCCCGCGTCCTCCCCACCCTGCCGAATGCCCGGCCTCGCCCCGCGTTCCGGCCCCTCCTCTGACAGACTTGCCCCTGACAGATCCGCGATTTGAAACCGAAGCGCCGCCGGGCCGGCTCCGCATGCCTTGACGCGATTTCCGCTCTGGCATACCACATACCATATAAGGAATCGAGCCGAGGCCGGATCGTTCTCAACGATCGCGAGCCCCGCCCGCCTCCGCCGCAGGGAGAGCTTCCATGCCTGGCCGAATTCCCGACCGCTGATCCCGCCTTCCGCTCGCGGCCGTCATCCCCCGCGGGTCGCGCGACCGACGACCTCGCCCACCGGCGGCGGACGACGGGTCCTGGAACGATGAGCGTCTTGCATGTCTCGGGCGATCGACTTCGAACAACTGGTCTCGAATGCCGGCGACGCGATCGTGGTCTCCGACGCCGACGGCGCGATCGTCGTGTGGAACGCCGCGGCGGAGCGCATCTTCGGGTTCACGCCGGAGGAGGCGATCGGGCGCACTCTCGACCTGATCACGCCCGACCGGCACCGCCAGCGCCACTGGGACGGCTACCACAAGACCATGCGGACGGGGGTGACGCGCTACGGCGCCGAGGTGCTGCGCGTGCCGGCCCTACACAAGGACGGTCGTTCGCTATCGATCGCGTTCACCGTGAGCATGCTGTTCGACGCGGACGAGACCGTCACCGGCATCACCGCCGTGATCCGCGACGAGACCGAACGCTGGAACGCGGAGCGGGCGATGCGCCGCCGCATCGCCGAGCTCGAAGCCTGAGCAATCATCAAGATCTCCCGTCGGAAACGGGCAACGAATTCAAGGTCAAGGCCGGTTTTCGCAAGCGAGAGCAGATCCGGCCGAGAGCAACGTGACCGCCGACCGAGGCTCCGAAGATGAGCCCGGCCTTCGATCACCGAGTGCGTCACCGATCCAGGATCGGCGTCGCCATCCGTCCACGCGAAGAGAGGAAAAGCCGACGATGAGCAAGCCACTCGAGGGGATCAAGATCATCGACTTCACCCACGTCCAGGCCGGTCCGGCCTGCACGCAGCTTCTGGCCTGGTTCGGGGCCGACGTGATCAAGGTCGAGCGCCCCGGCTCCGGCGACGTCACCCGCAACCAGCTGCGCCACGTCGAGGGCGCGGATGCGCTCTACTTCACGATGTTGAACTCCAACAAGCGTTCGCTGACGCTGGACACCAAGACCCCCGAGGGCAAGCAGGTCCTGGAGAAGCTGATCGCCGAGTCCGACGTGCTCGTCGAGAACTTCGGCCCCGGCGCCTTGGACCGGATGGGCTTCTCCTGGCCGCGGATCAACGAGCTCAACCCGGGCATGATCGTCGCCTCGGTGAAGGGCTTCTCCGACGGCCACCACTACGAGGACCTGAAGGTCTACGAGAACGTGGCCCAATGCGCGGGCGGGGCCGCCTCCACCACCGGCTTCTGGGACGGGCCGCCCACCGTCAGCGCCGCGGCGCTCGGGGATTCCAACACCGGCATGCACCTGGCCATCGGCATCCTCACGGCGCTCCACCAGAAGAACAAGACCGGCAAGGGCCAAAAGGTCGCCGTGTCGATGCAGGATTCAGTGCTGAACCTCTGCCGCGTGAAGCTGCGCGACCAGCAGCGCCTCGATGCGCTCGGCTACCTGGAGGAATACCCGCAATACCCGCACGGCACGTTCACGGACGTGGTGCCGCGCGGCGGCAACGCCGGCGGCGGCGGCCAGCCCGGCTGGGTATTGAAGTGCAAGGGCTGGGAGACCGACCCGAACGCCTACATCTACTTCACGATCCAGGGCCATGCCTGGGCGCCGATCTGCCGGGCGATCGGCAAGGACGCGTGGATCGACGATCCGGCCTACAAGACCGCGTCCGCCCGCCAGGACAAGATCATGGACATCTTCGGCACGATCGAGGAATGGCTCGCCGACAAGACCAAGTTCGAGGCGGTCGACATCCTGCGCAAGTTCGACATCCCCTGCGCGCCGGTGATGTCGATGAAGGAGATCTCTGTCGATCCGAGCCTTCGCGCCAGCGGCACGGTCGTCGAGGTGCCTCACCCCCATCTCGGCTCGTACCTGACGGTCGGAAGCCCGATCAAGTTCTCGGACATGACCGTCGAGATCAAGTCGTCGCCGCTGCTGGGCGAGCACACCGACGAGGTGCTGGTCGACCTCGGCTACACCCAGCAGCAGATCGAGGAGCTGCACCAGGCCCGCGCGGTCTGATCGGTTCGACGATCTAGCGAAGCCGCTTCCGGCCCGAAAAGGCACCGGGGCGGCTTCCGTCATATCCATTGCTGCTGCTTCGGAGCTATCAAATTGATCGCGCGAAGCACCGACCGGCCCCCTCTCCCAGGGGGAGAGGGTTGGGGTGAGGGGCGTGACCTAACCGGACATGTCACGCCCCTCATCCTGTCCTTCCCCCCTGGGAGAAGGAACCCGCGCTTGATCCTGCCGGCGGTGCGACGACGGCGGCCTTCGCGGGTGTCGGAATGGCGCGTCCCTAAAACACGCGAAGGCTCGGATCCATGCAGCCACTTTGGCGCCGGTTCGTTCCGGCGGCGACGCCGCTCAGCCTGCGGGAACGCGCCCGCTCGGCGCTCGGCGCAATGCTCGGCATCCTCGTCACCGGGGCGCTCGCGGCCTGGGCATTGGGGCCGACCACCGCCCTGCCCTTCCTGATCGCGCCGATGGGCGCCTCCGCGGTGCTGCTGTTCGCCGTGCCCGCGAGCCCGCTGGCGCAGCCCTGGTCGATCGTCGGCGGAAACCTCGTGGCGGCCCTCGTCGGCGTGAGCGTCGCGGCGCTCGTGCACGATCCGATCCTGGCGGCGGCGCTGGCCATCGCAGGAGCCGTCGGGTCGATGATGGCGCTGCGCTGCGTCCACCCTCCGAGCGGCGCGGTCGCGCTCACCGCGGTGCTGGGCGGCCCGGCGATCCACGACCTCGGCTACGGCTTCGTGCTCTGGCCGGTCGGCGTGAACTCGTTGCTGCTGCTCGCCGCGGCGCTCCTCTTCAACAACCTCACCGGCCGCCCCTACCCGCATCCCGGCATCGCGCCCGCGCCCGGCCGCACCGATCCCGTCGCCGCGCCGCTGGGCTTCAGCGGCGAGGACCTCGATGCGGCGCTAGAAGACTTCGACCAGATCCTCGATGTCGGGCGCAGCGACCTCGAGGCGATCCTGCGGCAGGCGCAGCTCCGCGCCACCCGCCGTCGCTCGGGCCAGACGGACTGCGCCGCGATCATGACCCGCGACGTGGTGGCGATCGCCCCCCACGCGCCGCTGATGGATGCGCTCGCCCTTCTGCGCCGCCACCACATCAAGGTCCTGCCGGTGACCGACGAGAGTGCTCGCGTGGTCGGCATCGTCACGCAGACCGACCTCCTCGACAAGGCGGCGTGGGACCGACGCGGGCCGCGCCTTGGGCTCCTCCGCCGCCTGCGCCTGACCGCGGCCCGCGGGCGCGCCCCGCACGGCTCGGTCGAGGACATCATGACGAGCCCTGTCGTGACGCTGCGGCCGGACAGCCCGATCGGCGAGGTCGTGCTGCAGATGTCTGGGCTCGGCCTGCACCATCTGCCGGTGGTCGGGCCGGACGACCGCCTCGTCGGGATCGTCTCGCAGGGCGACCTCGTGGCGGCCCTGCTCACCGACGCCACGCGGCACCAGGCCGAGGTGCCGACGCCGCGGATGCTGGCGCCGGCCTGATCCGAGGGGGCGTCAGGCTGGGTTCGGCACGTCGAGGAAGAAGGCGACGGCCTGCGCCACCACCGCCGGGTCGTAGGCGTGGGGGCCGTCGTACTCGACGTAGGTGGTGTCGTAGCCGGCCCGTTCGAGCTGCGCGGCATGGCTGCGGCCGCCATGCGCGACCGCGATCTGCGCGTCCCGGGTGCCGTGCGAGACGAAGACCCGCGGCGCCCCGGTCTGGACCTGCACGCTCAGGAAGCCGGCGGACGAGGCGATGACGTGGGTGACGACGTCCCCGTTGGTCAGCCCCGAGGACAGGGCGTAGCTACCGCCGTCCGAATGGCCGGCGAAGGCCAGATGCGACGGATCGAGCAGGAAGCGCGATCCGACCTCGGAGAGCGCGGCTTCGAGGCGCTCGCGGTCGGGACCGTGGCCGGCGATGACGAGGTCCCAGGTCGGGAACAGCGATTGCGGGGCCAGCAGCAGGAACCCGCGCGCCTCCGCGTGGGCTTCCAGCATCGGCAGGATCTTCTCCGCGCCGCCCCCGCCGCCGTGGAACAGCACCGCCAATGGCGTGGCCCTTCGCGGGTCGATCCGGGCCGGCACGTGGAGGATCGCGTCGCGCTCCGGAAACAGCCCGAGCGGGTGACGCCCCGGCGGTAGCGGCGGCTTCACGGGGAGCCGGTGCGCGAAGGCGATGCGGCCGACGAGGCGCGGATCGATCATCGCGTCGGCTCCCATGGTCGCGGGAGGGCGGCGACCGCCCTCCCGCTCTTCGCCCGGCTGCACTTACTTCCGCTTCACGGTGCTCTGCGGGTTGAGGCTGCCGATGTTGCCGCTCTCGGTGCCCGCAGAGGGATCGATCACCGCGTTGATCAGGGTCGGACGACCCGAATCCATCGCCGCGTTGACCGCCTCGCGGAGCGCATCCGGCGTCGTGACGTTGACGCCGACGCCGCCGAAGGCCTCCATCATC
This sequence comes from Methylobacterium cerastii, assembly GCF_022179125.1. Lineage (GTDB taxonomy): Bacteria > Pseudomonadota > Alphaproteobacteria > Rhizobiales > Beijerinckiaceae > Methylobacterium > Methylobacterium cerastii. The sequence continues at coordinate 51,160 of NZ_BPQG01000046.1, forward strand.
TTGTCGTAGCGCGCGTCCTTCACGAACACGGTCGGCGCCACGTCGGCCGCGCCCGACGGGTTCACGTCGGTGCCGCGATAGATGCCGTTGTTGTTGAACACCACGATGCAGACCGGCAGGTCGTACCGGCAGATCGTCTCGACCTCCATGCCGGAGAAGCCGAAGGCCGAGTCGCCCTCGACCGCGAGCACCGGCTTGCCGGTCTCGACGGCCGCCGCCACGGCGAAGCCCATGCCGATGCCCATGATGCCCCAGGTGCCGACGTCGAGGCGCTTGCGCGGCTGGTACATGTCGATGACGCCGCGGGCGAGATCGAGGGTGTTGGCGCCCTCGTTGACGAGGATCGCGTCGGGGCGCTCCTTGATGATTGTGCGCAGCACGCCGAGCGCGCCGTGGAAGTCCATCGGGATCGAGTTCTTCAGGAGGCGCTGGCCCATCTTGGCGATGTTGGCGTCCTTCTTCGCCTTGATCGTCTCGGTCCAGGCCGCGGGCGGCGCCGGCCAGCCGCCCTTCATCCCGTCGAGCAGCGCCGCGACGCAGGAGCCGATGTCGCCGACGACCGGCGCGACGATCTCGACGTTCGAATCCATCTCGCGCGGCTCGATGTCGATCTGGATGAACTTCTTGGAGCCCGGGGCGCCCCAGGTCTTGCCCTTGCCGTGCGAGAGCAGCCAGTTCAGCCGGGCGCCGACCAGGAGCACGACGTCGGCCTCCTTCAGCACCGTCGAGCGCGCGGCGCCGGCCGAGAGCGGGTGGGTGTCGGGCAGGAGGCCCTTGGCCATGCTCATCGGCACGTAGGGGATGCCGCTGGTCTCGACCAGCGCGCGGACCGCCTCGTCGGCCTGCGCGTAGGCGGCGCCCTTGCCGAGGATGATCAGGGGGCGCTCCGCGGTCTTCAGCACGGCCAGCGCCCGCGCGATCGCTTCCGGCGCCGGGATCTGGGCGGGCGCCGGGTCGATCACCTTGACCAGCGACTTCGCGCCGGCCTCGGCGTCCATCACCTGCGCGAAGAGCTTGGCCGGCAGGTCGAGGTAGACGCCGCCGGGACGGCCGGAGCAGGCGGCGCGGATCGCGCGGGCCACGCCGATGCCGATGTCGGCGGCGTGCAGCACGCGGAAGGCCGCCTTGCACAGGGGCTTGGCGATGGCGAGCTGGTCCATCTCCTCGTAGTCGCCCTGCTGCAGGTCGACGATCTCGCGCTCGGACGAGCCCGAGATCAGGATCATCGGGAAGCAGTTGGTGGTGGCGTTGGCCAAAGCCGTCAGGCCGTTGAGGAAGCCCGGCGCCGAGACCGTAAGGCAGATGCCCGGCTTCTTCGTGAGGAAGCCGGCGATCGCCGCCGCGTTGCCGGCATGCTGCTCGTGCCGGAACGAGATCACCCGGATGCCCTCGGCCTGGGCTAGGCGCCCGAGATCGGTGATCGGGATGCCCGGCACGCCGTAGATCGTGTTGATGTCGTTGAGCTTCAACGCGTCGATGACGAGGTGGAACCCGTCGGTCAGCGCAGGCTGGGTGTCGGCCTCGGCCATGTTCACGTCGGCGGTATGCATGTCGATGACTTGTGCGTGCGCGGGCATCTCGGCCTCCCGAATGGATGGTTGTTGGGCCTCTCCGAGGCTTGGGCCTCGGATGGCTGGTCGCAGGACACGCGCCATGGGGGTGTCGATGGGGCGGGTCGACGAGGCGGACGTCGGAGGCGGGGCCGGCGCGAGGCGCCGGCCCGCCGGTGTCAGGCGATCCGGATCGGCTCGGCCTTCGGCACGGACACGGTCTCGTCGAGGGCGAGGTAGCGCGCCCGCATCGGCTTGAGCACGAAGATCGCCAAAGCCGCCGCGGTGAGGTTCAGGGCGACGATCATGCCGAACACCGCGTACCAGCCGTAGGCGGCCGCCACGAGGCTGCCGAAGGGAACCAGGAACGAGGCCGTGCCCTTGGCGGTGTAGAGCAGGCCGGCGTTGCTGGTGGCGAACTTCGAGCCGAAGGTGTCGCCGCAGGTGGCGGGGAACAGCGAGTAGATCTCGCCGAACACGCCGAAGTACAGGGCGGTCGCCAGCACGAACACCGTCGGGATGGTGCCGTAGCTGAGCAGCAGCAGCACCGCGACCGCCGCGGTCGAGAACGCGATGAACATCGTGTTCTCGCGCCCGATCTGGTCGGAGACCCAGCCGAAGAACGGGCGCCCGAACCCGTCGAAGATCCGGTCGAGCGAGATCGCCAGGGTCAGCGTCGCCATCGTCAGGCCGAGCATGCTCACCGGCACGTCGGCGACGTGGAAGTCGTGGGCGATCGGCGCGATCTGCGCCGCCGCCATCAGGCCGCCGGCGGCGACCATCACGAACATCGCGTACATCACCCAGAAGACCGGGGTGCGCACGGTCTCGCTCGGGGTGCGGTCGACCTTGCTCTGGGGCAGGTTGTGGCGCTTGCGCTGCACCGGGGCCGCGCTCCTCGGCTTGCGCAGGAACATCGAGAGGAACACCACCACCGCGCCCTGGATCAGGCCGAAGGTGAGGAACGCGCTCTGGTAGCCGCTCGACGCGATCATCTTCGCGATCGGCACCACCGTGATCGCGGCGCCCGCGCCGAACCCGGCGGCGGTGGCGCCGGCGGCGAGGCCCCGGCGATCCGGGAACCACTTCAGCGCGTTGCCGACGCAGGTGCCGTAGACCGACCCGGCGCCGATGCCGCCGACCACCGCGCCGAGGTAGAGCATCGGCAGCGAGCCGGCATAGGCGTTGATCACCCAGGCCAGCGCGATCATCACGCCGCCGAAGGCGACGACGATCTTGGGTCCGTAATTGTCGACGAACCAGGCCTCGACCGGGACCAGCCAGGTCTCGGTGGCGACGAAGACGGTGAAGGCGAGCTGGATCGAGGCCCGGCCCCAATGATGCTGGGCATCGATCGGATCGACGAACAGCGTCCAGCCGTATTGGAGGTTGGCGATCATCGCCATGCAGAGCACGCCGAAGGCGAGCTGCCACCATTTCGCCGCAGGGGCGTCCTGACGTTCCATCCCGGTTTCCTCCGCCTGCGACTCTCGGTTCGCGTGGATGCATCATGCATCGATTGCTCAGGTATGCAATATACCAGAGGCGGGGCGGCGGCGGAAACGTATTATCTTGCCGCTTTCTGTCATGCGGCCTCTTCGTGCGGCCGCGCAAGGCGGTGGCTCTGCCTCTCGGTAACGCGGCGGCGCGAGACCCGTGCCCTGCCCTTCCAGGGCCATCGACGACCACATCGTGACCGGAGGCCCGTGATGCGCGCTGGCTCAACGGGCGCGCGGCATGCGACAGGGTGCGAACCCGCCCGACGAGAGCCCGATGCCCTGCGCCCCCGACCGACTGCCCGCGTGACCGATCCCGCTCCCGCGTCGCGCAAGCGCGACCCGCGCGTCGACGTGCTGCGCGGCCTGGCCCTGCTGATCATCTTCGTCGACCATATCCCCAACAACGCGCCGGCGCTGATCACGCCGCACAATCTCGGCTTCTCGGACGCCGCGGAGCTCTTCGTGCTGTTTGCCGGATACTCGGCGATGGCCGCCTATGGCGGCCTGTTCCGCCGCGCCGGCACGATCGAAACCCTGAAGCGCGTCGCACGGCGGTGCCTGCGCATCTACCTCTTCCAGGCGGCTCTCCTGCTGGCCACCCTGCTGATCGTGCGGGCCTGGATGGACGCGACCGGCCTCGTCCCCCGCTTCGGAGTCGCGCCACTGCTGCAGATGGGGCTGTGGTCCGGCCTGTGGCGCGGGCTGCTGCTCAACGCCTTGCCGAACTACCTCGACATCCTGCCCCTCTACATCGTGCTGCTGGCCGCCTTCCCGCTCTACTATGCCGGCATGCGCCGGAGCGTCTGGGGCGTGCTCGGCGTCTCGGCCCTGATCTGGCTGCTCGCCAACCTCGACCCGGCCTTCAACCTGCCCAACGCCGCGGCCGACGACGGCTGGTATTTCAACCCGTTCGCGTGGCAGTTCCTGTTCGCGATCGGGATGGCGCTGTCCGTCGCCATCCGGGGCGGCGACGGCCTGCTGCCGCGCCGTGCCTGGCTGAGGGCCGCGTGCTGGCTGATGCTCGCCGTCTCGCTGCTGCAGGCCGCGCCCTGGAGCGCCTGGAACCTGCCGGACCTGAGTCTCGTCGCCATGGCGCCGCCGGACAAGGGCCACGTCGCCCCGCTGCGGCTGCTCCACATCCTGGCGGTGATCTATCTGCTGTTCGGGTCTCCCCGCGTCTACGCCCTCACCACGAGCCCGCGCCTGCGCTGGCTCGAGCTGTGCGGGCGCCACTCCCTGGAGGTGTTCGCGCTCGGGTGCCTCGCGGCGCTGATCGGCCGGATCAGCTACCGCACCTTCGGGCCGACTTGGCCGCTGCAGGTCGGCGTCAACGTCGCCGGCCTCGCGGCGATGATCGCGCTGGCGTGGTTCCTCGACCGGCGGGCGCGCCTCAGCGCCGCCCCATGACCACCCGCAGCTTGTCGGCCAAGTCCTCGCGGCCGTAGGGCTTGTTGAGCAGCGGCAGGTCGGCGGGCAGGCCGTCCTCCCCGAAGGCGGAGGCGGTGTAGCCGGAGGCGAGCAGCACCCGGAGGCCGGGCCGGAGCCGGCGCGCCTCGACCGAGAGCTGCACCCCGTTCATCCCGCCCGGCATCACCACGTCTGAGAACAGGATGTCGACCCGCTCCGGCCCTTTCAGCCGGGCGAGCGCCTCGGCGGCATGGGTCGCGGTCAGGGTGCGGTAGCCGAGCTCGCTCAGGCTCTCGACCGCCATGTCGAGCACCGCCGGCTCGTCCTCGACGACGAGGATCACCTCGCCGTCGGTGGCGCGGCGCAGCGGCATCGGCCCCTCGGGCCGGGCCGGCGTGGCGATCTCCTTCGAGTGCGGCAGGTAGATCGACACGGTGGTGCCCGCGCCGACCTCGCTTCGCAGCAGCACCTGCCCGCCGCCCTGGCGCGCGAACCCGTAGACCTGGCTGAGGCCGAGGCCGGTGCCCTTGCCGACCTCCTTCGTGGTGAAGAACGGCTCGAAGGCGCGGGCGGCGGTGCCGGCATCCATGCCCTGGCCGGAATCGCCGACCGCGACGTGGACGTACTGCCCCGGCGCGAGGTCCGGCAGCGCCGCGCCGTCCTCATCCGTCACCGTCAGGTTCTCGGTGCGGATCGTCAGGCGGCCGCCGGACGGCATCGCGTCGCGGGCGTTGACCGCGAGGTTGAGGATCGCGCTCTCGAACTGGCCGGGGTCGAGCCGCACCGGATCGAGGGCGGCGTCGAGGTCGAACGTCACGGCGATGGTCTCGCCGACGGCGCGCTCCAGCAGGGTGCGGAAATCCTTGAGCAAACGGTTCGGGTTGACCGTCTCGGGGCGCAGCACCTGCCGGCGCGAGAACGACAGCAGCTTCTCGGTGACCTCGGCGCCGCGCCGGGCCGCGGTCATCGCCGAGCCGGCGAGGCGCTCCACCCGCTGCGCGTCGGCGGGGCGGCGGACGATCATGTCGAGGTTGCCGATGACGATGGTCAGCAGGTTGTTGAAGTCGTGGGCGACGCCGCCGGTGAGCTGGCCGATCGCCTCCATCTTCTGCGCCTGGTTCAGGCGGTCGTCGGCGTCCTGGCGCGCGGTGGTGTCGACGACGATCCCGGCGAGCGCGGTCGCGCGGCCGGCCTCGTCGCGCATCGCCCGGCCCTTCAGCTCGATCCAGCGCGTCGCCCCGTCGCCCGCGCGCCGGATGCGGCATTGCAGGTCCAGGGATCCCACGGTCGCGATGGTGGTGAAGGCGGCCTCGGCGGCCGCGCGATCCTCGGGGAGGACGTGCGCGAGGGTCGTCGCCACGTCCCAGCGCGGCTGCAGGGCGTCGTAACCGAAGATGGCGTCGTGGCGCAGGCTCCGCCGCGACACGCCGGAGCCGAGGTCGAACTCCCAGTCGCCCATGTCGGCGGCTTCGAGCGCGATGGCGAGGTGGTCGCGGGCGACCTGGAGGTCGGCGCGCTGGCGCTCGCGCGCCTCGGCGATGCGCTCGGCATGTCCGTAGAGCAGGTCCACCTTGTGCAGGTACGCGCACAGCACGACGATGCCTGAGATCAGCGCCTCGAACCGCCCAGAGAACCAGCCGACGCTGCCGCGGGACGCGCCCGTCAGCGTCACGAGGTTGTCGAGGAGGAGCAGGAACAGCGAGACCGCGAGCCAGAGCTGGAGCAGGCTGCGCAGGCGCGTCGTCCAGCACAGGATCGCGAGCGAGAGGATGGTGAGCAGGGCGACCCCCGGCCCGACGCCGGAGGTGGTGAGCGACCAGTAGTCGTCGCCGACCACGGTGGTCGGCAGCCGGTCGACCTGGGCGACCACGAGGTAGGTCAAACCGGCGACCGCCACCGCGACCCCGACGGCCGCGGCGATCCCGACGGATGCGGACCGTTCGGGGGCGATCGACCGGCGCCGGCCGTCGCCTTCCATGATCGCGTAGGGCAGCGCGAACAGCGGCGGCCCGAGGTGCCACAGGGTCCAGAGCCACGTCGTCGTCGCCGGCGCCGACCCGAGGATGCGAGCCGTGCCGAAGACGTTCGGGAAGCTCAGGAGCTGGATCGCCACGATCAGCGTGACGTAGAGGCCGCCCGACGAGAGCACCAGCAGCGGCACCGAGCGGGTGCGCCGGTACTGCGCGAAGAACAGCGCCGTGGTGACCGCGTAGACCACCGTGAGCGCCGATTGATGGCTCGCGACGAATCCCGGCATCGGCGCCATCGGCTGCCCGACGAACGGGAGCAGCGCGAGCGACAGCGCGGCGAAGGCGAGGCAGACCAAGCCGGCGAACTGTCGCTGTCTCGGGCCCGGAGCCGCGTTGGCGAAGGTGGTGAGGTCGGCGGGGCGCGGGGCGTCGTTCACGATGGTCTCCGACCTTGCGACACCACGGGTGAAGCCGAAACGACAGGATTGCGTCGGCCTACCACAACCCAATGCTTGTAACTATCGCAGATGTGCAACTGAGAGGCACAATTTGTGACGGCGAGATCAGTCCGTCGCGCGGCGGAGTCCGAGGAGGGTCTTCCGGGTTGCGCGACGCTCGGCCTGGATCTGCGCCACCAGGGTCTCGGCGCTCGGCACGCCCATCGCGGTGGCCATCCGGGCCAGGGCGCCGCGCGACGGCGCCGTCCCGTCCGCGCCGACGAGGCGCTGCCAGTGATGCACGGCATCGAACAGGCGATAGGCGTCGGCGAGCCGCCCGGCGGCGTCGACGGGAAGCACTCCGCTCGCGCCGGCCTGCTCCAGCACCGCGTCGGCGGTGGCGCCGACGAGCGCTGGCTGCTCGTGCGCATGGCCGAGCACCAGGGCCTGGGCGAGGAACTCGAGGTCGAGCAGGGCGCCCGACGCCATCTTGAGGTCGAGCGGCCCGCGATGGCCCTTCTCGCGCGCGACCAGCCCGCGCATGTCCCGCGCCGCCCGGCACACCGCACCGGCGTCGCGGACCTGCGCCACCGTCTCGCGGATACCGGCTTCGATCTCGGCGCCGAGGCCCGGGTCGCCCGCGATCACCCGCGCCCGGGTCAGCACCATGTGCTCCCAGACCTCGGCCTCGCTCCGGTGGTAGGCAAGGAAGCCGCGGACCTGCACCGCCGTCGGGCTGTGCTCGCCGCCGGGCCGCAGGCGGAGGTCCACGGCGTAGAGACCACCGCGGCGGGTCTGGACCGTCAGCGCCGCGTAGAGCCGTTGTGCGAGGCGGTTGTAGGCCACCACCGCGTCGATCGCCCGCCGTCCCGTCGTGGTCCGGTCCTCGGGGTCGAAGTCGTAGACGATCACGAGGTCGAGGTCGGACTCCGCCGTGAGCTGGCGCGAGCCGAGGCGGCCGATGGCGAGGATCGCGCAGCGCCCCTTCGGCACGGCGCCGTATTCCGCGGCGAAGACGCGCTCGACCGCTGCGAGGCTCGCAGTGACCGCAGCTTCGGCGATCGTCGAATAGGCCTCGCCGGCCTGGGCCGCCGACAGGATGCCCGAGAGCAGGCGCGCGCCGGTGACGAAGCGCAGTTGCCGGGCGGCGTCGCGGCTGCGGTCGAGGAAGGTCTCGTGGTCGGCCGGGCTGCCGACCAGCGCCGCGTACTGCGCGGCGACCGCGGCTGGATCGGTCGTCGGCGCGACGAAGTCCGGGTCGAGCACCGCGTCGAGCACGTGCGGGCCGGTCCCGACGGTAGCGGCCAGCCGCGGCGCGGTGCCGAGGATGTCGGAGAACAGCAGGCGCAGGCGTTCGTGCGCCAGCAGGATCGTCAGGAGCTCGGACGCGTCCGGCATCCGGGCGAAGGCGTGGTCGAGGGTGTTGAGCGCCGCATCCGGCTCCGCGGTGCCGCCGAGCGCCTGGAGCAAGCTCGGCAGAAGCTCGGTCAGCACGGCGCGGGCGCGGGCGGTCCGCACCGCTGGCCGGCGCCCGAAATGCCAGCCGCGCACGGTCTCGACGGTACGGGCCGGATCGGTGAAGCCGAGGGCTGCCAAGGTCGCCAGCGTCGCGGGATCGTCCTCGCTGCCGCTGAAGACGAGGTCGCCGACCTCTGCCGACAGGCTCGGCGCGGTCTCGAACAGCAGGACGTAATGGGCCTGCACCCGGCCGGCATGGCGCAGGAGCGCCGCCTCGAACGCGCCGCGGGTCTCGAAGCCGCAGAACCGCGCGAAGGCTGCGAGGTCGTCGCCGTCAAGCGGCAGGCGCTGGGTCTGCTCGTCGCGCCGCATCTGCAGGCGATGCTCGATCGTGCGCAGGAACGCGTAGGCCGCGGCAAGCTCGTCGCGGGCGGCGGCGTCGATCCAGCCGGCCTGCGTCAGCGCGCCGAGCATCGGCACCGTACGGCTGCCGCGCAGTTCGGGCCGCCGCCCGCCGAAGACCAGTTGCTGGGTCTGCACGAAGAACTCGATCTCGCGGATGCCGCCGCGGCCGAGCTTGATGTCGTGGCCGACCACCGCCAGCGCCTCGTGGCCGCGCACCACGTGGATCTGGCGCTTCATCGCGTGGATGTCGGCGATGGCGGCGAAATCGAAGTACTTGCGCCAGATGAAGGGCGTCAGCTCGGCGAGGAACCGTGCCCCGGCGGCGCGGTCTCCGGCGATCGGCCGCGCCTTGATGAAGGCCGCCCGCTCCCAGTTCTGGCCGAGCGACTGGTAGTAGTCGAAGGCGAAGTCGGTGGAGAGCGCGACCGCTGTCGAGCCGGGATCGGGCCGCAGCCGGTAGTCGACGCGGTGGACGTAGCCCTCGGACGTGCGCTCTTCCAGGAGCTTCGCGATGCCCTGCGCGAGCTTGGCGAAGAACGGTTTCGCCTCGACGTTCTCGCCGAGCGGCGCGACGGCGGCGTCGAAGAACATGATCAGGTCGACGTCGCTGGAATAGTTGAGCTCGCCCCCGCCGAGCTTGCCGAGGCCCAGGACCACGAGGCCCGAGCCGGCTTGGGGGGCCTCGGGGTCGGCCGGGCGAAACTTCCCCGTGCCCGCGGCCTGGAGCAGGAGCGCGTCGGCGGCGGCGCCGACCGACGCGTCGGCGAAGTCCGACAGGGCCTTTGTCACGGTGGCCAAGTCCCACAGGCCGCCGAGGTCGGCGAGCGCCACGAGCAGGGCGTGCTCCGCGCGGTTGCGCCGAAGGACCTGCCCGATCGCGGCGAGGTTCGGCTTCGTTCCGCCCGTGCGACCCGCGGCCCGCTGCCGTGCCGTGATCGCCGCGTCCGCCGCCTCCGGGGCCTGGCCCGCCAGCGCCACGAACCGGTCCGGCGCCTGTGCGATCAGCCGCCATAGGAAGGGGGCGTGGTCGGCGATCCCGAGGAGGAGCGCGCGCACCGGCGGCGTGACGAACCCCGGCGGAAAGGCGGGCTCGACGTCGCCGAGGCGCGCGGCGGCGGTGCCCGGATCATGTAGGCCGGGTGCCGCCCGCAGGCGATCGTGTAACGAACCGAGGGCTGGCATCGGCGACCCGTCCGTGGCCGGAATGTCGAGGCCCGCGTGCCGGTCCTCCAATCGGCTGGCACGCTATCCGATCGCGATCCGCTTGGGGATGCGCGCGCGTCCCGCCGGGACCGCGGGGGCCTATTCCAGCATCTCGAGCGTGCGCAGCACCGCCATGCCGACGCGTTCGGCATCGATCTCGCCGGCCTCCGTCCGGGGCAGGACCGCGACGGCCTCGACGCGGTCGCCGACAAGCGGCCCGACGACGACTTTCAACACTTCGCCCGCCGGCGAGCCGGGATCGGCCACCAGGGCGACGACGTGGCCGGCCGCCTCGCCGTAGATCCGCAGCGGTTCGAGCGCGATCTCCTCGGGCACCTCGGCGTCGGGCTGCGGCGGGCGACTGAAAGTCGGGCGAATCACGTTGGTCATGCGCCGGGTCCTTTCGAATCGTCGTGGCCGTGTCTGTTAAGCGAGGCTTGGGCGCTGGGTCATCGAACGGGCGGCCATCCCTCGCGGCTCGATGCCCTCCGCTCGCCGAGATGTCATCGCGGCGGCCCTCGCAGGACGCCCCATCGTGCTTGTGAGCGGATGCCGTCGCCGCTAAGAGGCGGACCCCGGGCAGAAAAAAGGCCGCCCCCAAAGGAGCGGCCCGAAGTCTAGGGAGGAAACGCCCAAGATGGGCAGCGGTACGGCGACGCCATCGCTATCCCGCAATGCACAAATAACCCTTCGCGCCGCACCATGCAAGCCTCGGTTGGTCCGCTCGGACTACTAAGCGCGCCGGCCGGGTTTCTCTCGTCACGCGGTCGGACGAAGCCTCACGACCCGAGCTGCCGGTCGTGGTCGAGCTGCCGCATCAGTTCGGCCAAGCGCGGATCGAGCGCTTCGTCGATCACCGGCTCGTAGAGCGCCTGGAGGTGGCGCCCGAGGCGCTGGCGGGTCAACGCGTCGAGGGTCGGCGTCGCATCCGGCTTGGCAACGACGGGCTGGGCTTGGCGGTTCGTGTCGAGCATCGACATTACATTGGCGCCGGCGCCGACTTGGCAACCATCTCCGGTCGAACCCCGTGTGCCAAATCGGCGACGGGTTGTGCCGGAAAACGGAACGGCGCGAACCGTGAGGTCCGCGCCGCGCCTTTCGTTGAATACGCTGATGCGTGTTCGACCGTTTAGCGGTCGCCGACGCCCGACAGGAGCTTCTCGATCTGCCCCAGGCCGCTCTCGCGGGCCTTCGCCTCGCTGGGCAGGCTCCGGTCGGAGCGCTGGGTCAGCTTGCCGTTCTTACGGATGGCCCACTGGTAGGAGCCGCCGTCGGCCTTCGGGGGAATGATCTCCAGGGAGTACGGATGGATGTTCGTTGATGTCTCGCTCATGAGCCTATTATGCCACGGACGCGGTTCCAGTCCAAGTCCGGACTGAAACCGCGGATGCAGATGCCGCATCGGGCGCTCCGCGAAGCGAGTCCTTGGGCTGCGCGATCCTGGCGGCACGCGTGAAAATCGTGAGCTTGGATCGGCCTGCCGACCTACGGTGGCGCGCGGCGCGAACGCTGCATCGGCGGACGCCGATCTTGTCGAATGCCTGACCAATCGATGTTCGGCCGCACGGACTACCGGGCCTTCTCGTGCTCGCCGAGGCCGACGGCCTTGAAGTCGTAGGTCGGGAAGAATTCAGTGCGGTAGGCACCCCACGCGGTGTCCTCCAGCACGCGATTGATCTCGCGAAGACGGGTCGCAGGCAGGCGCAGCACCACGATCTGGCCGACGCCCATCACGACGTTCCACGACACCACCTCGATGCCGGGCGGCGGGAAAGCCTTGTAGAAGCCTTGCCGCGCCAGCTGCGCGTTCAGCTCGGCGAGCGGCCGCGACTGGTCGTGCTTCAGGAAGACCGTCAGCAGGATCGCGTCCTCCGGCGTCGCCGTCGCGGTGCCCGACGGGGGGGCCGAGACGGCCTGGGCGAACGCGCTCGGAGCACCCGCGAGCGCCATCGCCAGGGCCGCGAGCGGCCAGGCCGCACGAAGTGAACGCCGCATCGCAGTCTCCTCCACCAGCCCGGTTCGTCCTTCGAGACGCCGCGTGGGCGAAACACCGTCTCGAAGCCTCGAACGCGGGACCGCGCTCGCGGGTCCGCACCCTGCCCGGATGAACCTCCGGCGTCTCCGCCCGTTGCCGTGCGCTTGCGCCGAATCGGTGCGACCGCCCCCGGACCTGGACAGACCGATGACCCGCACGACGCTCGCCCTCGCCTCCGCGCTCGGATTGATCCTGGCCGGTCCCGCCTCGGCGCAGATCGTGACGGGGGGCGCCGGCAACACCGGCGTCGCGCCCCCGCCCGGCACCGGGGGCGTCGGCGGCGGCGCGCGCGACCTCGGGCCGAGCCCGATCACCCGCGGGAACGAGGCCAACCCGAGCAACATGTCGGTTCCCGGCACGACCCCGAACGTGAACATCGGCGGGACGCCGACCAGCGGTCCGCCCGGCACCGGCGGCGCCGCCGGCGGTCCTTCGCTCGGCCGTTAGCTTCTCGGCGCCCTGCACGATTCGCATGGCTTCGTTGCGGGCGCCGCAAGCTCCAGGCGTCGCAATTGTGTTGCGGCGCACACGCGGTAGGGCGACCATAACCGCTGTCCGCCGCCATTCCGGCCGGCGAACACCGCGTGACGCGGCCCCGGCGAGACTCCGGAGCGCCCTCCGCCCACGGTGACGGCCCCAAGCCATCTGGGGCGTTTCACGTCTCGCTGCAGACCCACCCCCATGAACACCTCCGTTCGGATCGCGCTGACGACGCTCGTCGTCGGCGTGGACTTCCTCGTCCTGCGCGCCGGCACGGGCGACCGGCTCGGCGCCGCGCAGTCCGGCCGCATCGCCGCCCGGCAATTCCAGGATTCCGACTGGCCGGCGGCGGAGGCCGCCTGGGCCGCCACCGCCCTGGACGGCGCCGGCCCGCTCGCCGCGATCCTGTCCGTGGCGGCGCTCGCGGCGATCTGGCTCGTCGGCCGGCGCGGTGCCGGATATGCCGGGTTCGCGGTCGCGGGCCTCCTGATCGAGGGGCGACCCGAGCCGGCGCAGGCCTATTACGACACGCGCGACTATCCCGAATTCGTCGAGGTCCTGCCGAACCAGACCGCGTTCCTCATCCCCGAGGTCGGCGAGACGAAGTCCGGCCAGGCGGCCTTCATGTCCGAGCAGTTCCTCAACGAGCGCAAGGTCGCGATGAAGCGGATCCAGATCCCGCATACGCTGATCCGCAACCCGGGCTGGGCCTACGACTACTTCGTCCCCGCCGCGCGGCTGATGCTCGTCGACCGGTCGCCGGTCTCGCGCGAATGGGTGAGCGCGACCGAGCGCGGCACCTCCGTCCGCGACCAGGGCATCCGCTTCGAGACCGCCGATTCCGTGACCCTGCGCGCCGGAATCGTGGTCTCGGCCTTCGCGAAGGAGGAGGATGCGAGCAAGTTCGTCTACTGGTTCGGCGCGCGGGCCGCGGGCGGCAACGCCGCCGACCCGCAGGTGAACTTCGCCAGCGTGATCCAGGGCAAGTCGCTGGCCGAGGTCGTCGACGAGAACGTGCACCGGACGGTCCAGGCGGCGATGGCCAAGGAGTTCGGCCGACGCACCACCGACAAGGCGATCCACGGCAAGGTCGCGATCATCGAGGCTGTCGAGAAGGAGGTCCGCCGGGTCTACGAGCCGATGGGGATCACGGTGACCACCTTGGGCTATGCCGAAGGCCTGACCTTCGACAACCCCGAGATCCAGAAGGCGATCGACATGAGCTTCATGGCGATGAAGCACGCGCAGTCGGCGCAGGTGCAGATGCAGACGCTGCCGATCCAGGAGAAGATCCTAGACCTCAAGATCCGCGAGATGGACGCCCAAGGCCGCCAGACCCTCGCCGGCCGCTGGAACGGCTCGGCCGCCAACGTCCTGCCGGCGCTGCCGAACTGGGTGGTGCTGCCCGCCGGCTGGCTCGACGCGCTCAAGGCCTGGCTTCAGCCGAGCGCACCGGCGCCCGCCGCGCCCTGATCGACGCGCCTCGCACATGTGCGCGGCGAGGCGCCGCCCTCCTTCCGGACTGCGACCGACCCGGAGACGATTCGGGCCGGTCGCTCAGAGGTCCGCGGTCTGCGCGTCCCGGATCATCCGGTCGACCAGCGCCTCGCGCCTGGCCTGGCGGATGAGGATGCGGGCGGCGGCGCGGGCGTTGGCCGCGCGCGCTTGGCCGCTCGGCGCGCCGTCGCGGAGCGCCCGCCAGGCGAGCCGGCGGAACCAGCGCACGTTGGCGATGACCGTCGTCCGGCGGCTCAAAGGGCCGCCGACCTCGAGGATCTGTTCCGTCGTGCGTGGGGTCATCGTCTGGCAGTCCGGATCGCGAACCCGTGCTCGTCCGTGAATGAACGAGAGATGGCCGCCGCACCAAGATTCGGCAAGAGCAATGCCATTCGATCTGTGTCGAATTCAGACAGCGATGCTTCTCCCACCTGTTTTGCCGCACCGACCTCTGATTTCGGCCGCTGTACGAGATCGTGTTTGGAGCAACGCGACCGCTCGCCGGCCGACCGCACGATCGGTGACGCACCGCGTGGACGACCTGCGTGACGTAGACGAGGCTGTTGCCCGATGGGGAGACGTGTCGTCGCGACACGAGGCGTGCCGCGGTGGGACACGGAACGAAGCGGTGCTCCCGCGCTTCTCCGATCGACTTCCTCCCGCGGCAGGAGAACACCATGGACGACGATCGGGTCTGGTCTTTCGAGAAGAGCCTCTGGGACGGTACTCCCGAGCACTACCGCGAGCTGGTCGACGAGACGTGCCTGATGGTGCTGCCGCACCCGCCCTTCGTGCTCAGTGGCACGCAGGCGATCGAGGCCGTCGCCGACACCACCCGCTGGACCGAGGTCGCGTTCTCGAAGGGTCAGATCGCCCGGCCGCAAGAGGGCCTGATCGTGGTCGCCTACCACATCGAGGCTTCGCGCGGCGACGAGACCTACCAAGCGAACTGCACCTCGACCTATCGCTGGCTGTCGCACGAGGTCTGGCGCGTGATCCAGCACCAGCAGACGCCGCCGCTGGTGGTGCAGGGTGCGGTCGAGAAGACCGGCTGACCGGTCGATTCCGGGCTTCGAACCGCGCCTATCTCGCCGGGCTGCGCTATGGCGCGCCCGGTACCATTCTTTCCGCGCTCAGGTGCGCTTGCGGCAGAGAAAACCGGTCGCCGTCCGACGGAGACACCTGTGACGCGGCGGCTTACGTCGTGCGCGCCGAGCGACGTTACGGCTTATCCTGACGGGCCGCGTCTTCGGCTTCGGTGCCCGGCCGGTCCATTGGGCCGTCGACCGGCTTTGTCTTGCCATCGACGGTGTCCTGAGGGGTGATCGCCGCGCCGTCCGGCGTCGGCTTTCCCTGCGGCATGCGTTGGGCCTGCGTGTCGACGTCGTCGGTCATCGGGACAGACTTTCAGATTTCAGTTTCGCCGCGGACGATCGCAGCCTCACCCGTGCCCCTCTGCGCCAGACCGACGTCGGTTTCTTCTTCCGCGACCGCCAACGGCGGCAGGCTGATGTCATCCGTGGAGGCTCGGCCAAGGCGATCGTCGATCCGTTCGATGCCCGGTCGATCTGCAACCATACCGCCTCCTCTGTTCGTCAGAGGGTCGGCGTCGGCGTTCCGAGCGGACATGCGAACCTCACCGTATAAGAGGGTTAACGTCCCGAAGGTGTCGCGGTTCTCCGGGCCGGATGGCACTGCGACGAACGGCGTGATCTCATGGCACGAACCGGCCCCTGCGGGATCGCTCGCGGGCACAGGTGGATACCGGCGACCCATGCCGACCGGAGCGGCCGATCGCAACGAAACGCCAAACCACTCCACCGCGAACATGATGGCGGCGGGACATGCACCCCGCCGCCGTTGCCTAAACGCGAAGCGAGGTTGTGATCAGAAGGTCCCGATGGCGCTCGCCGTACCGACGATGGTGGCGACGAGGCCGAAGGCGAAGGCCCCGATCATTGCGTAGCTGAAGGGCTTCAGTTCCATGGTCGGCATCCTCTTTCGGTTTTGGTGACGCGGTCCGAAAACTGCCCGGCCGCGTGGCGATCAGCGTCCGATCAAACGTGGTGATGCCACCTCGGCCGTGACGTGCGAGTACGCACGCTGCACCGCAGCATGGCGCAAAGCACGGTCGCAAAGCCGATGCCACGCCGGATCGGCAACCGTTGCGAAGCCTGCGTCGCGCCGCGTACTCTGCCACGCCGAGCCGGCGCAAATCACCCGCATTGCGCTCAAGCTTCGAACAGGATCAAAGTACGGGGCGGACACCCGCAGACCATCGCCCGCGTGGAAGAGTACGCACACACGGCACGGTTGCAGGTTTGTCAATATTAACAACCTGTGATTAAACCCGCAGATTGGGAGGCCGGCATGCAACCGTCGGAATGCTGCATCTTTCGGATCGTGATCGCGTCCGGTCTCGGGCTGCTGATCACGGCCGCGCTGCTCTGGCGCTACTCGCCGGTCCTGGCCGTGCTGTCCGCGCCGCTCGGCGGCTCGGTGGCAGCCCTCCTGGCGATGGTCGTGTTCCAGGCGGCCCGGCCCTTCGTGTCACCCGAGCCGATAGGCGTCGACCCGAACAGCGACTACTTCGCACGGAAGATCGGCTTTCTGTGATGCCGGGTTCGGACTGCCGCCAGTCGATCGGCTGCGATCACGCCGTCAGCGATCGGCCTGCCGTGTCGCGCGACGGCTCGGGCTGCGAACCGTTGCAGTCCGTCCGACCCGGTGGCGTGAGCGGACGACACGCCGTGACGGTCTCGCGTAATCCTTGCCGGACCTGACAGCGATCGGGCGTGCGCCGCTTGTGTTTTGCAGGTTGTCGTAAGGCCCGCGACCCGTGCGCGCCCGGTAGGCGGCACCGGCGAAATCCCCGGGCGTGGGCGGCGTGCCGGGTTGCGAGAAGCTCGTCTCCGGCCGGTAGGCCGGCCCCCAGCCGATCTCGTCGTCGCCCGCCGGGTCCTTGCCCGGAAAGCCGGTGACGTAACCGGTGCTCTGCGCAGCTGCCGGGCCGATCGGCGCCAACAGGCAGAGCAGGCCGCCGAGCACGAGGATAGCTTTTTGCGATGCATGGGGCATGGCGTGGGTCCTTACCTTCGCGCACCGAATGCGCGTGCGTGGAGTGCTGGACCAACCCGACGCCGGACCACCGGTTCTGAGCCTGTGGTCCGCTGCCGCGGATGGCTTCGACGGACGCCTTGTCCCGCGCGCTACGCCTGCTTTTGCGCGAAAGGCTCGGCATGTCCGAAGCCGCTTCGTCGATAATCAGGCCGCCATCGCCTGCTCGACGGCGTCGCAGGTCGCGTTGAGCCCGTCCTCTTGCGCCAAAAGTAGCGCGGCCTCGCGGCAGGCCTGCGCCACCTGCGGCGACCCGAGGAGCCGCTCCAGCACGCGTGCGGCACGCGGCGGCGTGAACCGGCGCCGGCTGAGCGCGGCGCCGACGCCGAGGCGCCGGAGGCGGACGGCCTCGTCGAAATGATCGAATGCCACCGGCACGAGCAGTTGTGGGATGCCGGCGGCGAGCGCCTGCGCCACGGTGCCGATGCCGCCGTGATGGACCAGGGCGGCGCAGCGCGGCAGCAGCGCGCTGAACGGCGCGTAGGCGACCCGCAGGATTTCCGGCGGCAGCGCCCCGGGCATCTGGTCGGCCTGCGGCGCCAGCAGGATGCCGCGCCGGCCCATGCGCCGGCACAGGGCGACCGCAGTCTCGAAGAACGCGCGCCCCTGCCGCATCCCTGATCCATAGGTGAACGCGATGGGGGGCGTGCCCGCATCGAGGAAGCGCGCGACCTCGGGATCGAGCGCGGCCCGGTCGCCGTAACGGTCCGCGAGGGGGAAGCCGACCTGCACGGCCTGTTCCGGCCAATCCGCCTGCGGGCGGGCGAACCAGTTCGGGAACGTCAGCACCATCCGGGTCGGGCTGTTCCACCAGTGGCGCAGGCGGCGGACCGGCGGCAGGCCGAGGCTGTCGCGGAAGGCGTTGAGGTCGGGCAGCACCGCCGGATCGATGACGTAGCGGTCCCCGCCCCGCCCGAGCCAATGCCGAAACCGCGACGGCAGGCGTCGCGCCGCGGCCAGGCCCGGCAGCACCGGCGCCTCGCGACGGCTCTCGATCAGGAACGGGGCGACGTGGACCGTGACCAAGGGCAGGCCGAGCTTGTCCTGCGCGATGCGGGCCCCGAGGCTGTTGGGCGAGGCGACGACGATCCCGCCCTCCGCCGACCAGCGGGCCTGCACCCACGCGAAGACCGGCTCGGTCGCCGTGGACAGCGTCTGCAGCAGCGGCGCGACCCCCCGCGTCGGGTGCCAGAGGTTCGGGTGCCGGAGGGTCCGCTCGTAATCCGCCCGCGTGCCGAGCGCGTGGAAGTCGATCCCCGCCCGCGCCGCGAGGTCGCCGAACGGCGCCGGGGCGGCCAGCGCAACTCTATGGCCGCGATCTTTGAGTGCGGCGGCAAGCGCAAGAAAGGGCAGCACGTCGCCATGCGAGCCGAGCGTAACCAGGGAAACCTGCATCGTTCTATATTAGAGGAATTTTGATGGAATGGATCAAAAATATATTATAGTTATAAACTAACTTATGTTATAAGAAGCGTGGCGGCTTATTTGTCGTTTATACTAGTAAAAAGCGGCAAATCGTCTTGGTGCGGGCGTCGCGGCGCCTGGTGCCTTGCGATCGTACGGTGAGCGCTCGTGGCGCAGGCGCGTCCCGGAACTGGCCCGCCTGCCCCCGGTTCGCCTTTGGGACCGTTCCAAGCCGAGGCACGAACATGGCCGACCTTCGCGGGAAGACCGTCGTCATCACAGGCGCATCGAGCGGCATCGGGCGCGCGGCAGCGGAGGCGTTCGCCGCCCGGGGCAGCCGCGTCGTCCTGGCCGCACGGAGGGCCGACGTGCTCGACGCGTTGGCGCGCGACATTCGCGGCCGCGGCGGCGAGGCCGTGGCGATCCCCACCGACGTCGCCGATCCCGAGGCCGTGTCGGCGCTGGCCGACGGGGCGGTGGGCGCGTTCGGCCGGATCGACGTCTGGATCAACAACGCCGGCGCGGGCGTGTTCGGCCCGCTCCTCGACGCGCCGCTCGATCTGCACAGGCAGACGATCGCGATCAACCTGTTGGGCGCCATCCACGGCGCCTACGCCGTGCTGCCGCACTTCCTACGTCAGGGGAACGGCACGCTGATCGACACGGTCTCGATGGGCGGCTGGGCGCCGACGCCGTTCGCCGCGGCCTACACCGCCAGCAAATTCGGGTTGCGTGGCTTCTCTGCCAGCCTGCGCCAGGAGCTCGCGCCTCACCGGCACATCCACGTCTGCGGCGTGTTTCCGGCGATCGTCGACACGCCCGGCCTCGAGCACGGCGCCAACGTGACCGGTAAGACGCTCAACCCCGGCTACCTGTACTATGCACCGGAAGACGTGGCCGAGACCTACTTGCGGCTTGCGCTGCACCCACGCCACGAGGTGGCGGTGGGCTGGCCTGCGCGTTTGGCCCAGGTCGGCTACGCCCTCGCACCGTCCGTGACCGAACGGATGATGGGTGCGGGTTTCCGCCGCGCGCTCGACAGGGCCGACCCTGGCCCACGCACCCATGGTGCCTTGCGCCAGCCGAAGCCCGAAGGCGCCCGGGCCGACGGTGGCTGGCGCGACCGCAAGGGCGTTCCCTCGGCAGGTCGCCTCGGTCTCGGGCTCGTGCTTGCGGCGGCCTGCGGTACGGTGCTTCTCGGCAGCGCGTTGTCCGCGCGCCGCTCCTGACCGGCGAACGAAGCGCCGCCCTGCCGGCAGGCTTCTACCGCTCGGCGTGAAGGCTCTTGATGAAGCGCCGCGCGATCTCGCGCACCCCCTCGTCGTCGCGAGCCTCGCCATGGGCCTTGTCCCAGAGATGGTCGAGGCTGCCGTCGAGCTCGTCGAGGAGTTCCGGGTGGCGCTGCGCCACGAAGCGGATCGTGCCGAAGAGAAGGTGCTCGACGGCCATCTCCCGGCGGCGCGCGTCGATGAGGGCGTCGGAGGCTTGGGCGGGGGGCTGATCGGTCATGGCGGATCAACGAACGCCATCCGCGTTCGGTTCGCGCGAGGGCGACGTCGCGAGTGCCGCAGCGTGGACGTGTCAGGTCAACCAGCGCTCGTCGATGTCGGTCGCGTTCCACGCGGCCATCGGTTGGCGCTCGTCGCCTTCTGCGAACACCACCAGGTCGTCGGGGCCGACGTCGTGCACTGCGAACCAGTCCCAGCGCCGGTGGATCACCCGAGGGCCGCCGAAGATGCGGACGGCGTTCCAGTAGCGGTCGTCCTTGAAGCCGACGTAGTGGACGCAGCGCGGCGGCCCGGCCGGCTCAGACATTCGCATCAAAGATCGTCTCGCGACCGCCCGGCGGCCCGTCGGCGGCGGGCGCGGTGCGAGGACGAGCGGTAGCGGGTTGATGCATCGATCCAGGATAGCCCCAGCGTTCGGCGTGTCGAGGAAGCGCGTCGTCTCGCCGGGTGCCGTCTCACCGCGCCGCGGCGCAGGCGTGATCCATCAGGTCCTCGGCGCTCGCCCGCGGTGCGCGGTAGGCGAGCACGTAGAAGCCGGGCTCGGGGTCGCCGGCCGCGGTGGCGACGGCGGCGAAGCTCGTCTCGCGCAGGTCCCGCCGGCCGGGCAGCCGGGCCAGCGCCGCGAAGGGGTTGAAGCGCGCCGCCTCGGCCGCCGGCACCCGCATCGCGAGGTAACGGTCGCCGGCGAGCGCGACCGGGAACGGCGCCCAGCTGCCGCGGATCGCCTGCGCGTGCGCCTTCAGAGACGCCAGAACCCGCGGCTTCATGCAATCGAGATGGATGTGAAGCTGGTCCTGGCTGCGGCCGCGCGCCGAGTTCACCGCGAGGCCCACCTCGGCCACCGGCACGCGGCCCTTCAGCGGATCCGACACGAAGCGCCGCGCCGCCAGGGCGGCGCGCCAGTAGGCGGCGCCGCGCGCCCCGCGCAACACCGTCGCCTCGAGCCCGGCCACCGACTGGGTCGGCATCACCACGACGTGGGTCGGTTCGCCCGGCGCGCGCAAAACCGCAGTGCCGGGGCGGTCCGCGTCGCCGAGATCCACGTCGAGGCACGGAAAGGTCCGGTTGGCGACCGTCTTGGCGAGCACGCAGGTCTTCAGCGCGGCCCAAAGCACGTCCCGGCTCGGATCGCCTGCGGAGCGTGCGGGTGCCGGCAAGACGGCCAAGAGGATCAGGACCGGCACGATCCGACGCATCACGATCCCCAGCTCACAACGAGCGAACGCGACACGGCTTCAGACGATCGTCAGGCATGAAAAAACCCGCCACGTCGGAGACCGGACGGGTTCGATGAATGGTAGCGGGAGAGGGACTCGAACCCCCGACACGAGGATTATGATTCCTCTGCTCTAACCAGCTGAGCTACCCCGCCCCAGCCCGCGGCCGTCTGCGTGGGCAGGCGGCCGGTTCGGAGATCGGCGGTATAGGGAACGGCGGCTTGCGGTGTCAACGCCCTCTTTCCGGCCGAGGCGCGGGTTTTTTTCTGTGGCGCGTCCCGGCGTTCCGGCTCATCCCGCAACGGATCGCGCAGGGCGTGCTTATCGCTATGAGTGCTGTCCGAATGCCGGAACCGAGCGAGGGTTCATTCTTGTCAGACCGTCCAACGCAAGAGGCGCAGCCCTCGCGCCGCCATGCCGACCTCGGCGCCGACTTCTTCGACGTGGTCGCGGCCGCCCGCTTCCCGCAGACGATCCTGCGCTTCCGCAACCGCGCTTGGGCCGCCCGCGTCGGGCTCGACGGGCTGACGGACGCCGAGTGGATCGCCCGGTTCGGCCGGTTCGAGCCCCTGCCCGGCTCGTTCCCCGCGCCGCTGGCCCTGCGCTATCACGGCCACCAGTTCCGCTCGTACAACCCCGAGCTCGGGGACGGGCGCGGCTTCCTCTACGCGCAGCTGCACGATTTGCGCGACGGGCGCCTGCTCGACCTCGCCACCAAGGGCAGCGGCACCACGCCGTGGTCGCGGGCGGGCGACGGCCGGCTGACCCTGAAGGGCGGCATGCGCGAGGTGCTGGCCACCGCGCTCCTCGAAGCGCAGGGCGTGAACACCTCCAAGAGCTTCAGCCTGATCGAGACCGGCGAGGCGCTGGAGCGCGGCGACGAGCCCTCCCCCACCCGCTCCGCGGTGCTCGTGCGCCTGAGCCACGGCCACATCCGCATCGGCAGCTTCCAGCGGTTCCTGGCGCTCGACGAGCCGAGGAACATCGAGCGGCTGCTCGATCACACCATCACGACGCACATGCCCGACCTCTGGCGCGAGGCGCCGGCCGACCGGGCGGTGGCCTTCCTCGCCGAGGTCGTGCGACGGGTCGCGCGGATGGGTGCGCAATGGGCGGCCGCGGGCTTCGTCCACGGGGTGCTCAACACCGACAACATCAACGTCACCGGCGAGAGCTTCGATTACGGGCCGTGGCGCTGGTTGCCGGCCTACGATCCGAATTTCACGGCCGCCTATTTCGACAGCCAAGGGCTCTACAGCTTCGGCCGCCAGCCGGAGGCGTTGTACTGGAACCTCGCACGGCTGGCGGATTGCCTGCTGACGCTGGCGCCGCAGGCCGACCTCGAAGCGGCGCTGAAGGGTTTTGGGCCCGCCCTGCAGGAGGGCTTCGCCGAGGCCTTGTTCGCCAGGCTCGGGCTCGCGAAGGCCGGCCAGGACGAAACCGATCGGCTGGTCGGCGCCTTCTGGCGCTTCCTGGCCGAGAGCCACGCCCCGTTCGAGCAGACCTTCTTCGATTGGTACGGCGGCATCGCCAGCGCCGAGCGCGCCGCGGCGAGCCCCTCGGCCGCACTCTATGCCGGCGACGCCTTCGCCCCGGTGCGCGCAGCGTTGGAGGGCTTGGCGTCGGCGCCGGGCGCCGGCCTCGCCCATCCCTATTTCGCCGACCTCACACCCTGCACGCTGCTGATCGACGAGGTCGAGGCGCTGTGGGCGCCGATCGCTGCGTCCGACGACTGGTCGGCGCTCGACGACAAGCTCGCGGCGATCGCGCGCATGGCCGAGGCCTACGGCACGGCGCCTGCGCTGGTTTGGTAAGGCCTCAACGCTCCTCCTCCTCGCGGCGGCGCGCCTCGGCGTGGCCGGCGCGGATGCCGAGGTCGACCATCGTGCGGGTGATGCGCAGGCCGAGCCAGAACAGCAGAACGCAGACGGCGATCGCGGCGGCGATCTTCACGGGGTTCACGGGCGGCGCCCTCGCGGCGGTGGACGATCGGATTGAGTTAGGGCAGAGGCACTGGTGTGCGCGAGACCTTTCACATCGAAGTCCTCGGCCCCGAGCCGGGTGACGTCCAGACCCGGATCTCGGTGCGCAGCACCGGGCTCGAGGGGGCGCAGGAGCGTGCGCTGCGCCTGTTCGCCCGGGCCCGCGTGCCGCAGCGCTCGGTCGGACCGGCGGAAGCGGTGCGGGTGATCGACGGCGCCGGACGCGAGGTGTTCTTCCGCAGCCGCTTCGACGAGCCGAGCTAGGCGAATGCGCAGGGCTCTCCTCGTCCTCGCGCTGGTCGTGCTGCTGCCGGCACTGTTCGTGCGCAGCTACAGCCTGCCGCCGGCCCCCGACCGGCGCGGTGGGACGACGATCCTGCTGAGCGTTCCGAACCGGCCGCTGTTCGGCAGCCCGCGGGCCGATTGCGTCGACACGCCGGAGGACGGCTCGGTGATCGCCTGCCTGATCGCCTCGGTGAACCGGTCGCGGGCGGAGGGCATCCCGCTCCTGTCGCTGCCGTTCTCGCCGACCGCCTACGGCCTGTCGGAACGGGTGGCGCTGCTCGGGCGGGACGAAGCCGCGGGGAAGGCGCAGCTCGCCCGGATCGCCCGCTTCGGCTGGTGAGGCGCCCTCACCCGCGCAACATTTATTTGGGCTTGGCCGGCGCGGCGGGCTCGACGGCGGGCTCGACGGCGGGCTTCGGCTTGCGGGCCTCCTGTTGGCTCTCGGCCTTCTCCTCGTCGGTGTCGCCCTTCTCGATCGTCTTCTCCGGGTCGGCGGCCAGCGTCTTCACGATCTCCAGCACGCGCTCGCATTCGGTGACGTAGGAATAGCTCTCCAGCACGATCGCCGCGTCACGCAGCGTGCGCAGGTCGCGCACCGTTTGCTTGTTGGCGGCCTCCTGGAGCTCGCTCTTCCGGGCGATCGTCTCCTCGATCTTGGCGGCCTTCACGTCGCAGGCGGCTTCGACCGGCGTGGCGAGGCCGGCGGCGAGCATCAGGAGGGCGGCGTGAGCGAGGCGCATGCGTCAGGGTTCCGGGCGTCGTGCGTCGAGGGATGGGTTCTAGGCGTGGTGGGCGTGGCTGCGCAGGATGTCGTTCGTCAGCGCGACGAGCTGGCTCGGACGGTAGGGCTTCGGCACGAACACCGATTCGGGGACCGCCTCGCCCTGCGAGAGGCAGGCGCGGCCGCCGGAGGTGTAGACCACCGGCAGCGAGGGGCAATGCGCCCGCGCGGCCCGGGCCAGCGTGATCCCGTTCGTGTTGCGGGCGAGGTCGATATCGGTGAAGAGCAGGTCGACGGTCTCCCGGGCGAGGATCGCCTCGGCCTCCCAGGCGTCGGCGGCGGTCAGGACGCGGTAGCCCTCGTCGAGCAGCGCTTCCGCTGCCAGTTCGCAGACGAACGGCTCGTCCTCGACCACCAGGATGGTGGTCGGCGCGCGGTCGAGGTAGCTCGGCAGGCCGAAGGCGGCGCAGGCGAAGGACATCATGACGCAACTCCAACTCACCCGGCGTGGGACGAAGGTCCCGCAGCCGGATCGAAGGACAAACGGCGCCCTACGCTCCGGCGTTCGCCGTGATTGCATCGAATTGCCGAGGTTTGGTGAGCGAAGCCTTAACCCTGCTCGCCCGCCCCTGAACGAGGCGCCGGGAATGGTTAACCAAGGGTTGACGCGTCGCGCACCGGATCGGGTTTCGTGAACCGGTCCTGGCAGGTCGGGACCGGGCTCGTGCTCACCGCGCTCGCCGGATTCGTCGACGCGCTGGGCTTCGTCCGGCTCGGCGGCCTCTACACCTCGTTCATGAGCGGCAACACCACGCAGCTCTCGGTCTTCCTCGGGCATGCGGATTTCGCGCACGTGGTGCTGCCGGCGATCCTGATCGGCGGGTTCCTCGGCGGCGCGATCCTCGGCAGCGGCCTGTCGATCCTGATCCCCTCCCCCTGGGCGACGCCGGCGGTGCTCGGCTACGAAGCCCTGCTGATCCTGGCAGCCCTCGGGGTCGGCCTCGCGATTCCGGAACTCGGCATCGCCGCGTTCTTCATGGCGGTGGCGATGGGCTCGCAGAACGCCGTGCTGGCGCAGGTGAAGGGGTTCCGCGCCGGCACCACCTTCGTCACCGGGGCCCTGTTCAGCCTCGGGCAGAAGGTGGCGCAGGCGCTCACCCGCACCGGGCCGCCCTTCGGCTGGGTCGGCGACGGGGCGGTCTGGGCCGCGCTCCTCGTCGGCGCGTTCGGCGGCGCCGTGGCCTATGCCCGCCTGGAGCTCTATGCCCTGTTCATCCCGGCGGCGGTCTCCGGCCTCCTCGCCCTGGTCGCCGCGATCTTCGCGCTGCGCCACCGGACGATGATGCCCGAGCCGCCCGCCACCTGAGACCGTTTCACGCCTGTTCTGCCCGCCTTGTCCTGCCCGCGCCCGTCCTGATCGAGTCTCCCGATGAGCAACGCTTCGCTGACCACCCACGTCGCCCCGGTCGAGGCCGGCGCCCACGTCGTCGCCGCGCACTTCCTGAAGGACGCGCTGGTGATGGCCCTCGGCGACGGCACCGTCCTGCTCAGCCGGGACGGCACGTCGAGCCGCCTCGCCGCCCATCCCGAGGCCGGCATCCTGGCCGCCGTGGGCGACGGCAACCGCCTCGTCACCGGCGGCGACGACGGGCGCGTGGTGGCGCTCCGGCCCGACGGCACGCTGTCCGAGGTCGCCACCGCCAAGGGCGGCGCCTGGATCGACGCGCTCGCCCTGCATCCCGACGGGTCGGTGGCCTACGCGGCCGGGCGCACCGTGGTCGCCCGCGACGCCAAGGGGCGCGAGCGCACGTTCACGGCCCCCTCCACCGCCCGCGGCCTCGCCTTCGCCTCCAAGGGCTACCGGCTGGCGGCCTCGCACTACAACGGCGTCTCGCTCTGGTACCCGAACCACGAGACGCCCGCCGAGATGGTCGAGTGGAAGGGCTCGCACATCGACGTGACGTGGTCGCCCGACGGGCGCTTCGTCGTCTCGACCATGCAGGAGAACGCGCTGCACGGCTGGCGCCTGCAGCCGGACCGCGGCCACATGCGGATGTCGGGCTACCCGGCCAAGGTGCGCTCGGTGTCGTGGTCGTCGGATGGCCACTGGCTCGCCACCAGCGGCGCGGAGGCCGCGATCGTGTGGCCGTTCGATTCGAAGGAAGGCCCCACCGGCAAGGCTCCACGCGAGTGCGGCGTGCGCCCGGCCCGCGTCTCCCGCGTCGCCTTCCACCCCAAGGCCCTGGTGCTGGCCATGGGCTACGAGGACGGCTGCATCCTGCTCGTGCGCTTCACCGACGCCTCCGAACTGCTGGTCCGCCCGGCGGTGAAGGGCAGCGGGATTTCGGCGTTGGCCTGGGACGCGAAGGGCGGGCGGCTGGCGTTCGGATGCGTCGACGGGGCGGCGGGGCTGCTGACCCTGCCCGCCTGATCGCGGTCGGGTTCTGGAACTGCCGCCGCCACCATGCTCTTCTGCCACGACCACCACGACGAGGATGCCCCGTGTTCCGTGTCTTCCGCACCCTAGGCCTCGCCCTCGGCCTGCTCGGCGGCGGGCTGGCGGCGCAGGGGCCCGAATTCGCCCAGCAATACGCCCAGCGCCTCGGTGGCGCCCTGGACGAGCTGAAGCGCGAGGTCGCGTCGCTCGAATCGGACGCCAAGGCCACCGGCAACACCCGCGAAGGGGCCGTCGATCGCTTGCGCACCAATCCCGACACCCTGGTCGCGCGCCGGGGCGAGGCCGCGCGCTACGACATCGAGCGGCTGGAACGGCTCTCGGCGCAGCAGCAGGCTTTGGCGAACGCGGCGAGCCCCCTCGGGCGGCTCGCTGCCGTGATCCGCGACCCCGACGTTCCGCTCGCCCGCGCCACCTACCGCGATTACGACCCGGCCCTCCCGACCACCACCGACGGGATCGTCGCCGGTCTCCTCGGCTTCCTGGCCGCCTGGGGCGGCTGGCGCGTGCTCTCCGACGTCGGCCGCCGCGTGGTCCGCCGCCGGCCGCGGACCGCGGTCACGACGGCTTAAACGGGCGTCGGCGCGATCACGGCGGGCGACGTCGGCGCCTCTGTGTGGCCGGGCGTCTACAGCCCCTAGCGCGCGGCTTGCTTAAGCGAGACATCGAGGACGGGCGCGGCCGGGCTTTCCGGCACACGCAACCGTCACGCTGGTTCCCGAGTCGCACCATGGCGCGCCCATCCACCCAGACGATCGACCCGGCGCTCGATGCGGCCGCGCTCCTGCGCCGTGTCGGGTTCTTCGGGCTGTTCGTGATCCTTCCGGTGGTGGCGCAGGTGGCGCGGCGCGCGACCGTGATCCTCGCCCCGATCTCCGTCGCCCTGCTGATCCTCGCCAGCGCCATCGACGGCCGCCAACGGCCGCTGCGCGCCAGCGGCGTCCGGCTTCTGCGCGCCCCGGCCTTCCTCGCCGGCCTCCTCGTGCTGGCCTGGATGGCGCTGTCGCTGGTCTGGACGCCGTTCCCCGGCCCCGCCTCCGAACGGTTCGCCAACCTCGTCGCCACGATCCTGCTGACGCTGGCCGGCTACATGGCGCTGCCGGACCGGATGCGCTCGGCCAACCTCTACCTGCTGCCGCTCGGCGTCACCGCGGCGGCGATCGTCGCCATCATGCTCGGTCTGTTCGGCGACAGCCTGATGCGCGGCGTCCCGGACGACGACAACGCCCTCGACCGCGGCCTCACCCTCCTCGCCCTGCTGGTCTGGCCCGCGGTGGCCTGGCTGCGCTCGCGTCGCCGCGACCGGGAGGCGCTCGGCCTCGCCGTGGTGGTCGCCGTGGCGCTGGCGGTCTCGCCGGATCTCGGGCAGATCGCGGCGCTCGCGATCGGGGCGCTGGCCTTTGCGGTGACGAGCTTCCGGCCGCGCCTCGGCGTCGGCCTCACCGCCGGCATCGCCGCCGGCTTGCTCGCGGTGGCGCCGCTGCTGCCGTTTCTCGCCCGACCCGTCGGCGCCGCCCTGTTCGGCCCCCTGAGCCCCGGCGTGCTGACGCTGAAGAGCTGGCAGCGGATCGTGACCACCGAGCCGGTCCGGCTCATCACCGGCCACGGCTTCGAGACGGCCTTGCGCGGACGCGTCTTCGGGCTGATCCCGGTGAACGCGCCGAGCACCGCGCTGTTCGCCATGTGGTACGAGCTCGGCGTCGTCGGGGCGCTGGCCGCCGCCTTCGCCCTCTACGCCTCGGTCCGCCGGGCCGGCCTCGACGTGCCGCTGCTGGTGCCCGGGGCGATGGCGGGCTTCGCCGCCGCCTTCACCATCGCCTGCATCGGCGTCGGCCTGACGGTGGTGTGGTGGCTGACGACGCTGGCCATCACCATCCTCGTCTTCGTCGCGATCGAGCGCGGCCAGTTCCGCACCCGCCGCCCGAAGGTGAGCCGCCTGAAGCTGCCGCCCCTGGGCGAGCCGCCGACGCCTTGAACTTGGTCTCATGGGTCAGGACCCATGAGGTCCGGCGGATTGCCGCCTCCCCGCAGTCGCGGGGGCCGGACCTCGATGAGTCGGGCTCATCGAGGTCCGGTCTCAAAGGTCGGCGGCGGCCTCGATGCCGGCCATGTCGGCGTCCGACAGCCCGACATGGTGGCCGATCTCGTGGATCAGCACGTGGGCGACGAGGTGGCCGAGCGTCT
This sequence comes from Methylobacterium cerastii, assembly GCF_022179125.1. GTDB lineage: Bacteria > Pseudomonadota > Alphaproteobacteria > Rhizobiales > Beijerinckiaceae > Methylobacterium > Methylobacterium cerastii. The sequence goes on from NZ_BPQG01000046.1 coordinate 79,974, forward strand.
CGTCGTGCTCGGCCCAGTAGTCGAGCAGGGGCCGGCGGTAGAGCCAGACCGTGTTCGGCATCTGGCCCGTGACGGTCTCGCCGGCTTGCGCCAGACCGATCCCGCGGAACAGGCCGAGCAGGTCGAACTCCGATTCGCACTGCATCTCGGACAGCGTCTCGTCGTCGGGAAAATCATCGACGACGATGCGGACGTCGCGCGCCAACGCCTGGAACGCGGCCGGCAGCGCCGCGAAGGCGGCGTGCGCCAGATCCTCGATCTCGACGAGGCTCGGCGCCTTCGCCGCGCTCAAGGCTTGCGCGTCGACGAGGCTCACGCGGCATCCTTGGCGACGGGAAGGACACAGCGGCGCAGGAACGCGGCGAGGTCGTTGGTGATGTGGTCGATATGGGCTTCGCGCACCGCCTCCTGCTCGAAGGCCTCGCGGTAGGGGTCGATCGCGGACGGCACCACCAGCACGGTGGCCATGCCCATCTGGTGCGGCACCACGAGGTTGCGGGCGATGTCCTCGAACAGGGCCGCGCGCCGTGGGTCGACCGCGTGCTGGGCGAGGAAGCGCTCGTAGGTCACGCGTTCGGGCTTCGGCACGAAGTCGGCGGCGGCGATGTCGAACACGTCCTCGAAGTGGTCGAGGATGCCGAGGCTTTTCGCGACGTTCTCGGCGTGCTTGCGCGAGCCGTTCGTCAGGATGAGCTTGCGCCCGGGCAGCTGCTCGATCGCGTCGCCGAGCGCCGGATCGAGCCGGATCGTCGCGTGGTCGATGTCGTGCGCGAAGTCGAGGAAGGCGTGCGGGTCGACGCCGTCCTCCACCATCAGCGCCTTCAGGGTCGTGCCGTAGCGATGGTAGAAGTACTTCTGCAGGGCGCGCGCCGAGATCCCGTCGAGGCCGTAGAGCTGCATGACGAACAGCGTGATGCGCTCGTCCACCTGCGGCCACACCATCGCGTCGCTCGGATAGAGCGTGTTGTCGAGGTCGAACACCCAGGTGTCGACGGCCTCGAAGCCGCGGGCGTCGTCCGCCGTCACGTGGCTCTCGCCGGCTATTGATCTGTCCGAGATGTCCGGTCTCCGAGATGACCGCAAGGCAGGATGCGCGCACCCGGATTCCAAGCAAGATCCGGGCGCGCGCGATGCGGGGTTGGGCCGTCAGCTCCGGCGGATCAGGGTGCCGGCGCCGTAATCGGTGAAGAGTTCCAGCAGCACGGCGTGGTTGACCTTGCCGTCGAGGATCACGACCGCCTCGACGCCCTGATCGATCGCGTAGATGCAGGTCTCGATCTTCGGGATCATGCCGCCGGTGATGGTGCCGTCGGCGATGAGCCGCCGGCAATCCTCGACGGTCAGCTCCGGGATCAGGTTCTTGTCCTTGTCGAGCACGCCCGGCACGTCGGTGAGGAGCAGCAGGCGCTTGGCGCGGAGCGCCCCGGCGATGGCGCCGGAGAAGGTGTCGGCGTTGACGTTGTAGGTCTTGCCGTCGGCGCCGTAGGCCACGGGGGCCAGGACCGGGATCAGCTCGGCCTTCAGCACCGCGTCGAGCACGCCGCGCTCGACGTGCTCGGGCTCGCCGACGAGGCCGAGGTCGACCGTCTGCATCTCCCGGCTCTCGGGGTCCATCACGGTCTTGGTCGCGCGCTTGGCCCGGACCATGTTGCCGTCCTTGCCGCACAGGCCGATCGCCCGGCCGCCCTCGGCCGAGATCCAGCCGACGATCTGCTTGTTGATCGAGCCGGCCAGGACCATCTCGACCACCTCGACGGTGGCCTCGTCGGTGACACGGAGGCCGCCGCGGAACTCGGACTGGATGCCGAGCCGCTCGAGCATCCGGCCGATCTGCGGGCCGCCCCCGTGGACGACGATCGGTTTCACGCCCGATTGCTCGAGCAGCACGATGTCCTCGGCGAAGTCTTCGGCCGCGGAGGCGTCGCCCATGGCGTGCCCGCCATACTTGATGACCACGATCTCCTGGTCGTAGCGCTGCATGTGGGGCAGCGCCTGGGACAGGACTTCGGCGCGGACGTGCACGTTCGGCAGTTCGGTCATCGGCATCCTCTCGCGCCGGCTTCGCGACGCGCAGGTCTCTACAGGAAGCTTGGCGAACCGCGAAGCGTCATCACAGGCCCAGCTCCGAGAGGCCCGGATGGTCGGCGGGTCGCGGCCCTTGCGGCCAGTGGAACTTGCGCTCCGAGGCGGCGATGGCGACGTCGTTGATGCTGGCCTCGCGGCGGCGCATCAGGCCGGACTCGGCGAATTCCCACTGCTCGTTGCCGTGGGAGCGGAACCACTGCCCGTCCGCGTCGTGCCACTCGTAGGCGAAGCGCGCCGCGATCCGGTCTTCGTGGAAGGCCCAGACCTCCTTGATCAGGCGGTACTCCCGTTCGCGCTCCCACTTGCCGGTCAGGAAGGCGACGATCGCCGGGCGCCCGACCAGGAACTCGGAGCGGTTCCGCCACCAGCTGTCGGGCGTGTAGGCCAGCGACACCCGCTCGGGGTCGCGGGTGTTCCAGGCATCCTCGGCACCGCGCGCCTTCTTGGCCGCGGACCCGGCATCGAACGGCGGCAGCGGTGGGCGCGTCTCGGTCATGCGGTTCGATCTCCTGGTCGCAGCCGCCCGATCGTTCGCGGGCGGCGCGGTCGATGCGTCGGGCGGACGGCGCGGGTCAGGCGCCGAGCCCGAGCATCAGGCCGATGTTCTGCACGGCCGCGCCCGAGGCGCCCTTGCCGAGGTTGTCGAGGCGGGCGACCAAAACCGCCTGCCGGTGCTCGGCCGAGCCGAACACCCGCAGCTCCAGGCGATCGGTGTCGTTGAGCGCCTCCGGCTCGATCTGCTCCTTGTGGGCGCCGGTGGTCGCGCCGGGCACGACCTGCACCAGGGGCTGCCCCGCGTACCAGCGCACGAGGGCGTCCTCGAGGTCGCCCGCCGACGGGCGGCCCGGCAGCGCGTCGAGATGGAGCGGGATCGACACCAGCATGCCCTGCCGGAACGCGCCGACGGAGGGGATGAAGATCGGCCGGGCGGTGAGCCGGGAATAGGTCTGCGTCTCCGGCAGGTGCTTGTGCGCGAATCCGAGGCCGTAGAGCAGGAACGGCGCGGCGGAGCCGGCCTTGTAGGATTCGATCATGCTCTTGCCGCCGCCGCTGTAGCCGCTGACCGCGTTGATGCTGACGAAAGTGTCGGCCGGAATCAGGCCGCCCTCGACCAGCGGCCGCAGCAGCGCGATCGCGCCGGTGGGATAGCAGCCGGGGTTGGCGACCCGCCGCGAGGCGGCGATCGCCTCCGCCTGCCCGGGGGCCATCTCGGCGAAGCCGTAGGTCCAGCCGCCGGCGATCCGGTGGGCGGTGCTGGCATCGAGCACGCGGGGACCGCCGCCGGGCAGCGCGTCGCAGAGCGCCACCGTCTCGCGGGCCGCGTCGTCCGGCAGGCAGAGCACCACGAGGTCGACCTCGGCGAGCAGCGCCCGCTTCACGCTCGAGTCCTTGCGGTCGGCATGCGCGATGCTGCGGAGCACCACCTTGCCGTCGCGCTCAAGGCGCTCCCGGATGCCGAGCCCTGTCGTGCCGGCCTCGCCGTCGATGAACACCGTCGGCTTTTTGGTCTCGCCCGCCATCGCTCGTCGCACCCTCGAAGCCGGCCGCCGCCGGGACGTCGTGTCGCGGTGCGGGAGGTGGCCGGTGCGTGCCGGCCTGTCAATGCCGCGCGCCATCAACAAGCCATCGCGCTGCTGCCGGAACGCGGTGGGCGTGCCCCCGTTGTCGGCAAAATCGACGACGATGGGTGAAAGACGATGTCCGAGACCGCGAAGAAGACAGATCCCAAGCTTTGGGAGAAGACCAAGGACAAGGTCACGAAGAGCGAGAAGGGTGGAAAGGCCGGCCAGTGGTCGGCTCGCAAGGCCCAGCTCGCGACGCAGGAATACAAGAAGGCCGGCGGCGGCTACGCCGGCGAGAAGACCGACGACAACCACCTCAAGCAGTGGACCGACGAGGAGTGGGACACGGAGTCCGGCAAGGAAAGCGGCAAGACCGGGGAACGCTACCTGCCGAAGAAGGCGCGCGAGGCCATAACGGACGAGCAATACGAGCGCTCGACGCAGAAGAAGCGCAGCGACACGGCGAAGGGCAAGCAGTTCTCGAGGCAGCCGAAGGACGTGGCGAAGAAGGCCGCGACCGCCCGCAAATCCGCCTCCGGCGAGACCAAGGCCGACCTGGTAAAGAAGGCCAGGGCGCAGAAGGTGCCCGGGCGCTCGAAGATGTCCAAGGCGGAGCTGGAGAAGGCGGTCCACGCCTGACCCGGCAGTCGCGCCCGCTGGGACCTGTCGGGCGGTCCGCTTAAGGCGAGCTCGACCGATTCGGGTCAGCGATTGGACCGAACCAATAAAAAAGGCGGCCCCGCGAGGAGCCGCCTTCTCTTTTGACCGAATGGGCCGATCAGCGCTTCGAGAACTGGAAGCTGCGGCGGGCCTTCTTGCGGCCGTACTTCTTGCGCTCGACCACGCGGCTGTCGCGGGTGAGGAAGCCCTCGCGCTTCAGCGGCGCGCGAAGCTCCGGCTCGTAGTAGGTCAGCGCCTTCGAGAGGCCGTGGCGCACCGCGCCGGCCTGGCCCGAGAGACCGCCGCCGGCGACCGTGACGGTGATGTCGTACTGGTCGACGCGGTTGGCCACCGTGAGCGGCTGGCGCAGGATCATGCGCAGCACGGGACGGGCGAAGTATACCTCGACGGCGCGCTTGTTGACGACGACCTTGCCGGTGCCGGGGCGGATCCAGACGCGGGCGACCGCGTCCTTGCGCTTGCCGGTGGCGTAGGCGCGGCCCTGGGCGTCGAGCTTCTGCACGTGGACGGGCGCGGCGTGCTCGTTCTCGAGGCCGCCGGCGTTCGACCGGTTGAGGTCGGAGAGGGACTGAAGCGTCGCCATCTTAAGCGCTCACGTTCTTGCGGTTGAGGACGCCGACGTCGAACGTCTGCGGCTGCTGGGCCTCGTGCGGGTGGCTGGTGCCCTTGTAGACCCGGAGGTTGCCCATGATCTGGCGGAACAGCGGGCCGCGGGGCAGCATGCGCTCGACGGCCTTCTCCACGACGCGCTCGGGGAAGCGCCCTTCGAGGATGAACTTGGCCGACCGCTCCTTGATGCCGCCGGGGAAACCGGTGTGGTGGTAGTACACCTTCTGGACGTATTTGCGCCCGGTGAACTTCACCTTGTCGGCGTTGATGACGATGACGTTGTCACCGCAATCGACGTGGGGGGTGTAGGCGGGCTTGTGTTTGCCGCGCAGACGCAGGGCGATGATCGACGCCAAACGGCCGACGACGAGGCCCTCCGCGTCGATCACGATCCACTTCTTGTCGACGTCGGCGGGCTTCAGCGAAAAGGTTTTCATAAGCCGAATTCCGTTGGCGCTCGGTGGTGTGTCGAAAAACGAGCCGCCGCCGCGTCGGGGGACGCGGCGGCGTTGGCCGGTGGATAGACGGGGCGACGCCTGAGGTCAAGCCGTTTCGCAGGCGCGCATCACCGGAAAAGCGATGTTCTGGAAGGAGTTCAGCCTAGTGGTATCCAGATACCGCGAGGCCGGGACCTGTCCCGTCGCACCATCGCGAATGGCGTGCTTCAATCCATTCCACCACCTCGCGGGGCGATGGTGAACTTCTGTACGCCCTTACCCGCGAGCACCGGCTTCTTCGCGCTGATGATGCGCGAGTTGACCCCGGTCCAGCCGATCTCGCCCGAGAGCCGGCCGTACTCGATCTTGGGGCAGCGGTTCATGATGACAGTGACGCCGCGCGCCTCGGCGCGGGCGGCGGCCGCGTCGTCGCGCACGCCCAGCTGCATCCAGATCGTCTTCGGCAGCGGGTCGAGCGCCAAGGCCTCGTCGACGAGGCCGCCGGCGGCGGCCGAATTGCGGAAGATCTCGACCATGTCGACCGGTTCGCCGAGTTCGGCCAGCGATGCGACCACCGGGCGCCCGAGCAGCGTCTGCCCGGCGAGGCCCGGGTTCACCGGCGTCACCACGTAGCCGCGGTCGAGCAGATACTTCAGTACGATCCAGCTCGGCCGCGCCGGGTTGGCCGAGGCACCGACGAGGGCGATCGTGCGCGTGGCCCGCAGGGTCGCGCGGATGTGCGCGTCGGCGTAGCGACCGTGGCGGGTGGCGAGGCCGTCGGGAACCTGGTCGAGGGTCGGGATCATCGAACTTCGCTTCCTTTTCGGATCGCGGACTCTTTGGTATCGCAGACCTCCCTGCTTACGGTGCCGCGCGGATCGGGTCGATTCCGGCGGTCGGCCCGAGGTGCAGCCACCCGGCACCGCGGCAGGGCGACATCGGGCGAAGCGCGGCATTAAGGCCGCTTGATTGCCACGCGTCCCGCGCGATCTCGCTGCGATGATCTTGAACTTACCCACCGCGGCCGCGACTGCGCCGCCGACCCTGTTCTGCCTGCACTTCCTCGGGGGCAGTGCGCGGGAATGGGCGCCGACGGCCGGACGCCTCGGGGCGGATGTCGTTTGCGTGCCGATCGACTTGCCCGGCTTCGGCGACGCCGCGGACGTGACCGGCTACGACGTGGCGGCGATGGCCGACCACGTCGCGGCAAAGGTCCGCGCCGCGCGGCCGGGACGCTGGCTCATCGCCGGGCACAGCATGGGCGCGAAGGTGGCCCTCGCCCTGGCGCGTCGTGCCGAGGATGGCGAGGCGGGGCTCGGAGGGCTGTCCGGCCTCGTCCTGCTCGCCGGCTCGCCGCCGAGCCCCGAGCCGATGGAGGAAGAGCGTCGCGCGGCGATGATCGCCTGGATCGGCGCCGACGCCGGGACTCGGCAGTCGGAGGCCGAGGCCTTCGTCGCGTCGAACGTCGGCGCGCCCCTCCCCGCCGACCGGGCCGAGGCCGCAATCGCCGACGTGCTGCGCGCCGAGCCGGCGGCCTGGCGCGCCTGGCTCGCGGGCGGAAGCCGCGAGGATTGGTGCGAGCGCGTCGGCGTCCTGCGCACCCCCGCCCTCATCCTTGCCGGTGGCGAGGACGGCGACCTCGGGCCGGAGGCGCAAACCGCGCTGATGGCGCCGCATTTCGGTTCGGCCCGCCTGGTCACCCTCGACGGCGCCGGCCACCTGCTGCCGATCGAGCGGCCGGATGCGGTCGCCGACTTGATTCGCGGCCACGTCGTCGCGCCGCACACGGAAGAGCCTGAAGCGCCGAAGATCGACGCGGCGTATCGCGACCTGATCGCCTCCGAGCGGGTCAACGGCCGCCTGCGCGCGGCCTTGCACGAGCGCGCCGCGCCGGACGATCCCGCCTATCGCCCGCAGGCCCTCGACGCGGTGGAACTGGCGATCCTGCGGGCCGTCGTCGCCCGGGTGCTGCCGCAGGCCGCCGGGATCGATCTCGCCGCCCGCATCGACGCGCGGCTCGCGGGCGGCGCCGGCGACGGCTGGCGCTTCTCAGCGTTGCCGCCGGACGCCTCCGCCTACCGAGCCGCCCTGCGCAGCCTCGACGCCGCGGCGCAGGCGGGGGGACACCGCTTCGTTGCGCTGGACGGCGCGGCACAGGACGACCTGCTCGAGGCGATCGAGGCCAAGACCCTTTCGCGCGGTCCGGTCGGCGGCTTCGATCCGGAGCAGCTGGCCTTCTGGTTCGAGGACCTGCGGTCGGACGTGGTGCGGACATGGCTCGCCCATCCGGCGGCGCTCGCCTGGATCGGCTATTCGGGCATCGGCGCGGGCGGCGACGGGTCGCGGCCGGTGGGATTCAAGAAGGTCGGTTTGGGCGAGCGCGAGGGCTGGGAGCCCGTCGCGCAGGGTGGGGATGCACGATGAACCTCGATTCGATGAGGCGCTATTCCACCGACGAGATAGTCGACGCGGTGGTGATCGGCACTGGCGCCGGCGGTGCGCCGCTGATGGCGCGCCTGGCCGCCGCCGGTTCGCGCGTGGTCGCCCTGGAGGCCGGCCCGAACTTCGATCCGCAGGCCTTCGCCTTCGACGAGACCCTCGCCGACGAGATCTACTGGACGGACGAGCGCCTTAGCGGCGGTTCGACGCCGGAAGCCTTCGGCGGCAACAACAGCGGCACCGGCGTCGGCGGTTCGACCCTCCATTGGGGCGCGTTCTGCCCGCGTGCCGACCAGCGCGACCTGATGATCCGCACCGAGACCGGAGAGGGCACCGACTGGCCGGTGAACTACGACGAGCTGCTGCCGTTCTACGAGCGCGTCGAGGCCTTCATCGGCGTCTCCGGCCCGCAGAGCTATCTGTGGGACGCGAGCCGGCGCTACCCCCTGGCCCCCGTGCCCCGCAACGCTTCCGCGCAGATCATGGCCGAGGCCTGCGCCGGCATGGGCATCCGCGCCACGGACGCGCCCGCGGCCGTCGTCTCGCGCGATTTCCCGCAGGCAGGCGGCGCGGTGCGATCGGCCTGTATCAATTGCGGCTACTGCCATCAGGGCTGCCGCAACGGCGCCAAGACCAGCATGGACGTGACCTACCTCCCGCTGGCGGTGGCGCATGGCGCCGAGATCCGGCCGGAGGCCCGCGCGCACGGGTTCGAGCGTGACCGCGAGGGCCGGATCACAGCGGTGATCTACCGGCAGGGCGGCGTCGACCACAAGCAGCGTTGCGCGCAGGTGTTCCTCTGCGCCGGCTCCGTCGAGACCGCGCGGCTGCTGCTGCATACGGGACTGGCCAACGGCAGCGGGCAGGTCGGGCGCAACTACATGGGCCATGTCGCGACGCAGGTCTGGGGCACGTTCGATGCCGAGACGCGGCCGAACAAGGGCTACCCGTCCTCGCTGATCACCGAGGACATGATCCGCCCGAAGGGCGCCGACTTCGCAGGCGGCTATCTGGTCCAGAGCCTCGGCGTCGCGCCGCTGACCTTCGCCAACTCGGTGGCGCGCGGGCGCAAGCTGTGGGGCAAGGCGCTCGGCGACTACCTCGCAAACTACAACCACGTGGCCGGCATCGGCATCAACGGCGAGACCCTGCCCTGCGACGCCAACCGGCTGACGCTCTCGGACGAGGCCGACGCCCTCGGCATGGGCAAGGCCGCGATCGATTTCGGCTACGGCCCCAACGAGACGCGCCTGAACGCCCACGCCACGAAGCTGATGGTCGACCTGTGGACCCAGGCCGGCGCCCGCGACATCTGGGTGCTCGACCGCGTCGCCCACACCATCGGCACCTGCCGCATGGGCCATGACGGCGACCACGCGGTGGTCGATGCGTTCGGGAAGTCGTTCGAGGTGCCGAACCTGTGGGTCTGCGACGGCTCGACCTTCCCGAGTTCGCTCGCGGCGAACCCCGCGCTGACGATCATGGCCCTGAGCTTGCGCAGCGCGGAGAAGGTGCTGAGTGGCGCCTGACATGTGACGGCGGGTCATCCCTCATCCGCAGAGGAAGGGAAGACCCGCGTCGCGTGCGATCTCGTACGCTTGGAGGCCCCTTCTGAGCCCCTGCCGCGATCAAGCAGCGATCGCCTCGGGCTTCGGCGCGGGTGCGTCCATCGCCCGCATGTAGACGTCGAGCAGCGTCTCGTGCTCGTCGCGGGCATCCTGGTCGAGCTTGCGCAGGCGGATGATCTCCTTGAGGATCTTCACGTCGAGGCCTTCGCCCTTCGCCTCGGCGAAGATTTCCTTCTTCGCCTCCATCAGCGCCTTGATCTCCTCGTCCACCTGCTCGATCCGCTCGACGATGGAGCGGATGCGGTCGCCGGCGATTCCAATGGTGTCGGTCATCCGAGAACCCTGTTCGTGAGAAGCCACGGCGGGCTCGTCGCGCATCGGGGTGAGCGAACGGTTAAGGCGGCCGATCCCCCGAGCGCCGCACGACGGATCTGGATTTCCGGCCGTCGATCGTCTATATGAGACCTGCGGTTGATGACCGGTTCGTAATAACGTTTCAGGACCCGGAGGGCAGTACTCCGGCGCCTCCACCACGAACGCAGCGGCGCTGCGTTTCTGATGGGGGCGAAATAGGTTCGACTGGGCGGTAAAGGGATCGCGAGTTCAGCTTCACTTCGGTGAGGTACGATGCGACTGTCGGTAGGGACTCGACCGGTTCGACGCGGGCAACCCCCGTTTCGGGCACCTGACCAAATCCTAAATGCCAACGATAACGTTGTCATGGATGCCCGCCTCGCGGCGTAAGCATCTTGCGGTAGGGTAACCGTCGAAACAGAACCCGGGGCTTCGGCCCCGGGACCCACCTTTCCTCATCCTCGGATTGAGCGCCCTGCCCTCTCGGCGGAGCGGAAACGCATGTCCGGGCGACGCCCCGCAGGCCCGAGAGCCGGCGAGGCGACGGCGGCTGCGGCGCTTAGCGCTGCTTGTCCTTCTTGTTGGCGTTGTGATGCCCGACGGCGCAGCCGGCGGCAGCGCCCATCTTGCCGTGGCCCGCCATGTGGCCGGCGACGCCGCCGACGATGGCGCCCTTGATGCAGCCCTTGGCCTCGGCCGGGGCGGACTGGCTGAGGGCGCCGAGGGCGAGCAGGCCGGCGAGGAGTGCGAACTTCATGAGCGTGGATCTCCGTTGCTGTGAAGATCGAACGAGCGGGCCGGCGACAGCGTTCCGGCGGTCCTTTTCCGGTCTTCGCTGCAGGTCCGCCATGCGTGCGCCGAGCGAGATGAATTGACACCGCGCGAAAACCCACGACATCACGGGTCTTGATCGCACTGACACAGGAAGGCGCACGTGGCTCGTCCCGAACTCGGTACCAAACGGATCTGCCCGACGACCGGCAGGAAGTTCTACGACCTCGGTCGTGATCCGGTGGTTTCCCCCTATTCCGGCGAGGTCGTCCCGACCGCCGCCCTCACCCCCTTCGCGAGCCGGTCCGCGCCGATCGCCGCCCGCAAGGAACCCGTCGCCGACGAAGACGAGGCCGACGCCGCCGGTCCGGAACTGGTCTCCCTCGACGAGGTCGAGGCCGAGGAGACCGAGAAGGACACGGATACGGACACCGAGGGCGACGACGTCATCGAGCCGGATGCCGACGGCGAGACCGCCGACGACGACACCCTCGTGGTGGACGACGAGGACGACGACACCACCGATCTCGTCGACGTCGAGGACGAAGACGACGATTGATCGCGCGACGCAGGTCGCGCCGGTTCGCCCGGCGCGACCACGTCCCCGATTCGCCGTCAGCGTGGGGCTGATCTGGGCGCATGCGACTTGCGCGGGCTTGCCGGCAGAATCGGCCCAAGGTCGGATGGAGACATTAGAGGCACACCTCGGGTGCTCGAACCCCAGGCGTGGCGCCGGTCGTACGTCGACCTGTTGCGGCCAAGAAAAAAGGGCCCCCTGCGGAGCCCTTGCTTCGATCATCGATCATTCCGCGAGTGGAATGGTGGGCGCGACAGGGATCGAACCTGTGACCCCTTCCATGTCAAGGAAGTGCTCTCCCGCTGAGCTACGCGCCCCCGCCGAAGTCGTTTGGCTTCGGTGTGGGGGGCCTATAGCCTTCGCCGTCCGGGGGCGCAAGCCGGAACGGACGAAACGGACGCTGGATTTGGTCGTCCGGTCTCGCCGCAGTCCGGTCGACCCGTCGTTGCCCACTGCAACGCTGCTCGAAATGGGTTATGGCGCGGTCTCGGTCGGCGCTAGAGGTCGTCCGGGATCGGGCCCGGGCGACGGGCGCTGCAGCGACGGGACATGCGGTTCTTCATCGATTACGACAACGGCGACGTGATCCATGGCTGGATCGTCCCGGACAACCCCCTGGCGGTCAGCCGGGTCGTGGTGTCCGTCGAGGGGCAGCGGGTCGCGGAAGTCTCCGCCACGATCACCGAGCCCGCGTTCCAGCGCAGCGGCTGGCACTCCACCGGGCAATGCGTGTTCGTGTTGCGGGAATCCGAAGTGCCGGGCCTGGCGGCGATACCGGTCCTCGAGCTCTACGACGCCGACACCAACGTGCTGGTCTATCGCCGCGTCCCGCGCGAGGGCCTGATCGATCGCCGGGTGCTTTTGATCCACACCGGCATCCATCCCGAAGTCGGGTTGCAGAACGCGCTGTTCCCGTATTTTCAGCAATCCCATTTCGGCATCCACAAGCTCTCCGACGAGATCGTGACCAGCGTCCTCGGAAACGAGACTCCGACCTCCCGCCTTATCGCCGGCGCGCTCGTGGTGCCGCGCTACGAGCAGTATTTCCCGCCGGATCGCATGCTGTCGGCGATCCTGGTCCACGATCCGCATGTGGAGATGGCCACGCGGATGCTGTGGCTGAAGGCGCGTTCCAAGGTGGTGGCCGAGGACGATGCCGGTTGGCGCGTCGATCGCTATGCCGAGGCAGCCCTATTCGTCGACGACTACGACTACACGGATCAAAAGAGCCTGAAGCGCTTCTTCCGGATGCTGCCGGAGCAGGCCTACCACCTCCTCTACAACCCGCTGTCGCGGCAGCTCGGCACGCGGCTACCCGACGACCGGCTCCATCCCGGTAATTCCATCGTCGCGATCGAAATCCTCGCGCGCCTCGGGATCGTCGGACACCGGACCTACTTCGACGCTTTCGCTTCCACCTTGTTCGACCAGATCGGACTGGAGGGCGGTTTGCCTCTGCCGGCGCCCGTTCCGATCTCCGACGAGGCGTTGGCCCTGGCCGAGCGCCTTCGCGCCGTGAAGGCGGTCGCCGACATGCTGGTCTTCGACATCGCCATGTCGGACGCGGTGCTGATGTCCCTCGCCAAGAGCTGGAATCACTGACGTGGTGGATATCGAGGCTGTCCTCGTCGGCGTCGGAGCGAATCGGACGCTCGTCGTCCACCGCGACGCGGACGGGCTTCGCCTCGACCTCGCCGGCCTTGGGCTTGGCGGGGCCTGGGTTACGATCACGCTGCACGACAACCCCGCCGCGCCGCGCGAGGCCCACCCGCTGATGAGTCTGGTTGTCAGCGACGAGGCCCGGTTCGGCGTTCCGGTCGCGCACGAGGCCGTCGGCGCCGGCGTCTCCGCCTGGACCGGTCAGGTCCCGGCGACGATCCGCGCCCTCCGGGTCGCGAACCTCGCCGGCGGCAGGCCTCCGCATCCGAGCCGGATCACGATCCGCCGCCGCACCCGTCCGGCCTTGGTGGCGAGAGCCTTTTCCCGGGCCCCCGGGCTTGCGGTGCGGGCGGTTTACTGGCGCAGCCTCGGCAAACGGGTGCGCGGGCGCAGCTTCCTCGACCGGGCGCTGCGGCACCGGAGCGAGGGCGGCTACGCCGCCTGGATCCGGCGAGCCGACACCCTGGACGCGGCCGAGCGCCGCCGGATCGCGGCGGAGGTCGCCGCCTGGGAGGCGCCGCCGTTGATCTCGGTGCTGATGCCGGTCCACGACCCGGCACCGAAGGTCCTGCGAACGGCGCTGCGCTCGGTCCAGGCCCAGCTTTATCCGTACTGGGAACTCTGCGTCGTCGACGACGCCTCGACCGATCCGCGGATCCCGCAGCTGCTCGCGCGCTTCGCAGCCGCCGACCCCCGTATCCGCGTCGCGCGCCGGGCCGAGAACGGACACATCGCCCGCGCGACCAACGACGCGGCGGCGGCGGCGCGGGGCACGTTCTGCGCCTTCCTGGATCATGACGACGCGCTGCCCGTGCACGCCCTCTACGAGGTGGCGCGGGCGATCCGCGCCAATCCCGATCTGGTGCTGATCTACAGCGACGAGGACAAGGTCGACCGCCGCGGCAACCGGTTCGATCCGCACTTCAAGGCAGACTTCGACCGCGAGCTGCTCTACGCGCAGAATTACATCAATCACCTCACCGTGGTGCGCACCGAGGCCTTCCGGGCGGTCGGCGGCCTGCGCCCGGGATTCGAAGGCAGCCAAGACCACGACCTGTTGCTGCGTCTGACCGATCGGCTCGACCCCGCCCGCATCCGGCACATTCCGGCGGTGCTCTATCATTGGCGCGCTGCGAGCGGCTCGGGCACGTTCTCGGACCGGGCGAGCGCCCGTACCGAGGCGGCCCGCCTGCGGGCGCTGGACGAGATCGTCGCCCCCTGGGGCGGCAGGGCCGAGCGCGGTCCCGCCGGCTTCAACCGGCTGGTGCGCCCGATCCCCGATCCGGCGCCGCGCGTCTCGGTGATCATCCCGACGCGCGACCGCGCCGAACTGCTCCGCGTGACCCTCGACGGCCTGTTCGGTCGGACCGATTACCCGACGATCGAGGTCGTCGTCGTCGACAACGACAGCCGCGAGCCCGAGACCCGCGCCCTGTTCGCGGAATATCGCGACGACCCGCGCCTGCGTGTGGTGGCGGTGCCCGGCGCGTTCAATTTCTCTGACCTGTCGAACCGTGGGGCGGCGGCGGCGACCGGCTCCGTGCTGCTGTTCCTGAACAACGACGTCGAGGTGGTCGAACCGGGCTGGCTGCGCGAGCTCGTCTCGATCGCGCTGGTGCCTGATGTCGGCGCGGTCGGCGCCAAGCTCCTCTACCCGGACGGGACGGTGCAGCACGGCGGCGTCATCCTCGGGATCGGCGGGGTCGCCGGCCACAGCCATCTCGGGGTCGACGGCGACGCGCCGGGCTATTTCGGGCGGATGACGGTCGCGCACGAGGCCTCGGCCGTCACCGGCGCGTGCCTGGCGATGCGCGCCGACGTGTTCGCCGCCGTCGGCGGCTTCGACGCGCAGGACCTGAAGGTCGCCTTCAACGACGTCGATCTGTGCCTGCGCGTGCGCGAGGCGGGCTACCGGATCGTCTGGACGCCCTTCGCCACCCTCGTCCACCACGAGTCGAAGAGCCGTGGCCAGGAGGACACGCCGGAGAAGCAGGCCCGGTTCGAACGGGAGGTCGCGGTGATGCAGGCGCGTTGGGGGGCGCAATTACGCGCTGACCCCTATTACAACATCAATCTGTCACGGATCTCCGGGCATTACCGGCTCTGAGCGCCGTGCCGCCGTTGAGGGGACGAGCCGGGGCACAGCCTTGGCGGGCGCGCGCAAGTCGGTGCAGACATCTGCGGGCCTGTTCCCTGCGCAGCCGATCCAGGGTAATGCTGCAGTGCAATCGGCGATCGCATCCGAGCCGACGACGGAGGTTGCATGCGGATCGTCATGGTCGGGTCGGGGTATGTCGGCCTGGTGTCCGGGACTTGTTTTGCCGATTTCGGGCATGAGGTCGTGTGCCTCGACAAGGACCCGGCCAAGATCGAGGCGTTGCGCGCCGGGCGCATGCCGATCTACGAACCCGGTCTCGAAGCGCTCGTCGCCGAGAACGTGCGCCGGGGTCGGCTCGGCTTCGGGATCGACCTCGCGGCGGCGGTCGCGGGCGCCGACGCGGTGTTCATCGCGGTGGGCACGCCCTCGCGCCGCGGCGACGGCTTCGCCGACCTCAGCTACGTCTACGCCGCGGCCCGCGAGATCGCGGCGGCGCTGACCGGCTATACGGTGATCGTCACAAAATCCACGGTTCCGGTCGGCACCGGCGACGAGGTCGAGCGCATCATCCGCGAGGCGCGGCCCGAGGCCGACTTCGCCGTCGTGTCCAACCCGGAATTCCTGCGCGAGGGCGCGGCGATCGACGACTTCAAGCGACCCGACCGCATCGTCATCGGTGCCGAGGACGCGCGCGCCGAAGGGGTGATCCGGGAGGTCTACCGCCCGCTCTACCTCAATGCCGCGCCGATCCTCGTCACCGGACGGCGCACCGCCGAGCTGACCAAGTACGCGGCCAACGCCTTCCTGGCGACCAAGATCACCTTCATCAACGAGATCGCGGACCTGTGCGAACAGGTCGGCGCCGACGTGCAGGAGGTCGCCCGCGGCATTGGCCTCGACAACCGCATCGGCGCGAAGTTCCTCCATGCCGGCCCGGGCTACGGCGGCTCGTGCTTCCCCAAGGATACGCTGGCGCTGGTGAAGACAGCGCAGGATGCCGGGACGCCGATGCGGATCGTCGAGACCGTGGTCGCGGTCAACGAGAGCCGCAAGCGGGCGATGGCGCGCAAGGTGATCCAGGCCTGCGGCGGCTCGGTGCGCGGCAAGACGATCGGGCTGCTCGGCCTCACCTTCAAGCCCAACACCGACGACATGCGCGATGCCCCTTCGCTCGCGATCGTCGCCGGTCTGCAGGACGCCGGTGCGACCGTGCGGGCCTACGACCCCGAGGGAATGGGCCAAGCACGTGCGCTCCTGCCCGACATCGATTACGCCGACGACCCCTATTCCTGCGCCGAGGGCGCCGACGCCTTGGTGCTCGTCACCGAGTGGAACGCGTTCCGGGCGCTCGACCTCGAACGGCTGCGCACCACAATGGCCGAGCCGGTCCTGGTCGACCTGCGCAACGTCTACCGCGTCCAAGACGTGGAACGCCTCGGCTTCCGTTACGCCGGCGTGGGACGTGCGTCGGGGGGCGGGCGATCCGAAGACCGAGACGGCGGGTGAAGCCGGCAACTCGAGCGTCCAGAGGTCGATCGATCGGCGCGCGCTGCAATGACGCGGCGCCGTCAACACAAATTCACCGGTTTTGAACGGTTCAGATGGCGACGGTGACCAGTCTGCGGCAAAGCTTAGGTTGATGAACATTCACGACAGCCGAGCGCAAACCGGCCTCTTCGATGCCGTCGTCCCTCCCTCAGGTTGGACAGCGATCTAGAGCCATACTAAGCATCGCCTCGAAGCGCGGTGCTGCCGATGCCCGATCCGTTTTCCGTTAACGAGCGTGTGCGAATCAAACGTGACACAACGCACTGACATCGCGATCGTCGGTCGCGCCTGCCGGCTTCCCGGCGCACCGAGCGTCGACGGACTCTGGCAGTTGCTCACGGAGGCGCGCTGCGCCGTCGGTCGCATCCCCGGCGACCGCTGGTCGCTCGACCGGTTCGGGCACCCGCGGGCGCAGGAGCGCGGCAAGAGCTACACCTGGGCCGCGGGCGTGCTCGACGACATCTGGTCGTTCGACCCGGCGGTGTTCGGCATCTCGCCGCGCGAGGCCGAGCAGATGGACCCGCAGCAGCGGCTCCTGCTCGAGCTGACCTGGGAGGCGCTGGAAGACGCGGGCATGCGGCCCTCGAACGTCGCCGGCAACCCGATCGGCGTGTTCGTCGGCGCCTCGTCGCTCGATTACGGCAACCTTCGCATCCTCGACGTTCCGTCGGGCGACGCCTACGCCGCCACCGGCAACACGCTCTCGATCCTGTCGAACCGGATCTCGTACATCTTCGACCTCAAGGGGCCGAGCTTCACCGTCGACACCGCGTGCTCGTCCTCGCTCGTGGCCCTCGACAACGCGGTGGCCGCGATCCGTTCGGGCCGCGTCGACACGGCGATCGTGGCCGGCGTCAACCTGCTCGCGAGCCCGTTCAACTTCATCTGCTTCTCCAACGCGCAGATGCTGTCGCGCACCGGGCTGTGCCAGGCCTTCTCGGCCTCCGCCGACGGCTACGTCCGCTCGGAGGGCGGCGTGGTGCTCGTGCTGCAGTCGGCGGAAGCCGCGCGACGCGGCGGCTCGACCGTCCGCGGCGTGATCGCCGCCACCGGCGTCAACTCGGACGGGCGAACCACCGGCATCTCGCTGCCCTCGGGCTACGCGCAGGGCGCGCTGCTGGAGCAGGTCTACCGCGAGGCCGAGATCGACCTCGACGACGTGGCGTTCATGGAAGCGCACGGCACGGGCACGCCGGTGGGCGACCCGATCGAGGCCTCCGCCATCGGCGGCAAGATCGGCAAGGGCCGCAAGAGCCCGCTGCCGATCGGCTCGATCAAGACCAATATCGGCCACACCGAGCCGACCTCCGGCCTCGCCGGCCTGCTCAAGGCGAGTCTTGCGCTCGAGCACGACCTCGTGCCGCCCTCGCTGCATTCGGCCGAGCTCAACCCCGACATCCCGTTCGCCGAGATGAACCTGCACGTGGTGCAGACCGGGTTGGCGATCCCGCGCGGCGCGCGCCAGCGCTTCGCCGGCGTGAACTCCTTCGGCTTCGGCGGCACCAACGCCCACATCGTGCTGACCGATCCGGCCCCGGTCGCCGCGGCGGCCTCCGCGGCCCGCGCGCCCGAGATCCTGCTGCTGTCGGCCCAGAGCCGCGCCGCCCTCAACGAACTCGCCCTCGACTACGCCGAGCGCTTCGACGGTGTCGACGCCGCCGAGGCCGCCCGGATCGCGGCCGGCGCCGCACACCGTCGCGAGCGCCTGGCGTCCCGCCTTGCGATCACGCTGGACGGCAAGGCCGACATCGCCGGCGAGCTCCGCGCCGTCGGCGAGGCCGAGGATTCGGCGGTCGCGCTCACCGGCACCGCGATCGACCGGGCGGCGGACGTCGCCTTCGTCTATTCCGGCAACGGCAGCCAGTGGGCCGGGATGGGCCGCGAGGCCTATGCCGAGAACGTGGCGTTCCGCGCCGCCTTCGACCGGATCGACGCGCTGTTCGCGGCGTATTCGAAGTGGTCGCTCAAGGCGGCACTCGACGCCGAAGACCTCGAAGAGCGCCTGGCGCTCACCAGCGTCTCGCAGCCGCTGATCTTCGCGATCCAGAGCGCCTCGACCACGGCGTTGCGTGCCGCCGGCCTCGCGCCGAAATTCGTGCTCGGCCACAGTGTCGGCGAGATCGCTGCGGCAGAAGCCGCCGGCATCCTGAGCCTCGAGCAGGCGGTGAAGGTGATCTTCTACCGCAGCCACCATCAGGAGACGACCCGCGGCCAGGGCACCATGGCGGTGCTGCTGATGCCGGCCGAGGAGGTCGAAGGCTTCCTCAAGGACTACCCGACCCTCGACATCGCCGCCTACAACAGTCCCAAGGCCGTCACCGTCGCCGGGCCGGTCGCCGCGATCGACGCTGCGCTCAAGGCCCTGTCGCGCAAGCGCCGGCGCGGGCGCAAGCTCGACCTCGACTACGCCTTCCACGGCCGGTTCATGGATCCGACCGAGAAGCCGCTGCTGCGCGACCTCGCCGGCCTCAAGCCCTCGACCGGCACCACGAAGATGGTCTCGACCGTGACCGGGTCGGTGCTCGACGGGACCCAGTTCGGCGGAACCTACTGGTGGCGCAACATCCGCGAGCCGGTGCGCTTCTCCGAAGCGGTGCAGGAGGCGACCCGCCAGGGCGCCCGCATCTTCGTCGAGGTCGGCCCGCGCGCGACGCTGATGTCGCATATCGGCGACGCCATCGAGCCGCTCGGCATCGACAACGCCACCGTCGGCGTCATGCACAAGAAGGCCAGCGGCGGCGATCCGATCGCCCGCGCGCTGGCGGCCGCCCTGGTCCAGGGCGCCGCCGTGGACGAGCCGACCGTATTCGGCGACGCGCCTTCGGGCGCACTGGACCTGCCGACCTACCCTTGGCAGCGCCGCCCGTTCCGCCTCGGCGACACCACTGAAAGCCTCGGCTCCGCGACGGCGCGGGTCTACCATCCGCTGATCGGCTCTCGCGTCCAGGTCGACGGCCTGGAATGGCACGGCTACGCCGACATCGCGACGATCCCGGAACTCGACGACCACCGCATCGAGGGCCAGGCGATCATGCCGGGCGCCGGCTTCGTCGAGATGGCGCTGGCCGCCGTCCGCGAGGCCCTGCGCAGCGACCACGTCGTGCTCGCCGAGTTCGAGATCCACTCGCCGATGGTGTTCGGCGAGGAGGCCTTGCGCGAGGTCGCGGTGCGGATGGCCGGCTCCGGCAACGCCGTCCAGGTCCTCAGCCGCCCGCGCCTGACCCCGTCGCCCTGGCAGCTGCACGCCTCGGCCAAGATCGTCGAGGGCACCTTCGCCCCTCCGGTCCGGCCCAACGTCGAGATGCCGTCCGAGAACGTGCTCACCGGCGACGAGCTCTACCTGCGCGCCGAGGCCGCCGGCCTCGGCTTCGGGCCGAGCTTCCGCCAGGTCGCGGCGAGCGCACGCATCGACGACGTCACCATCGTCTCCGACCTCGTCCCCGCCGAGGCCGACCCGCGCTACGGTCTGGTGCCGGCGCGGCTCGACGCCTGCTTCCACGGCCTGATCCTGCTGTTCGCCGACCTGCTCGGCGAGAACGCCGGCAAGGCCTACATCCCAGTCCGCTTCGGCGAGGTCCGGCTGCTGCGCCCCGGCGCCTCGATCGCGCGGGCCGTCATCCGGACGCGGCGCTGCAACGAGCGCTCGATCCTGGCCGACTTCACCATTCTCGACACCGAGGGCGAGGTGGTCGCCACCATCCGCGAGGGTCGTTTCCAGGCCCTGCGCGCCAAGGGCGGCGGCGACCTCGCGGCCTACGCGATCACGCAAGGGGTGGAGCTGGCCACCGAGCCGACCGCGATCGCGATGGACCGCCGTTCGAGCATCGCCGCGCTGTTGAAGCCGTCCGCCAAGGTCGCGCGGGCCGCGTCCGGCGCCCCGCTTTCGCCGGGCCACCTCCTGCTCGAGGGCTGGGCGACCTCCCTCGCCTACCGCCTCGCCTCCGGCCTCAAGCAGGGCACCGCCGTCACCGTCGACGCGCGCGTCCCCGCCGAGATGCGGCCCTGGCTGGTCAACGCCCTCTACGCGCTCGAGAGCAGCGGCCTAGCCGAGCAGGATGGCGGGCGCTGGCGCCTCGGCGACGGCGACGCCCTGCCGGCGCCGACCGAAATCATGCGCTGGATCGCGGCCGACCATCCCGAGCTGTCGGCCGAGCTGGTGCTCCTGGCCGACGTCGGCGCCCTGGTCGATCGCCTGCTCGCGGGCACGCTGACCGAGGCCCCGAGCCTGCCGCAGAACGCGCTCGACGCGTTCACCCTGCGCAGCGCCACCGCTCGCGCTTCCGCCGACGTGGTCGCTGGAATCGCCGAGGCCTGCCGCGACAGGCTGCCGAAGGACCGGGCGCTCCGCCTGCTGCAGGTCGGCTTCGGTCCGCTATCCGCCCAGGCCGCCGCCTTCGCCGAGACGGCCGAGGCGCGCCTGACCGTGTTCGACACCGATCGTCGCCTGGCGGAGCGTGCCCGCCTCGCCCTGCCCCGCGGCGTCGCGGTGATCGAGGCGGCCGAGGACCTCCCCGCCGCCGGCTTCGACCTGATCCTGGCCAGCGGCGCGCTGCACCGCGGCGACCGCGACCTGCCGCAGCGGCTGGCCAACGCGCTTGCCACCGGCGGCCTGCTGCTCGCCGTCGAGCCCGGCGCCTCGCTGTTCCGCGACCTCGTCTTCGGCCTGATCCCGGGTTGGTTCGAGGCCGGCGTGGGCGACATGCCCGTCGGCCGCCTCGACGACATCCCGGGCTGGCAGCGCACGCTGAGCGCCACCGGCCTCGTCAGCGTCGCCGTCGATCGCGCGGCCTCCGTCAACGGCGACGACTTGCTGCTCGTCGCCGAGGCTCCGCCCCGCCCCGGTAAGGCGGCGGCGCAAACCTTCGCCTTCGTCATCGGCTCGGACGACGAGTTCGCCGCCGAGACCGCGTCGTCCCTCGCGACCCTGCTCGTGGCCGCCGGCGTCCACGTCTCGATCATCCTCGACTCCGAGGCGTCCCTGTTGGAGCTGGAGCGGGAGACCCCGGACACGGTGGTGTTCCTGGCCGGCGCCTTCACCCGCGGCGGCGACGCGGCCGCCCGGCTGCGCGACCGGTGCCTCAGCCTGAAGCGCTGCACCGAGCATCTCGGCGCGCGCCCGACCAAGCTCTGGGTGGTCTCCCCCGGCGCGACCCGCGATGCCGGCGGGTCGGCGGCCTCGGTCGAGGCCGGGGTCTGGGCCTTCTCCCGCACGCTCGCCAACGAGATCGCGACGCTCGACGTGCGCCGCATCGACCTTGCGCCCGAGATCGGCTCGAAGCGCTCCGCCGAGCGCCTGCGCGACCTGATCCTCTCGGGCACGCCTGAGACCGAGATCGTCCTCGACGACGACTGCACGCGGGTGATCCGCTTCCGTCCGGGCCACGCCGCCCGGCGGACCGATCCAGAGGCGGTGCCGGCCGAGGCCGCGCGCCTGGAGCGCAGCAACACCGGCGGCCTCAATGAGATGGTTTGGGGGCCGGCGACCCGTCGCGCTCCGGAGGCCGGCGAGGTCGAGATCGCCGTCGAGGCGACAGGCCTCAACTTCCGCGATGTGCTCTGGGCGCTGTCGATGCTGCCGGAGGAGATCCTGGAGGACGGCTTCGCCGGACCTCGCCTCGGCCTCGAATGCGCCGGCCGCGTCGTCGCGGTGGGCGCCGGCGTCAAGGCGTTCAAGGTCGGCGATCCGGTCGTGGCCTTCGCCCAGTCGGGCTTTTCCACCCACATCGTCGTGCCCGAGCTCGTAGTCGCGCCGGCGCCCGACGGCCTCGATCCGATGGCCGCCGCCACCGTGCCGGTCGCGTTCCTCACTGCCTATTACGGCCTCGTCTCCTGTGCACGCCTGCGCCGCGGCGAGTGGGTGTTGGTCCATGGCGGAGCCGGCGGCGTCGGCCTAGCCGCGCTTCAGATCGCCAAGCTGAAGGGGGCCCGCGTCATCGCCACCGCGGGCTCGCGCGAAAAGCGCGCCCTGGTGAAGGCGCTCGGCGCCGAGCACGTGCTCGATTCGCGATCGCTCGCCTTCGTCGACGACGTCCGGGCGCTGACCGGCACCGGCGTCGACGTGGTCCTCAACAGCCTGTTCGGCGAGGCGATGGAACGCTCGCTCAACGCGCTGAAGCCGTTCGGCCGCTTCATCGAGCTGGGCAAGCGCGACTACGTCGCCAACACCCATATCGGCCTGCGCCCTTTCCGCCGGAACCTCAGCTACTTCGGCGTCGACCTGGACCAGGTGCTCCAGCACCAGGGCGAGGACGGCGCGCGGATGTTCCGCGAGGTGATGGCTCTGTTTAACGACGGCGGCCTCAAGCCCCTGCCCTATCAGCCGTTCACCGCGGACGAGACCTCGGATGCGTTCCGGCTGATGCAGCAATCGGGTCACGTCGGTAAGATCGTGATCGCGCCGCCCAAGCCCGGCCGGGTGCTCGCCGCGCGCAGCACGCCCTTCGTGGCCACGACTGACGGCGTCCACCTGATCACCGGCGGCCTCGGCGGCTTCGGCGGCGAGGCGGCGCGCTGGCTTGCCGACCGCGGCGCCAGGAACCTGCTCCTCGTCGGCCGCAAGGGCGCGGAGACGGAGGAGGCCAAGGCGGTCGTCGCGGATCTCACCGCCCGCGGCATCACCGTCGAGGCGACGCCGTGCGACATCACCGACCGCGTTGCGGTGGACGCGCTGCTCGCCGGCGTCGAGGCGTCCGGCCGCAAGCTCGCCGGCGTGATCCACGCCGCCGCCGTGCTGCAGGACGGTCTCATCGCCAACCTCGACGCCGCCGGCCTCGACGCCGTGATCGGCCCCAAGGTCGTCGGCGCGCAGAACCTCGACGCGGCGACCCGTGAGCGCGCGCTCGACTACTTCGTGGTGTTCTCCTCGGCCACCACCTTCATCGGCAACCCGGGCCAGGGCGCCTACGTCGCCGCCAACGGCTTCATGGAAGGGCTGGCCCGCCAGCGCCGCCGCCGCGGGTTGCCGGCGCTGGCCGTCGCCTGGGGTGCCATCGGCGACGTCGGCATGCTCGCCCGCAACAAGGCGGTGATGGAAGGCCTCGCCGGCCGCGTCGGCGTCACGCCGATGGAGGCCCGCCGCTGCCTCGACCTGATGGCCGACGCGCTCGGCGCCCAGGGCTCGACGCCCGACGACGCGGTGTTGGCCATCGCCTCGATGCACTGGGGCAAGACGCGCGAGCGCCTCGCGACCATGCGCTCGCCGAGCTACGACGACCTCGGCTCCGACCAGCAGATGGAAGCCGGCGCGGTGGCCGCGATCAGCATCGGCACGCTGCTCAAGGGCGGCGACGTCGACGCGGTGCGCAAGACGGTGTCCGACGCGATCGTCGAGGACATCGCCCGGATCCTGCGCCTGCCCAAGGATGACATCAGCCGCGTGCGGCAGCTCTCGGAGATCGGCCTCGACTCCCTGATGGGCGTCGAGCTCGGCGCGAGCCTGCAGGAGCGCTTCGGCCTCGATTCGCCGCCCGCGGGCCTCTCGTCGGGGATGACCGTGAACGAGTTGTCGGAGTCCTTAATTCAGGCGGTTTCCGCGCCGATGGACGAGGCTGCCGGCGTTGCCTTGAGCCTCGCCTCCAGGCACGTCGGCAGCGAGGTCGACGCGGCGGTGCTTCAGCCGTTCCAGGACCTCGTCGAGAAAAAGAGCCTCGAGAGTAAAGAGATCCTGTCATGACCCAATCGCCACGGCCGGACGGTGGGCGCGCCGCGCTCGCGGGCTTCGTGACGAACCGGCTCGGGCGCAACGCGCCCCGGCCGACGGCCCTGCGCGCGCCCGAGAAGGGCGGCGACCCGTCGGTGCAGGATTTCGCGAGCCTTCCGGGCTATCGCGAGCTGCGCCTGCAGCGCTCAGCCGCCGAGCTGATCGGCCTCGACAACCCGTTCTTCCACGTCCACGAGACCAAGGCCGGCGCGACCACGCGCATCGCCGGCCGGTCCTTCGTCAACTTTTCCTCCTACGACTATCTCGGGCTGAACGGACACCCGCGCATCTCGGATGCGGCGCGCGAGGCGATCACCCAGTTCGGCACCTCGTCGTCGGCGAGCCGCGTCGTCGCTGGTGAGCGGCCGGGCCATATCAGCCTGGAGAAGGCGCTCGCTGCGCATTACCAGACCGAAGCCTGCGTCGTGATGGTGAGCGGGCACGCGACCAACGTCACGACCATCGGGGCCTTGCTCGAAGCCGGCGACGTGATCTTCCACGACGCCCTGATCCACAACAGCATCGTCACCGGCGCGCAGCTGTCGGGCGCCCAGCGCCGCTCCTTCGCCCACAACGACCTCGACGCGCTGGAGAGCCTGCTGCAGGCGACGCGGCACGAGCACCGCCGCGCCCTGATCGTGATCGAGGGCCTCTACAGCATGGACGGCGACGCGCCGGACCTCGCCGGCTTCATCGCCCTCAAGGAGCGCTACAACGCCTGGCTGATGGTCGACGACGCCCACGGGCTCGGCGTGCTCGGGCGCAGCGGCGCCGGGCTGTTCGAGCATGCCGGCATCGACCCCAAGCGGGTCGACATCTGGATGGGCACCTTCTCGAAGACGCTCTCTGCCTGCGGCGGCTACGTCTGCGGCGCCTCCACCCTCATCGAATACCTGAAGTGCACCGCCGGCGGCTTCGTCTACAGCGTCGGCATGTCTCCGCCGCTCGCCGCCGCCGCGGAGGCTGCCCTCGAAGTGATGCACGAGGAGCCGGACCGGGTGGAGCGTTTGCGCCAGAACGGCGCGCTGTTCCTCGCCTGCGCCAAGAAGCGCGGGCTCGACACCGGCACCAGCATGGGCCTCGCGGTGATCCCGGTGATCGTCGGCGATTCGCTGAAGTCGGTGACCCTGTCCGACCGCCTGTACAAGCGCGGCATCAACGTGCAGCCGATCATCCATCCGGCGGTGCCCGAGCGCGCTTCGCGCCTGCGCTTCTTCATGACCTCGGAGCACACCCCCGAGCAGATCCGCGAGACGGTGGCCGCGGTTGCCGAAGAACTCGCGGCCATCGAGAAGGGCGGCTCGCTGATCGAGCAGCTTCTGGCCAAGCGCAGCTGACGATCCACGAGATAAGATGTTCGGAACGCCCGGGTCTCGAGCCCGGGCGTTCTGCGTTTCAGCAGGGAATTCCAGAGACGCGACCTGCATTTTGCCAATCCAGACCTTTGGTTTGCAAGACACCCGTAGGTTGAGCGCAGAACACTGCTTCCAGCCGATTTAAGACCCGCGGTCGGTCCCTAGCCTGATCTATCTCAGGATTTTGTGCTTAACGGTCCTTTAACCACGTCCTGCGACCTTGGTGGTGTCTTCCAGGGACCGCCGACCATGCTGCACTCCGATCCGCTCCTCACCCGCCCCACCCTCGTCCACACTGGGCTGCTCGCCCAGGCGGTGGATGGCCTGAAGCGCAGCGCCACGTCTCCCGTCGACATGTGGCGCCTGCTGACCGAGAACTACATCGTCGACCTCGACGCGGTCGCCGCCTTGATGCCGGTGTCCGAGCCCGAGCCTGTCTGGCTCTCCGCCCGGGACTGATGCGGCAAGGTCACAGCCACGATCGATGCTGTCGATCTGGCACGGCCCCTGCAAAGACACCGTCGCGACCAAGCCCAACGTCGGCAAGCCGAAGCTCATCAAGAGAAACGTCGTCACGAGGAACGCCCGGACAAGAAACACGCGGTGGCTCGAACGCCCGAGCACCCCGCGGACCTGTCGATCACTCGAACTCGAGGTCCGTCATGTCCGACCTGTTGTCCGTTGCCCTCGTCTGCGCCGGCACGCTCCTGGCGCAGGATTGCTCCCGCGAGACCGCGCTCGACGTCATCGTCTCGCCGGCGCGCACCCCGATGGAATGCGTCATGCACGCGCAGACCATGGCCGCCGCGGCCGGTCTGCCCGGCGGCGACCACCGCTATCTCAAGATCTCCTGCGAGCACCGCCGCACCGAGGGCGAACCCGTGTTCGTCGCGCGGCGGTCGTCCTGATCCCGCCTCAGCCGATCGCCGTCAGGGTGTCGCCGACGGCGAGCATGCCGCCGGCGATCACCTCGGCGTAGACGCCGCAATCGCGGTGGCCGAGATGCGCGTCGATCGCCCAGGGGATGTCGAGGTCGCGCGCGCCGCTGACCGGGTCGACGTTGGTCGCTGCGCAACGCACGGTGCGCTTCGTCAACTTCAGGCGTAGGCCGCTCGGCGCCTCCAGCACGCGGCCGACCATCTTCAGCTCGGCCCAGGGCGCGAGCCCTTCGACGTGGAGGTTGCCGCGGAAGCGCAGCGGGTCGACCGGAGCGCCGACGTATTCCTCGACCGCGCGGACGCTCGCGAGGTTGATCAGCGAGACGTATCCGATCTTCGAATCGGTGAAGCGGTATCCGGTGTGCTCCGGCGCCGCGAGCACCCGCGGCTCCCCGCGCAGGGCGTCGGG
The DNA here is from genome assembly GCF_022179125.1 of Methylobacterium cerastii. GTDB lineage: Bacteria > Pseudomonadota > Alphaproteobacteria > Rhizobiales > Beijerinckiaceae > Methylobacterium > Methylobacterium cerastii. Next base: position 106,763 of record NZ_BPQG01000046.1, read on the forward strand.
CAACCGACGCCGCATGAGGCCTTCCAGCGTCGCCCGGCCCGCCTCGGTGTCGAGCTTGGCGACGACCGTCTCGCCGTCCGCCTCGACGGTGAGCGTCGCCGTGGCGTCGTCGTAGCGCGTGCGCAGGCGGGCCAGCGCCTCGTCGCGCATCAGCATCAGGTACTTCGTCTTGGGCTGGTGCCGCGGCGCGACCGGGTCGAAGCCGGAATCGCCGTTCTCGATGGCGTAGAGCCTGTCGCCGGGAAAGTAACCCGACGTCTCCAGCACCGTTCGCTCCAGCGGCTCGGGGCTGAACCCCTTCACGGGGTAGCGGTAGAGGGCGGACAGCGTCGTCGTCATGCCCGCACCGTGACCCGGATCTTCGCCGGGATGCAAGGGGGCGTCACCCTCTTGTGGTGCGCAATTACAACACCACATCCCTGTGACCGGCGGCCTTGGGCGCCGGGGCTTTCTGCGGTGGTTTCCGCCGGGGAGGCAACGTCTCGGGCCGACACCGTGCCTTCCAGGGCGGCGGAGGCCGAAGCGGTAGGATGAAGACACGCATGAATTTTGAAAAATACACCGAGCGCGCCCGCGGCTTCGTCCAGGCGGCGCAGAACCTCTCGATGCGCGAGGGCCATCCCCAATTGCAGCCGGGCCACCTGCTGAAGGTGCTGCTCGACGACCCCGAGGGCCTGTGCGCGGGCCTGATCGACCGCGCCGGCGGCCAGTCGCGCGTCGCGCTGGCGCAGGTCGAGGCGTGGCTCGCCAAGCAGCCGAAGGTGTCCGGCAACGCCAGCCAGCCGCAGGCGACCCGCGACCTCGTGCGCCTGTTCGACACCGCCGAGAAGGCCGCCGAGAAGGCGGGCGATTCCTACGTCACCGTCGAGCGGCTTCTGCTCGCGATCGCCGTCGAGAAGGACACCGAGGCCGGCAAGGCGCTCGTTTCTGCCGGCGTGACGCCGGCCTCGCTCAACGGCGCGATCAACGCCCTGCGCAAGGGCCGCACCGCGGACAACGCCTCGGCCGAGAACGCCTACGACGCCCTGAAGAAGTACGCCCGCGACCTCACGGAGGCGGCGCGCGAGGGCAAGCTCGACCCGGTGATCGGCCGCGACGAGGAGATCCGCCGTACGATCCAGGTGCTGTCCCGCCGGACCAAGAACAACCCGGTGCTGATCGGCGAGCCCGGCGTCGGCAAGACGGCGATCGTCGAGGGGTTGGCGTTGCGCATCGTCGACGGCGACGTGCCCGAGAGCCTGAAGGACAAGAGCCTGCTCGCCCTCGACCTCGGCGCACTGATCGCGGGCGCGAAATTCCGCGGTGAGTTCGAGGAGCGGTTGAAGGCGGTGCTGTCCGAGGTGACGGCGGCGGCCGGCGGCATCATCCTGTTCATCGACGAGATGCACACTCTCGTCGGCGCCGGAAAGGCCGACGGCGCCATGGACGCCTCGAACCTGCTCAAGCCCGCGCTCGCCCGCGGCGAGCTGCACTGCGTCGGCGCGACCACACTCGACGAGTACCGCAAGCACGTCGAGAAGGACGCGGCGCTGGCCCGCCGCTTCCAGCCGGTCTTCGTCTCGGAGCCCACCGTCGAGGACACGGTGTCGATCCTGCGCGGGATCAAGGAGAAGTACGAGCAGCACCACGGCGTCCGCATCCAGGATTCGGCCCTGGTCGCCGCCGCCACGCTGTCGAACCGCTACATCACCGATCGCTTCCTGCCCGACAAGGCGATCGACCTGATGGACGAGGCCGGCTCGCGCCTGCGCATGCAGGTCGACTCGAAGCCCGAGGAGCTGGACAACCTCGACCGCGAGATCGTGCGCCTGAAGATCGAGGGCGAGGCCCTGAAGAAGGAGACCGATTCGGCTTCGCGCGACCGGCTCGCCCGGCTCGAGCGGGAGTTGGCCGACCTTGAGGAGCAGTCGGCCACCATTACCTCGCGGTGGAAGGCGGAGAAGGACAAGCTCGGCGCCGCCGCCGAACTGAAGAAGAAGCTCGACGAGGCGCGCAACGACCTGGCCTCCGCCCAGCGGCAGGGCCAGTATCAGCGCGCGGGCGAGCTCGCCTACGGCGTGATCCCCGGGCTGGAGAAGCGGCTCGCCGAGATCGAGGCGGCGGCCGAAGGCGCGGTCGCGCGCGACGGCATGGTCGAGGAGGCGGTGACGCCGGCTCACATCGCGGGCGTCGTCTCCCGCTGGACCGGCGTGCCGGTGGACAAGATGCTGGAGGGCGAGCGCGACAAGCTGCTCGCGATGGAGGACGCAATCGGCAAGCGGGTCGTCGGGCAGCGCGAGGCGGTGGAGGCGGTCTCGACCGCAGTCCGCCGCGCGCGCGCCGGCCTGCAGGACCCGAACCGGCCGATCGGCTCTTTCATGTTCCTCGGGCCGACCGGCGTCGGTAAGACCGAGTTGACAAAAGCGCTCGCCAACTTCCTGTTCGACGACGACACCGCGTTGGTGCGCATCGACATGTCAGAGTACATGGAGAAGCATTCCGTGGCCCGGCTGATCGGCGCGCCCCCCGGCTATGTCGGCTACGAGGAGGGCGGCGCGCTCACCGAGGCGGTGCGGCGCCGTCCGTATCAGGTCGTCCTGTTCGACGAGATCGAGAAGGCGCATCCGGACGTTTTTAACGTCCTGCTGCAGGTGCTCGACGACGGGCGCCTGACGGACGGACAGGGTCGCACGGTCGACTTCCGCAACACGCTTTTGATCATGACCTCGAACCTCGGGGCCGAGTACCTGGTGGCGCAGCGGGACGGCGAGGACACCGACGCGGTTCGGGACGACGTGATGGGCGTGGTGCGCAACCACTTCCGGCCGGAATTCCTGAACCGGATCGACGAGATCATCCTGTTCCACCGCCTCAAGCGGGCGGAAATGGGGGCGATCGTCGACATCCAGCTCGTCCGGCTGCAGAAGTTGCTCGACGAGCGCAAGATCGCCCTCGACGTGGACGCCGAGGCGCGCGCCTGGCTCGCCGACCGCGGCTACGACCCGGCCTACGGGGCGCGACCGCTGAAGCGCGTGATCCAGAAGACGGTGCAGGATCCGCTGGCGGAGCTGTTGCTGTCGGGCAAGATCCACGACGGCGAAAGCGTGCCGGTCGGGGTCGGCCCGTCCGGGCTCGTCATCGCCGGCACCTCCCCCGAGCCGCGCCGGCGGCCCGAGAAGGTGACCCTGAACTGAGGTTTGGATCGCACCCCGCCCCGGCCGCTCGGATCGAGCGGCCGGGGCTTTTCTTTGCGCCGCCGCGCGGCGACACTAGGCCGACATGAGCGACTTGACCTACGCCATCGGCGACATCCACGGCTGCGCCGACCTGCTCGACGCGCTCCTCGCCCGCATCGAGACCCATGCGGCGGGACGCCCGCATCGCCTCGTCTTCCTCGGCGACTACATCGACCGCGGGCCGGACAGCGCCGGTGTTTTGCGGACGATCAGCCGCCTGCATTGGAGCGATCCCGAGCGGGTCGCCTGCCTGATGGGCAACCACGAGGCGATGCTGCTCTCGGCCCTGACGACGCCCGGCGCCGACGACCTCTGGCTCCGAAACGGCGGCGCCGAGACCCTGGCCTCGTTCGGCGTCGACGAGGCGGCGGCGATCCCCGGCGACGTGCTCGATTGGATCGAGGCGCTGCCGACGATGCATGCGGACGCCGAACGCTGGTACGTCCACGCCGGCTTCCGGCCCGGGACCGACCCGGAGATCTCGGACGCGCAAGACCGCCTCTGGATCCGAGAGCCCTTCCTCTCCGAAGATTGCGATTTCGGCCGGCATGTCGTCCACGGCCACACGCCGCAACACTCCGGCACGCCCGATCGCCGCCGCTTCCGCACCAATCTCGACACCGCCGCCGTCTACGGCGCCGCGCTGACGGCGGGCGTCTTTTCGGACGTACAGGGGCCGGCCGTGGAGTTCCTGCAGGTGCGGGCGGGCTAAAAGTCTACCGCGTCGCCACGACCCGCGCCGGATTGCCGACCACCGTCGCGCCGGCAGGCACGTCCCGCGTCACCACCGCGCCGGCGCCGATGACCGCGTCGTCGCCGACGGTGACGCCGGGCAGGATCAGGGCGGCGCCGCCGATCCAGACGTTGGCGCCGATCGCGATCGGGCGCCCGAATTCGAGGCCCGATCGGCGAGTCTCGGCATCGCGCGGGTGGTCGGCAGTCAGGATCTGAACGCCGGGACCGACCTGTGTGCCGTCCCCGATCGTCACCGCGACCACGTCGAGGACGATGCAGCCGAAATTCAGGAACACGTCGGCGCCGAGCGTGATGTTGTAGCCGTAGTCGCAATGGAACGGCGGCCGGACGACGACCCCTGCCCCGACGCCGCCGAAATGCTCCATCAGCAGTACGCGCCGCTCCGCAGGCGATGCGGCCAGCGCTGCGTTGTAGCGCACGAGCCATGCCTTGTTGGCCGCCGCATCTGCCTGAAGCTCGAGATCGCCCGCGCGGTACAACTCGCCCGCGATCATCTTCTGCTTCTCGGATTTCGGCATCGTGCCTCGCAGTCCGAATGGGTGTTTCGATCGACCCGGCACGGGTCCGCCGGCCACGCGACCGTTTTAACGCCTGACGGGCAGGAACGCCGCGACGGCCGCCGACGCCCAGCCCAGCATCAGCAGGATGCCGCCCGACGGCGCGGCCATCGGAAACAGCGGCCGCTGCGCCAGCGCGCGAATCGCCAGGTCGCCGGAGAACAGCGCGAGGCCGAGCACGAGCGCGAAGGCGGCGATCCGCGTGGCCACGGCATGGGTCGCGCCGACGGCGGCGAGGCCGGCAAGGGCCAGGATGGCGGGGGCGTGGAACAACAGGAACTGCGCTGCGGTCTTCAGGCTGTCGGCGCCGGGGATGTGGGCGGCGGCGGCGCTGGCCGCGACGCCGAGGCCGCCGGCGAGGCAGGCCAGGGCGACGAGGGTGCGGTCAGCCATCGTCGTCGGCATTACGCTCCGCGCTCGGCCATCAGCCGGGCGACGGCGGCCCGAAGCTCGGGCACGCCGCGGTCGTCGCGGCTCGAGGTCAGCAGGATCTGCGGGTAGGCCGCCGGGCGCCGGGCGAGCGCAGCCTGGATGCCGGCGATCCGCGCGTCGATTTCGGACTTCTTCAGGGCGTCGCCCTTCGTCAGCACGATCTGGTAGCTCACTGCAGCCTTGTCGAGCCCGTCGAGCACGTCGGTGTCGATGCCCTTCAGCCCGTGGCGGGAATCGATCAGCATGAAGACCCGCGCAAGGTTGGCGCGGCCCTTAAGGTAGGCGTGGATCAGGTCGGTCCAAGCTTCGACCTTCTCCTTGCCGACCGCGGCGTAGCCATAGCCCGGCATATCGACCAGCGTCAGCCGTTCGCCGATCCGGAAGAAGTTGAGCTGCTGGGTCCGCCCCGGCGTGTGCGAGGTGCGCGCGAGCGTGTTGCGCCCAGTGAGCGCGTTGACGAGGCTCGACTTGCCGACGTTCGAACGGCCGGCGAAGGCAATCTCGACGCCGTCCATAGCCGGCAACGTGCCGAGTGAGGGCGCCGCGGCGACGAAGTCGGCGGCGCCTGCGAACAGCAGGCGCCCGCTCTCGGCGAGCGCCGCGTCCTCTTGCTCCTGCTGTGTCACGTCAGCTCTTCGCAGGCGCGGTCTTGCTGCCGCGCTTGAACGTGTTCCGCAGGTTGTCCCACAGCTCCACCTTCACACCGTTGCGGCGCATGATGACGTATTGCTGCGTCACCGAGAGTGTGTTGTTCCAAGCCCAGTAGATCACAAGTCCGGCCGGGAAAGAGCCGAGCATGAACGTGAAGACGATCGGCATGAATGTAAAGATCTGCGCCTGCACTGGATCCGGCGGGGCGGGGTTCATCTTCATCTGCACGAACATCGTCACACCCATGATGATCGGCCAGATGCCGAGGTGGACGAAGTCGGGCGCCGCGAACGGCAGCAGGCCGAACAGGTTGACGATGCTGGTCGGATCGGGCGCGGCCAGGTCTTGGATCCAGCCGAAGAACGGCGCGTGGCGCATCTCGATGGTGATGAACAGCACCTTGTACAGCGCGAAGAAAACCGGGATCTGCACCAGCACCGGCCAGCAGCCGGCGACGGGATTGATCTTCTCTTTCTTATACAACTCCATCATCGCTTGTTGCTGCTTCATCTTATCGTCTTTGTACCGCTCCCGGATGGAGGTCATCTCGGGCTGCACGGCCTTCATCTTGGCCATGGAGACGTAGGAGCGGTTGGCGATCGGCAGGAACAAGAGCTTGAGGCAGAAGGTCACGATCAGGATCGCGACGCCGAAGTTGCCGAGGAGGTGGAAGAAGAAGTCCAGCGCCCGGAACATCGGCTTGGTGATGAAGTGGAACCAGCCCCAGTCGATCATCAGGTCGAACTGCTTGATGCCGAGGTTCTTCTCGTAGCCGTTGATCGTGTTGACCTCCTTGGCGCCGGCGAACAGGCGCTGGGTGGTCGAGGCGGTGGCGCCGGGTTCGACGCTGCGGCCGTCGCCGCGCACGCTGGCCTGGTAGATCTTGGTCGCGCCGTCGGTGCGCTCGGTGAACGCGCCGGTGTAGGCCGCGCCCTGGTCGGGGATCGCGGCGGCGGCCCAGTACTTGTCGGTGATGCCGACGAAGCCGCCGGTGACGTTCGCCCACGCCTTGCCCTTGGTGTTGGCACCGCCGTAGGCGGGCTCCTTGGCGAGGTGGTCGTAGGTGTATTCCTGCAGGCCGTCGCCGCCGAGCACGCCGATCATGCCCTCATGGAGCACGTAGTAGCCCTGGGTGTGCGGCTTACCCCAGCGCGAGACCAGGCTGTAGGGAAAGAGCGTGACCGCGTTCGCACCCTTGTTCTCGACCTCGTCGCGGACCGTGAACATGTACTTGTCGTCGACGGCGAGGATGCGCTTGAACACGAGGCCGGCGCCGTTGTCCCACGACAGCGTCACCGGCATGTTCACGCCCAGCGTCTGCCCGTCGGCGGTCCACACCGTGTCGTTGGTCGGCAGCGGGCCCGCGTTGGCGCCGACCCAGCCGAACTCGGCGTAGTACGGCGCCTCGGTGCCTGCCGGCGACAGCAGGACGATCTCGGGGCTCTTGTCGTCGACGGTCTCGTGGTAGTTCTTCAGCGAGATGTCGTCGATGCGGCCGCCCTTGAGGGCGACCGAGCCGGCGAGCGCCGGGGTCTCGATCTTGATGCGCGGCGAGCGGGCGAGCGCCTCGGTGCGGCCGATCGGGCCGGTGGCCGCGTTGGGCAGGGTGCCGGCCACCGGGGCGGCCGGGCCGCCCTCCTTCGGGCTGGGCGACGGCACGCCGTCAGGCGTCACGCCCGGGCTCTGCTGGGCGGCCTGGTTCTGCAGGTTGGCCTGGCGCTGCTGCTCGACGCGCGGCGCGGCGACGAAGTAGTTCCACCCGAGCAGCACCACCAGCGACAGGGCGATGGCCACGAACATGTTCGTCTTGTCATTGCCCATCGGGGCCACCGTCGCACGCGTTCGAGGTTGCTGAGGGCGCACGGGCTGGTGCCGCAGCGCGATCGGAAGGTCGGGACGTCGGAGGACCCTTGCCGCGGCCCTTCGCGGCGCCGGGCTTGGGCGGGCGCGGCGGACGGGGATGCGCGTTCGGCCCGCGGGGCTTGGCCACCGCGGGGATCGCCCGGCGCAGGTCGTCCTTGAGGGTGTCGAACGCGGCGTCGATCGCCGGACGGCGGGCGATCAGCACGACGTCGGCCGGGACCGCACCGAGCTCGGGGCCGAGTTCGGCGACCGCGGCGCGGAGGCGCCGGCGGATGCGGTTGCGCTCGGTGGCATGGCCGACCCGCTTGGTGATCGTGAAGCCGAGATGGAGGCCGGCGATCGATTCGCCGTCCCGGACCTCGCCCGCGTCGCGCACGCGACCCTGCGCCGTCAGGCGCTCGGTGTGGAAGCGGCGCCCGTCGGCCGCCGCCAGGAAGTCGGGCCGCCGCCTCAGACGTGTCACCGTCGGCGGGTTCGCCTCGGGCGCGAGGGTGGCAGGCGAGTCCGTTACGGGCATGGGAAGCTCGGCCTCGCTCACGCCTCGGGCACCATCCGCGCCGCGAAGGGCGGCGCGACGGTCACGCTCAGGCCGAGAGCTTCTTGCGGCCGTGCGCGCGACGGCGGGCGATGACCTTGCGGCCGCCGGCGGTGGCCATGCGGGCGCGGAAGCCGTGACGGCGCTTACGGACGAGACGGCTCGGCTGGTAGGTTCTTTTCATGGCTCTGCAAGCCTCCAAAGGTCGAGGCGCGTTCGCGGGCGGCTATCGCCGCACCCGACCTTCACGCGTCTTTAAAGTGTGAATGCACATGCGGACGGCGCCCGAACGGAGCGCCATCGCGACTGCGCGGCTTATGGCGGATGGGATTTACCGAGTCAACGTTTCGGCGGGCTTCCCAATGCCCGACGCGCGCCTCAGTGCCCCTCGAACTCCATCAGGGTCCGTACGGGCACGTCGAGGTCGCGCAGCTTCTGCGCGCCGCCGATCTCGGGCAGGTCGATCACGAAGCAGGCCGCGACCACCTCGGCGCCGATCTGGCGCAGCAGGTTGACCGCGGCGGTGGCGGTGCCGCCGGTGGCGATCAGGTCGTCCACGAGGAGCACCCGGTCGCCGGGCTTGATCGCGTCGACGTGGATCTCGAGCTCGTCGGTGCCGTATTCGAGGGTGTAGGCGATCGAGACGGTCTTGTGGGGCAGCTTGCCCTTCTTGCGTACCGGCACGAAGCCCGCCGAGAGCTGGTGCGCGACCGCGCCGCCGAGGATGAAGCCGCGGGCCTCGATGCCCGCGACCTGATCGATCCGTCCGCCCGCGTAGGGGTGCACCAGGGCGTCCACCGCCCGGCGGAAGGCGCGCGGGTCGCTGAGCAGCGTGGTGATGTCCCGGAACACGATGCCGGGCTTCGGATAGTCGGGAATCGAGCGGATCGAATCCTTCAGGGCGATGTGGCGGCGTTCCATGCCGGGCGGGCCTTCCTCGTGATGATCGGCGGCTTAGAGCAGATGGCGCGGAATCTGGCCAGTTCGCGGCTCAGCCGTTGACCTTGCGCAGGATGGCGACGAGCTCGCGGTGCAGGCCCTCGTTGCCGCAGGCCACCGATTTCGCGGCGAGCGGCTCCGAGGCGCCGTCGGCGGAGGTGACGAAACCGCCGGCCTCGCGCACCAGGATGATGCCGGCGGCGATGTCCCAGGTCTGCAGGTCGCGCTCCCAGTACAGGTCGAGCCGGCCGCAGGCGACGTAGGCGAGGTCGAGGGCCGCCGACCCCATCCGCCGCGTGCCGCCGGAGACCGCCATCACCGCGGCGACCTCGCGCAGCAGGCGGGGATGGTTGCCGCGCCCGAGATAGGGCGTGCCGTAGGCGGTGAGCGCGTCGGCCATGTCGACCCGGCCCGAGACGCGCAGGCGCCGGTTGTTGAGGTAGGCGCCCTTGCCGCGCTCGGCGACGAACAGCTCGTCCTTGACGGGATCGTAGATCACGCCCGCGACCACCTGGCCCTCGCGCTCGAGCCCGACCGAGATCGCGAAGTGCGGGATGCCGTGCAGGAAGTTCGAGGTGCCGTCGAGGGGGTCGACGTGCCAGACGTGGCTCCTGTCGGTGCCCTCGACGACGCCGGACTCCTCCAGCACCATGCCGTAGCCCGGCCGCGCCTTGGTCAGGGCGTCGCGCAGGGTCTCCTCGGCCTTGCGGTCGGCCGCCGAGACGAAATCGCCGGGGCCCTTTCGCGAGACCTGCAGGTTCTCGATCTCGCCGTAGTCGCGCCGCAGCCCCTTCGAGGCCTTGCGCACGGCGTCGACCATCACGGTCATCAAGGGTGAGGAGATCATGTCGAGGGCCTTGAGCGTTCGCGCGTCGTTGGACGCCGCGTTAAACGCTCTGGGGCGTGGAATCGACCCCCGGAACCGGGATGGCAGGCATCCCCGCCGGTCGCGGAGCCGATCACGCCGAACGCCGGCTGCGGTTCTGCCGCGATGTGGTCGGACGGCGCAGGTAGTAAAACTCCAAGTAGAAATTCTATCGAGCGTTGCAGTCATATCATCATTGCGAAAAACAATTGATCATCGCAATTTTTATAAAGTCGGTTGTTAACTTTGGTCGATCACAACGCTTGGGAGATACCAGGGGGTCGGCCGGATCATGAGAAATACAGCGCTTTCACGCTGCCTGAGCGTTCTCGCTTCGGCGGCGTTGATCGCCTGCGCCACGGTCGCGCAGGGCCAGAGTCTGGAGTCCGCCAAGGCCGCCTACAAGCGGCCGGATCTGATCCCGTTTCCGGAAGAAGCGCGGTATTCGCCGCAGACGGCGACCCTCGGCAAGATGCTGTTCTTCGATCCGCGCCTGAGCGGCAAGCAGAACCTCTCCTGCGCCAGCTGCCACAATCCGTCGTTCGGGTTCGAGGTCCCGGTCGCCGGTGCGATCGGTGCGACCAACAAGCCCCTCGGGCGCAAGGCGCCCACCGTCCTGAACGCCGCCTGGATTCCGACCCTGTTCTGGGACGGCCGCGCCCCGAACCTGGAAACCCAGGCGATGGGTCCGATCACCGCCGAAGGCGAGATGGACGGGAAGTTCGCGGAGATCATCGGCCGCCTGAACAAGATTCCCGAATACAGCGCCTGGTTCGGCAAGCTGTTTCCCAAGGACGGCGTCACCCAGGACAACATCCTGACCGCGATCGCGACCTACGAGCGGACGGTCGTGGCCGGCACGGCGCCGTTCGATCGCTGGGTCGAGGGCGAAGAGAGCGCGATCTCGCCGGCCGCGCAACGCGGATTCGACCTGTTCACGGGCAAGGCCGCGTGCGCCGGTTGCCACACGGGCTGGAACTTCACCGACAACAAGTTCCACGACATCGGCATCCCGACCAAGGATGTCGGCCGTGCCGCCTTCGAGCCCGACGACCCGCAGGCGATGCACGCGTTCAAGACGCCGGGCCTGCGCAACCTGACCTACCGCGCCCCCTTCGGCCACGCCGGACAATTCGCCGACCTCGAAGCCGTCCTCGCCTTCTACGAGACGGGCGGCGTCTCACGCCCTTCGAAGTCGCCGCTGATGCGGCCGTTGCGGCTGGAAGCGCAGGAGCGGGCGGACCTTCTCGCGTTCCTGCGCACGCTGACGGCGGAGCAGACCCGGACCGCCCTGCCGAACCTCCCGAACTGACGCGACGACGGAACGCCCACCATGTCGATCCGCTACAAGATCCTTCTTCCGCTCCTCGGCTTCATGATGCTGGCGGGCCTCCTGTCCGGTGTCACCGGGCTGGTCGGACTGGATGCCGTGGGCGACCTTTCGCGGGTCGCCGAGCGCACGAACGAAGCGAACGCGGCGAGCCGCGCGGCGCGCGACCGCTTCCACGGTGCCGACGAGCTGGTCGCGCGGGTGACCGCGATGACCGACCTGATCGACATGACGGTGGTCGCCGCCGACTTCACGGCCAAGGGCGACCAGCTCTCGGCCTTGCTCGGGCGGCTCGAAGCGGCCGCGTCGTCGGACCGGATGCGAGCCGTCTCCCACGCGGCCGGGACCGCGGCGACCGCCTGGCGCAGCGATGCGGAGATCCTGCTCGGCCTCCGCCCAGCGCAGGGCGTTCCCACCACGGAACGGATGACGCGCCATCGCCGGCTTTTGACGGAGGCCTTCGACGCCGCCGTGGCCCTGGCCGCCGAGGATGCGCAGGCCGGGATCGCGGCGACCCATCGCGCCACGGTATGGACGATCTGGGCGATGCTCGGGCTCGTCGGCGCCCTCACCCTGGTCGGGGTGACGACGGCCTGGTGGCTCGCCCGGAGCCTGTCGCAGCCCCTGATCCGGCTGACGGCCGACACGGACCGCCTCGCGCGGGGCGACACGAACGTGAAGCTGCTGGCGGCCGCCCGCCGGGACGAGATCGGCGACATCGCCCGGGCGGTGGTGAAGATCCGCGACATGTCGCTGGAGGACGCGGCCCGGCAGCTCGAGACCACCGCGGCGGAACGCCTGCGCGAAGAGGCTGCGCGGCGCGCCATGCTCCACGAACTCGCCGACGGGTTCGAGCGGACCGTCGGGAACATCGTCGCCCGCGTCTCCGATACCGTGGACGGGCTGCAGGCCTCCTCCGATACGATGCGCACCGAAGTGGAGGGAACCGCCCTGTGCTCGACCCGCGCTGCGGGCGCGGCCCGCGACACCGGCGGCAACGTCGACGCCGCGGTGAACGCGGCCGGCACGATCGGCGCGACGATGGGCGAGATCGGCCGGCAGGTCGATCAGGCGACGGCGATGTCGGCCACCGCCGTGCAGGCCGCATCCCGCACCGAATCCACCATGGCGGCGCTCGACCGCGCGGCGAACCGGATCGGCGACGTGATCGGCCTCGTCTCGACCATCGCGCGGCAGACGAACCTGCTGGCGCTCAACGCCACCATCGAGGCCGCCCGCGCAGGCGAGGCCGGCCGCGGCTTCGCCGTCGTGGCCGCAGAGGTCAAGGAACTCGCATCCCAGACCTCCAACGCCACGGCCGAGATCGACCGGCAGGTCGCCGCGATCCAGGCGGCGACCGGAGACGCCGCCGGGGCGATCCAGGACATCGCCGCCCAGATCCAGGCCATGAACGGCGTGGCGACGAGCATCGCCCACGCCGTGCAGGAGCAGAGTGCCGCCACGCAGGCGATCGTGCGCAGCATGGCCGAAGCCTCGGCCGGCACCGACCAGGTGACGAACGACATCGCCGAGGTCGTCCACTCGGCGGACGGCGCGGGACAGGCGGCGCAATCGGTCGCGGCCGCGGCCGACGCGCTCGCCGGCCAATCCGGCATGCTGCGCGCGGAAGTCCGCCAGTTTCTCGCCGACGTGCGCGCCGCCTGAATCGAGAACGGCGATGTGCTTGCGCGCATCGCCGTCCTCGACCGGTCGCATGCCGGGCATCGAAATGATGCGGCACCGGGCCACCCCGCCGTCGTCGCGGGGCGCCCGATGTGCCTGGAGACGCCTCAGCCGGCCATCGCCGCCTTGAGGTTCTCGTCGACCTTGTCGAGGAAGCCGGTGGTGGAGAGCCACTTCTGCTCCGGCCCGACCAGGAGGGCGAGGTCCTTGGTCATGAAGCCGGCCTCGACGGTGTCGACGCAGACGGTCTCGATCGTGGTCGCGAACTTCGCCAGCTCCGCGTTGCCGTCGAGCTTGGCCCGGTGGGCGAGGCCGCGGGTCCAGGCGAAGATCGAGGCGATCGAGTTGGTCGAGGTCTCCTTGCCCTTCTGGTGCTCGCGGTAGTGGCGCGTCACCGTGCCGTGGGCGGCCTCGGCCTCAACGGTCTGGCCGTCCGGGGTCATCAGCACCGAGGTCATCAGGCCGAGCGAGCCGAAGCCCTGCGCCGCCGTGTCCGACTGAACGTCGCCGTCGTAGTTCTTGCAGGCCCAGACGTAGCCGCCCGACCACTTGAGGCACGAGGCGACCATGTCGTCGATCAGGCGGTGCTCGTAGGTGATGCCGAGCGCCTGGAACTTGCCCTTGAACTCGGCGTCGAACACCTCCTGGAACAGATCCTTGAAGCGCCCGTCATAGGCCTTGAGGATGGTGTTCTTGGTGGACAGGTAGACCGGATACTTGCGCGCCAGCCCGTAGTTCAGCGAGGCGCGGGCGAAGTCGCGGATCGACTCGTCGAGGTTGTACATCGACATCGCGACGCCGGCCGCGGGGAACTTGAACACTTCCTTCTCGATGACGGTGCCGTCGTCGCCCTCGAACTTGATGGTCAGGCGGCCCTTGCCCGGCACCTTGAAGTCGGTGGCGCGGTACTGGTCGCCGTAGGCGTGGCGGCCGATGACGAAGGGCTGCGTCCAGCCCGGCACGAGGCGGGGCACGTTCTTACAGATGATCGGCTCGCGGAAGATCACGCCGCCGAGGATGTTGCGGATCGTGCCGTTGGGCGAGCGCCACATCTCCTTGAGCTTGAACTCCTCGACGCGTTGCTCGTCGGGGGTGATCGTGGCGCACTTCACGCCGACGCCGTGGCGCTTGATCGCCTCGGCCGCGTCGACCGTGACCTTGTCGTTCGTGGCGTCGCGATGCTCGACGCCGAGGTCGTAATAGTCGAGGTCCAGGTCGAGATAGGGGTGGATCAGCTTGTTCTTGATCTCGGACCAGATGATTCGCGTCATCTCGTCGCCGTCGAGCTCGACGACGGGCTTCGCCACCTTGATCTTGTCCATGAGCCACTGCCTTCCGTAGAAATCCGGGCGGACCCCATGCAAATGCCGTGCGGCCGCGGGGCGGGTCATAGCGCGGGCCTTTCCCGGACGAAAGCCGGGGGCGCGGACAGGCCGCCGGGGCTGTCATGCGCGCCGGGCCGTGCGGCGCGAGGGGTGGACATCCGGCGCTCCGGCTGAAATCAGCGCGCATCCATCGAGCGTCAGGAGCAACCATGAGCGAGCGCATCATCCTGCGGGCCGGCGAGGCGCTGGTCGCCGGCGGGCCCCCGAACACGGCTGCCGAGCCCGAGGTGATCATCGGCGAGCTCGACGGGCCGGTGGGCACCGCTCTCGCCACGCTGACCGGCGACCAGGTCGTCGGCCATTCCCGCGTCTTCGCCCTGCTGAACACCGACATCATGGTGCGCCCGGTGACGCTGTGCGTCTCCAAGGTCAGCGTCACGGAATCGAAGTACACCTCGATCCTGATGGGCACGGTGCAGTTCGCCATCGCCAACGGCGTGCTCGACGCGGTCCGCGCCGGCTACATCCCCAAGGACAAGGCCAACGACCTCGGCATCATCTGCTCGGTCTGGCTCAGCCCGGGCGTGATCGAGGCCGAGACCGTAAATCACAAGGCGCTGTTCGACATCCAGCGTCGCGGGATGACGGAAGCGATCCGCAAGGCGATGACCAACGAGCCCTCGATCGACTGGCTCCTCGAGAACCAGGACAAGATCGTGCACAAGTATTATCAGATGGGTCTCGACGGGAAGATCTGAGCGCCGCAAACGATGGCCTCCGTCCGCTCGGAGGCCCTTCCGCACGGCGGACGTCCGTGCGAGAGGCCCGCGCATGAGCGTCCCCGTCGTCATCCTCGTCGAACCGCAGTTGGCCGAGAACATCGGCATGACCGCCCGCGCGATGGCGAATTTCGGGCTGTCGGAGCTGCGGCTCGTCGCGCCGCGGAACGGCTGGCCGAAGAAGGGCATGCGCGAGGCCGCCTCCGGCGCGACGCACGTGCTCGACGCGGCAAAGGTCTACGCGACGCTCCCCGAGGCCGTCGCCGACCTGAACGTCCTGTTCGCGACGACCGCGCGGGAGCGCGGGCAGATGAAGCGCGTCCTGCTGCCCGACGTCGCCATGGCGGAGGCGAACGTGCGGATCGCGAATTCCGACAAGGTGGGCGTGATGTTCGGGCGCGAGCGCATCGGGCTCTTGAACGACGAGGTCTCGCTGGCCGACGCCATCGTCACCTTCCCCGTGAGCGAGGAATTTCCCTCGCTCAACCTCGCGCAGGCGGTTCTGCTGGTGGGATACGAGTGGCGCCGCGCGGCGGGGCTGGCCCAGGCCCCCTTCACCGGCGAGATTCGCGCGCAGCAGGCGACCCGCGAGGCGCTGCTCTCGCTGTTCGAGACCCTGGAGGCGACGCTCGCCCGCGCCGGCTTCTATCCGCCGGAAAAGCGCGAGAGCATCGCCCGCAACATGCGCGACCGGCTCCACCGCATGAGCCTGACCGAGCAGGACGTGCGCACCTTTCGCGGTGCGCTGAAGGCGCTGGAACGCGGTGCCCGGCGCCGGCCGGACGGGGCTGCCTAGTGGTGAAAACCTGACGGATGGAACCCACCCCGAACGTCTGCGATGGGTGGGTTTCTGCCCGTCCGCTTTGCGCCAAAGTTCGAGGTAAGCTGCCGAGCGAACCGTTCGGAGGGATCATGAAAACCGACTGGAGTTTGATCCGTGAAATGATGAGCGCAGCCATCGATACATGCGAACGGATCGAGGCTTGCGGCTACTCCGAAAATGATCGAGACGCGAGCGCTGTCCTGGCCGGGCAAGATGTGAGCGTCTATGAAATGCTCGTCAGCGCGTGGACTTATCCCGAAAACATTCGGTATAAAATCATCCGCTCACGCCATGACAATTAGAACGATCTTCCGTACGTCCCAGAGGCGGCACGTATCTTGATCGCGATGGCGCAAGCCAGCGCTGAACTCATCGATGCTAATGTTTCTGCCACAAGAGAAGCGGATGTTCGCAGGATGATTGATTGGTTTCAAAACAAAGCTGCGCTAAAAGTTGAAGAAGCGATCTTCAACAAGCGAGTGATTTGACGTTTCGATGTACGCTTCTGGATAGTTTCTGAGCGGTGAAATTTGGCTGCCATGGGTCGGGAGCGGACCCAAAGCATGGGTTCCATCCGTCAGACTTCGACCACTAGAGCCTTTTCCAGCACGGTCGATCCCGGCTCGCGTCGAGACGATGCGACCCCACGACGAGATGGAGCGTTTTCCGTGATCCGCAGATCAGGGATGACGCCCTAGCCGCGATCGGCGGGCTTGCGCGCCGTCACGGCGCGGGTCGATTGCGCGGCGAGGCTGCGCAACGAGGCGAGGTTGGCGGCGACCTCCGCCGGCGGCAGGTCGCGCCGCAGGATCGCCTCGGCCTCGTCGAAGCGGCCCTTCAGGCCGAGCACCAGCGCGAGGTTGCCGCGCACCCGTGCATCCGCGCCAGGCCGCGAGACCGCGACGCGCATCGTCTCCTCCGCCCGGTCGAGCTGGCGCGCCAGGGCGTAGGACAGGCCGAGATTGGACAGCACCGAGGGCTCGTCCGGCCGGATCTTCAGGGCGGCGTCGTAGAAACCCTGCGCGCGGGCGTGGTCGCCGAGCTGGTCGGCGACGGAGCCCTGCGCCGACAGGATGCGCCAATCCGGCTGGGCCGGGGAATGGGCGTTCTGCAGCACCTCCTGCGCCTCCTGCAGCCGCCCGACCTCCACCAGGGACTTGCCGTAGGCGCCGAGCACCGCCGTGTTGCGCGGGTTGCGAAGCGCCGCCTGCTGCAGCACCGCGCTCGCCTGGGCGCGCTGGTCGCTGGCCCGTAGCGCCTGCGCGTAGCGCATCGCGGTGCCGAGGTCGTTGGGGTTGGCCGCATAGGATTCCGCGAGCGCCTCGGTCTGCCCGGCCGAGGGGCGCGCGCCGTTGATCGAGCCGGTGGTCTCCGGCGAGCGCGACTGGCAGCCCGCGGCCACGAGGGTGACTAGGCAGGCGGCGATCAGCCGGGGTGCCGAGTTCCGTGCGAACGTGGCCGCAACCGGCCGGGAGGCCGCGATCATGGAATGCTCCGTCGAGGTCGGGCGGGTTCTTCCCGCACCCGACGGGACGGTGATAGAGCGTTAACCCTAACCCAGGGTTAAACGCCCCGGCCGGCTGGGACCGCATGACCGACACCGCACCGTCCATCCCTCCGTTGTTGCCGGCCGGTACTCCCGGCATCCCGGTCACGCTCGTCGCCAAGGCCGGCTGGCCGGCGACCGAGGCGGGGCTGGAGGCGTCGCAGAGGACCTATGCGGCGGCGACCGGCTTCACCGCGAAAGCCGGCCAGCTCGCGCTTCTGCCGGCCGCCGACGGCAGCCTCGCCCGCGTCCTGTTCGGCCTCGGCGCGACGGACGAGGCCGGCCACGACCGGCTGTCGGCCGGCAAGCTCCCCGGCCTGCTCCCGCCCGGCGCCTACGCGCTGGCGCAGGTCGCGGGCGATGCCGCCGCCAAGGCCGCGCTCGCCTGGCTGCTCGGCGCCTACCGCTTCTCGCGTTATCGCTCCGCCGGGCCGGAGCAACCGCGCCTCGTCGCGCCCGACGGCGTCGACGCCGGCGAGGTCGGTCGCATCGCCGCCGCGGTCGCCCTCGGGCGCGACCTCGTCAACACGCCCGCCAACGACCTCGGCCCGGCCGAGATCGAGGCGGCGGCGCGGGCGTTGGCCGGGCGCCATGGCGCTACGGTGTCCGTGATCGCCGGCGCCGAGCTCGAACGCGACTTCCCGCTGGTCCACGCGGTCGGCGCCGCCTCGACCCGCCAGCCCCGTCTCATCGACCTGAACTGGGGGCCGGAAGACGCACCGCGCGTGACCCTCGTCGGCAAGGGCGTCGCCTTCGACACCGGCGGCCTCGACATCAAGCCGTCGGCCGGCATGCTGCTGATGAAGAAGGACATGGGCGGCGCGGCCGCGGCGCTGGCCGCCGCCGACATGGCGATGGGCGCCGGCTTGCGCCTGCGGCTGCGCCTGCTCATCCCGGCGGTGGAGAACGCGATCTCCGGCGAGGCTTTCCGCCCCGGCGACGTGATCCGCAGCCGCGCCGGGCTCACCGTCGAGATCGGCAACACCGACGCGGAGGGCCGCCTGATCCTCGCCGACGCGCTGGCGCTGGCCGACGCCGAGGCGCCCGACCTGTTGATCGACTTCGCGACGCTCACCGGCGCCGCCCGCACGGCGCTCGGTCCCGACCTGCCGGCCTACTTCACCGAGGACGACGCGCTCGCCGCCGCGTTCGAGGCGGCGGGCCGGGCCGCGATCGACCCGGTCTGGCGCCTGCCGCTGCACGCGCCCTATGCGAGCCTCCTCGCCTCGAAGGTCGCCGACCTTAACAACGTCTCGGGCGGCCCCTTCGCCGGGGCGATCACCGCCGCCCTGTTCTTGCGCCGCTTCGCCCCGAACACGAAGCGCCACGTGCACGTCGACCTCTACGGCTGGAACCCCTCGACCAAGCCCGGTCGCCCGGAAGGCGGTGAGGTGCAGTCCGCGCGGCTGGTCTACGCGCTGCTGAAGGAGCGCTACCCGGCGTGACGGCGGGCTTGGGCCGAACCCAGGCGACGCGCGGCCGGCATCGTCCCGTCGGACACCCGGCACCGATGACGATCACAGATCCTGCGCCGCCGGGCGGCGGGACCCGGAGGAGGCCCCGCCATGCCCACTGAACCGATCAAGGGACCGGCCTCGTACTTCCCGTCCATCGAGAAAAAATACGGGCGCCCGGTGAGCGCGTGGCAGCAGATCGTGCGGGACAAGCTTCCGGCCAAGCACATGGATCTGGTCGCGATGCTGAAGAGCGATCACGGCTTCGGTCACGGGCACGCCAACGCGATCGTGGCGTCCGTCCTGGCGGCGGAGAAGACCTGAACGCCCTCACCCCGCCAGCGGCAACCCTGTCTCGATCAGCCGCGCCCAGAGCGAGGCCCCGAGCGGGGCGGCTGCGTCGCAGAAGTCGTAACGCGGGTGGTGCAGCGCGGCGCTGTCGCCGTTGCCGAGGAACAGGTAGGCGCCGGGGCGGCGGCCGAGCATGTAGGAGAAGTCTTCCGCCGCCATCATCGGCGCCACGGCGCGGTCGACCCCGCCCTCCCCGACGAGGCCCGCGGCGACGTCGGCCATGAAGGCGGCCTCCGCGGGGTGGTTCTCCGTCACCGGATAGCTCGATCCGAAGTCGACGCCGCCGACGGCGCCGAAGCCGGCCGAGACCTGCTCGACGATGGCCACGATCCGCGCCTTCGTCGCCGCGCGCACCTTGGTGGAGAGCGCGCGCATGGTGCCGCGCATCGTGACCGTCTGCGGCAGGACGTTGAAGGCCTCGCCCGCCTCGAGGGCGCAGACCGAGACCACCGCCGATTGCAGCGGGTCGATGTTGCGCGAGACGATCGATTGCAGCGCGATCACCACGTGGCTCGCCACCAGCACGCTGTCGATCGCGTTCTGCGGGAGGGCGGCGTGGCCGCCGCGCCCTTCGATCGTCAGGGTGAAGCGGTCGGTCGAGGCCATGATCGGGCCGGGACGGATGGCGAACCGCCCGAGCGCGAGACCGGGGATGTTGTGCATGCCGTAGACCGCATCGATGCCGAAGCGCTCCATCAGGCCGTCCTCGACCATCGCCTCGCCGCCGCCGCCGCCCTCCTCCGCCGGCTGGAAGATCAGCACCGCCGTGCCGTCGAAGGCGCGGGTGGCGGCGAGGTACTTGGCGGCGCCGAGCAGCATCGCGGTGTGCCCGTCATGGCCGCAGGCGTGCATCTTGCCCGGCACGGTCGAGCGGTAGGGAAGGTCGCGCACCTCCTGGATCGGCAGGGCGTCCATGTCGGCCCGCAGGCCCAGGGTGCGGATGCGGTTCGCGCCGTTTCCCGTTCCCCGCCCGCGGACGACCCCGACCACGCCGGTCCGGCCGATGCCGGTGACGACCTCGTCGCAGCCGAAGGCTTCGAGCTTGCCCGCCACGAAGGCGGCGGTGCGCGTCACGTCGTAGAGCAGCTCGGGATGGGCGTGCAGGTCGTGCCGCCACGCCGCCATCTCGTCGGCGAAGGCGTCGATCTCCGGCAGGCTGCCGGTGGATCGATGCGCGGCATCCGCCTCCTGGCCGGAGGTGTCGCCGGCAGACGGAGCGTCGGTGGAGAAGTGGTGCAGCGCCATGGATCGGGAGGCCTTCAGCTCCGGTCGTCGCGGCCGGCTCGTCTCCCCAGCAAACAGGGGGCCAAGGTCCCGGTCAACGCGCGATCCGGGCCGCGCCGCCTCAGCGGCGGCCGGAACCGCCGTCGTTGTGCGCACGCGTCTGCGCCGCGAGCGCCGCGTCGAGCTTCCGCATCGCCTCGAAGCGCGCGATGTCGGCCTCGACGTCGCGGATCGTCTCCTCGATGAGGTGCTGCTGGATCGCGAGCCGCGGATCGTCCGGGCTCATGTCCTCGCGCTGCCGCAGCCGCAGCACCGCCTGCCGCACCACGCCGTAGACCGCCTCGCGCTCGGCCCGGTTCATGGAGGGCTTGATCGCCTGGGCGACGAGATCGGAGAAGTCCGCCATGCGCGTGAGATCGGGTCCGTTGAAGGCGAGGTCGGGTGAGTCGGTCGAGCGGGGCGCCCGGTCAGATCCGCTGGTCCCTGATCCCGCCGACGATGAGCGACACCGAGCTCCACAGAACGACGAAGCAGAAGAACAGCACCGCGAGCTGGTGCCAGCGCTTCGGATAGAGCGAATCCGTCGGGATCATCGGCGGCACGAAGGCGGTGAGGAAGATGTGCTGCTTGCCGGCCGAGACGCGGGCCTTGTCGAGGATCGTGTTGGCCATCTCGTTCAGCTTCTCGGCGATGGTGCGTTCGACCATCAGGCCCTCGTATTCGAGCAGCGCGTTGGTCATGGTCGCGCCGCCAGCGGAGCCGCCGTCGGTGGTGAGCTGGTCCTGCAGCCCCTTCATCTGGCTGTCGATCGCGGCCACCGTGGCGGCGAGCACCTGGATCGAGCGCGACTTCTCGTCGAGGTTCGATCCACGCAGCACCTGGAGGTCGTTCTCGGCCTTCAGCTTGTCCTTGCGCAGGGTCATCATCGTCGTCAGCGTGCTCTCCGCCGACTTGATCGGATCGATGATGCCCCAGTGGTTGCGGTAGCGCTGGATGTCGAGGGTCGCCTTGCGCAGCCGCTCCTCGGAGGCGACCGAATCGACCTCGGCCTGCTTGACCATGTCGGCCTGCGCCCGCCGCGAGATCTCGTTGATCAGCACCTCGGAGCGCGCGATCACGTCCTTGGCGATCGCCAGGGCGTCCTCCGGCGTGAAGGCGCGCACCGACAGCTGGATCACGCCCGAGATCGCGTCGATCCGCGCGAGGACGTGCTCCTGCCAGTACTTGGTCAGTTCCTCGATCGGCTGCGGCGCACGGTATCGCGCCCAGAAATCGGCTTCCTTGCGCGAGAACATCCGCGACACGCCGAGGCTCTTCTCGACGGCGTCGACCATGGCTTGGCTGTTGATGAAGTCCCGGACGATGTAGCTGTCCTGGCTGTTGTGCTTCTGAATCAGGCTCGTGTACTCGCCGAGCGAGACGTTCTCCATCGGCTCGACGTTGCCGCGCACGGCGAACTGCGCCTCGGCGATGTACTGGTCCGACGCGATCGCGAACAGGTAGAACGCGACCAACGCCGTCGGCAGCAGGACGAACAGGCTGAATCGCTGCACCAGCCGGGCGACGTAGCTCTTGGGCTCGGCGTCGGCCGGGCGCAGGCCGGGCAGGCGCGTCCAGGCGAGGCTCTCGCGGGTGCGCTGCACCAGGGAGCGCCGCTCCGGCGCGCGGACCGGCTCGATCGTCTCCGCGCCGCGGCGAAGCTCGGTCACCGAGCGCTGCGCGACCTGCAGCAGGCCGCGGAGTCGATCGCCTTGCCTGACCTCGTCGACGCTCATCCGTTCCGGTTTCCTGCGCTTTGTCCGTTCGGCCGTGCTGTGTCGGGCAGCTTTTCCGAGCCTTCGGGGAAGCCGCTCGCCCACGATCGGAACGATGCCGCAATCCCGTTCTTTTCGGCCCTTTTTAAGGCGTCGGGCCTGCCGTGCCCTGGGCGGGTTCGGGCGAATCCGCGCGGTTGCGCGCCGCGCCGCCTCGTCCTACCCGATAGGCGATGAAACCGGACCCCGCCGACCGCACGCCGCCCCCAACCGTCCGCACCGCGAAGGCGAAGTTTTCGGAGGTCGTCGCCGTCTGCACCAAATGCGCCAAGCGCCAGGGCTTGTCCAAGCGCGCGATCCGCGACCGGGTGAAGGCCGGCCTGAAGCAGGGCGGCTCCGGGGCGAAGCTGCGGGTGGTCGAGACCGGGTGCCTCGGCCCCTGCCCGAAGCGCCTGGTCGCCGTCGCCACCGGAGCCAGCGTCGCGGCCGGACGGATCCTGCTGATCGATCCGACGGCGTCGCCGGACGCGATCGTCGCCCTGCTGCTGCCCCCGCGCGCAAACCTGGGTCAAGACGAGCGCGACGACGCCCGCGACGCGGCCGCGTGAGCGCGCCGGAACCTCTTCGCGCGGGCCGGCCCGCGCTCGCTCGGGCGCTCCTGCGGCGCCTGCCGCTCGTCGGCACCGTGCTCGGCCTCGGGCTCGCGATCTGGCTCGTCGCCACCAACGATCTCGGCGCCGTCGCCGACGCCTTCGGCCGGATCGGCATCTTCGGCCTCGCCGGCGTCGTGACGATGCGGGCGGCGATCGTGCTGCTCTGCGCGCTGGCGTGGCAGCGCATCCTCGATCGCCTGTCGCCGGCGGGCTTCGGCGCCTTCGCCACCCTGCGGTTCGTGCGCGAGGGCATCAACGTGCTGCTGCCCGTCGCCTCCGTCGGCGGCGACGTGGTCGGCGGCCGGCTGTTGACCTTCTGGGGCGTGGCCGGCCCGCTCGCCGCGGCCTCGATCCTCGCCGACATGCTGTTCCAGGTCGGCACCCAGGCTCTGTTCGCGCTGCTCGGCGCCGGCCTGCTGATGCAGGTCCAGGGCGAGCCGGCGGCCGAACTCGCGAGCTGGGTCTTCAGGGCGCTCGCGGTCGCCGGCCTCGTGCTGGCCGCCTTCTTCGCCTTCCAGCGCACCGGCGCGGCGCGCTTCGTCGAGGCCCGCCTCGGGGCGCTCTCGCGCCGATTCGTGCGCGAGGCCGAGCCGGCGCGCAGCGCGGGCGGCAGCGTGCAGGATGCCCTCGACGCGGTCTGGGGCCGCGGCCGGCGGGCACGGCTGCTGCAATCGATCCTGCTGCACGCGCTCGCCTGGACGCTGGGCGCCGCCGAGATCGCGATCGTGCTCGCCTGCATCGGCGTCGAGGGCGTCACGCTCTCCGAGGTTCTGGTGATCGAGGCCCTGAGCCAGGCGATCAAGTCGGCGGCCTTCCCGATCCCGAGCGGGCTCGGCGTGCAGGAAGGCGGGTTCGTGCTCGTCGGCGCCCTGTTCGGGATCGATCCGGGCACCGCCATCGCCCTGTCCCTCGCCAAGCGCGTGCCCGACATTGTGCTCGGCCTGCCCGCGCTGATCGTGTGGCAGAACCTCGAGGCGCGCCGCGGCGCCGTGCGCGCCGAGACGCCATGACCCCGCAAGAGACGCCATGAGC
>NZ_BPQG01000047.1 GCF_022179125.1 Methylobacterium cerastii
AGGGCTACCTCGCGGCCTACGCGGACATCGCAGCAGCCAAGATAGATCCGCTCGCGCACTATGAGGCGAACGGCTGGAAAGAGGGACGTGATCCGTCTGCGAGCTTCGACGTGAAGGCTTACGAGAGCCACTACACGGACGTGGCCAATGCTCACATTGATCCGATGCTGCACTACCTCCAGAGCGGCGCCCTGGAAGGCCGAAATGCCTTCAATGATGGGCACTTTGGGTGAGGCTGATTAGCAGCACCGCGGGACGATCCAGGACGGCCGGGGCAGCGATGCTCCGGCCGTCTTCTTTCGCCCTATGCGACTTGTATCCCTCTGTAATTACCGTCGGTAAAACGACATTTCCCGACGCCCTCGCCTACCTCGCTCTTCGACCGTTCAAGACGATCCCCATTGTCGGAAATATGTGTTGCTTTTTCTATCGTCAGGATAATGCTTTTGTCGTGCTATAATATCAGGCTTGACCGCTATTTTGGTGCTGCGGAACTGTAAGGTTCGCTCAACGACGCTGGATCACGAGGCAGTTCTCGATCGGGATGTGCTCGCAGCCCCGCGGGCGGGGCACGGCTCCTTCCTGCATTTCGCGGATGGTCGGTGCATACTTCGGATCCACGCTCGGCCGCACGGGGCGAGCCGATGGCGCTTCCGCTCCGTTCAGCTGGTCGGGCGGGGTCATCAGCTCCATGAATCCCTGTAAGGCACCTCGCTGCTCCGACTCGGTACCACGCTCAAGCTGGTTGCGCAGGCCGTACAACATCTTGAGGTCGTCGACCTCTTTACGGCTCATGCCCGGCATTGGATCGCCCTTTGGCCAAACCTGATCGAGGGTCGGTTGGGGCCGACCATTGATGCCATAGCCTAGTCGCTCGGCCGTGATGAGAAGCGGCTGGCGAAAGCCGCACACGAAGCCGCGCGAAGTCGAGGCGAAATGCACCTTCGCAAAGCCGGAAATGTCGGGCCGAGTGCGCACGTAGACGCGCTCGACGTTTCCCCAGCCAACTTCACCACGTCGCTCTGCATCCGTCCACGCCGCGAGGATGAACGCGGTCGCCTTCGAGCCGTCCCACCATTGAACCCGCTCAGCCGGTATCGGCACATCGGCTGGTGGATGGATGCGCTCCTGAAACTCCTTATCGGCCTCCCCGATAGGGCGACAATCGGGGGGGCCATCCAGCGTTGGTATGGGCGCTCGTCCGCTTTGAAAGGCGGGATCGAAGCGTAGGGCTGTCTCGCGCATGCCGGTTGTCGGCGCTGCGGTTTCTGCGTGAGCGGTGCCGAGGGTGAGCAGACTGATCGCAAGGGCGGTGATGCATGCAAGCGGGTTCATGGCAGATTCCGGGGATCTGGGATCAGGGTCGCCCTAAGACGGCTTAGGAGGCGCGAGCCTGGGTGAGGGCTTCCGACTTCAGCACCTCAAATTCGGCGTCGCTCAGGTGTCCGTCCTTGCGCAGGCGACCGAGGCGTTCGAGTTCGGCGATGGTGTCGTGCCGGGTCGGGCCTGCGACCGCCATTTGCGGAGCCACAGGCGACCCGCCAGCGGCCGGCGGCAGGCCGGCGGTGGTCAGGGTGCCGCCGCCGAGTGCCAACGGGTCAGGGCCGTGTTGATTGGGGCCGGGCGTGCCGCGCAAGCACATCAAAATCACGAGGACCAGATTCACCGGCGGGACGAAATTCAGAAACACCAAAAAACCGGTGCGGTTGGTGTCATGCAGGCGGCGCACGGTGACGGCAAGGCTCGGTAAGAAATGAGCCAGTACAACGAGTACTGTGATGATGCCGCCTGGCGATTTTTTGTCATCGAGACTAGCTTCCTGAGCGATGGCGCCGTCGATGATCAGGGCGATGAAGATGATCACCATCAGAACTGCGGTGAACTGCCAGAATTCGGAGCGTGAGGCGCGTCCCTCGAACACGGCGTAGCGCTTCATTGCGCGCAGGTACCCGCCCATCACACCGCTCCCTGACCGTTCCAAATTGCGTTCGCGTCGTACCGTGACGGACGTCCATACGAATAATTGGGGACTGTCAGTCCGTCGATTGTCAAGCCGCCGATCTGCCTTCGTGGCGCTGCTATGGATGCGCGCACGATCATCGGTTGGAATGTTCGGTCCCTGCGGGTGGCTGCCGGCCTGTCCCAGGAGCGGCTGGCATTCGCCGCGAAGCTGGACCGCGCTTATGTCGGGCGCATCGAACGAGGCTCGGAGAACGTGACGATCACAACACTCGAGGCGATCGCCCTGGTTCTTGCTGTCCCGGTCTCCGGCCTGCTGATGGAACCCGAGCCCACTGCAGGGCGCCCTCCGCCAATGCGAGCAGGCCGAAAGCCAAAAAGCTGAGCCGGCCTTGTTCGTGCGCCGCCTTCCGCTGGTCACCGGGAACGTCGTGCCGTGGACCGTGTTCCTTGCCTTCACCGTCTTGAACAGTGTCCATGCGGTCCAACCCGCCATGTCGATGGTCGAAACCCTCTCGAACCTCGTGGCGTTCTTGTTCCTCTACGCCTTCGTCCGCATTGCGGGTCCGCAACGCCTGGTCGACGCCCTGATCGTCGCTTGCTTTCTGCTGTGCTGCCTTTCCATCGCCGCATACGTCCTGAACCCGCAACTCGGTCGAATGAGCGACTGGACGAACGGCGCGTTCGAGCCGACGGGGCGCCTGCAGGGGGTCTTCGGAACGGCCAATTCGGCCGGCGCGTCGGCCGGCATCGGCATCCTGCTGATGGTCCTCGCATCGAAGATCTCGTTCCGCCGGCCCATGTTCTTCGTCCTCGTGGCGCCGATGGTGTTCTGCCTGCTGGCCAGCAACAACCGCATGTCCCTGATCGCCGTGGCGATCGGATTGTTCTACGTTTATCTCGCGCGCGGAAACGTCGGCCTGAAGCTGACCGTCGCTGCGATTGTCGGCGGCTTCTTCCTGCTGGTCATGACCGGTTTCAGCGACCAGATCCTCTCCAGCGTCTCGCGATCGGGATCGGCGGATGAGATCACGAGCGGCACCGGACGAAGCCGGATCTGGGCGGTGGTTCTCGATCTGTGGACCGAACAACCGCTGTTCGGCTACGGAGGCGGCTCGGCGAAGTTCATCCTTCCGGTGCATCCGCTGCTGTTTAAGGCGGCCGCTCACGCGCATAACCTCTACCTGAACGTCCTCTTCGCCGACGGGGCCGTCGGTTTCCTGATGTTCGGCACAGCCCTGGTCTCGACCCTGCGGCGCAGCGCAGGCACCCGGGCGCACCTCCTCCTCGCCATGCTCATCTTCTATCTCGTCTACGGGATCACCGAGCCCACAATCGGCGGTCTTGTCGCCTTCATCCCGCTGACCTTCTATGCCGTGCTGATCCTGGTGGCGGTCGCCCCCGACCAGTTCCGGCACCGATCGACGATCCCCGCGCAGACCCCATCCCGATTTTGAGCGCCGCGCGAAGGGCCCACACACGCGGTCCGGCCCCCCCGCGGGCAAGGTCGGACCGTCCTTTTCGGAGGAAACGGCTGACGAAGCGTGCTTCCCTGCGCAGGGCTCTGGGACGTTCCATCCGACAGGTCCGTTCGCCTTCTACATCTCCGGGAAGGAGGATGTGGCCCCCTTGGGCGGATCGGAATGACCGGGGATCGCACTCAGTGCATCCAAGCTCGCTTATCGATCAGGTTCCCCGCCGGACTACCGACCCGTCGCCAGCTCACCGACCTGGCAGAAGGCATCTCGAACCCGAAGTCGGATTTCGACGATCGATCAGCGCCCGCGCGGTCGAACGCACGGCTTTCGCGTTCGGATGGCAGGACCTTCGCAGCGCACGCAGCGGAGCCGCCGCTTCGTGTCACCCTGGAGCCGGCCACCAAACGATGGAAACCCCGCCGTTTCCGCTGCCTTTCCGCCAAAGCGATCGGACACCCTCCCATGACGACAGCTTCGCGCATCTTCGGATGGTCACTGCTGGTGGGCGTGATCGTCGCGACACTCGCGCCGATCGGCCTACGCCCCGTAACCGACGCCCCGGCGGCCCTCGAACGCTTCGGGGCCTACGCCGCGGTCAGCTTCCTGTTCGCCTTAGGATATCCGCATCGCCGCTGGCAGATTCTCCTGATCCTGTCGGTCGCCGCCGGCGCCATGGAGGTGCTCCAGATGATCGAGGCGACGCGCCATGGTCGTTTCGAAGATGTCGCGGTGAAGATCGCTGGCTGCTGGGCCGGAGTTGCGGCCACCTTCGCCCTCGCGTTGGTCCCCCGGAGGATGGCGAAGGACGAGTTGTCTCGATAGACGCAGCGTGCGTCAGCGCGTTTCCCGTCCCTCCCGCGAACGACCGCTCAGCCCCGCGACGACCTGGGCCGCGGCTGTGCCCCGTAGGATCATCCCCCTTTGGGCGGGCCGCACGGAAGCGATCACCGCGCGTCTGGTGCCACCACGATCCGGTTCGAAGACCAGATCGGTCGTCCCTCGCACACCTTGGCAGTTCGGAACGGAACCATGCCCATGCTTCGGCTTCTTCGATTTCTACGCAGTTGGTTACTGATGTCCGTTCCGTTGGGCATCGCCGTCGGAACAATCCTAAGAGCGAACAGGCGAGCGTCGTTTTCATCTCCGGGCTGTGCACCGGACCCGCTCGCCGGACCGCCCCCGCCGAAGTTGCCGTCACCGCCCCCGCACTCACTCTGATCCGGCGATGCGTTCCTGTCGGCACGGACGAAGAGCAGGCATCACGTTTTGCCGAGCCTTCTTTATCCCGCTCCGTGGACCGCGAGGCACCTACCTTGCGGTGCATCGCGGTCGGTCGCGCCGTCCTTCGAACGGAGGGGAGCCTTCTGCGCTGGTCCGCCGCGGTACCGCTGTGATGCGACGTCGTCCACGCCAATGGTGACGATCGGCCGTGATCGTGGGCGACGACTGGCCAACCCCGGTTCGCGACCAGATTTCGTCCGTGTCGATGCTTGCCGAGCGGCCCCTTTCGACGGTGGACTACCCGTTCACACACCGGCTGCACCTTTGTCGTGGAGCGATCGAGCGTGATGTATTTACAGACTTGGACTGATCGTTGCATATTGCATCGCACCCTATCCTCTGTGCGACGCAGGGCGTGACATCATGCTCGGACTGGTGAGGCAGATCGCCTTCAGCATAGCGGAACTCGAGGCGATGGCGGATCAGCAAGCGGCGCTCGCCGACGATCTGAATACCGACAGCGCGGCGGATGCCATACGCCAAGTCGCACAGCATCATCGACGGCGGGCCGATGAACTCCGCTCCGAGTTGGCGTCCTTGGGCTCGGAATTCGCAGCCGAAACCACGCCGACGCCGACGGCCAGCCTCGGCACGTGCGCGCCATGAGGGTGCGCGTCGCCCCTTAACGATCGGATCGGCAGAATTTGCACTCGCGGATCACAAACCGTGGATCGGCTTCGAAGCATGGCCCTCCGTCAACTCTGTTAAGTCGCTGCAATTTTAGCCGAAAAAGACCACGTGAGGTAAGGTCACGATCGGCGCCGATCGTGACCTCATCAGAAACTCCAATTCTTTCGCTGCGTCATACAGATAGGTACGGATCGCCCGGGGGCATGCTTCGACGTCGATCCCCATGCCCTGAAACGCGATGCGCGAGCATTCCTTGTGGAGTGCTTCCAGCCGCCCTTGGCATCGTACCCAGGATCGTATGCACGGAGTGTGCGCATGAAGCTGAAGCGCGTGCCCTGACGATGATTTAGCTGTTCTGTCCGGTTTAGATTCTGCTGGTCAGAATCCTGGCGCTCCAGCCAGAGCCTCATGCTCCACTCTGCCTTCCAGATCATCCACCGGCACGAACAAAAGCGTGGCTAACCCGCTTGGGCAAATGCCTGGGCATAACTCCTAAAACTGCAGATATAGCAATCAAATCAACGGTGAAGCTCGGACACCCCTTCCGCCACTCCAAAGGTCGCCCGCGTGATCTTTCGGTGGCGAAAGGCGAGCGCCCTATCGCCATGCCGTGATTTCTTTCCGGCAGATCGATCCCTTGGTTCAAGGACGAACGCCGACGACCCTGCGCCGGGAACGAGTCCTCGCGGCGGGCGCTATACTCGCTTGTCCCTCACCTCGGACGCTCCCGCCTTGGATAAGTTCGCCTACTACCTTGTCACGTTGCTCGAATCCGCGCTGGGCGTCTTCGGCGTGCGGTCCTTCTACGATCAGCCGCGCTACGCCGTCGTCGAGCGGCTCGAGCGCGGCGTCGAGATCCGGTCGTACGAGGCGCGGGTCGCCGTCGAGACCGATGCACGTGGCCAGGGGGACGGCGAGGCGTTCGGGCGGCTGTTCCGCTACATCACCGGTGCGAACCGGGACGGCGGGCGCATCGCCATGACGGCGCCGGTGGAGACGGCGGGACGTCGGATCGCGATGACGGTGCCCGTCGAGCAGGGCCCCGCCGGGACGATGCGGTTCTTCCTGCCTCACGACGTCGCGCGCGCCAGCGCTCCGGAACCCACCGAGGCCGGCGTCCGGCTGGTTCGCCTTCCGCCCGAGCGGATCGCGGCGCTGCAGTTTTCGGGCACCATCACGCCGCAGGCGCGGTCGGAGCAGGAGCGCATCCTCGCGGACGTGCTGGCGAAGGCGGGCCGCCGGACCGAGGACGTCCCGCTCCTCATGGGCTACGACCCGCCCTTCGCGATCCCGTTCCTGCGCCGGAACGAGGTGGCCGTGCGGCTGCCGGCCAATTGAGACCGGCGCCGCCGGGATCGGCCGGCGGCGCCAGAGGGGACTTTCGTTCCGCGCCGAGCTTGGCGCGGCCATCGAGGCCGTTGAGTCGGTTCACGTGAGCTGCGCCCGGCGGCCCCTCGACAGGCCTCTCGGGCGAGCCCCGTCCCACCGGATGGCGGGACGGGGGCGCGGGCTGCAGCGCCCTGGTCGATCAGGCGGCCATCGGCCCCTGGCGCCGGTGGCCCTTCACGTCGTAGCGGTCGAGCATCATCACCTTGTCCCAGACCCGGACGAAGTCGGCCACGAAGCGCCTCTGGCCGTCGCTGCCGGCGTAGGCGTCGGCGATGTTGCGCAGCTGCGCGTTCGACCCGAAGACGAGGTCGTTGCGCGTGGCCTCGTACTTGGCCTGCCCGCTCTCGCGGTCCTTCAAGGCGAAGGACGTGCCTGCCGCGTCGGCCTTCTCCCAGATCAGGTTGGTGTCGGTCAGGGTCCGGAAGAAGTCCGTCGTCAGCACGCCGACCCGGTCGGTGAAGACGCCCCGGGTCGAGCCGTCGTGGTTGGCGTTCAGCGCCCGCAGGCCGCCGGTCAGGACCACCCATTCCGGCGCGGTCAGCGTCAGCAGGTTGGCCTTGTCGAGGAACATCTCCTCCGGCGAAAGGCGGGGCGCCATCGCCGCGAACCCGTCGTCGACGTAGTTGCGGAAGCCGTCCGCGACCGGCTTCAGCCAGGTGAACATCTCCACGTCGGTGAGCGCCTGCGTGGTGTCGACGCGGCCCGGCGTGAACGGCACGCGCGCCTCGACCCCGGCGTCCCGGGCCGCCTTCTCCACGGCGACGCAGCCTGCGAGCACGATCAGGTCGGCGAGCGAGACCTGCTTGCCGTCGCCGCGGCCACCGTTGAACCCGGACATCACCCCGCGGAGCGCCTCGACCACGGGTACGGCCCGGCGGTTGACGGCCCAGTCTTTCTGCGGCGCTAAGGCGAGGCGGGCGCCGTTGGCGCCGCCGCGCTTGTCGCTGTCGCGGTAGGTCGAGGCCGCCGAGAAGGCGGTGAAGGCGAGGTCCGAGACCGAAAGACCCGTGGCCAGGATCGCCTGCTTGAGGGCGGCGATCTCGGCCTCCCCCACCGGGGCGTAGGCGGCATCGGGGATCGGATCCTGCCAAAGCAGGCCGTCCTCGATCGTCGCTTCCGGGCCGAGGTAGCGGTGCTTGGGGCCCATGTCGCGGTGGGTCAGCTTGTACCACGCCTTGGAGAAGGCCTGGGTGAAGGCGTCGAAGTCGCCGAGGAACTTCTCGCAGACCTTGCGGTACTCGGGATCGACCTTGAGGGCGATGTCGGAGGTCATCATCATCAAGGGATGCGACTGGCCCGCGACGTGGGCGTCGGGGGTCCGCGGCGCGTTCGGGTCCTTCGGCGTCCATTGCAGGGCGCCGGCCGGGCTCTTGGTCTGCTCCCAGTCGAACTTGAAGAGGTTCTCCAGGTAGGCGTTGTCCCACTTCGTCGGGTCGGGGGTCCAGCTCCCCTCGATGCCGTTGGTCATCGTGTCCTTGCCGGCGCCCTTCGGGTTGTGCCAGCCGAGGCCCATCGCCTCCATCGGCGCCATCTCCGGCGGCGGCCCGATCTCCTTGGCCGGGACCATGCCGTGGCTCTTGCCGAAGGCGTGGCCGCCGGCGATCAGCGCGACGGTCTCCTCGTCGTTCATCGCCATGCGGGTGAAGGTCACCCGGATGTCGTTGGCCGATCCCTGCGGGTCGCCGTTGGCGTAGGGGCCTTCCGGGTTCACGTAGATCAGCGCCTGGTGCGAGGCGGCGAGCGGGTTCTCCAGGTCGTACTCGGCGTCGCCGTTCTTCCCGCGCCAGCGCTTGTCGCGGTTGACCATCTCGTCGAAGCTCGAGACCGAGCCCATCTCGACGACCTCGGGACCCCAGTAGGTCGCGTCGTCCGCCTCCCAGGCGTCGAGGCGCCCGCCGGCGAAGCCGTAGGTCGGCAGGCCCATGATCTCCAGGGCGCAATTGCCGGTGAGCACCATCAGGTCGGCCCAGGAGAGGGCGTTGCCGTACTTGTGCTTGATCGGCTGCAGCAGGCGGCGCGACTTGTCGGTGTTGCCGTTGTCCCACCAGCTCGAGATCGGCGCGAAGCGCTGCATCCCGGTGCCGGCGCCGCCGCGCCCGTCCGCGATGCGGTAGGTGCCGGCCGAGTGCCAGGCCATGCGGATCATCTGCGGGCCGTAATTGCCGTAATCGGACGGCCACCACGACACCGACGAGGTCAGGAACTGCTTGATGTCGCCTTTCAGCGCGTCGAGGTCGATCGCCTGGAAGGCGGCCGCGTAGTCGAAGTCGGGTCCGAGCGGGTCGGCCGCGAGCCCGTTCTGATGCAGCAGCTCGACCCGTAGCCGGTGCGGATACCAGTTCTCCAGGGCAGGACGGCTGCCGAAGGCCCCGCCGATGCGGTCGCCTCCGAACGGGCACTGGCCCGCCATCGGGTAGGAATCGGTGTTGGTCTTGTCGATCGTCGTCGTGCTCATCAACATCCCCCTTGGCGCAGGACCGGCGGCGCCGGGCGTGCCGCTCTCGCGACATGCCACGCTTCTACGATCCTGCATCGCGAGCGACATCAGGCGCCCGCGTCGAAAATCAAGGTGCCGCCGCCTGCGCGCGCGCGACGGCCGCGGATGCGCCTAGGAACGAAGCGCCTCACGTTTGCGCGAGCCGATCGTGGACAATTCAAACGCCCGCTGGGGTTCGGCCAATCACGGCGCGCAGCGGATCGCCGCCCGCGCCGTCCGGGACGACGACCTGCATGGCGATCTCCGGGAAACCGGCATGGCGCAGGTAGAGTGCGATGAGCCGCGCCTGGTCGTCCCCACGCACCGCCTGCCAGATCGCCACCGCCTTGGTCGGGAAGCAGCGATTGGAGAAGGTGACGATGACGGGCGCGCCCGGCACGAGCACCCGGGCGACCTCGCGCAGGACGGCGACGGGATCCTGCAGGTACTGCACGCCGACGCAGATCAGGACGGCGTCGACGCTCGCGGTCGCGATCGGCAGCGACGGGTCGCCGTTGAGGTCCTGGACGAAGGACGTTGTCAGGCGGGGGTTGGCCGCGAGTTCGCGGGCGTTGAGGCCGTGGCCGATCACGGCCGCGAAAGGCACCTCCGGGGGCAGGTGGCTGACCCAGCTCGACATCAGGTCGAGGATGCGCCCGCCCGGCGGCAGCAGGTCGCGGTAGAGGTCGGTGACGGCCTGGATCGCCCCGTCGTCGATATGCGTCACGAAGCGGGGCTGGGCGTAGAACAGGGTGTCCGGCGCCGGGTCCTGCTTGGCGAAGGCTTCGGGCGGTAGCTCGGGCAGGCTGGTCACACGCGGTTCCCTCGTCGTCGGTCTCGCTCCCCAACGCGCGACGCGGCGACGACGGGGCCGCGACCGAATCGATGGCATCCGATCCCTGCGCAGGGCCGGTGTGCCAGGCCGTCAGGCGCCGCGCGCGACGGCGTCGGCCGGCGGCCGGAACGGCAACACAAGCACGTTGCGCCCGCGCAGGTCGTGGACGCTGACCTGCCACCCGCGCCAGTCGGTGCCGTCGTCGAGCGTCACCATCAAGGCCTCGGCGACGCCGCGGGCCCTGTCGGCCAGCCGCCCGGGAACACGGATCTCCTTGCCCACCGCGTCGAAGACGCATTCGAGGCCGTTGGTGCAATGGAAACGGTAGCGTGCCATGGCGGTGCGACCCCCTCGTGACGACGTCAGACATCGTTCACTCTATGTTCCAATTTCGAGAAGGCAAACGCGGGACGGTGGATAAGGTGGCACGGGGCGTGAACAAATCGGTCGCGGCCACGCCCGAGGCGCCGCCTCGGCTCGACGACGGGCGCTCCGCGGCCGGCTCGGCCGACCCCTCGGCCTACGGGCGGCGGCTGGTCCCGCGCCCGCACCAGGTCGAGGCCGCCGAGGCGATGCTGGCGGCGCGCGCGGCCGGCCGGCCCGGCTTCCTGCTCGGCGACGCCACCGGGCTCGGCAAGACGCTGTCGGTCTGGACGGCCCTGGCCGCGATGCCCGAACGCGACGTGCTGATCGTCTGCCCGAAGGGCGCCATGCCGCAATGGCGCCGCACCCTGGCGCTGTCCGGGTTGCCGGAGAAGGCGGTGACGCTCGTCAACTACGAGCGCACCAAGGGGCTGATGGCGCCGCCGGCCGCGGGCACGCGGCGGTCGGCCCGCGCCAAGAACAACGCGCTCGCCAAGCACGGCAGCCTGCGCCGGGCCTGGCCCCTGGTCGTGTTCGACGAGAGCCATCGCCTGCGCAACCCGTACAGCCAGCAGAGCCTCGTCTGCCGGCACCTCGCGGATGCGGCCGTGTTCACGAGCTACGTCAGCGCGACCGCCGGCCAGGCGCCGCACGAGCTGTTCTATCTCGGGCGGCTGCTCGGCGAGGCCGCCGACGCGCCGACGGAGACGCTCGCCGAGTTCAGGGTTCTGATGCAGCGCCTCGGGATCGGCCGGGCCAAGGGGCGATGGGTGAACTGGTCCTGGACCAGCAACGCGCAGGACTGCGCCGTGATGGCCGACCTGCTCTACACCGGCCCCCGCGCCATCGGCCTGCGGCGTCGGCCGGGCGACATCGCCGGCTGGCCGGAGGTGGAGCGCGCGCTCGCTCCGACCGAGCTGACCGCCAACGCGCGCCGCCTCTACGCCGCGACGTGGCGCGAGTTCCGTCGCGAGTTCGGCCTCCTGGGCGGAAGCACCCGGCGTCCGACCGGGTGGGCCGCGGACCTGCGCTTCCGGCAGAAGGCGAGCCTGCTGCGCGTGGACGGGACGGCCGACTTCGTCGAGCTCCTTCTCGGGGCCGGCGAGCAGGTCGCGATCTCCGTCGCCTTCCTGGAGACGGGGGCGGCGCTGCGGGCGAGCCTGGAGACGCGGGGCTGGTCGGTCGGCAGCATCGACGGCCGGCAGGACGCCGAGGCGAACGAGGCGACGCGGCGGGCCTTCCAGACGGGGGCGCTCGACGCGGTCGTGTTCACGGTCACCGAGTCGATCTCGCTCCATCGCAACGAGCTGCCGGGCGGCGAGCGCACCCGTGCCCTGGTGATCCACGACATGCGCCACAGCGCGATCCAGCTGGCCCAGATCGAAGGCCGCTGCCACCGGGACGGGCAGGCCGCGATCATCCACTACGCCTACGCCGAGGGCACGGTGGAGGAGGCGATCACCCACACCGTGATCCAGCGGATGGCGACGATGGGCGCGATGGCCGGCGAGGACACCGACCTGCTCGAGGCGATCATGGCCCGCCTGCTCGAGGACGATCCCGGCGAACCCGGCTGACGGCGATCAGCCGGAGGTTGGCTCAGTCCTCCCAGGACCGCAGCCCGCACACCCAAACCGTCACCACGACGGGGCCGGCGATGAGCAGCGACAGGGTGAGTTGATCCGTCGGGTCGCTGGTGAAGGCGCGGGCCACCGCGGGCCCGATCAGGGCGCAGCCGGCGCCGGCCAGGATCGCGACCGTTCGTGGGGTCATCACGTCACCTCGCAAGCGATCGGCACCTGTCGTCCACGCCCGCCCAGAAACGGGGGAGAAGCTGGGTACGAGGGGCGCGGACGGTCGATCCTCGGACCGACCCTTGCGTAAGCGTCGAAGGCGCGATTCGTTCGCGCCGGCGCGCAGATGCCGCGGCTCCCCGACCGGCCAGGGCACCGGACCGATCGCCGGGACGCCCTGCCGTCGGCAGCGCCCGCGCTACGCCGGAAGGACGACGACCTTGGTCTTCACCGGCGTCCGCGCATAGAGGTGGATCATGTCCTGGCTTAGCAGGCCGACGCAGCCGCTGGTGATGCCGCTGCCGATCGTGTCGGGCTCGCTCGAGGCGTAGATCGTGTAGAGCGTGTAGGCGCCGTTCTGGTAGAGGTGCAGGGTGCGGGCGCCGAGGGGGTTGTCGAGGCCGCCCGGCATGCCGCGGGCGTACTTGGCCGCCTCCGGCTGGCGGCGGATCATCTCCTTGGGCGGCGTCCAGGTCGCCCACTCGGACTTGCGCCCGACATAGGCGTCGCCGTGCCACAGGAAGCCGTCGCGTCCGACGTTGGCGCCGTAGCGGGTGGCGTTTCCGTCGCCCTCGATCCGGTAGACGTAGAAGTTGGCGGGGTCGACCACGATCGTGCCGGCGGCCTCCTTGGTCTCGTAGCGGACCGTGCGGCGGTAAAACTTCGGATCGAGCTTGCTGATGTCGGCCGCCGGGATCGGAAACTTCTCGTCCGGCATCGGCCCGTAGGTCCGCGTCGCCTCGGCGAGCAGGATGCCGTCCGTCGTCGCGCAGCTGCCGAGGCCGATGGCGCCGAGCCCGACCGCCGAGCCGGCCAGGAACGACCGGCGGCTCAGGATCGCCGGCCGGCCGAGTGCGGTGCGATCGCGTTCGCCGGAATCGGCATGCCCACCGTTGACGATCATGATCCCGAACGTCCCATATCCTGCGGTGCGGTTTCGCGCACGCGCAGGGCTGCGTTGGTCCTGGTGTACCGCCGGACCGGACCGGCGAAACCCGACCGTATCGGCAAGCTCGGCTTTTGCGTCGGGAGTGTGGCAAAAGTCCCGCGGCGCCGCGACTGTCCACCGGAGCCGCGCGATCACCGGCAGCGCGGGGCGTCCGGGTCGCCCGGGATCAGGGGCGGCCGTGCTGCCGGCCCGCGAGACGGTCGAGGAGCACGTGCGGCACGCCGGGACCGGCATCTTCCTCGCCGAAATGCAGGACCGACAAGGCCAGGAAGCCGGCGAGCGCCGCAAGCGGCGCGAGCTGCCAGGCGAGGAGGACCAGGGCCGAGAGGCCGAGATAGGGGATGGCGAAGACCCCGAACCACGCCCGGCCGTAGCGGGGACGCAGAAGCGGTGCCGCGATCGCGCCGTCGAGCGCCCCGTGGGGTACACCGAGGACGATCACGACCGAGAGCGCCGCGAGCCAGGAGGCTTCGCGCGGCAGGAACGCGGAGGCGACGAGCCCGAGCGCGACGAGCGCGGCGGCCAGGTGTGGCAGCCGGGCCGTCGCGGCGCGAAGGCGGCCCGCGGCGTCGGCCGCCGCGAGGGGCGGACGAGACGCGCGGACCGTCATGCGGTTCAAGCCGCCCGGCGCAGCGGCTTGGCGGCGGCCGTTCCCTCGGCCAGGTCGCGATCGACGGCGCGGGTCGTCTCCATCGTCGCCATGATGCCGTAGGCGACCTTGGCGGTCAGATCGAGGAGCGCGACCACGGCGAGCGCGACGGCGGGCGAGAGTAGGCCGAGGCCATCCTGGCCGACGAGGAGCACCACCGGGTAGGCGCACCAGACTCCGGTGAGGAACACGGCGTTGCGCAGGAAGGCTTTTCGCACGTCGGCCCGCTCGGCGGCGTTTTCCTCGCGCAGCTGCACGAAGATCCCGTAGAACACGGCCAGGAACGCGCCGCAGGAGATGGCGAACCAGGTCCACTTCACCGCGGCGACCTCGGACAGGCCGAAGGCCAGCGCCGTGACGATCATGATCAGGTCGGAGCCGACGAGGCCCCAGACCACGGCCTGCCGGCGCATGCCGGAATGCATCGCGGTGCGCGCGAGCCCGACGAGCAGGAGCGGCGTGGTGAAGGTCCAGTCGATGTAGCGCGCGACGTAGAATTGCCGCGCGACGTCCGCCGCGTCGGGGCCGGCCGGGAGGGTGATGCTGCCCTGCCCCGTCGCCATGGCGAAGTAGGAGCATGCGGCGATGATCGGCACGATCCCGTGGATGATCCCGTCGGCTTCCTCGGTGGGCGTCCGCCGCTTCGCCAGTAACAGGATCGCGGCAGCTCCGGCGGCCATGCCGGCGCAGCCCAGCCACAGCCAGAATTGAGGCGTCATCGTTGTCTCGTCGGTCGGGGGATGAAAGCGCGTCCGGGAACGTGGCAGCGCCCGAGCCCAATCCCCCTCACCCCCGATCGTTGCGCCGGCGCGTTGTCGCGGGCGCGGCACCATCACGGGCGCGGGACCCTCGCGGGCGGACGGGTGCCGAGGTGGTCGCGCAGGGTGCGGCCCGCGTACTCCGTGCGGACGAGGCCGCGCCGGCGCAGCTCCGGCAGGACCAGCTCGATGAAGTCGTCGAGGCCGCCGGGCAGGGTCGCCGGCATGACGTTGAAGCCGTCGGCCCCGCCGGCGCGGAAGCGCGCCTCCATCTCGTCGGCGATCTGCGTGGGCGTCCCGACGATCTGCGAGTGGCCCCGCGCCCCGGCGATCCGCAGGTAGAGCTGTCGCAGGGTCAGGCCCTCGCGGCGGGCGAGGTCGAACATCAGCTGCTGGCGCGACTTGGCGCCCTCGGCCTCCGGCAGCTCCGGCACCGGGCCGTCGGGATCGAAGCCGGAGAGGTCGAAGCTGCCGACCATCCGCTCGAGCAGGGCGAGGCCCACCACCGGGTCGATCAGGTCCTGCAGCGCCTCGAACTTGGCCCGCGCCTCCGCCTCGCTGCGCCCGACCACCGGGAACAGGCCCGGCATCACCTTGAGGTCGTCGGGGCTGCGGCCGAACCGCGGCAGGCGCGCCTTGAGGTCGCCGGCGAACTCGACCGCCTCGACAAGCGTCTGGTTGGCGGTGAACACGACTTCGGCGGTGCGGGCCGCCAGATCCTTGCCCGGCCCCGACGAGCCCGCCTGCACCACCACGGGCTGGCCTTGCGGCGTGCGCGAGATGTTGAGCGGTCCGCGCACCTCGAAATGCGTCCCGCGATGGTTCAGCGGGCGGAAGCCGTCGGGCTTCGAGAACTGGCCGCTCGCGCGGTCGATCACGACCGCGTCGTCGTCCCAGGTGTTCCACAGCCCGAGCACCACGTCGACGAATTCCTCGGCCCGGGCGTAGCGGTCGCCGTGGCGGGCGATGCCGGCCTCGCCGAAGTTGGCGGCTTCCGCGTCGGTGGTCGAGGTGACGAGGTTCCAGCCGGCCCGGCCGCCGCTGAGGTGGTCGAGGGAGGCGAAGCGCCGGGCGACGTTGTAGGGCTCGTTGAAGCTGGTGGAGGTGGTCGCCACGAGCCCGATCCGGTGGGTGACCGCGGCCAGCGCCGAGAGCAGCGTCACCGGCTCGAAGTGGGTGGAGCGGGCCGTGCGCTCGGACGAGCGCAGGTTGCCGTCGCGGATGCCGGAGCCGTCCTCGAGGAAGACGAGGTCGAACTTGGCCGCCTCGGCCCGCTGCGCCCAGCCGACGTAGCGTTCGAGGTTGAGGCCGCCGTCGGCCTCGCTCGACGGATGGCGCCAGCCCGCCACGTGGTGGCCGGTGGCGTAGAAGAACGCACCGAGGCGCATCGTGCCGTGTCTCGCGGTGTCCTGTCCCAAGGTGCCCTACCCCGCCATCCTGTCGTGAAGCTCGCGCGAGCCTGGAGTCCCACCGCCCGCCTTGCGAGAACGCACCGGGCGGCGGGCCGTTTCAGCCGAGCCTGCGCACGCACCGGAGAGCCCGGCTCCAGCCTCGCCTTACGGGTGCTTGTGGATCGGGTCGACCCAGTGGACGGCCTCGGGGCGCTCCACCGGCTCGACGTCGGGGATGTTGACCACCACCGCCTCGTTGTCGGAGCGCACCAGCACGCATTGCAGGGTCTCGTCGGGCGAGGCGTTGATCTCCTGGTGCGGCACGAAGGGCGGCACGAAGATGAAGTCGCCGGGGCCGGCTTCCGCGACGTATTCGAGCCGGTCGCCCCAGCGCATCCGGGCGCGCCCCGACAGCACGAAGATCACGCTCTCCAGGACGCCGTGATGGTGCACCCCGGTCTTGGCGTCGGGCTCGATCGCCACGGTGCCGGCCCAGATCTTCTGCGCGCCGACGCGGGCATGGTCGATCGCCACCTGCCGGAACATGCCCGGCGTCTGCGCGGTGTTGGCGTCGAGCTTGTCGCCGGGGACCACCCGCACGCCGTCGTGCTTCCAGCGCTCGGTGCCGGCGGCCGGCGCCTCGCCTTCGTGCGGATGGCCGTGGGACGTGTCGTCGTGGGGCGTATCTTGGTGAGGCGCATCTTCGTGAGGATCGTGCATCGCAAGGCTCCCGCTCGCCGGCCGTTCGGCGCATCCTAGCTGGTTGC
This sequence comes from Methylobacterium cerastii, assembly GCF_022179125.1. GTDB lineage: Bacteria > Pseudomonadota > Alphaproteobacteria > Rhizobiales > Beijerinckiaceae > Methylobacterium > Methylobacterium cerastii. The sequence goes on from NZ_BPQG01000047.1 coordinate 16,719, forward strand.
GGGCCGCCGGTGCGAGCGGGGCGTCGTCATCGCCGCCGCGTCCTCAGGGCGAGCGCCAGGGCCGCCGGCCAGAACGCGAGGCTGAGGGCGATTACCGGGCCGACGTTTCGCCCCTTCCACAGCGCGATGCCGACCGGAAGGAACAGGACGGGGATCGCGACCGCGAGAAACAGCCAGAACGCGCGGTCGCCCATGACGTCTTCAGGCATGTCGCGACCGGCTTGGCGTTCTTCGGGGAATGGCCTGAAGGTCCGAGCGTCCGACGGTGCCCGTGATCGAGCGGGCACGCCGAACGCTTCGGAGTCCGCGTCGATCAGTATCTGGCGGCGCCGGCCGGCGGGTCAGCTCAGGCCGTGCTTGCACGCGTTGCGGAATTTCTTGCGCGCCTTGCCGTGCAGACCCTGCTTGTCGGCCTGCATCGAGCAGTCCTTCGACTTGGCGGTCCGCTCCGCACTCGGGACGGCGGGCTTCCCCGTCGGCGCCGGTGCAGACGCCGCCGAGCCGGGCACCACGCCGGGGCTGGGGGCCGTGCCCTGCGCGTAGGCCGGGACCGCGAGGAGGAGGCTGCCGGCGACGACGGCGGCGGCGCGATTGAACGTCATGACGGGATGCTCCGGTGAGGCGCCAGAAACGGCTGCGCGCTGGCCGGCGTTCCACCCCACACGGATCGTTGATCGCCGGCGCCCCTCGCCCACCGTGGAGTCCGGAGGCATCGGTCATCCTTCCGAAACCTGTCCGGCGCATTCTGGTGAACGCTGCATCGCCAGCCGGCAGATCCGCCCGATCCGCTGCGGCGGCCCTGCTCGCTCCGGCGACGCGGGGCCGCCCCGTTCGGGTTTTGGGACGGTCGCCCAGCGGGTCCGCCGGCCACACGCGCCTTACCCCACCGGAATGTCAGGATCGTCCCGTTGCGGCCCGTCCGCTGCGTCGAGGCGTTCCTCGGCCGGCGTCTCCTCCGCGATGGGTGTGCGCAGCCAGGTCGCGATGCGCTGCAGGGCTTCGAGGGACGGGTCCTCCGGGCGGGGGCTGGCTGCGAGCGCCGCGCGGACGTCGCGCAGAAACGCTTCGGTGTCGTCATCGGACATCGCTGCTCGTCGAAGCTTGCGGAACGCCGGTCGCCGGCTTGGTGCAAGGGCGCGTGCCTGGCTGTCGGCCGGCCTCGCCGCGGGCCACGCCGAACGCGTGCGACCCACTATGGAGGCCGCGCGCGTCGCGCGCGGCCCAACTCGCTCGGTCAGGAGGTCGACCACTCGCGCTTGACCTCCTCGGCCGGGCGGTCGAGGCGCACCATGTCGCCCTCGACGGACTGGACGAAGTCGACGGGGATGTAGTGATGCAGGCCGCCGGCCGCGGCGTCCTTCTTCGTCAGCTTGATCTCGCCCTTGTCGACGTGGTCGACCGTGCCGACGTGGGCTCCGTCCGAACCCACGACGTCTGCGTGTTCCTTGATCTCTGCGACGTCGACCATGCGTTTCACTCCCGATCAGGCCCTCTCAACCGGGCCCGCGGGGCCGATGTTCCGGGAGCGTGAACTCTCGGAGGCCGGCGACCGGCCCGCCGCCCGCGGAACCGCCGCCACCGGGTGAGGTTGCGCTCATCGGGGACCCGACGACCCGTGAGGATCATGTGCGCGACAGCCGACGACCGTCACGCCGTGTCCTGCTGCGATCCGGGGGCGCCGTCGCCGCCGGGGCGATGCTCGGGATGGCGGCCGCGCAGGCCGGGGCGCAGGAGCCGGCCGTGACGGAGTCCGGCCGGCGCGCGAAATCCCTCGACACGGACTACTTCAAGGGCATGTACGCCACGGAAGCCGACCCGTGGAAGTTCGCCACCAGCGCCTACGAGCGCGCCAAGTACCAGGCCACCCTCGAAGCCCTGCCCCGGCCGCACTACGCCTCCGCCCTGGACGTCGGCTGTTCCATCGGCGTGTTCACGCACCAGCTCTGCGGGCGCTGCGACGCCGTGCTCGGGCTCGACGTGGTGCCCTCCGTGCTGGAGGCCGCGCGCGCCCGCTGCGCCGACTGCCCGAACGCGCGCTTTCAGCTCGCCGCCGTCCCCGGCCAATGGCCCGACGGGCGCTTCGACCTGATCGTGATCTCGGAGGTGGCCTACTACCTCGACCGCGCCGACCTCGCGCGCTTGGTCGCCCGGGTGGAGGGCGCGGTGCTGCCCGGCGCCGACATCGTCCTGGTGCACTGGCTCGGGGTCGCCCACTACCCGCTCTCGGGCGACGACGCGGCCGAAGGCTTCATCGTCGGCGCGAAGGGATTCGCGCAGGTGCTGAAGCAATTGCGCACCGCCGAGTACCGGCTCGACGTGCTGCGCGCGAACGAGGCGGCGCCCGCGCGCTGATCGCGTCGTGCCGCCTCGTCGCCCCGGCGCCCGGCCCCTGCGCCGGGCATGCCGGTCCGCAACGCGGAACAGTACCAGGCCGACCCCCATCAGGAGCAGGCTCGCCAGCGCCTGGACCGGGCGAGAGGCGACGAGGTGGGCCAGCATGAACAGCGTCACGCCGAGGAAGACCAGTGGCGTGACCGGATAGCCCCAGGCGCGAACCGGCCGCGGCAGGTCGGGCCGCGCGACGCGCAGCCGGATCACGCCGAGGACGGCGAGGAACGAGGACAGGATCAGGCCGAACTGGATGAATTCCAACACCGCCTCGAAGCTCCGCGTGAGGAGGAGGAGGCTGGCGATTGCGGCCTGGAGCAGGGTCGCGGCCACCGGCACGCCGGTTCGGGAACGCCGCGCGAAGAACGCCAGCAGCGGCACGTCCTCGCCCATCGCCACGGTGACGCTCGGGCCGATCCACATCATCGCGCTGATCGTCGGAATCAGGCCGAGGCAGATCAGCAGGCCGACGAGCCGGCCGCCCGCCTCGCCGAACACGTGCCGCCCGCTGATCAGGGCGACCTCGATCTGCCCGGCGAGCTCCGCCGTCGGCGTCGTGTAGAGGAACACCGCGTTCAGGGCGACGTAGAGCACGAGGACAATGCCCGTGCCGACGAACAGCGCACGCGGCAGGCTGCGCGGCGGGTCGGCGAGGTCTCCGACGATGTAGGTCGCCGCGTTCCAGCCGGTGTAGGCGTACATCACGAAGACGAGGCTCACCGCGAAGCTGGCGCTGAAGATCTGCCCCGGGTCGGAGGCGCTCGGCAGGAAGCCGATCGAACCACCCCCGCCGCCGGCAAAGCCCGCGACGATGAAGAGCACGATCAGCGCGAGCTTCACGAGCGTGAAGCCGACCTGGATCGCGTTGCCGTGGTGCCCTCCCCCGAGGCGCAGCGCCGTGGTCGCGGCGATCGCCGCGAGGCCGAGGGGCAGCGGCGGCGCCCCCGGCAGGATCGCCTGCGCGTATTGCCCGAACGCCATCGCCGCCAGCGCCACCGGCGCGCTGAACCCGACCGTCGCCGAGAGCCAGCCGGCCATGAACCCGAAGGCCGGCCCGTAGGCGCGCGTCAGAAAGTTGTACTCGCCGCTCGAGCGCGGAAACATCGCGGCGAGCTCGGCGTAGCTGAACGCCCCGCACAAAGCCACGACGCCGCCGACGAACCACAGCAGCAGCAGCGTGAACCCGGACGTGATGTCCACGACCTGGAAGCCGAGGCTGGTGAAGACGCCGACCCCGACCATGTCGGCGATCACGATCGCCGTCGCCGCCCGGGTCGTGACCGCCGGCGCCGGCTTCGCGGTGGGCGGATCGCCGGCGTCGGACATGGGCGCGATCATCGCCTCGGCGTCGCCCGCGATCAAGCGACATCATCCCGGCGATCCGGTGTTCCCGTCGGCGATGCCGGAATCCCCTGGCTTAGGCGAGGATCGCGACGCCGGCGAAAGGCGGCCACCACGCAGCCGTCGCTGCGCGCCTCGCGGCCCCCCGGCTTTGCTGGCCGGCCCCATACCGCGGTGGCGACAAATGCCGAAGGCCGAGGGCGCGACGCTCGGCCCTTCCGCCCTGTTCGACGGGCGCGACCGCATCTCCGTATCGCCTCTATCGGTGATCGCCCTCGCCGGCCTCGGCGCGGACGTGGCCCTCAGCCGGCGTCGAACGTCTCGATGTCGAGGGAGAGGCGGGCGCGCAGGACCACTTTCCGGTTCTCGTCGCGGACCACGGCGAGGTAGTCCTGGCGCTCGGGCACGGCCGTGAAGCCGAGGGCGATCTTCGACATGATCCGCACCAGCTTCTCGCGCGCGGCGTCGGCGTCGGGCAGGTCGAAGCCCTCGGTGTCGCGCACGAAATGCGCGCCGTCATGCAGGTCGATGGTGTAACGCGGCATTGCGTGCGATGTCCGTGGGATTTTATCCCACAACGATATGGGATTTGCGCGTCCATGGGAACGACCGTTCGGTCGCAGGCGACCGCGATCGGGACGTCCGGTGCCGGACGTCCGCAACGAGAACCGAAGGCTCGGTTAGGAAGAAAGATCGTATCAGCGTGATGGACCGGTGAACAGGCGCGAGGACTGATCTCGCCATCACGAAGCGGCGGGTTCGTCGCGTCTGGACTGAAACCGCGATCCGGCTCGGCCGTATCCATCGCGGCGTCCCGGTGGCATCGAAGGGGCCCGGGCGGTTGCGCCGCGGCGCCCGCCCCGCGATGGTGGTGCGGCTCGACCGATGCGGACCTCGCCCATGGACACCCTCTCGCTCGTCCTCGACGCCTTCGCGCCGATCGCCGGGCGCCGCCTCCTCGACGTCGGCTGCGGTCCCGGCGCGATGGCGGCCGCGCTCGCCGGCCACGGCGCATGGATGACCGGGATCGATCCTGGAGCGGCGGCGATCGCGGCCGCCCGGGACCGCGCACCGAATTGCACCTTCGAGGCCGGCTCGGCCGAGAGCCTGCCCTTCGCCGACGGATCGTTCGACGGCGCGGTGATCCTGAACGCCCTACATCACGTCCCCGACCCGCGCGCCGCGCTCGGCGAGGCGGCCCGGGTCGTCGTGCCGGGGGGCCGGATCGTCGTGGTCGAGCCGTTGGCAGAGGGCAGCTTCTTCGTGGCGCTCAGGCCGGTCGAGGACGAGACCGCGATCCGCGCGGCGGCGCAGGCCGCCATCGCCGACGCGATCGCGGCCGGGCGGTTCCGCTGCCTTTCCGACACGACGTTCGTGCGCCGCGAGACTTTTGCCGACCGCGACGCCTTCCTCGAACGCGTCGCCGCGGTCGACCCGGCGCGGCGGATCGCGATCCGCGACAACGCGGGAGCGATCGCCACCGCCTTCGCGGCTGCGATCGAGCGCGATGCGAACGGGCGTTGCGGGCTATCGCAGCCGCTGCGGGCGCACGTCCTCGTCGCAGTGCGCGAGCCGGCTTGAGGTTTGCAGTTTGCGCCCGGGTCCTACGCCCGCGCCTTGGCCAGCCGATCGAAGGCCAGCAGCTCGGACAGGAGCGCCGGCATGTCCCGCAGCGCCACCATGTTCGGGCCGTCGGACGGGGCGCGGTCGGGATCGGGATGGGTCTCGATGAAGACGCCGGCGACGCCGACCGCGACGGCGGCCCTGGCCAGCACGGCGACGAAGCGGCGCTCGCCGCCCGAGCTTCCCCCCTGCCCGCCCGGCTGCTGCACCGAGTGGGTGGCGTCGAACACCACCGGCGCGCCGCCGGTGACCGCGGCCATGATCGGCAGGCTGCGCATGTCGGAGACCAGGGTGTTGTAGCCGAACGAGGCGCCGCGCTCGGTGACCATCACGTTCGGGTTGCCGGCTTGGGTCACCTTGGCGGCCACGTGCTGCATGTCCCAGGGGGCGAGGAACTGGCCCTTCTTGACGTTGACCACGCGGCCGGTGGCGGCGGCGGCAAGCAGCAGGTCGGTCTGGCGGCACAAGAAGGCCGGGATCTGGAGCACGTCGACCACCTCGGCGGCCGGCCCGCACTGCCCGGCATCGTGCACGTCGGTGAGCACGGGCAGGCCGTAGCGGTCCTTGATCTCGGCGAAGATCGGCAGCGCGCCGGACAGGCCGACACCGCGGGCGGCGCCGCCCGAGGTGCGGTTCGCCTTGTCGAAGGACGCCTTGAACACGAGGCCGAGCCCGTGGGCCTCGGCCATCTCCTTCAGCGCGGCGGCGATCTCGAGGGCGTGGTCGCGGCTCTCGAGCTGGCACGGGCCGGCGATCAGCGCGAGCGGCAGGTGGTTGCCGAAGGCGACCGCGCCGGCGCGGACGGTCTTGGGCTCGTGGGTCTCGGTCGAATCGGGCATGGGCGGAGGCTTAGCCCGCCCTCGCCCCGTGCGAAAGTCCGGCCCTGCGGCGCAAGGCCGGCGGCCGGTTCGGTACCAGGACGCAGACCGTGAGGTCGCCGGCGAGCGCGTCGTCGCGCGGCCCGGTCTCGCAGCGGAGCGCCGCCTTGCCTGCGATGCCCTGGCGCGGCGCGTCGGCGAGCAGCGAATCCTGGTGGACCTGCCGCGCCAGCACCTCGGCGGCCTCGGCGGCCGCGCCGGTGAGCGCGCGCGCAGCCCGGCCGATCAATTCATAGTAGCCTCGGGTCGGCTCGCGGTCGCGGGAGGCGAACACCATCCGCGCCGGCGCCCGGCAATCGAGGCTCATCCGCTCGGCGTCGGTGGCGCGGAACACCGCGAGCGAGCCGGCGCGCCCGGCGAGCGAGGCCCCGGTGGCCCGGATCATCGTGGCGGCGAGCCGGTCGCAGGCATCGACGCGGGGGGCGGCGGCGGCCGGGATCGACGTGGCGAGCACGAGGAAGGCGGCCGTCCGCAGGAGGCCGCTCATTGCTGCGGCGCCGCCCGCACCGCCCGCTCCGATTCGATCGCGGCGAGCAGGATGCAGAGCGCGATCCCCTCGGCCGCCTCGCGGACCTCGGACAGGCTCGGGTAGGAGGGCGCGAGGCGCAGCGCCGCGTCGCGCGGGTCGCGGCCGTTGGGGAAGGTCGCGCCGGCCGGCGTCAGGCCGATGCCGGCGCCCTTGGCGAGCGCGACGATGCGCTCGGCGGTGCCGACGCCGGCGTCGACGCTGACGAAGTAGCCGCCCTCGGGCCGGCTCCAGATCACGTCGGTCCCGGTGAGGTGGCGTTCGAGCGCCTCGGTCACGGCCGAGAACTTCGGGGCGAGGAGCTCGCGCTGGCGCTCCATGTGGGCGGTGAGCCCGGCCGGGTCGCGCAGGAAGCGGACGTGCCGAAGCTGGTTCAGCTTGTCCGGCCCGATGGTGCGCTTGCCGGCCCGCGCCAGGTACCAGCGCACGTTCTCGGGAGAGCCGGCGAAGAACGCCAGCCCCGCGCCGGCCAGCGTGATCTTCGAGGTCGAGGCGAAGACGAAGGCGCGGTCGGGGTTGCCGGCCTGCTTGCAGACATCGAGGATGTCGGGAATCGCGTGGTGCTCGGGCGTGAGGTGGTGGACGGCGTAGGCGTTGTCCCAGAACAGGCGGAAGTCCGGGGCGCCGGCCTTCATCGCCGCGAGCCGCCGGACGGTCTCGTCCGAATAGATCTCGCCGGACGGGTTCGAATATTTCGGGACGCACCACATCCCCTTGACCGCCGGGTCCGCGACCAGGGCCTCGACCACCTCCATGTCCGGCCCCTCGGGGGTCATCGGCACCGGCAGCATGCGGATGCCGAACTCCTCGCACAGGGCGAAGTGGCGGTCGTAGCCCGGCACCGGGCAGAGGAAGGCCGGCGCCGCCTCCTTCGACCACGGGCGCTCGGAGCCGGGCACGCCCTTCAGCATCGCCCAGACGATGCAGTCGTGCATCACGGCGAGACTTGCGTTCTCGGCCACGACCACCTGCTCCGGCGGCGCGCCGAGGAGCGCCGGGCCGAACAGCGCGCGGGCCTCGGCCAGGCCCTGGAGGCCGCCGTAGTTGCGCGCATCCTCCCCCGACGCCGTGGTGTGGTCGCCGTTGCCGGGCAGCGCCAGCATCCCCGAGGCGAGGTCGAGCTGCTCGGGCGCGGGCTTGCCCCGGGTCATGTCGAGTTTCAGCCCGCGGGCGCGGAACGCCTCGTAGGCGCCATGCGCCTGCGCGTAGCGCGCGGCGAGGTCGGCGGGGGACAGGTCTGCGAGTGCGGTCATCGGAACACGGGCCGGGTTGTTCGGGCGTCGGCACGTGTCATAGGCCGATCCGTGTTCCAGCGCACGCGAAAGCCGCGGCCGGGACCGGCCGGCCCTTCCCGGATCACGGATCGGTGATCTAAGCTCGCCGCGAGGGGGCGGTCGATTCGAGAGCGCCATGATCGACGACGTCTTCACCTACGGCGGGCAAGGCCTGGGTTTCGTGGCGATCGGCCTGTGGGCCTGGCTCGCCATGACCGCGCCCGCGCTCCAGGCCTGGATCCTGGCGCGCTACGAGGACGAGCTCGGGTTCGGCGCCTCGCCGTCCGCTTCCGCCCCCGCACGCTCGGCCCGCATGGGGCTCGTCGCCGGCGGGGTGACGATGGTCGCGCTCCTGTGCCAGTCGATCGGGTTCGCGATCCCGGATTGACCTTGCCGCGATTGACCTTGCCCGGATTGAATTTGCCGCGATCGACCCTGCGCCGCCCCGCTCAGCGCCGCCCGAACAGCCGCTCGATGTCGTGGCGGCCGAGCGCGACGTAGGTCGGGCGGCCGTGGTTGCACTGGCCGGAATTCGGCGTCGCCTCCATGGCGCGTAAGAGCGCGTTCATCTCCTCCGGGCGCAGGCGGCGGCCGGCGCGGATCGAGCCGTGGCAGCTCATCCGCGAGAGCACCGCGTCGAGGCGGCGCCCGAGGGGGCCGTCCTCCAGGGCGCCGGCGCCGCCCTCCTCCACCCCGCTGGCGTCGAGCGCGTCGAGGATGTCGGCGACGAGGTCGCGCACCGAGGCGCCGGCGAGCGCCGCCGGCACGGCGCGCACCAGCACCGCGCCGGGGCCGAAGCCTTCCAGCGTCAGGCCGAGCCGTTCGAGTTCGGGGGCCGCCGCGGCCAGCCGCTCGGCGGCCTCGGGCGCCATCTCGATCACGTCGGGGATCAGCAGGCCCTGCCGCAGGATGCCGCCCGACGCGCGCTCGCGCTTCATCCGCTCGTAGACCAGGCGCTCGTGCGCCGCGTGCTGATCGACGATCACCACGCCGTCGCGGGTCTGGGCGACGATGTAGGTCTCGTGCAGCTGCGCCCGCGCGGCGCCCAGCGGGTGGTCGAGGGCGTCCTCGGCCGCGTCGAGGCTGCGCAGGTCGGCGGCCGGCGGCGCCAGGTCGGCCGTCGGTTCCGCCAAGCCGGCCATCGGGTCCGACAAGTCGCTGGCCGGCTCGAACGCCGCCTGCGCCGCCTCGCCGAACCCGTAGGCCGGGTCCGACGCGGGCCGGTGGAAGCCGGACGGCGCCGCGACCGACGGGATGCCGGGCCGGAACGCGCCGGTTCGGGCGGCCTGGAACAGGCTCGGGCTCGCCGCCCCGCCATGTTGAGTCAGGGCATGCTGCGTCAGGGCATGCTGCGTGAGCGGAAGCCCGCCGGAGGGGCGTAGGGCGTCGAGGGTGCGGGCGGCGACGCCGGTCGAGGCCCGCACCCCGCCCCGGCGCAAGGCCTCGTGGATCGCGCTGACGACGAGCGCCCGCACCAGCCCCGGATCGCGGAACCGCACTTCGGTCTTGGCCGGGTGGACGTTGACGTCGACGAGGCCGGGCTCGCAGGCGATCGCCAGCCCGAGCACCGGATGCCGGTCGGAGCGCAGGGTGTCGGCGTAGGCGCCGCGCACCGCGCCGAGCAGCAGTCGGTCGCGGACGGGACGGCCGTTCACCGTGAAATGGATGTGGTTGGCCGCCCCGCGATGGAAGGTCGGCAGCCCGACATGGCCGGTGAGCGAGAAGCCCTCGCGCGCCATCGCCACCGGCAGGGCGTTCTCGGAAAAGTCCGACCCCAGCACCTGCGCCAGCCGGGCGAGGTTGGCCGCCGGGTCGTCCGGCCCGGCGCCGGCGAGCGCCGGCAGCACCAGCGGCGTGCCGCCCTCGCTCGTCAGCGTGAAGCGGATCGCAGGCTGCGCCACGGCGAGCCGGCGCAGGATGTCGGAGACCGCCGCGCTCTCGGCGCGGTCCGACTTCAGGAACTTCAGCCGCGCCGGCGTCGCAGAGAACAGGTCGGTCACCTCGATCCGGGTGCCGCGTGCGGCCGGCGCCGGCCGCACCGCGCCGCGCAGGCCCGCCTCGACGACGAGGGCCGCGCCGGATTCGGCCTCCGCCGTGCGCGTGGTGATCGACAGCCGCGAGACCGCGCCGATCGAGGGCAGCGCCTCGCCGCGGAAGCCCAGCGTGTCGATCCGCGTGAGGTCGCCGCCCGGCAACTTCGAGGTGGCGTGGCGCTCGACGGCCAGGACGAGGTCGTCCGCCGACATGCCGGCGCCGTCGTCGACCACCCGGATCAGCCGCCGGCCGCCGGCCTCGATCGTCACCGCGACCGAGCGGGCGCCGGCGTCGATCGCGTTCTCCACGAGCTCCTTGACGGCGGAAGCCGGCCGCTCGACCACCTCGCCCGCGGCGATGCGGTCGACGAGGACCGGGTCGAGACGGCGGACGGGCGCGGGGGCGGACATGATCGTCCGCTTATAGACCCGCCGCACGCGCCGATCCATCGGCGTCGCGGGTCCGCCCCCATCCGCCGTTGACGCCGCATTAACTACGCCCGGCTAGCCTTCGTTAACCATGCGGAAGCGGTGCGGCGATCCTCGCGCGCCCAGCCAGGGGAGTCGGGATCCGGTGCTGGGGGTGGAAGGCGACGGGCATGCGCGACGGGAGGCAGGCCGTGCCTGCGGCCTCGCACTTCTGCTCGCCGGCCTCCCGGCGGCGCTCGCGACCCTGCCCGGCGCGGCGCAGGCGCAAGGCGCGCGCTTCGAATCCCTCAGTCCCGTCGGCGGCCAGCCCGACAACCCCGGCATCGGCCAGGAGCCCGGCCAGGACGGATTGCCGACCTTGCGCCGCCGCCCCATGGACGGTCCGCCCCGCCTCGGCAACGGCACGTCCGGCGAGACGTCCGGCGGCGAATCCTCCGGCGGCCTCACCTCGGGCGGCGCCAGCCTGTCCGGGCCGACCGGCGCCGAGGCCGGCGCCTCGACCTTCGACACGCGCGTCCGCTCCTCCGGCAGCCGCACCGGCGGCGCCACCTCGGGCGCCAACAACCGCGCGCCGATCAGCCTGCTGCGCCAGCGCGCGGCACCGCCCCGGCGCCAGGGGACGGCGACGCGGCGCTTGACCCAGGACGTCACCCAGATCCCGCCGCCGTCCCTGCGGCTGTCGCCGGTGATCCAGAACCCGGTCGTCGGCGTGCCCCTGCCGCCGGAGGCACCGCGGCCGCAAGGGGCGGGGCTGCCGCTGATCAATCCGCTGAGCGGCGTCCTCACGCCGGGCGCGCTGCTGGCCAACAGCCTGCGGCGGCCGCTCGCCACCGACGACGCCTACGCGCCGCTCGGGCTGAAGCTCGGCAGCTTCACGGTGCTGCCCTCCTTCACCCAGAGCCTCGGCTACGACAGCAACCCGGACCAGACGACGCCCTCCCTCGCCAAGGGCTCGGTGGCGCTGAGGAGCGAGGGCGAGCTGAACTTCCGCTCCGACTGGTCGCGGAGCGAACTCGCGGGCGAGCTGCGCGCCGGTTACCTCGAGACCCCGCAGAACGAGGTGGCGAGCCGCCCGAACGCGGCCGGCACCGTGCGCCTGCGGATCGACGCCAACCGCGACCTGCGGATCGACGCCGAGACCCGCTTCCTCGTCGACACCCAGCGCACCGGCAGCCCCAACCTCCAGGCCGTGACGGCGACCAACCGGCCGATCGTGGCGACCTATGGCGGCTCGCTCGGCGCGACGGAGACCTTCAACCGGCTGTCCGTGTCCCTGCGCGGCTCGGTCGACCGCTCCGAGTTCGAGGATGCGCGGCTGTCCGACGGCACCGTGATCAGCCAGGCCGACCGCAACCAGAACCAGTACAGCATGCGCCTGCGCACGGCCTACGAGGTGTCGCCGGAGATCAGCCCCTTCGTCGAGCTGCTCGCCGACACCCGGGTCTACGACCTGCGCCGCGACGCCAGCGGCCTGCGCCGCGACTCGGACGGCATCGCCGCCTCGGTCGGCGCGACCCTGAACTTCACCCGCTCGATCAGCGGCGAGATCTCGGGCGGCCTGCAGCACCGCACCTACGTCGACCCAGCCTTGCGCGGCCTCGACGCGCCCATCCTGGCCGCCGCCCTGATCTGGGCGGCGAGCCCCCTCACCACCGTGCGCCTCAACGCGCAGGCCGGCGTCACCGAGACGACGGTCCCCGGCTCCAGCGGCATCCGCACCCAGACGGCGACGCTGGAGGTGCAGCACGACCTCCTGCGCAACCTCTCGATCATCGTCGGCGGCGCCTACCTGCACAACGACTACCAGGGGGTCTCGATCCGCGAGACCGGCTTCTCGGCGACCGCCCGGCTCGATTACCGCTTCAACCGCTGGCTGACGCTGCGCGGCACCTATCTCTACCAGGAGATCAACAGCTCGGTGGCGACGGCGAGCTTCTCCGACAACACCTTCCTGCTCGGGCTGCGGGTGAGCCCGTAGCCCCACACGCGGCCGATACCGGACCTCGGTGAGCGCGACTCGTCGCGGTCCGGCCGCCGCGACTACGGGGCGGCGGCAATCCGCCGGACCTCATCGGTCCTGACCCGTGAGACTTGGTGTAAGCCCTCAGCGCACCAGCGCGAGGGAGGCACCGGACTTGGTCAGCGCGCCGTCGAGGGCGCCGCCGCCCTGGCGCAGGCGCGCGGCCACCGTGCCGCCCTGCTGGTACAGGTAGACCTCGCCGTCCCGGAAATCCCAGGCCGTGACCTTGGCCAGATCCTTGTTCGGGCAGCCCGCGGCGGAGGCCTTGTAGAGGTCGAGCGCCGGCGCGCTGGACAGCGTCACCTTGCAGCTCGCCCCGGTCGCATCCTTGGCGTCCCAGGCGCCGACCACCGAGGCGCGCCCGCTCGCCACCACCGGCGGGGCAGGCGGCGGCGCGACCACCGGCTCGGGGATGACGTTGGAGGCCGGCGGCGGGGCGATCGAGGCCTGCGCGCCGATCGGCGCCCCGTCCGGCGCGGCCGAGGCCCCCGGCGGCGGCGCGAGCGGCGCGGAGGTCACGGCGCCCGAGCGCATCGCCGGCGCGATGTTGTCGATGGCGGCCTGCTGTGCCGGCGCGCGGACGCGAGGTCCGTCGAAGCGCTGCGACGAGCAGGCGCCGAGACCCGCGGCCAGCGCGAGGAGGGCGATCGTCGAACGGTACTGGCGCGGCATCGGTCTCGGCTTCCCCGGCGCGCGTGCGGCGCCCCTTGCGGGTCCTTGCGTCGGGGGCAAATGCGATGGCCGCAAGGCGGGGGATCGGGGAACGCCCACCCGAGTGCCCGCGCACGGGGCTTTTCGGGGCGAGTGTGGCGGGGCGGCCTCAGTGCCGCGCCCCGCCGGATCAGACCGTGCGCTCGACCATCATCTTCTTGATCTCGGCGATGGCTTTGGCCGGGTTCAGGTTCTTCGGGCAGGTGTTGGCGCAGTTCATGATCGTGTGGCAGCGATAGAGCTTGAACGGGTCGTGCAGCGCGTCCAGGCGGTCGCCGGTGTTCTCGTCGCGGCTGTCGATCAGCCAGCGGTAGGCCTGCAGCAGCGCGGCAGGCCCCAAGAACTTCTCGCCGTTCCACCAGTAGCTCGGGCACGAGGTGGTGCAGCAGGCGCACAGGATGCACTCGTACAGTCCGTCGAGCTTGGCCCGGTCCTCCGGGGTTTGCGGCCATTCCTTCTCGGGCGCCAGGGTGTCGGTCTTGAGCCAGGGCTCGACCGAGGCGTGCTGGGCGTAGAAGTTCGTCAGGTCGGGAACGAGGTCCTTCAGCACCGGCATGTGCGGCAGCGGATAGATCTTCACCGCGGCGGTCTTCCGGCCCTTGGCGTGCTCCTGGCACTCGTCGATGCCCATGGTGCAGGCGAGCGCGTTCTGGCCTTCGATGTTCATGGCGCAGGAGCCGCAGATGCCCTCGCGGCAGGAGCGGCGGAACACCAGCGTCGAGTCGACCTTGTTCTTGATCCACAGGAGGGCGTCGAGCACCATCGGCCCACAATCGTCGCGATCGACCTGGTAGGTGTCGATCCGCGGGTTCTTCCCGTCGTCCGGGTTCCAGCGGTAGACGCGGAACTCCTTGAGGTTCTTGGCCCCCGTCGTCGCGGGCCAGGACTTGCCCTCGGTGATCTGGGAGTTCTTGGGGAGGGAGAATTCGGCCATGGCTGTCGTTGGCTTCCGCTAGAGTCGATCGAAGCAACGATCGGCAAGACGCATCGAGGGCGCGGCCTCGCCGATCGGCTTTCCGAAGCGCAGCTTAGTAAACGCGCGCCTTCGGCTCGATGTACTGGATCTCGTTCGACATCGTGTAGGTGTGGACCGGGCGGTAGTCGATGTTCACCCGGTGGGCGCTCTCGTCCAGCCACGACAGGGTGTGCTTCATCCACTCCTTGTCGTTGCGGTCGGGGAAGTCCTCGCGGGCATGCGCGCCGCGCGATTCTTCGCGGTTGGCGGCCGATTCCATCGTGACGACCGCCTGGCCGATCAGGTTGTCGAACTCCAGGGTCTCCAGGAGGTCGGTGTTCCAGACGAGCGACCGGTCGGTGATGCGGATGTCGGCCGACGCGCTCCAGACCTTGTGGATCAGGCCCTTGCCCTCCTCCAGCACCTCGCCGGTGCGGAACACGGCGCAGTTGTTCTGCATCGTCTTCTGCATCTCGAGCCGCAGGTCCGCGGTCGGCGTGCCGCCGTCGGCGTAGCGGAAGCGGTCGAGGCGGGTGAGCGCCTTGTCGGCCGAGTCCTTGGCGAGGTCCATCGGCCGGCCGTTCGGCTCGACGATCTCGGCGCAGCGTTGGCCCGCCGCGCGGCCGAACACCACGAGGTCGATCAGCGAGTTCGAGCCGAGGCGGTTGGCGCCGTGCACCGAGACGCAGGCCGCCTCGCCGATCGCCATCAGGCCGGGCACCACGGTGTCGGGGTTGCCGTCGCGCAGCGTCAGCACCTCGCCGTGATAGTTCGTCGGGATGCCGCCCATGTTGTAGTGCACCGTCGGCAGCACCGGGATCGGCTCCTTGGTGACGTCGACGCCGGCGAAGATCTTGGCCGATTCCGAGATGCCCGGCAGGCGCTGGTGCAGGATCGCCGGGTCGAGGTGGTCGAGGTGCAGGAAGATGTGGTCGCCGCCCTTGCCGACGCCGCGGCCGGCCCGGATCTCCATGGTCATCGAGCGCGAGACCACGTCGCGCGAGGCGAGGTCCTTCGCCGACGGCGCGTAGCGCTCCATGAAGCGCTCGCCCTCGGAGTTGGTGAGGTAGCCGCCCTCGCCGCGGGCGCCCTCGGTGATCAGGCAGCCGGCGCCGTAGATGCCGGTGGGGTGGAACTGCACGAACTCCATGTCCTGCAGCGGCAGGCCGGCGCGCAACACCATGGCGTTGCCGTCGCCGGTGCAGGTGTGGGCGGACGTCGCCGAGAAGTAGGAGCGGCCGTACCCGCCGGTGGCGAGGATCACCATCTGCGCGCGGAAGCGGTGGATCTCGCCGGTGGCCTGGTCCATGGCGACGACGCCGCGGCAGCGACCCTCGTCGTCCATGATCAGGTCGAGGGCGAAGTACTCGATGAAGAAGTTGGTCTGGTTCTTCACCGCCTGCCCGTAGAGGGTATGGAGCATCGCGTGCCCCGTGCGGTCGGCGGCCGCGCAGGTGCGCTGGGCGGTGCCCTTGCCGTAATCGGTGGTCATGCCGCCGAACGGCCGCTGGTAGATCTTGCCCTCCTCCGTGCGGGAGAACGGCACGCCCCAGTGCTCGAGCTCGTACACGGCCGCCGGGGCGTTGCGCACCAGGTACTCGATCGCGTCCTGGTCGCCGAGCCAGTCCGAGCCCTTCACGGTGTCGTACATGTGCCAGCGCCAGTCGTCCGGCCCCATGTTGCCGAGCGAGGCCGAGATGCCGCCCTGCGCCGCTACGGTGTGCGAGCGGGTCGGGAACACCTTGGTGATGCAGGCGGTGCGCAAGCCGGCCTGCGAGCAGCCGACGGTGGCGCGAAGCCCTGCGCCGCCCGCGCCGACGACGACGACGTCGAAGGTGTGGTCGGTGATGGAATAGGCGGGTCCCTGCCCGTTCTGTCCGTTGGCGGCCATGGAAGGCTCCTTCAAGATCGCGGGAAGCAGGTCAGACGAGGCGGCCGAGCCCCACGCGCAGGATGGCGTAGAGGCAAGCCACGGCCACGACGACCGCGTAGAAGTTGTTGGCGAACACCGCGGCGATCTTCAGCCCCGGGCTGTGGATGTAATCCTCGATGATCACCTGCATCCCCAGACGCATGTGGATCGCGACCGAGGTCACGGCCAGGATCAGGACGATCGCGACGAAGGGGTGCGACACCAGGGCCACCGCCTCTGGATACGGTCGGCCGGCCATCAGGGCGATGATCACCACGAAGGCGAGCATCAGCGGCGCGTTGGCGGCGGCGGTCAGGCGCTGCATCCACCAATGCCCGACGCCGTGGTGGGCGACGCCGAGGCCGCGGACGCGGGCGCGGGGGGTGCGGATCGAGACCTGCGGGTTCTGAAGGATCTTGGCCTTGGCCATGGCGGGAACTCCTCAGCGCGCCAGAAGGGCGACGGCCCAGACGACGACCGTCAGCGTCGTCGAACCGATCAGGGTGGCGCGGGCCAGCGCCATGCGCTTGTCGCGGTCGAAGCCGTAGCCGGCGTCCCACACGAAGTGGCGCAGACCGCCCAGCATGTGGTGCAGCAGGATCCAGGTGTAGGCGAACAGCACGATCCGCCCGATCCAGGACCCGAAGAACCACGCCACCCAGGCGTAGGCCGCCGGGCCGGAGGCGAGCGCCACGAGCCAGATCGCGACGAGCGCGGTGCCGCCGTAGAGGGCGGTGCCGGTGACGCGGTGGAACACCGACATCGCCATCGTCCAGGTCCAGCGGTAGATCTGGAGGTGCGGCGAGAGCGGCTGGGCCACGGTGGGGCGTGCGGTGGGTGCCATCGTGCGGGGGGCCTCGTGTCGTTCTCGGAATGGGCTTCGAATTGGACCGTCTCTAATCTGTAGCGCTAGAGGTCCAGGCGTTTCGCCGCAATGCGGCATGGCGGGGCGGTGTTGACGATTCCGCCGGGATATCGCCTTCCCATTGCTGTCCCGGGGGCTCTGCTTTCGCGATAGGCTGCCTTGTCATGGCAGCCGTCCGATCAGTCGCCACCACAGGTAGTCGAGGGGTGCGGCGACCAGCAGCCCGGCGATGCCGTAGGCGAAGGTCGCCCGCGTCGCGTCCGCGAGGGACACCCCGCCCAGCTCGCGCGCGAACACGATGGGCGGCGCCTGGTAGGGGAAGAACAGGGTCGCGTAGCCGACCACCTGCACCATCACCACGTCGAGCAACGGCCAACCGCTGGCCTTCGCCATCTCGCCGGCCAGCGCCGTGTAGAGCGCGGGCGCGCCGTTGGCGGTGACGACCAGGGCGAGCGCCGTCGCGATGCCGACGAGCACGGCGAAATTCTGGACCGGGGCGCCGGGGCTGAGGGGCGCGACCGCCAGCAAGGCGTGGCCGAGGCGCTCGCCCAGGCCGGTCTCGTTGACCAGCGCGACGAGGCCGAGGAGGGCGGCGATGTAGAAGCAGGTGCGCAGGGAGACTTGCGTGAACGCCTCCGCCGGCAGCACGCCGACCCGCGGCATCAGGCAGATCACCGCGGCCGAGAGCCCGACCCAGGCCGGGGCGATCCCGTGCAGCCCGTCGGTGGTCCACAGGACCAGGGTGCCGACGAGGATCGCCGCGAGGCGGCGCTCGGCGGGCGAGGCCGGCGGCAACGCCGGCAGGGCCGCGGCCTCGGCCTCGAGCCGGTCGGGGAACAGTTTTACGAGCAGCAGGACGAGGAGCGCGCCCTTGACCAGCGCGAGCACCGGCGCGTGCAGCCAGAGATAGGGCAGGTAGGTGAGGTGCAGCCCCTGGAGCCGCTCGGCGGCGCCGGCCATCACGAGGTTCGGGACGTTGGCCGGCAGGATCGCCGCCGACAGGATCGGGGTCGCGAGCCCGATCGCCATCACCGCGCCGACCCGGCCCTTGCGACCGGGCGCCAGCCCGAACGCGTCGCAGAGCGACAGCGTCACCGGGATCATCAGGGCGATGCGCCCGAGGTTCGACGGCATCACGAAGGCGAGAAGGAAGCTGAACCCCACGAGCCCGGCGATGAAGCGCGCATAGGAGCCCGAGAGCCGGCCGCTCAGGCCCTGCGCCAGGCGCGCGCCGAGGCCGGTCCGGGTCATCGCGAGGCCGACCACCATCCCCGACATCACCAGCCAGAAGGCCGACGACGCGAAGCCCGAGAACACCGTCGCCGCCGCGCCGAGCTTGAGCAGCATCGCGAGCGCGAAGAACAGGAGCGCGGTGACGATCTCGGGCAGCAGCGCCGTCGCCCACAGCCCCATGCAGAGCACGAGCAGGCCGGCGGTCGCCAGGATCGTCGTCTCGCCTCCCATGTTGCTTTGCTCCGCCGCGTTCGGTTCCAGGCTCGTTTAGGGGCCGGATTGGAACGGTTCGCAATACGGCATCCTTTGACGGTGCCTTCGCGAACGGCGAAGGATGTGGACCGCGGTCGCCCGTCGCGCAGGCTCGGCCCAGGGATTCGCACAGGGCGGCTTCGCGCCCGGCGAACAAGGAGGCGTCCTGCGATGATGCGCTTCGACCTGCCCGACCTCACCCTCTTCCGTCACGTGGTCGAGGCCGGCTCGATCACCCACGGGGCTGCGCGGGCGAACCTCGCGCTCGCCGCCGCCTCGACGCGCATCCGGGCGATGGAGACCTCGCTCGGCGCGGCCCTCCTCACCCGCAGCCGCCTCGGTGTGGTCCCGACCCCGGCCGGGCGGACGCTGCTGGCCCATGCCCGCGGGCTGATCGCCGGCATCGAGCGGATGCAGGGCGAGCTCTCGGCCTATTCCGGCGGCACCGTCGGGCAGATCCGGGTCCTGGCCAACACCAACGCGCTCACCGAATTCCTGCCCGATGCGCTCGCCGCCTACCTGACAAGGAACCCCGGCGTCAGCGTCGAGATCGACGAGCACACCTCGGACGAGATCGTCGGCCTCGTCGCCGACGGGCAGGCCGACCTCGGCATCCTGTCGGGCACGGTCGACACCGGCACCCTGCAGACGTTTCCGTTCCGGAAGGACCGGTTCGTGCTCGTGGCGGCCCGCGGCCACGCCCTGGCCGAGCGCGAGACCGTCTCCTTCGGCGAGGTCCTGGCGCACGACCTCGTCGGCCTCGACCGGGCGAGCGCGCTCACGCGCTTCCTCGCCGACAAGGCGGCCCGCGTCGGGCGCCCGATGCGCCTGCGGGTGCAGCTGCGGGGCTTCGACGCCGTCTGCCGCCTCGTCGAAGCCCGCGTCGGGGTCGGCATCGTGCCCGAGAGCATGGCCCGGCGGGTGGCGCGCGGCCTCGACATCGCCGTCGTGCCGCTGGTCGAGCCCTGGGCGACCCGCGCCTTGACCCTGTGCCTCCGCAGCTTCGAGGGACTTCCGGCCTTCGCGCAGGACTTCGTCAGGCACTTGCGCGATGGTGGTGAGAACCGAGCGTAGGTCACAAGCTCTCATTGTTCGAGATAATGAATACATTCTACCTAGGGTAGAATGTTTCCGAATTTTTCAGACCGTGCACGTTTCGTTGATCGCGGAGGACTACGCAAAGACCTTTTTTCGGGATGGAGTCTGCCATCTCTACCGTGCGGGCGTCGCGAAGACGCTGGCTGCCGGACGGATGTCTTCGATGATGCCTGCTCAAACAGACTGCTTCGACGTCGTGGTGATCGGCGCCGGCCTGGCCGGAACCTGCCTCGCCGGCCGCCTCGCCAGCCAGGGCCGCAGCGTGGCGCTGATCGACGCCCACGCCGTCCACCCGCACGATTTCCGTGCGGAGAAGTACGGCTCGGCGCAGATGACGCTGTTCGAGGCGCTCGGCTTCGGCGACGCCACCCGCGGCTGCACGACCCGGACCGATTCCGTCCGGGTCGTCCGCTTCGGCCGCCTCGCCCACTGGGAGCGGACCACCGAATACGGCGCCGCCTATCCCGACCTGATCAACGCCCTGCGCGCCGCCCTGCCCGCCGGGCTGCTCACCGTCGGCCGGGTCGCCGACCTCGACCTCGGCCCGGACCGGCAGGTTGTCACGCTCGCCGACGGGCGCCGGTTCGAAGGCCGGCTCGTCGTGCTGGCCACCGGCCTCGGCGACGTGCTGCGCCGCAAGGCCGGGATCTCACGGCGCGTGATCGGCGAGCGACACTCCCTGGCCGCGGGCTTCGACATGGCCGCGCCGCGTTCCGCCTTCCCGTTCCCGGCGATGACCTACTTCTCCGAGCGCTTCGGCGGCGGCGACGCCTACCTCACGCTGTTCCCCCTCGGCGAGACCATGCGGGCGAACCTGTTCTGCTACCACCAGCCGAACGCCCCCTGGACGAAGGCGCTCCGCGCCGACCCGGAGGGCGCCCTGCGCACGCTGATGCCGGGGCTCGCCGCCCATTGCCCGGACCTCGCGATCGCGGGCGCGGTCGAGGTTCGCCCGATCGACCTGATGCGGGCCGAAGGCCACGTGCGCGACGGGCTCGTCCTCGTCGGCGACGCGTTCCAGACCGCCTGCCCGATTCCCGGCACCGGGATCGGCAAGGTGCTGACCGACGTGCGCCAGCTCGCCGAGGCGCACCTGCCGGGCTGGCTCGCGACGCCGGGGATGGGCGCCGACAAGGTCGCCGCGTTCTATGCCGACCCGGTCAAGGTCGCCTGCGACGCCGCGAGCCTGGAATCCAGCCTCTACGCCCGCGCGCTGGCCACCGAGACGACCCTGCCCTGGGCGGCCCGCCGGGTGCGCAACCGCGTCGCGCGCCACGCGATCCGCTACGCGACCGACGCCTCGCGCGGGGCGATGCGCGCAGCCTCGGTGGTCGTGGCCCACTTGGCGGTGTGAAGCGGGCTTGGCCGTGTGACGCGAACTCGGCCGTGTAATACTAAGTCTCATGGGTCAGGACCCATGACGTCCGGCGGATTGCCGCCGCCCCGCAGTCGCGGGGGCGAGACCTCGATGAGTCGGGCTCATCGAGGTCTGGTATAACGCGGACTCGGCCGTCCGACGCGCGCCGCGCGGTTGCCCCGTCCCACCGTTGGCGTAGCCTCGGTGGCGCGACGGAGGGGACGGCGATGGCGATCACCAATGTGGAGTCTCTGGGCAGCCGCCGCGGGGCGATGGTGCTGCTCGAGGTGCTGCGCTCCGAGGGCGTGCGCTACATCTTCGGCAATCCCGGCACCACCGAGCTGCCGCTGATCGATGCGCTCACCGACACCCCCGACATCGCCTACGTGCTGGCGTTGCAGGAGGCGAGCGCGGTGGCGATGGCCGACGGCTACGCGCACGCCGCGCGTCGGCCCGCCTTCCTCAACCTCCACACCGCCGGCGGCCTCGGCCACGGCTTCGGCAACCTGATCAACGCCCACGTCTCCGGCACGCCGCTGGTGGTGACGGCCGGCCAGCAGGATTCGCGGCACGCGATCACCGACCCGCTGCTGTTCGGCGACCTCGTCAGCCTCGCCACCCCCGCCGTGAAGTGGGCGCGCGAGGTGACGAACGCCGACCAGCTGCCGACCCTGCTGCGGCGCGCCTTCCACGATTGCTCGGCCGCCCCCTCCGGCCCGGTTTTCCTGTCGCTGCCGATGGACGTGATGGAGGCGATGACCCAGGCGCCCGCCGGCGGCGTCTCGACCATCGACCGCTGCGCCGTGGCGGGCTCGCTGGACCGGCTGGCCGACCATCTCGCCGCGGTGGCGCCGGGGCGCCTCGCCCTCATCGCCGGGGACGAGATCGACGCCAGCGACGCGTCCAGCCAGGCCGTGGCGCTCGCCGACCTCCTCGGCGCGCCGGTCTACGGCTCGTCCTGGCCGGCCCACATCCCCTTCCCCACCGCCCACCCGCTCTGGGCCGGGAGCCTGCCGACCAAGGCGACCGAGATCGCGAAGATCCTCGGCGCCTACGACGCTGTGTTCGCCCTCGGCGGCAAGTCGCTGATCACCGTGCTCTACACCGAGGGCTCGGCGGTGCCGGCCGGCACGCAGGTGTTCCAGCTCTCGGCGGACGTGCGCGACCTCGGGCGCACCTACGAGACCACGCTGTCGATGGTCGGCGACGTCCGCGCCTCCCTCGACGCGCTGCTGCCGCTTCTGAAGCCGCGCCTCGCTGGCCGCGCCGACGCCTACGCCGCCCTGCGGGTCGCGGCCGCCCGGAACTACGCCGTCCGACGCGAAAGACTGATGGAAGCGGCCGACGCCGCCTTCGCCGACCCGGTGATCGCGCCGCTGGTGGCGGCCCGCGAGATCGCCCGCGCGGTGGGGGCCGACACCGCCATCGTCGATGAGGCGCCGGCGACGATGGCGCACCTGCGCACCTTCCTGCACAGCGAGCGGACGCACCAATACGCCTCGATGCGCGGCGGCGTGCTCGGCTGGGGCATGCCGGCCTCGGTCGGCACCTCGCTCGGCCTCGACCGCGCGCCGGTGGTCTGCGTCGTCGGCGACGGGGCGGCGATGTACTCGCCCCAGGCCCTGTGGACCGCCGCGCACGAGAATTTGCCGGTGACGTTCGTCGTCATCAACAACGCCGAGTACAACATCCTGAAGAACTACATGAAGTCGCAGACGCACTACGCCTCGGCGCGCGCCAACCGCTTCATCGCCATGGACCTCACCGACCCGCGGATCGACTTCCCGGCGCTCGCCGCCTCGATGGGGGTGCCGGCGCGGCGCGTGACCCGGGCGGGCGACATCGCGGCGGCGATCGAGGCCGGGATCGCCTCGGGCGGGCCGAACCTCGTCGAGGTCGTGGTGCGGGCGACCTGAAGCGTCTCACGGGACCAGCAGGATCGCCCCCGTCGTCGCCCGCGCCTCCGCCGCGCGATGCGCCTCGGCGACGTCCGCCAAGGGGAACCGCGCCCCGATGCGCGAGACGATCGCCCCGGAGGCGATGGCGGCAAAAACTTCGGCGGCGTTGGCCCGCAGGGTCGTGGCGTCGGCGTTGTGCGGGAAGACCGAGGGGCGGGTGAGGAACAGGCAGCCCTTCTTGTTCAGGAGTTCCGGCTCGATCGCCGGCGCCGGGCCGGAGGCGGCGCCGTAGAGCACCACGAGGCCGAAGGGCGCGGCGAGGTCGAGGGAGTGCAGGAAGGTGTCGCGGCCGACCGAATCGTAGACGACCCGCGCCTTGCGCCCGCCGGTGGCGGCGAGCAAAGCCTCGGGCCAGCCCGCTTGCGAATAGTCGATCGCCACGTCGCAGCCGGTCTCGCGCGCCACCGCGCACTTCTCCGCCGAGCCGGCGGTGCCGACGACGACGGCGCCGAGCGCCTTCGCCCAGCGGCACAGGATCTGCCCGACGCCGCCGGCGGCTGCGTGGACCAGCACCATCTCGCCCGGCTGCACCGCGTGGGTGCGCCGGAGCAGGTACTGCGCGGTCATCCCCTTGAACAGCAGGGCGGCGGCGTCATCGTCCGAGACGGCGTCGGGGATGGCCACCAGCTTGTCGGCCGGCACGATCCGCCGGTCGGCGTAGGCGCCGAGGCCGGCGTTCATGGTCGCGACCCGGTCGCCGACCCGGAAGCCCGCGACGCCCTCGCCCAGCGCCTCGATCCGCCCGGCGGCCTCGTGGCCGAGCCCGGTCGGCAGCGGCAGCGGGTAGGCGCCCTTGCGCTGGTAGACGTCGATGAAGTTGAAGCCGATCGCGGTCTGGCGCAGCAGCACGCTGCCCGGCCCCGGCGGCGGCAGCTGGACCGGCTCGAGCCGCATCGCCTCGGGGCCGCCGAAGTCGCGGAGGATGACGGCGTTCGCGTCGGTCATGGCGTTTCTCCGAACTTCGGCCGCGTTCATGGGCGCCGTCTTCGCGTAGACCTAGCCCCGCGCCCGGCCTCTGCCTAGATGTTTGGTCCCGCCGTGTGGTGATACATTTGATGCCACATGGAGGAACGCGCTATGGGACAGGTTCTCCACGGCAGCGCCACAACGACTGAGACGGTCCGTCGGGCAATCCAAGCTCGTAAAGAGAGCGTGAGAGCCGCCGCGAAGCGCTACGGGATCAGTCCGACCACGGTGCAGAAGTGGCGTTCACGTCCGACCAGCACCGATGCGCGGATGGGACCGAAGGAACCTCACTCCACGGTGCTGAGCCTGGAGCACGAGGCGGTCATCGTCGCCTTTCGCCGGCACACCCTGCTGCCACTGGATGACTGCCTCTACGCGCTCCAGCCCAGCATCCCACACCTGACCCGCTCGTCGCTGCACCGCTGTCTGCAGCGTCACGGCATCAGTCGTCTGCCGGACGTCGACGGCGACAAGCCCAAGCGTTCGCGCTTCAAAGCCTACCCGATCGGCTACTTCCACATCGACATCGCACAGGTCAGCACCGAACAAGGCAAGCTCCACCTGTACGTTGCCATCGACCGCACGAGCAAGTTCGTCTTCGTCCAACTTCACGAGAAGGCGACCCAGCGGATCGCGGCAGCCTTTCTACGCGATCTGGTCGCAGCCGTGCCCTACACGATCCACACGGTC
Source organism: Methylobacterium cerastii (assembly GCF_022179125.1). GTDB lineage: Bacteria > Pseudomonadota > Alphaproteobacteria > Rhizobiales > Beijerinckiaceae > Methylobacterium > Methylobacterium cerastii. Next base: position 41,228 of record NZ_BPQG01000047.1, read on the forward strand.
CTGACCGACAATGGCATTCAGTTCACCGACAACAAGCCGGTGAACGCGGAGGCCGAGGCCAAGGTGGCGGCCTATTGGGCCGAGCGCGATGAGCCGCGCCTGTACCGCTGGCACTCGTTCGAATGGGCCTGCGAGCAGACCAAGATCGAGCATCGCCTGACCAAACCACGCTGCCCGTGGACGAACGGCCAGGTCGAGCGGATGAACCGGACCATCAAGGATGCCACGGTCAAACGCTACCATTACGCCGACTACGACGAGCTGCGTCGTCACCTGCAATTGTTCGTGGAGGCCTACAATTACGGCCGCCGCTTGAAGACCCTGCGAGGCTTCACGCCCTACGAATTTATCTGCCAGACCTGGACGATAGAGCCCGAACGCTTCAGGCTCGACCCGTCACACCATATGCCGGGACCAAACACCTAGAGCGGCATCCGACCGGGCTGAATCACCGGGGTTTACCGGTCGGGGTTTGATGTGATTCCCTGCGTGGCTTTCGCAGGAGAGCCGCATGCCATCTGCCCTATCCGTCGATCTGCGCGAGCGTGTCGTGGCCGCCGTCGAGGAAGGCGCGTCGCGCCGTCAGGCGGCCAAGCGGTTCGGCGTAAGCCCGACCAGCGCGATCCGCTGGTACGAGAGCTTCGCGCAAGAAGGGCGGATCGCACCCAAACCGATGGGCGGGGATCAGCGCTCGCAGACGATTGAAGCGCAGGCCGACCTGATCGTTTCGACCTACGAGGCCAAGCCCGAGATCTTCCTGACGGAGCTACAGGAGAAGCTGGCGGAGCACGGCCTGTGGGTCGGGAGGAGCAGCCTGTCGCGCTTCTTCAAGCGTCACGGCATCACGCGAAAAAAAACACCGGCCACGCGACCGAGCAGGATCGGGAGGACGTGAAGGCCGCCCGCGCGGCGTGGTTCGAGGGGCAACTCGACCTCGACCCGGACGCTCTCGTATTCCTGGATGAGACCGCGGCCAACACCAGTATGGTCCGCCGCTACGGACGCGCCCCGCGCGGCGCGCGTTGCCGGGTCGCCGCACCGTTCGGACATTGGAAGACCACCACCGTCACGGCCGCCCTGCGCACCAGCGGCCTGATCGCGACCGCGCTCCTCGATGGGGCCACGAACGGCGAACGCTTCCGTGCCTACGTCGTCGAAACCCTGGCCCCGGCGCTGCGGCAAGGCGACACCGTCATCCTCGACAACCTCCCGGCCCACAAGGTCAAAGGCGTGCGCGAGGCCGTGGAGGCCGCCGGTGCACGGCTGCTCTACCTGCCGCTCTACAGCCCCGACCTCAACCCGATCGAGATGGCCTTTGCCAAGCTCAAGGCAATGCTCCGATCGGCTGCAAAGCGCACCGTTGCCGACCTCTGGGACGCCATCAAAAACGCCTTCGCTGCCTTCAAACCAGACGAATGCCGGAGCTACCTCGCCGCCGCGGGATACGACGCTTATGATCCAACCTGATCGGATGCCGCTCTAGAAGGCGCTCGATGCAACCGGAAAGGGAGAGTGCGATGGCCGTCGCCGACGTCGCCGCGGATTCGCTCGCCGCCCTCGACACCCCCTGCCTGCTCCTCGACGAGGCGCGCCTGACCGCCAACGTCGCGCGGATGCGCGAGCGGCTTTCCGGCCTCGGCGTCGCGTTCCGGCCTCACCTCAAGACCGCGAAGTCGCTCGCCGTCGCGCGGCGCGCGATGACCGGCCCGCACGGTCCGGCCATGGTCTCGACGCTCCGCGAGGCCGCCTACTTCGCCGAGGGCGGCGTCACCGACCTGACCTACGGCGTCGGCATCGCGCCGCAGAAGCTCGACCGGGTCGGCGGCATCCGCCGGCAATTCGGGGCCGACCTTGCGATCATCCTCGACAGCGTCGCGCAGGCCGAGGCCGTCGCGGCCTGGGTGGCGGCCAACCGCGATCCCTCCTGCGCCCCCTCCTGCGCCTCCCTGCCCTGCCTCATCGAGGTCGACGCCGACGGGCACCGCTCCGGCGTCGCCCCGGACGACGCCGGCACGCTCGTCGCCATCGGCCGCATCCTCGTCGACGGCGGCGCCGAGCTGCGCGGGGTGCTGCTGCATGCCGGCGACAGCTACGGCCTCGACGACCCCGAGCGAATCGCGGCGGCGGCCGAGGCCGAGCGCGCGGCGGCCGTCGCGGCGGCCGGGCACCTGCGCGCGGCCGGCCTCCCCTGCCCCGTGGTCAGCGTCGGCTCGACGCCGACCGCGCGGTTCGCCGGGGATCTCGACGGCGTCACCGAGGTGCGGGCCGGCGTGTTCATGTTCGGCGACCTGTTCCAGGCGGGCGTCGGCAGTTGCGGCGCCGACGACATCGCCCTGTCGGTGCTCGCCACCGTGATCGGCCACCAGGCGGCCAAGGGTTGGATCATCGTGGATGCCGGATGGATGGCCCTGTCGCGCGACCGCGGCACCGCGCGCCAGGCCGTGGACCAGGGCTACGGCATCGTCTGCGATCCCGCGGGGCGCCCCTACCCGGACCTGATCGTGCGCGACGCCAACCAGGAGCACGGCATCGTCGCCCTCCGCCCCGGGTCGAGGGCGGCGCTGCCGGAGCTTGCCTTGGGCGCACGCCTGCGCATCCTGCCCAACCATGCCTGCGCCACGGCGGCGCAGCACGCCTGCTACCACGTGCTCGACGCGTCCGGGCGCGTCTCGGCCACGTGGCCCCGCATCGCCGGCTGGTGACCTTTTCCATGACGCATCCAATCGCCAAGACGCATCCAATCGCCAAGACGCATCCGATCGAACGCATCGCGACGAAGGCCGTACCGGAGCCCGCCGGCCATTACGCGCAAGCCACCGCGTGGCGCGACCTCGTCTTCGTCTCGGGCCAGCTCGGGCCTCGCCCCGACGGCAGCCACACCTTCGATCGCCCGTTCGAGGAGCAGGCGCGGCAGGCGCTCGCCAACGTGCTCGCCATCCTCGGCGAGGCCGGATGCGGGCCGGAGCGCGTGCTCAAGGTCACCGCCTACCTCGTCGGAGTCGAGAACTGGCCGGCCTTCGACCGGATCTATGCCGAGGCGTTCGGCGAGGCCCGCCCCGCCCGCGCGGTGGTGCCGGTGCCGGGCCTGCATCACGGCTACCTCGTCGAGATCGAGGCGATCGCCGCCCGGCCCGACCCGGCCTGATCACCGGTCCGCGCGGAGCCACCCCCTCAGAACCCATCGCCTCTCAGTACCGCTCGACCCAGGGGCGCAGCTCCAGCTCCTGGGTCCAGGCGCTGCGGTCCTGGCGCAGCACGTCGCGGTAGCTGCGGGCGATGGCCTCCGGGTCGAGGTGGCTGTCGGGCGCGTCCGGCGCCTCGGGCGCGCGGGCCGGATTCCGGATCGCGCCATCGATGACGAAGTGCGCGACGTGGATGCCCTGCGGCTGCAATTCGCGCGCGAGGCTCTGGGCCAGGCCGCGCAGGGCGAATTTGCCCATCGCGAAGGCCGAGGAGCCGGCGAATCCCTTCACGCTCGCCGAGGCCCCGGTGAGCAGGATGGCGCCGTGGCGGGCGGGCAGCATCCGCTTGGCGGCGGCCTGCGCCACCAGGAAGCCGCCGAAGGCCGAGACCGCGAGCGCCTGCGCGGCGGCTTCCGGATCGAGCTCGGCGATGCCGCCGCGCACGCGTCCGCTGGCGTTGTAGACCACCACGTCCGGCGCTCCGCCGAGCGCCGGCTCGATCGCGGCGAACAGCGCCTCGACCTCGGCCGGCCGACTCGCGTCGCAGGCGTGGACCGACGCACCGGTCTCGCGGGCCAGCGCGTCGAGTTTTTCGACGTTGCGCGCCGCCAGGCCGACCCGCAGCCCGTCGGCGGCGAGTTGCCGGGCGAGCGCCGCACTCAAGCCCGAGCCGGCCCCGACGATCAGGGCGCGATAATAGGTCGGCGTCATGGATGCGGCCTCCGGGCTGTGCGAGCCGGCAACGTCGGGCACGCGGGGCGGTTCGCGCCGCGCGATGGATCAGTCGCGCCGCGCGCGGAAGAAGTCGCGCAGCATCTGCGCCGCCTCGTCCTCGCGAAAGCCCCCATACACGTCCGGCGCGTGGTGGCAGGTCGGCTGGTTGAACACGCGCGCACCGTTCTCGACACCGCCGCCCTTGGGGTCGGCCGCCCCGTAATAGAGCCGCCGGATCCGCGCGAAGCCGATCGCGCCCGCGCACATCGGGCACGGCTCCAGGGTGACGTAGAGGTCGCAGCCCGACAGCCTTTCGTCGCCCAGCGCGGCGCAGGCGGTGCGGATGGCCAGGATCTCGGCATGCGCCGTCGGATCGCGCAGCGCGCGGGGCCGGTTGTGCGCCACCGCGAGCACCACGTCGTCGCGCACGACCACCGCGCCGACCGGCACCTCGCCGGCCTCCGCCGCACGGCGCGCCGCCGCGAAGGCGAGGTCGAACGGCGTCTCGCCCGGCCGGCCGGCGAACGACGTCGTGTTCGCGGCGAGGCGCGTTTTCGCGGGAGGGATCGAGTCGGGCACGACGACGTTCCTAGCGGTCGCCGCCGCCGCCGGGAAGCGCGCCGCCGCCCCCAACACAGGTCAATGTTAATCGGCGGAACATTAATCCGCCTTCCGCCGTTTCTCCCCCAGCGCGGCAAGGCCGCATTCAGGACGAGGAGCCGGCGATGAGCAGCACCACCGACAAGATCAAGGGCGCGGCCAACGAGGCGATCGGCAAGGCCAAGCAGGGCATCGGCAACGCGACCGACAACGCGAACCTGAAGGCCGACGGCGTTGCGCAGGAGGCCAAGGGCAAGGCCGAAGGCGTCAAGGGCGACGTGAAGTCTGCCGTCGGCAAGTAAGCGACAGAAGTAAGCGAGCCGCGGATGCAATTGTCCCGACCCGGACCCGGAGATCGGGTCCGGGTCGGGGCCCCATCAGCCCTGCATTGAAGAATTCGTTTTGAGGAGGTCTGCATGATCGGTTGGGCCATCACCTTTCTCGTGGTCGCGTTGGTCGCGGCGCTCCTCGGTTTCGGCGGCATCGCCGGGACGGCGATGGCGGCGGCCAAGATCGTGTTCTTCGTGGCCATCGCCCTATTCTTGATCTCCGCCGTGTTCGGCGTGATGCGCGGGCGTGCGCCGAGGCTCTGACGGGCCGGATTTGTTCTGCGTCGTGAGAGGGGTGGTCTGACAAGGACCGCCCCTTTCGCGTTCGGGGGTGCGTTGCGCTGCGCCAAGCCTTAGGATCGCGGTCGCGCCACCGCGATCGTCCCCAATGGCCCCCTACCCATGAATCCCCACACCTGGGCGCTCTTCCTCGGCGCCGTCTTCCTGCTGTCCGGCACGCCTGGCCCGAACATGCTGCACGTGATGACGCGCAGCCTCCGCTTCGGGTTCGGTGCCAGCCTGTTCGCCATGGCCGGGTGCCTTTCGGCCGTGGTGCTGGTGCTCTGCGCCTCGGCGACGGGGCTCGGGGCGGTGCTGGCCGCCTCGCCGAACCTGTTCGCGTGGCTGCGCTATGCCGGCGTCGCATACCTGATCCTCCTCGGGATCCAGGCCTGGCGCGGAGTCGGCGGCGCGGTCGAGGTCGGCGCGGACCCGGTGGCGCCGTCGGCCGCCCGCCTGTTCCGGGGCGGCTTCCTGATCGGCGTGAGCAACCCGAAGCTGCTGCTGTTCGCGGCGGCGTTCCTGCCGCAATTCATCGATCCCACCGTCGACCAGGGGCTGCAGCTCGCGATCCTGGTCGCGACCTTCGCCGCCGCGGAAGGCTTCTGGTACGCGGCCTACGCGCTCGGCGGCCGGCACCTCGCGCGCCATCTCGCCAGGCCCGCCCTCCGGCGCCTGTTCGACCGTGCCACCGGCGCGATCTTCGTCGGCTTCGGGCTCGGCCTCCTCGCGGGCCGCCCCTGAGCGACAAGGCCATCGCTCGACAGCGCTGGCCCTGATTGTCTTCGGCCTCAATCGCCGGCGCCCGCCTTCGCGGGCTCAGGCTTTCGCTCCGCGGGGCGCTCTTCGCGCCCTGAAGCCGCCGAACGCGGCTTCAAGTGATCGCCGTGCCCTGGCGACGATCCGTCTCGCGTGGCGGAGCCGGCTCTGTTATGGGCTTGGCGATGAGCGACAATCCGACCACCCCCTCCGCGGACGAGCCCGTTCGCGGGACCGACACCACGCAGGCCCCCGAGACTCCGGCGAAGGCACGGCCCGCACGCCGCACGGCCGCCGCGCGGGACAAGGCCTCGCAGCAGGAACCCGCCTCGCACGAGCCTTCGAGCCAAGAGCCTTCGAGCCAAGAGGCTTCGAGCCCGGCGGCTTCGTCACCGGAGCCTTGGAGCCCGGCCACCGACGCCAACGTCCGCTCCGCCGACGACGAGGCGCCGCGCGAGCGCGTGGCCCGCGCCCGGCCGAAGGACCGCCACGCCAACGAGCGTCCGGCCAAGGACGCGACGAAGGATGCGGCCAAGGAGTCGGCCAAGGCGCCGACGAAGGCCGCCAAGGCCCCGAAGGAGCGCGGCGGCGACGCCCCATTGCGTCGCCGCCCGGCTGCGGCCGTGCCGGCGCCGGCCGATCCGGCCTCCCTCGACCCAGCCTCGGTCGACGCGGCCCCCGCCGACTTGGCTCCTGTCGATTCGGCTCCCATCGACCTGGCCCCCGCCGCCATGTCTCCCGTCGATTCGGCTCCCGTCGAAACCCATGCGGACGCGGACTTCGACGACGCGCCGGAGACGGTCGCCGTCGAGGCCGCTCCGAAGGCCGAGACCGCCGCGAAGGCAGAACCTGCCGCGCCCGAGACCTACGAGGGCGAGCGCATCGCCAAGGCGATCGCGCGGGCCGGCATCGCCTCGCGCCGCGACGTCGAGGCGATGATCGCCGAAGGCCGCATCACCCTGAACGGCCGCGTCCTCGACACGCCGGCGATCAACGTCACCGATTCGGACGCCATCACCGTCGACGGCGAGCCGCTGCCGACGCGCGAGCGCACCCGGCTCTGGATCTTCCACAAGCCGCGGGGCCTCGTCACCACGGCCCGCGACCCGGAAGGCCGCCAGACCGTGTTCGAGGTGATGCCCGAGGAGATGCCGCGCGTCGTCGCGATCGGCCGCCTCGACATCAACACCGAAGGCCTGCTGCTGCTCACCAACGACGGCGGCCTCGCCAAGGTGATCGCCCACCCCGACACCGGTTGGCTGCGCCGCTACCGCGTCCGCGCCTTCGGCGACATCACCCAGATGGAGCTCGACCAGCTCCGCAAGGGCGTGACCATCGACGGGATGGAATACGGGCCGGTCGAGGCGACCCTCGACCGCGCCACCGGCGACAACGTCTGGCTGACGCTCGGCCTGCGCGAGGGCAAGAACCGCGAGGTCAAGCGCATCCTCGAGCATCTCGGCCTCTCGGTGAACCGGCTGATCCGGCTGTCGTTCGGGCCGTTCCAGCTCGGCGACCTCGAGGTCGGGCTGACCGAGGAGATCAAGACCAAGGTGCTCAAGGAGCAGCTCGGCAAGGGCCTGTCCGCGCAGGCCGGCGTCGACTTCGAGAGCCCGGTGCGCGAGCCGATCGCACCCTTCGGCGCGCCGAAGAAGGAGGCGCAGGCCGAGCGGCCGCGCCGGGACGAGGCCCCCCGCGGCCGTGCGCCCTCCGGCGGCGCGCGTCCCATGCGTGCGGCGACGCCGGCCCGCGTGCCGACCGGCGGCATGGGCGCGGGCCCGCGCCGTTCGGTCTGGCGGGCCGACGAATCCGACAACCCGGAGGGCTTCCGGCCCTCCAAGGTGCCGCGCCGCGGCGCCGACCCGAAGGCCGAGCGGGCCGCCGCCGCGGAGAGCCGCGGGCGCGAGCGCGTCGGCGCGATCAACACCGGCGACCGGCGCGTGCTGGTCGAGCGCCTGTCGGCGAGCCCTGCGCCTGCCGAGGAGGCGGCGCCGCAGCGCCGCTACGCCCGCGACGAGAACGGCGCCAAGCCGCAGCGCCGCCGGGACGACCGCGACGCGGGCGCCCGCCCGGACCGGCCCTACACGCCGCGCTTCAACGAGGGCGCCGACCGCGGCCCGCCGCGCAGCGACCGCGGCACGGGGTTCCGCGGGCAGGATGCGAACGAGCGTCCGCGCGAGGCCCGCGGCTACCAGGGCGAGCGCCGCGACGGCGGCCGCACCGAGGGCGCCCGCCCGGAGGGACGCGGCTACCAGGGCAAGAAGCCGGCCGGCCAGCCGAGAAGTTTCGAGGGCAATTCCGGTGGGTTCGGCGGCAAGCCATCCGGCGGGTTCGGGGGCAAGCCCGGCGGGTTTGGGGGCAAGCCGTCCGGCGGGTTTGGGGGCAAGCCGTCCGGCGGGTTTGGGGGAAAGCCATCCGGCGGGTTCGGTGGCAAGCCCGGCGGTGAGCGCGAGACCGGCTACAAGGGCCGCGTCGAGGGCAGCTTCAAGCCGCGCAGCGAAGGCGGCTTCAAGGGCGGCCAGGGCCGGCCCGGCGGCGGGGCCGGTCGTCCGGCAGGCAGCAAGCCCGGCGGGTTCGGGGGCAAGCCCGGAGGGTTCGGCGGGAAGCCATCCGGCGGGTTCGGCGGCCGGCCCGGTGGTGGTCGTCCGCCCGGCCGCGGCGGGCGGTGAGGATCGTCGGCGGGGATTGGCGCGGCCGGCGCCTCGCCACCCCGCGCTCCGACGCGATCCGCCCGACCACGGACCGCCTTCGCGAGGCCCTGTTCAACGTGCTGGCCCACGCCTACGACGACGCGGTGCCGGGCGCCCGCATCCTCGACCTGTTCGCCGGCACCGGCGCCCTGAGCTTCGAGGCGTTGTCGCGCGGCGCGGCCTACGCGCTCCTGGTCGACGAGGGGGCTGAGGCGCGCGGCGTGATCCGTGAGAACATCGAGCAGTTCGGCGCCGAAGGGCGCACCCGGCTGTTTCGGCGCGACGCGACCAAGCTCGGCCCCTCCGGTACCACTGGGCGCTTCTCCCTGGTGTTCTGCGATCCGCCCTACGGTCGCGACCTCGCGCCGGCGGCGCTCACCGCGGCCGCCGAGGGCGGCTGGCTGACGCAGGACGCCCTGGTGGTGGTCGAGGAGGTCGCCAGCGCCGTCGTCGCCCTGCCCCCAGGGTTCTCCGAGCTCGAACGGCGGACTTACGGCGACACGGCGGTGACGCTGGCGCGCTTCACCGGCTGAGGTCCGCATACGGCGCGTTCGCACCCGGTGAGAAAGGCGCTTCCTTGACCCCTCCGTCCATCGCCCCCTTGCCCCTCGTCCTCCTGACCAACCCGATCCACGCCGACGCGGTCGCGATGCTGGCGCCCCATGCCCGCGTCGTCGTCGCCCCCGACACCGCCGCGGCGACGCTGCGGGCGCTCGCCCCCGACGCCGCCGGGATGATCGTGCGCGCGCAGCTGCCCGACGACATCCTCGACCACGCCCCGAACCTCCGCGGCATCGTCCGCCACGGGGTCGGGCTGGACTTCGTGCCGCTGGAGGCCGCCACCGCCCGCGGGATTCCCGTGGCGAACCTGCCCGGCAGCAACACCGGCGCGGTGGCCGAGTACGTCTTCTCCGCCCTGTTCGCCCTGCGGCGGCGGCTCGCCGACCTCGATGCCGGCCTGCGCCGGGACGGCTGGCTCGCGGCCAAGACCCGCGCCAACGACCTCGCCGAGGTCGGCGGCTCCACCCTCGGCATCCTCGGGATGGGCGAGATCGGCCGCCGCGTCGCCGGGATCGCCCGCCACGGCTTCGGCCTGCGCGTGCTCGGTTCGTCGCGGACCGCCTCGGACCATGGCGGCCTCGTCGAGCCGGTGGACGTCGCGACGCTGTTCTCGGAGAGCGACGCGGTGGTGATCGCCTGCCCCCTGACGGATGCGACGCGGGGGCTGGTCGACGCGGCGCTGATCGGGCGGATGCGCCCGGGCGCGGTGCTGATCAACGTCGCCCGCGGGCCGATCGTCGTCACCGACGCGGTGGCGGCGGCCCTGAACGCGGGCCGGCTCGGCGGCGCGGCGCTCGATGTGTTCGAGCACCAGCCGCTGGCGCCCGACCACCCGCTCCACGCCTGCCCGAACCTGCTGCTGACGCCGCACGTGGCCGGCACCACCGCCACGAGCCTGCGCGCCATGGGCCTGGGCGCCGCCGAGGAGATGCTGCGCATCCTGGCGGGCGAGCGCCCGCGGAACCTCGTGAACCCGGCCGCGCTGGAGCGTTGAGGGCGATCGCCGGCGGCCTGGGTCCGAAGTGCGCTCGGGGGCCGTGACGGTGCGCGGGGCGACAGGATTCGCGCATGCCGGTACTGGCGGTTCGCTTTGCGCGCATCCCCTCGCCCCGCGTGGATCTCGGGCTTGCCCGAGATCCGAACCTACCTGCCGAAATCGGGCAGGCCCGACTTCGGTGGGGGAGAGGGCTTTGCCGACCTCGTCGTCAGGCCTTCCTCCATGCGTGCACTCCTCTCCGTGGCCTTCCTGGCCATCGGCGTCGCCGTCGGCGGTGCCTTCC
>NZ_BPQG01000048.1 GCF_022179125.1 Methylobacterium cerastii
AAACTTCTCTTTGGCCATGGTAGCCTCCGGTTCGGTGAGTGGTGCGCGCCGGGCCTGCGGTCAGGCCGGCGTCGCGGATGGGATGTCGAGGATCGGCTTACGCGTACTGGAGCTAGGCGTACTTGGCGATGACCTTGTCGGCTTCGCCGCGCGGCACTTCCTCGTAGTGGTCGAACTGCATCGTGAAGTTGGCGCGGCCCTGCGAGAAGGAGCGCAGCTGGTTCACGTAGCCGAACATGTTGGCGAGCGGCACCATCGCGTTGATGACGTTCGCGTTGCCGCGCATGTCCTGGCCCTGGATCTGGCCGCGGCGGGAGTTGAGGTCGCCGATCACCGAGCCGGTATACTCTTCCGGCGAGACGACCTCGACCTTCATCACCGGCTCGAGCAGCACGGAGCCGCCCTTCTGCAGCGCCTCGCGAAGAGCCGCGCGGGACGCGATCTCGAAGGCCAGCGCCGAGGAGTCGACGTCGTGGTAAGCGCCGTCGATCAGCTCCACCTTGATGTCGACCACCGGGAAGCCAGCGAGAATGCCGGCGCCGAGGACCGAGTTGAGGCCCTTCTCGACGCCCGGGATGTACTCCTTGGGTACCGCGCCGCCGATCACCTTCGAGGCGAACTCGAAGCCCTTGCCGGGCTCGTTCGGCTCGACCACGAACTTCACCCGCGCGAACTGGCCGGTACCGCCGGTCTGCTTCTTGTGGGTGTAGTCGATCTCGGTCCGCCGGGTCAGCTTTTCGCGGTACGCCACCTGCGGCTGACCGATGTTCGCGTCGACCTTGTAGGTGCGGCGCAGGATGTCGACCTTGATGTCGAGGTGGAGCTCGCCCATCCCGCGAAGGATGGTCTGGCCCGACTCCTGGTCGGTGGAGACGCGGAAGGACGGGTCCTCGGCCGCGAGCTTGGCGAGCGCGATGCCGAGCTTTTCCTGGTCAGCCTTCGACTTCGGCTCGACCGCGATCTCGATGACGGGCTCGGGGAACTCCATCTTCTCGAGGATCACGACCTTGACCGGGTCCGACAGCGTGTCGCCGGTGCGGGTGTCCTTGAGGCCGGCCAGGGCGACGATGTCGCCGGCGAAGGCCTCCTTGACGTCCTCACGGTTGTTGGCATGCATCAGGAGCATGCGGCCGACGCGCTCCTTCTTGTCGCGCGAGGAGTTGAGCACGTTGGCGCCCGACTCGATCTTGCCCGAGTACACGCGGCAGAACGTGATCGTCCCGACATGCGGGTCGTCCATGATCTTGAAGGCGAGCATCGAGAAGGGATCGCTGTCGGTCGGATGACGGACGATCTCTTCCTCGGTCTTGAAGTCGAGGCCCTTGATCTCGCCGCGGTCGGCGGGAGACGGCAGGTAGTCGACGACCGCGTCGAGCAGGGGCTGCACGCCCTTGTTCTTGAACGCCGAGCCGCAGAGCACCGGGTGGAAGGCGCGCAGCTGCACGGCGCGGCGGACGAGCATGCGAAGGGTCTCTTCGCTCGGCTCGACGCCGTCGAGGTAGGCGGTCATCGCCTCGTCGTCGAGTTCGACGCAGGCTTCGATCATCTTGGTGCGGTACTCGACCGCCTGATCCTTGAGGTCGGCGGGGATCTCTTCCTCGTCGTAGTTGGCGCCGAGCGCCTCGCCCGACCAGACGATCGCCTTCATCTTGATCAGGTCGATCACGCCGCGGAAGGTGCTCTCGGCGCCGATCGGCAGCTGCAGGCAGACCGGCTTGCCCGCGACGCGCGTGATGATGTCGGCGACGCACTTGAAGAAGTCGGCGCCGATCTTGTCCATCTTGTTGACGAACACGACGCGCGGCACGTCGTACTTGTCGGCCTGGCGCCAGACGGTCTCGGTCTGGGGCTCGACGCCCTGGTTGCCGTCGAGCACGCACACCGCGCCGTCGAGCACGCGGAGCGAGCGCTCCACCTCAATGGTGAAGTCGACGTGGCCGGGCGTGTCGATGATGTTCAGGCGCTTCTCGCGCCAGAAGCACGTCGTCGCGGCGGACGTGATCGTGATGCCGCGCTCCTGCTCCTGCTCCATCCAGTCCATGGTGGCGGCGCCCTCATGGACCTCGCCGATCTTATGGGACTTGCCGGTGTAGTAGAGGATCCGCTCGGTGGTCGTGGTCTTGCCGGCATCAATGTGGGCCATGATGCCGAAGTTGCGGTAGTCCTCGATCGCGTGGGTGCGGGGCATCGGGATCTCTCCGAAAGGGGCGTCGGGCCGCTTACCAGCGGTAGTGCGAGAAGGCGCGGTTGGCTTCAGCCATCCGGTGCGTGTCTTCCCGCTTCTTGACGGCGTTGCCGCGATTGTTCGCGGCATCGAGGAATTCGGCCGAGAGGCGCTCGACCATGGTGCGGTCGTTGCGGCCGCGGGCGGCCTGGATCAGCCAGCGGATCGCCAGCGCCTGACGGCGCTCGGTGCGGACCTCGACGGGAACCTGGTAGGTCGCGCCGCCGACGCGGCGGGAGCGCACCTCGATCATCGGTGCGACGTTCTCGAGCGCGGCGCGGAACACCTCGATCGGGTTGGCGCGGGCGCGGTTTTCGACGATCTCGAAGGCGCCGTAGACGATCCGCTCGGCAACCGATTTCTTGCCCTCGTACATGATCGAATTCATGAACTTGGTGAGAACGATGTCCCCGTACTTCGGGTCGGGGATGATCTCACGCTTCTCTGCGGAATGGCGACGGGACATGGCGGGTTCTTTCGAACGACAAAGGGTCTAAGCACCCCGCGCAGGCCGCCTTGAGCAACTCCCTTCGGAGCGCCGGCGACATCCTTACGAGGCAGTGGAATGCCGTGATGTCCGCCCAGACCAAACGTCCGGGCGGGTCGTGCTTACTTCGGACGCTTGGCGCCGTACTTGGAGCGGCGCTGCTTGCGGTTCTTGACGCCCTGCGTGTCGAGCACGCCGCGCAGAATGTGGTAGCGCACGCCCGGAAGGTCCTTCACGCGGCCGCCACGGATCATGACGACCGAGTGCTCCTGAAGGTTGTGGCCTTCGCCGGGGATGTAGCCGATCACCTCGAAGCCGTTGGTAAGGCGGACCTTGGCGACCTTGCGGAGCGCCGAGTTCGGCTTCTTCGGGGTCGTCGTGTAGACGCGGGTGCAGACGCCGCGCTTCTGCGGGCAGGCGTTGAGCGCCGGCACCTTGTTGCGGCTCCGCTGGATCTTCCGCGGCTGCGCGATCAGCTGGTTGATCGTCGGCATCTGGTGCCCTCTTCCTCCGGATCGCGGCGCTGCGCGATCCCGTGCGACGTAACGTGGCTCCCTGCGGAGCCGCCCACGAATGCCCCCGAAGGGAAATCCGCAAAACGAATATGCGCCAGGGGTCGGTGAGGACCCTTGGCGCGCTGTCGGCAGAGGAGCACCCCTGTTGAGGCAGGCGCGCTCGTACCTACTGATCTGACGAGGACGTCAGGCGATGTGAGCCTTCGACGGTGGTTCGGCGCGTCGTCGACGGTCGGTCGGGCTTGTCGCCCAGCCTCGTCAGCAGCCCCCCGGCCGTTCGAAGTGGCGCGCTTCTAGCCTCCATCGCCGGGTGGGTCAATGGTTTCCGGCCGATAATCTCGCCTCCGACGAGAGGTTAAGGTTTTATGCGGGGCGGCGGCGGGCCGAAGCGATTGTCGCCCGGGTCGCCCTGGCGGATCAGGACGGCGAAGAACAGCCATGCGCCGGCGATCAGGGCGAGGAGGCTGCAGACCACGACGACCGCGACGGCGGCGTCTCCGGCGTTCGACAGCGCCAGGGGAACCGCCGCCAACCCCGCTACGAGCGGAACGATCGGCAGCCAGCTCCACCAGCCGCTGCGGTTTACGTCGTGGCACCTCTTGGTCGCGAGCGCGATGCCGGCCCAGGCGGCGACGAGCGAAGCGATCTGGCCGAAGACCGGGATCCAGCCCAGCAGCAGGTTGACGGCGAACAGGACGAGGAAGCCGTAGAGCCAGTAGTCGCCGAGGGCGACGCGTCCGTTCGGGCTGAGATAGAAGCGCGTCCAGTCCGGCCTGGCTGCGCCGTGGAGCGCCACCGGGTGCGTCGGAGCCTCCGGGAAGGCCGGCACGACGCCGGGAATCAGGTACAGGTCTCGCGCCGTTCCGATCGGCCGGGCCGAATCGCCCGATCCGGGCTCGACCTGGAAGTCGACTGCCTCGCCGGCGTGCGGGGCGGCGCTGCACAGGTCGGTCAGGCCGTAGGCGTAGCGGCGTCCGTCGTCGCCCGCGACGAGGCCCGGGGCCGAGGCTTCCGCAACCGCCAGAACGCGTCCCCGCATCGCCCCGAAATCCTCGTCTCCGCCCGATGCGGTGCTGTGTTCCCCGTGCGGGGCGGCCCGTCAATCCGGGCGTGGCGTGCCGGATCGGGGCAGGTCGTGCCGGATGCGGGCCGACATCGCTCACGGAAGATTAAAGCGATTGGTCGAATTCTCCGCTTCGTCGGGGCGGCGCGCTGCGCCCCCGGCGGTTCGCGATGTCGACGGTCAGGGTGATGCGTATGGGTAGCGTTTCGAGTGCGGCCGAGAACGTCGTCCCCTTCCGGCGGATCGCCGCCGCGGGCCGGCCTCTGCCGTACGAGGGTGGCGTGCGCGAGGGGCAGGCCCGGCGCCGGTCCGAGCAGCGCGCGCTGATGGATGCGGTCTACGCCACGGGGACGCTCACGGTGGCCGCGGGCGATCGCGAGACCAAGCTCATCGCGTCCCGCCTTCAGGTCTACGGGTTCCTCGCCGTGGAGGAGGTCGAGCCGGAGGGCTCGCTGCGCCGCCTGCGCCCCTCCGAGGCGATCCGCGCCCGCGCCGAGCGCCCGTGGCGCCTGTCGAAGCCGGCCTATGCCGGTCTTTCGGTCAGCATTCCGACGGTGGACGACTTTCTGTTCGAGCCGACGGGCTTTTCGGCCTGAGATTCACTCGGCCGGCGCTTTTCGATTCGTTGGCCCTGACATGAAGAAGCGCGCCGCCCTCTCGGGCCGGCGCGCTTCTTCGTTCTGGATGGCTGATTCGAGGCGGTGCGGGACTTACGCCTCGCCCTCGTCGAGCTCGTCCTCGGTCGGCTTGGCGTTCTCGAGGATCTTCTCGGCGACGAGCCCGGAATTCTGCCGGATCGACGCCTCGATCTTGCCGGCGATCTCGGGGTTGTCGCGCAGGAACCCCTTCGAGTTCTCGCGGCCCTGGCCGAGGCGCTGGCTGTTGTAGGAGAACCAGGCGCCGGACTTCTCGACGATGCCGGCCTTGACGCCGAGGTCGATCAGCTCGCCGACCTTCGACACGCCCTCGCCGAACATGATGTCGAATTCGACCTGCTTGAACGGCGGCGCGACCTTGTTCTTGACGACCTTGACGCGGACCTGGTTGCCGATCGCCTCGTCGCGATCCTTCAGGGTCGAGATGCGGCGGATGTCGAGGCGGACCGAGGCGTAGAACTTCAGCGCGTTGCCGCCGGTGGTCGTCTCCGGGCTGCCGTACATCACGCCGATCTTCATCCGGATCTGGTTGATGAAGATCACCATGCACTTCGAGCGCGAGATCGAGCCGGTGAGCTTGCGCAGGGCCTGGCTCATCAGGCGCGCCTGGAGGCCGGGCTGGCTGTCGCCCATCTCGCCCTCGATCTCGGCGCGGGGCGTCAGTGCCGCCACCGAGTCGACCACGAGCACGTCGATGGCGCCGGAGCGCACCAGCGTATCGGTGATTTCGAGCGCCTGCTCTCCGGTATCGGGCTGCGAGATCAGCAGGTCGTCGAGCTGGACGCCGAGCTTGCGCGCATAGATCGGATCGAGGGCGTGCTCGGCGTCGACGAAGGCGCAGACGCCGCCCGTCTTCTGGGCCTCGGCGATGGTGTGGAGCGCGAGCGTGGTCTTGCCCGAGGATTCCGGCCCGTAGATCTCGATGACGCGGCCCCGCGGCAGGCCGCCGACGCCGAGCGCGATGTCGAGGCCGAGCGAGCCGGTCGAGACGGTCTCGACCTCCGCGATCTTGTCGTTCTTGCCGAGCCGCATGATCGAGCCCTTGCCGAAGGCCCGCTCGATCTGGGACAGCGCGGCGTCGATCGCCTTCGCCTTGTCCTTGTCCACCATGCCGGGGGTTTCCACCACTTTCAGTGCGGCCTGAGCCATCGTTCGGCATCCTTATGCAGGGGTTGGGCGCGCATCTCAATGCGCCGGAACCTGCATTTGATGTACCTATTTTGTTCTCATCGGGCAAGGGTGGAATCGCCCCCATGAGGAGTCATCTCCGTGCCTGCCCGCCGCCTTACGGCTCGGCCATCGTCGCCTTCACCGTCTCGACGAGTTGCTTGAGGCTGAAGGGCTTGGGCAGGAAGTTGAAGGTCTCGCCCTCGGGCAGGTTCTTGCGGAACGCGTCCTCGGCGTAGCCCGAGACGAAGATCACCTTGAGGTCCGGTAGGTGCTTGCGAATCTCGCGCAGCAGGGTCGGGCCGTCCATCTCCGGCATCACCACATCGGAGACGACGAGGTCGATCTGATGGCCGCCCTCGCGCACGATGTGGAGCGCGTCGATGCCGGAGGCGGCCTCGAGCACGGTGTAGCCGCGGGCCGAGAGCGCGCGGCTGTTGACGGCGCGGACCGGGTCTTCGTCCTCGACGAGGAGAATCACCCCCTGCCCGGTATGGTCGGCCGAGGGCTTTCGCGGAGGCGTTTTCGGAGCCGTCGTGGCCTTCGGATCGCCGACGAGGACGAAGTTCTCTCCCCCCGGCTGCGCGCCGGCCGCAGAAACGGACGCGTCGGCCGCGGCCGGCGGCAGCGCCGGCGCCGGCTCGGGCAGGGCCGCGGGCTCGTGGCGCGGCAGGTAGATCCGGAAGCTGGTGCCCTCGCCCACCGTCGACTGCACGTCGATGGTGCCGCCGGACTGCTTGACGATGCCGAACACCGTCGAGAGGCCGAGGCCGGTCCCCTTGCCGATCTCCTTGGTGGTGAAGAACGGCTCGAAGATCTTCTCCATCAGGTCGGACGGGATGCCCTCGCCGGTGTCGAGCACCTCGATCAGGACGTGGTCGCCGGCCGGCGCGCCGCCGCGCCCGTCGGGTTTGGCCGCCGCGCCCGGGTCGAGCACGTTGGCGGTGCGGATCAGCAGGCGGCCGCCGCCGGGCATCGCGTCGCGGGCGTTCACCGCGAGATTCACGATCACCTGCTCGAACTGGTTCACGTCGGCCTTCACCGGCCAGATGTCGCGCCCGTGCTTGAGGTCGAGCCCGACGCGCTCGCCGAGCAGGCGCTTCAGCAGCAGCGTCAGCTCCGAGAGCGCCTCGCCGACGTTCATCACCTCCGGCCGCAGCGTCTGCCGGCGCGAGAACGCCAGGAGCTGGCGCACGAGGCCCGCCGCCCGGTTGGCGTTCTGCTTGATCTGCATGATGTCCTGGAAGGCCGGGTCGGTCGGCTTGTGGCTCGCCAGAAGCAGGTCCGAGTAGCCGATGATCGCCTGGAGGACGTTGTTGAAGTCGTGCGCGATGCCGCCGGCGAGCTGCCCGACGGTGTCCATCTTCTGGGTCTGCGCGATCTGCTGCTCGAGCTGGCGCTGGGCCGTGGTGTCCAGGGCGTAGAGGATCAGCGGCTCGCGGTCGGCCTCCTCCTGCCCCTGCCCCGGGGCGCCCTCCCCGCCCGCGGTGCTGAGCCAGACCCGGGCCGAGCGGTTGGCGTTGCCGACCAGCATGACCTCGATCGGCTCGATCTCGGAGAGCCCGCTCGCCGCCTTGGCGAGCGCCGCATCGAGGGCCGGGCGGTCGCGCTCGACCACCGATTCGGCGAAGTTCGGCTCCTCGGCGCCGGCCGCGGATTCGGCCACCGCATGGCGCGGCAGGGTGCCGAACAGGCGGGCGAACGAGGCGTTGGCCCTGGCGATCCGGCCCGAGCGGTCCAGCGTCGCGATGGCGATCGGCGAGTTGTTGAGGAAGCGCGCGAGCCGCACCTCGGCCGCGCGCTGCGGCTCGTCGCTCTCCGCGCCGGCGGAGCGGTTGATGACGAAGGTGCGCGACGCGCCGGGCTTGCCGTCCTTGCCGAAGGCGACGCGGTGGTAGAGCCGGGCCGGCATCGGGTGGCCGTTGCGGCGGCGGAGATCCAGGTCGAACCGGTCGGTGCGGACCTCGCCCGGGAGCCCGGCGTTCTGGATCAGCGCGTCGGCGGCGGGCGCGATCTCGGAGAGGTGCGGGCCGCCGGGGCCGACCACCGCGAGGTCGTAGCCGAGCCAGGCCGCCAGCGTCGCGTTCATGTAGACGATCGCGCCGGTCGGATCGATCGAGAGGAAGCCGGCGGGCGCGTGGTCGAGGTAGTCGATCGCGTGCTGGAGTTCCTGGAAGACGTTCTCCTGGCGCTCGCGTTCGGCGGTGATGTCGCCCACCGTCCAGAGCGAGGCGGCCCGTCCCGGCCGCGGCAGCGGCCGGACCTGGATGCGGTACCAGGCGAAGTCGCGCCCCCGCGCGCCGCCCGCCGGCGGCGGCGACATCCGCACCTCCTCGGCGTGGCTGCGCCCGTCGCGGGCGGCCTGCGACAGGCGGTAGATCGCCTCCGACACCTCCGGCGAGCCGACGAAGATCCGCTCGACCGGGCGCAGCGTCGAGAAGCTGTCGCCGCCCGCCACGTTCAGGTAGGCCTCGTTGGCGTAGATCAGCCGGCCGCCCTCCTCGACCACGACGGTGGCCTCGGGGGCGGCGTCGACGATCGCCTTGGTGATGTCGTCGCGCCCGCCCTGCCCGCTGAGCTGGATCGCCCCGATCGCCATCGCGAACAGGAAGAACACGCCGGCCATGGCGAGCAGCGCCAGCAGCCAGATGATCAGCGACTGCGCCTGCTCGTTGGCCACGAACGACAGCCCGATCGCCGCCCCGACCAGCAGCCCGGCGAGCACGAGCAGCAATCCGACCCGCCCGGGCCGTTCCGACCGGTCGATCGAGCCCGAAACCGCGGGCGTGGGTCCACTCAGATCCGGCATCGGGCCTTGAATCCACAAACGAAGGACCGGTTATGCCCTCACCCCGCCGATCGGCAAGCGCTGTCTTTCGGGACGCGCCGACTTCCGACGGGGGCCGCCTTCCGGTCGGTCCCGGCTTAGTCTGGCCGAGGAAGGTGGACAAACCGTGCGTTCGGCGCGCTCACGCGGCCCGGCGGCGCAGGCGCATGACGAAGCCGATCACCTCGGCGACCGCCTTGTAGTGCTCGGCCGGGATCGCCTCGTCGATCTCCACGGTGGCGTGGAGCGCACGCGCCAGCGGCGGGTTCTCCAGCACCGGCACGTCGTGCGACTTGGCGAGCTCGCGGATGCGGAAGGCCAGGGAGTCGACGCCCTTGGCGACGACGACCGGCGCGCCCATCCCGGCCTCGTAGCGCAGGGCCACCGCGTAGTGGGTCGGGTTGGTGATGACCACCGTGGCGGTCGGCACCGCCGCCATCATCCGCTTCTTCACCCGCTGCATGCGGATCTGCTTCATCCGCCCCTTCACCTCGGGGTTGCCGTCGGATTCCTTCATCTCCTGCTTCATCTCCTCCTTGGACATGCGCAGGCGCTGGCGCCAGCGGTAGCGCTGGTACAGGGCGTCGGCCATCGTGATCGCGAGGTGGATGGCGAGCACGCCGCCGAGCAGCTTGATGCTGATGCCGAGGATCGCCGTGAGGCAGGCGGCGGGGTCGAGGCGGGCGAACACCTCGAGGCGGTCGCGGTCGCGCCACAGCAGGGTCCCGACCACGACGCCGACCACCGCCATCTTGGCAAGGCCCTTCACGAACTGGAACAGCGCCTCCATCCCGAGGATGCGCTTGACGCCGGCCATCGGCGAGATCCGCTCGAACTTCGGCCCGAGCGTCTCGGTGGTGAAGACCAGCGGGTGCTGCAGCAGGCCGGCGGCCAGACCCGCCACCGCCACGAGCCCGGCCGGCACCGCGAGCGCCTGCAGCCAGATCGTCAGGGTACGGCCCGCGATGCCCACCATGGCGTGCGGGTCGTCGGGCACCGCGTGGGCGTTCATCAGGAAGCCGCGCATCTCGGCGACGAGCCCGCGGGCGATGCTCGGCCCCGCGATCACCAGCGCCAGGGTGAAGGCCGCCAGGATCGCGAAGGTGTTGATCTCGGTGCTGGTCGCGACGTTGCCCTGCTCGATCGCCTGGTCGAGGCGCCGCTGGGTCGGTTCTTCGGTCTTGTCTTCCTGCTCGGTGCCCTCGGACATGGCTCAGCCGCTCCCGAGACGGACCAGGATATGTCCACGTTCGGCGCCGACCTGCCCCCTCTCCCATGGGGAGAGGGCTGGGGTGAGGGTCGTGACCTCGCCGGAAAACTCACGCCCCTCATCCTGTCCTTCTCCCCCTGGGAGAAGGGACCTGCGCCTCGACCACGCGATGGTCCGACACCGGCTCACCGTCCGGCGAATTCCAGCAGGTAGCGGCCGAGGTCGTCCAGGAACACGGTCATCATCACGCCGAGCGAGCCGAACAGGATCAGCATGCCGATCAGCACCGAGGCCGGCACCGCGACGAAGAACACCTGCAGCTGCGGCATCAGCCGCGACAGCACCCCGAGGCCGAGGTTGAACAGGATGCCGAAGGCGATGAACGGCGAGGCGATCTGCACGCCGAGGGTGAAGCCGCGGCCGATCGCCTTCAGCGCCAGGGTCGCCGCGTCGCCGAAGGCCGGCACCGCCTGCGGCGGCAGCACCGCGTAGCTCCGCCCGATCGCGTCGAGGGCCACGTGGTGCAGGTCGGCCGCCAGGATCAGCGTGATGCCGAGAAGCGAGAGGAAGTTGCCGAGCGCCGGCTGCTGGCCGCCCTGCGACGGGTCGACGGTCATGGCGTAGGACAGGCCGACCTGCTGCGAGATGATCAGGCCCGCGGTCTGGAGCGCGGCGAGGATCATCCGCACGGTCAGCCCGATCACAAGCCCGACCAGCGTCTCCGAGAACAGCAGGCCGATCAGCCGGGGCGTGCCGATCGCGTCGGCACCCACCGCCAGCAGCGGCCGCACCATGGGAAACAGCAGCAGCGAGACCAGCAGGGCGAAGGACAGCCGGATGCGCGGCGAGACCGATTGCTCGCCGACGCCCGGCATCAGCATGATCAGCGTGCCGACCCGGGCGAAGGTCAGCAGGTAGGCCGCCGCGATCCCGGGCAGGAGCAGGTTCATGCGCCGTCATAGCAGCAGGCCGCCCGCTTCGTCTCTTCTCACTGTCCGGCGGCGATGCGCGCGGCGATGCGGGTCATGTAGCCGGCGAGCGCGTCGCCCATGAACGGCAGCATCAGCAGCAAGGCCGCGAACACCGAGACGATCTTGGGCACGTAGATCAGGGTCTGCTCCTGGATCTGCGTCAGCGCCTGGACCAGCGAGACCACGAGCCCGACGGCCAGCGCCACCAGCATCAGCGGGCCGGCGACCTTGAGGAAGACGAAGATGCCGTCGCGCGCGACGTCGAGGATGGCGAGTCCGGTCATGGGTCTGGATGCTTGCTCGAACCGTTGGGGGATGTGACGCCTCGGCCCGCCCCGGGAACGGGGGCGGGCCTGGTCCGGCTAGATCTGCATCCGCATGATCTCCTCGTAGGCCGAGATCATCCGGTCGCGCACGGCGACCATGGTCTGCAGCGCGGTCTCGCTCTCGGCCACCGCCGTGACCACGTCGACCACGTTGGCCTTGCCGGCGGCCACCGCCATGCCCTGGGCGTCGGCCTTGCGGCCGGCGTCGCCGACGCCGTCGAGCGCCCGGCCCAGGAGCTGGGTGAAGTCGCCGCCCGCCCCTTGCGTCGGCTGGATCTTCGGCGCGCCCTTGAAGGCGCCGACGTTCTGGACGGCGGCGTAGGCGCCCGCCGCGAAGTTGCTGCTGGCCATGGTGGTCTTCCGCCTACTTCAGGATCTCGAGGGTGCGGGAGATCATCCGGCGCGCGGTGGTGACCATGTTGAGGTTCGCCTCGTAGGAGCGCTGGGCCTCGCGCATGTCCATGTTCTCGATCAGCCCGTTGACGTTGGGCATGCGCACCTCGCCCTTGGCGTCGGCGGCCGGGTTGCCGGGATCGTACTTGGTCCGGAAGGCGGTCATGTCGCGGCGCACGCGGCCCGCCTCGACGAGGTTCGCGCCGGTCTCGCGGTCGACGTGGCTCCTGAAGGTCGGGATCTTGCGCCGGTAGGGCTCGCCGTTGGCGCTCTGGGGCGCGGAATCCGCGTTGGCGATGTTCTCGGCGATGATCCGCATCCGGCCGGACTGCGCCTTGAGGCCGGCGGCGGCGATCGTGAGCGACTTGTTGAAATCCATGGCTCAGTCCCTTCCGATCACGTCTGGTCCGCCGGTCATTTCTTGCCGATGGCGATCTTCAGGACGTCGAGGCTCTTCTGGTACATCGACGCGGCGAGCTGGTAGTCCGACTGGTTGTCGCCGGACTTCATCATCTCGTCCTCGAGGTTGACCCCGTTGCCGCTCGGGCGGATCTCGAATTCCGTCACGCGGCGCGGGTCGGCGCCGACGCCCGCGTCGCCCGAGGCGGCGATGTGGCCGGCATTGGTCAGCGTCATCCCGCTGCCCGTCGAGGCCGCGAGGCCCGTGGCGCGGTCGAAGCTCGGCTGCGCGAGGTCGCGCGGGCGAAAGCCCGGCATGTCGGCGTTGGCGACGTTCTCGGCGAGCAGCTTCTGGCGCGCCTGATGCCACTGCATCTTGGTGCGGAGCATTCCGAGCAGCGGCATGTCGGTGACGGCCACGGTGGGGCTCCGGATTGCGCGGCGGCCCTGTCTCCGGCCGCCCGGCAAAATCTGCCGCCCTCATGGTTAACGTCGGGTTAAACTTTTGGCCGCGGCACGCGGAGCGAAGCTGTTAACGAAGACTTAACGATGATTGCCCGGCGGGGGGGCGCCCGTGATACTGACGGGGTGGTTTTGCGTAGGGCCGTCCCGGACCCGTGAAGAACGAGAGTAGTGTCCGTGCAATGGTTGCAGTCCGTGTTCGGGTCTGACGGCTCTCCGGTCGTGCAGTACGTCGCCATCTTCGCCGTGATCTTCGCGGTGCTGACGGTGATCGTGCTGGTGGTGCGGCGCCTCGGCGGCGGCGGCCTCGCCGACGCGAAGCGCGGCGGCCAGCGCGGGCGCCAGCCGCGGCTGGGCATCGTCGACGTGTACGAGCTCGACCGGCAGCGCCAGCTGATCCTGCTGCGGCGCGACAACGTCGAGCACCTGCTGCTCGTCGGCGGCCCGAACGACGTGGTGATCGAGCGCCACATCCAGCGCGGGCAGCAGCGCGACCCGGCCCTGCGCCCCGAGGCGATGGCCGAGCCCCTCGCGGCGCCCTTCGCCGAAACCCTGGCCGAGGCGGGGCCCGACCCGTTTTCCGGTCTCGAGACGCAGGCCCAGGCCGCGTTCCGGCCCGACTTCTCCATGCCGATCGTGCTCGCCCCGACCGTGTCCGGCCCGGGCGGGGCGCTCGCGTCCGCCGCGTCGCTCGCGGTTCCGCCGCTGGACGCCGCGCTTCTGGACGATTCCGAGCTGCGCCCGGACCGCGTCTCCGAACCGCGCGCCTCCGAGGCGATCGTCACCGGTCCCCGCCCGGACGCGCCGGCCCGCCGTCCGATGCGCCGGACCGCGCCGCCGCTGATCAACCCGCGCCCCGACGTCGCCTCCGAGCGCCCCCGCACCGAGGCGGCGCCGCCGGAGGAGCCCGCCTCCGCGTCGGTCCCGGTCCCCGGCGCGATCCCGCCGATCCCGCCCTTGCCGCCGGCCGAGCGCCGGCCGGTCGATCCGGCGATCCTCTCGGACATGGCCCGCCAGCTCGAAGCCGCGCTGGCGCGTCCGGCCTCGGCCGTCGCCCCCGCCCGGTCGGCCCCGCCTACGTTCTCGGACCCGGTTCCGGTCTCCGCGCCCGCTCCCGAGGCGCCGGCCGCGGTCGACCCGATGGCCGCGGCCATGGCGGCGCCTGTGGACTCACCGCTTCCGCAGGCGGAAAAGCCCGCCGCGGCGCCGTTCGCCATCCCGCCTGCCCCGGCTCCGAAGCCCGAGCCGTTCCTGCCGGCGCCGCCGCCGGTCGAGCCCGTGCCGCCGGCGCCGCCCGCAGCGGTCGAGCCGCGCGTGCCGCCGAAGGCCGAGCCCGCGCCGCCGCCGAAGGCCGCTGAGCCTGCGCCGGCCAAGTCCGCGCCGGGCAAGTCCGCGCCGGGTAAGTCCGCCGCCAACCCGTTCTCGGTGGAGGAGATCGAGGCCGAGTTCGCGCGCCTGCTCGGCCGGCCGTTGGACAAGCGGAACTGACGCGCGGCGCGCTCCTAGGGGTGGCCCCGCCGAGGCAGGGCCATCCCTCAATTACACGCCCTTGCGCAGCGTCTCCGGCATCATCAGCACCGCGAGGAAGCTGATGATCGCCGTCACGGCGAGGTAGGCGCCGACCCAGGCGATCCCGCCCCAGTCGACCAGGCGCTGGGCGATGTAGGGGGCGCCCGACGCCCCGACGATGCCGGCGAGGTTGTAGGTCACCGAGGCGCCGGTGTAGCGCACGCGGGTCGGGAACAGCTCCGGCAGCAGGGCGCCCATCGGCCCGAAGATCCAGCCCATCGTGAACAGGCTGAGGCAGAGGAAGGCGAGCACGACCGCGCCCGAGCCGGAGCTGAGCATCGGCCCGAGCAGGCCGCCGAGGCTGAACGCCACCACCATGCCGACCATCAGCACCGGCCGGCGCCCGAAGCGGTCGGCGTTCGCGCCGGAGAGCGCGATGCCGAGCGCCATGAAGCAGACGGCGATGCACTCGAACAGCAGGAAGGCGGGCCGGGTGTAGCCGAGCGCCGCGGTGCCGTAGCCGAGGGCGAAGACGGTGGAGATGTAGAACACCGCGTAGACCGCCACCATCGCCAGGGTGCCGACGACGAGGGCGTGGCCGTGGCCGGTGACCATCGCGGCGAAGGGCACGCGCTCGGGCTTGGACTGCGCCAGCGCCGCCTTGAACGCCGGCGTCTCGCTGAGCTTGAGCCGCACGTAGAGGCCGACGCCGACCAGCGCGGCCGAGGCGAGGAACGGCAGCCGCCAGCCCCAGGCCTGGAAGCTTTCCGCGCTCAGGCCGAAGCTGAGCGCCAGGAAGCTGAGGTTGGCCAGGATGAAGCCGACCGGCGCGCCGAGCTGCGGGAAGATGCCGTACCAGGCGCGCTTTCCCGGCGGCGCGTTCTCCACCGCCAGCAGCGCCGCCCCGCCCCACTCGCCGCCGAAGCCGATGCCCTGGCCGCAGCGCAGCAGGCACAACAGGGCCGGCGCCCACCAGCCGGCGGTGGCGTAGGTCGGCAGGCAGCCGATCAGCACCGTCGAGACGCCCATGATCAGGAGCGAGGCCACCAGCGTCGCCTTGCGCCCGACCCGGTCGCCGAAATGTCCGAACAGCGCCGCGCCCACCGGTCGCGCCAGGAAGGCGATCGCGAAGGTCGCGAACGCGCTGAGCTGCTGCACGCCGGGCTCGCCGGGCGGGAAGAACACCGGACCGATCACCAGCGCGGTCGCGGTGGCGTAGATGTAGAAATCGAAGAACTCGATCGCCGTGCCGACGAAGCTCGCGGCGAGGACCCGGCGGGCCGAGAGGGGGGGCGGCGTGGTCTGAAGCATGGGGGTTCGCGTTCGCACAGGGTCGGAATGCGCCCCGGTTAGTGCACCGCGCGGCGTTTGCACAGCATCCGGCGTGTCGAAACCCGATGGATGCAGGGATCGAGGGGCAACAACGTCAAGATCTGTAATCCTGCTGCCGCGACCACTTCCGCCGCCTCGAACGCGATGTAGACGACGATGAAGTCAGCGACCCGGCGGAGGTGCCGGCATTCCGCTCCCCGCCACGCCATGCCAACGCTCGCCTTCCGACGGGACCGCCGGCGGAGCCCACGAAAAAGGCCGGCGCCCCCTTCGGGACGCCGGCCTCGTCGTCTTAAGCGAGGATCAGCGGCTCTTCTTGTAGAGCTTGCTCGCGATCTCGAAGATCTCCTCCGGCGCGTAGTCGGGGGCGAAGGCGCCGTAATTGCCGTCGAGCTCCGGGATCTTGCCGCCTTCGGGGTGGCCGTCGACGATCTCGAGCTGGCCGGGCGGATCGCCCGGCAGCGCGACCTCGTCGTTCGACCAGACGCCGGCGGCTTCCGCGTAGTCCTTCGGGCTGAAGGTGTAGAGCCGGCGGTGGCTGCCCTCCTGCAGGTACTTCTGGCACTCCGGCACGCGGCTGAGGTCGATGTTCGGCGTTGGCAGCATCTTCTCGATCTCGACGCCGGTGATCTTCTTCAGCGCCAGCGCGTAGGCGTGGGCGTGGACCGAGCCGCGCACCAGCAGGTAGCCGCAGACCTCGCGGCCGGTCGGGTCCTTCAGGGTCTCGTAGACGCGCAACTTGTGGATGCGGGCGCCGCATTCCAGGTGGAAGTTGTGCAGCAGGTCGATGATCAGGTTCCCGGTCGTCGTGACCATGTCCATGTTCCACGACGCGGCGTTCGCGTTCATCGGCATCGCGCCGCCGCCGTTCGACAGGAAGCTGCCGGCGAGCCGGATGTCCTGCATGTCGTGGAACGGCGCCTTGGAGATGTCGACGTTCTCGGTGTCGTCGCCGGGGCCGTTGTTCAGCATCGACACGCCGGTCGAGACCAGCTCGACGTGGCCGAGTTCCTCGGCGAAGATGCTCGACACCAGGCTATAGAACGGTCGCAGCTTGCTCTTGTTGCGGAAGTTGAAGCTCTGGAACATGTAGTTCCCCAGCGTCGACATCTCGCCGTACTTGCCGCCGAGCAGTTCCTGCAGGGCTGCCGCGGCGTTCGGATCGGGTCGCTTCGGCTGCGGGAGCTCGGCCTGCAGCTTGTCGATGCGCATGAACATGGGTGGGGATCCTTATCGCCGGAGAGCCGGGACGCCCTGGTGCTACCGACCAGCGCCGACCTTGTTCCTGGATAAGGCCCGATCGCCGCCGCACCCTCTTCCGCTCGGGTCCCCGGGCGGCAGGCACGCGTCGGCGCCTCCCCGCACGGAGGCGGGGCGGGTCGGCGGTCCTCCGAACGGCGTTTTTTCGCGCGCCGCGTGCCCGCGTAAAGGACGGCTACGCGGTGAGCGCGCCGTCGAGGTCGTCGATCAGGTCGGCCGGGTCTTCGAGGCCGATCGAGAGGCGGACCACCTCCGGCCCGGCGCCGGCCGCGGTCTTCTGCGCGTCGGTGAGCTGGCGGTGCGTGGTCGAGGCCGGGTGGATCACCAGCGAGCGCGTGTCGCCGATGTTGGCCACGTGGGAGAACAGCTGCAGGCCGCCCACGAGCTTGACGCCCGCGTCGTAGCCGCCCTTCAGGCCGATGGTGAAGACCGAGCCGAAGCCGTGCGGCGTGTAGCGCTTGGCGAGCTCATGGTAGCGGTCGGCCTCGAGCCCCGGATAGCTCACCCACGACACCGCCGGGTGGCTCGCCAGGTGCGTGGCCACGGCGAGCGCGTTGTCGCAATGGCGCTGCATCCTGAGCGGCAGGGTCTCGATGCCGTTGAGGATCAGGAAGGCGTTGAACGGCGACAGCGCCGGGCCGAGGTCGCGCAGCCCCAGCACCCGGATGGCGATGGCGAAGCCGAAGTTGCCGAAGGTCTCGGCCAGCACCATGCCGGCATATTCCGGCCGCGGCTCGCTCATCATCGGGTAGCGCGCGTCGCCGGCCCACGGGAAGGTGCCGCCGTCGACCACGAGGCCGCCGATCGAGTTGCCGTGGCCGCCGAGGAACTTCGTCGCCGAGTGCACGACGATGTCGGCGCCGTGCTCGAACGGCCGGATCAGGTACGGCGTCGCCATCGTGTTGTCGACGATGAGCGGGATGTTGTGGCGCTTGGCGATCTCCGACAGGGCGGCGATGTCGGTGATGACGCCGCCCGGGTTGGCGATCGACTCGCAGAAGATCGCCTTGGTGCGCGGCGTGATCGCGCGCTCGAACGAGGACGGGTCGTCGGTGTCGGCCCAGACCACGCTCCAGCCAAAGTTCTTGTAGCTGTGGTTGAACTGGTTGATCGAGCCGCCGTAGAGCTTGTTGGCCGCGATGAACTCGTCGCCCGGCTGCATCAGCGCGTGCATGGTCAGGAACTCGGCCGCGTGGCCCGAGGACACGGCGACCGCCGCGGTGCCGCCTTCCAGCGCCGCGATGCGCTCCTCCAGCACGGCGTTCGTCGGGTTGGTGATGCGCGAGTAGATGTTGCCGAAGGCCTGGAGCCCGAACAGCGAGGCGGCGTGGTCGACGTCGTCGAACACGAAGCTCGTGGTCTGGTAGATCGGCGTCGCCCGCGCGCCCGTGGCCGCGTCGGGGCTCGCGCCAGCGTGGATCGCCAGGGTGTTGAAGCCGGGCAGCCGGTCGCTCATCGTGTTGCCTCCTAGGCCCGCGGGCCCGTCACCGCCGTGTACGCCCGCGCGGCGCGAGGGGGCAAGGTCTCGCCGCGCCCGTGCCCACGACCTGCCTGCCTCCGGGCTGAGCAAGGCGCCTCCGGGCTGAGCAAGGCGCCTCCGGTCCGGACGGCATGATGCCTTCACAAGAGGCAATAGATGCACAGTGATCAAGCATCTACGCAAACGCTTGTTATGCATCAGCCGATAGAGTCAGGCTTCAGGCGGCGCAATATCTACAACGAGCGATTGTTGCCATAGTCGCATAATGAATACTTTAACTGGCTATTCACGATTTCTGCCCAAGGGTTTCGACGGCGGATCGTTGGCTCGTCGTGCGCGGTCCGCCTTCGACCGGGAGGATGCTTTGCTCGCGCAGGATTTCATGGCGTTCCACGACGCCGCCAAGCGCAACGGCGTGATCCTCTCCTTCGGGGGCGACCTGTCGGAGAACGTGTTGTTCTCGCTGGGCGAGGTGCTGAAGCTGCGCATGCGCCAGGAGGAGACCGACGCCTCGGTGGCCAAGCGCGTGTTCTCGATCTTCGTCGAGCAGGCGCAGAACGTGATCCGCTACTCAGCCGACCGGGTCGCGTCGGCGACCGAGGCCGAGCAGCCCCGCGTCAGCGGCGGCATCATCGTGGTCGGCTCGGAGGGCGGGCGCTTCTTCGTCGTCTGCGGCAACGAGGTCGGCCGGGGCGACGTGCCGCGCCTGCGCGAGCGCCTGGACCACATCGTCGGGCTGTCGGCCGACGAGCTGAAGCGCTTCTACCGCGACAAGCTCCGCCAGGCCCCCGACGAGGGGAGCCTGGGCGGCAGCATCGGCCTGATCGAGATCGCCCGGCGATCGAGCGCGCCCGTCGAGTACGATATCCAGGAGATCGGCGATGACCGAAGCCTGTTCTGCCTCAAGGCGTACATCTGAGGACGCCGGCGCCATGACCCGCATCCAACTCCCGCCGACGGACCGCTCGCCGGAGGTCGACTTCGACTTCGACGGCGGCCGCCTCGCCATGCGCGGCGAATCCTACCCCGAGGACGCGGCCGCGTTCTTCGGCCCGCTGCTGCAATCCCTGCGCGGCTACCTCGAGACGCCGAGCCCGGAGCCGATCAGCTTCGACCTCTCGCTCGCCTACTTCAATTCGTCGAGCGCGAAGGCCTTGATGAACCTGTTCATGCCCCTGGAAGACGCGGCCGCCGAAGGGCGCCCGGTCACGATCCGCTGGCACTTCGCCGAAGGCGACGACACGATCGAGGAGGCCGGCGAGGACTTCGCCGCCGACTTCGACCACGCCCGCTTCGAAATGGTGAAGGACGTCGTCGCATGACCGGCGCGCGCAGCGCCTTCGCGGCGGCCCCGGTCCCGGCCGAGGACGCGTTCAGCCTCTTCGACAACGAGGAGGCGGTGATCGCGCGGGCGGACGCGATGCAGACCCGCCTGGCCGAGATGGCCGGCGGCGTGAAGGAGCTCGCCGGCGCCTATCGCCGCGGCACCCGCGAGCAGCGCCGCCTCGTCCGGCTCAGCGACCGGATGCAGCGCGACCTGCAGCAGGCCAACGCCCGCTTGGCGGAGCAGCAGCGCGACCTCCAGAGCCTCAACGAAGCCCTGTCGAGCGAGATCGACCATCGCCGGCGCCTCGAATCCGAGCTGCGGCGGCTGGCCGACACCGACGCCCTCACCGGCGCGATGACCCGCCGCTGCTTCCTCACCCTCGGCGAGCGCGCGTGGCGGGGGAGCCAGGATTCCGGCAGCACCGCCTGCGTGCTGATGCTCGACCTCGACCGCTTCAAGGCCATCAACGACCGCTACGGACATGCGGGGGGCGACGCCGCCCTCGTCGCCTTCGCCGAGGCCTGCCGCGCGAACCTGCGCGGGATCGACCTTTTCGGGCGCATGGGCGGCGAGGAGTTCGCCGTCGTGCTGGTCGACACCGGCGAGGCGGTCGCGCGCGAGGTCGCCGAGCGCCTGCGCCGCGCCGTGGCCGCCCTGACGGTCTCGGTCGAGCAGGGGGCGATCCCTGTGTCGGTCAGCGTCGGGCTCGCCGCCGGCCGGCCGGACGAGGCGCTGCAGACGGCGCTGATGCGCGCGGATGCGGCGCTCTACGCCGCCAAGGCGGCCGGGCGCGACTGCGTCCGCGGCACGGAGGCCGAGGACGGGACGGGGCGCGGAGAGGCACGATGAGCGACAGCGCCAGCCCCGCCGTCCCGCTTCGGCGCCGGTCCCTGCGCGGGTTGGGGCCGCTCAGCCGCGACGACCTCGCCGCCAACCTCGGCTTCGCGGACGTGGCCGCGGAAGAGGGCGTCGCCGACATCATGCGGCCGGGCGCCCTGCGCGGCGCCGCCCGCGGGCGCAACCTCGACAGCGTCGCCTACACCCTGTTCCTGCGCATCTACCCGGTGATCGCCATGGTGGTGCTCCTGACCCAGGCGGCCATCGCCTGGGTGAACTACAACGACCAGT
Organism: Methylobacterium cerastii; assembly: GCF_022179125.1. Classification (GTDB taxonomy): domain Bacteria; phylum Pseudomonadota; class Alphaproteobacteria; order Rhizobiales; family Beijerinckiaceae; genus Methylobacterium; species Methylobacterium cerastii. The sequence goes on from NZ_BPQG01000048.1 coordinate 20,737, forward strand.
ATCGGCTCTACACCGAGCGCGCCGAGGTGATGGCGACGCTGGTCGCCGCCAGCATCGCGCAGCCCGGCTGGAACCGCGATCCCGCCCGGTCCCGCGCCGCCCTCGACGCGCTGACCCGCGACCCCGCCTTCCGCTACGCCGCCCTGCACGACGCGTCGGGCCGGACCGTGGTCGCGGCCGGGCAGATGCCGCGCACGCGCCCGTGGGAGCTGGCCCACGTCTCCGCCGACCTCGTGCCCGCGGGCGGCACCCGGGCGGAGGGCAGCCTCACGGTCGTGCTCTCCACCGCGGCCCTCCGCGCCAGCGCCGAGAAGCAGGCGATGCTTTCGCTGGCGATCAGCCTGCTGCTGATGCTGACCTTCGTGGCGACGCTGCACAGGACGGTGCGGCGGCACGTGATCGCCCGCCTGAAGCGCCTGCTCGTCGCCATGCGCGAGGTCGAGCACAAGCGCTGGGCCACCGTCGCGATGGACGGCGAGTTCCGCCCGCGCAACGAGATCGACGTGATCACCCAGGCCTTCAACAACATGGTGGAGGGCCTGCGCTCCGGCGACGAGGCCAAGCAGCTGCTGCGGGACCTCGCGGCCGCCCACGCCAAGCTGGAGCAGGCCAACCGCCTCGTGATCGAGAGCATCGGCTACGCCCGCTGCATCCAGTCCTCGGTCCTGCCCGACCACGCCGCCCTCGACCGGGCCGGCATCGAGGTCGCGATCCTGTGGGAGCCGCTCCACCTCGTCGGCGGCGACTACTTCTGGCTCGAGGAGGTCGACGGGTTGAGCTTCGTCGTGGTCGCCGACTGCACCGGCCACGGCGTGCCCGGCGCCTTCCTCACGTTGATCGTGGCCACCGCCCTCGACCGCCTGCTGCACGAGCGCGGCCTGCGCTCGCCTGCCGCGATCCTGGCCGGTCTCGACACGATGGTGCGGGCGCAACTGCGCCAGGACGGCCGCGGCTCGGAGTCGGACGACGGCCTCGATTGCGGCATCTGCGTCTGGGACCGGGATGCGCGCACCCTCCTGTTCGCGGGCGCCGGCCTGTCGCTCACCGTGATCCGCGACGGCGTCGCCGAGCGCATCCGCGGGGAGAAGCGCGGCCTCGGCTATCCCCGCACCGGGCGCGAGGTGCTGCCGGAGCGCGACGTCTCCGTGCCGGTCGCGGGCGCGACCTTCTACCTGATGACCGACGGCATCACCGACCAGATGGGGCGGCCCGATCCCGCGCGCCCCGCCCGCCTGATCGGCCAGAAGGCGGTGACCGGGCGGCTCGCCGCCCACGCCGCCCTCCCCCTGGCGCAGCAGGTCGCGGCCCTGGAGGTTGAGCTGGCGGCCTATCGCGGGCCGGAGGTCCGGCGCGACGACATGACCCTGATCGCCTTCCGGCCGCGCTGACGGGCGCGGCTCGGATCGCATCGCGCCGGGACCGGCCTTAAAGCGGAGCCGACCCTAAAAAAGACCCGATGCTCGTGCTGTCCCGGCGGCTTCCCGCCTTCGCACGGATCGACCCGCCCTTATGCTGAAAACCGCCTTCGTTGCTGCGCGCGACCGTCAGCGGCTGTCGGAGATCGCCTCGATCCTGATCGGCTTCGGCGTCAACAAGGTCGTGGACCGGCTCGGGCTGCGCTACATCCCCATCCTTCCGCGCCGCAAGCCGAAGATCGACATCACCCGCCTGTCGGAGCCCGAGCGCCTGCGCCGGGCGATCGAGGCGCTGGGGCCGACCTTCATCAAGTTCGGGCAGGTGCTCGCGAGCCGCCCCGACCTGCTCTCGCCGATGTGGACCGAGGAGCTGGCCAAGCTCCACAGCCAGGTCTCGCCGGTCTCGTGGGAGACGATCCGCCCGCAGCTCGAGGCAGACCTCGGGGCGCCGCCGCAGGAGATCTTCGCCGAGTTCGACACCGACGCGATCGCCTCGGCCTCGATCGCCCAGGTCTACCGGGCCAAGCTGCATTCGGGCGAGGACGTCATCGTCAAGGTGCTGCGCCCGGGCCTGCGCAAGATCATCGACGCGGACCTGCGCCTGATGGCGCACGGCGCCCGCATCGTCGAGACCGAGTGGCCGGACATGGCCCGCTACCAGCCGGGCGAGCAGATGCGCCACCTCGCCGCCGGCCTGAACGGCGAGCTCGACCTCTTGAACGAGGCGCGCAACTGCGAGTTGCTCGCCTCGCTGTTCTCCGACCGCGACGACATCGTCTTCCCGAAGATCCACTGGGAATGGTGCTCCGAGCGGGTGCTGGTGCAGGAGTTCATCCACGGCATCCCCCCGAACGACGAGGCGCGGCTCGCCGCCGCCGGCGTCGACAAGAAGCTGCTCGCCCAGAAGGGCACCGACGCGTTCCTGAAGATGGCGCTGATCGAGGGCGTGTTCCACGCAGACCCGCACCCGGGCAACATGCTGGCGATGTCGGGCAACCGCATCGGCTTCATCGATTTCGGCATCATCGGCCGCCTGTCGCAGAAGCGGCGCAACCAGCTCCTCGTGCTGATCGGCGCGATGCTCAAACAGGATGCCGACGGGCTGATGGCGGTGCTGCTCGACTGGACGGGCTCGAGCAGTCCGGACCTGACCCGGCTCGAAGGCTCGGCGCAGTCCTTCGTCGAAAGCCATTCCTCGATTCCGCTCAACCTCGGCCTCGTGCTCACCGACTTCATGACCATGGCGCGCGAGAACGACCTCGCGATGCCGACCGACCTCGCGATCCTGTTCAAGGGTCTCGTCACCGCCGACGGCGTGATGCGCCACCTCGACCCGGACTTCGACCTGTTCGCCGCCGCCGGCCCGACCGTGCGCGCGAGCATGAAGTCGCAGTTCTCCCTCGGCGGCCTCAAGACCAAGGCCGAGGCGCTCGGCGTCGGCCTCTACGGCGCGGCCTCCGAGCTGCCGACGCTGATCCACCTGATGCTGGTGCGGCTCAAGCAGGGGCGCGTCACCGTGGAGATCGAGGTGAAAGGCCTCGACAAGGTCACCCGCGGCATCGAGCGGGCGGCCGCCCGCGTCGCGGTGGCGCTGGTCGTGGCCGCCTTCGCCACCCAGCTCGCCCCGCGCCTGATCGACCTCGGGACGCCGGTCTTCGTGACGATCGGCCTGATCGTCTTCACCCTCGGGGTCGGCTGGCTGGTCCTGCTCGGCCGGAAGAAGTGACGGCCGGACGATGCGAGGCGCGTAAGTCCCGAGGCCTGTAACGTCCGGGCCTCGACCAGTCTCCGTCTTGGTCGAGCCGACGGCAGTACAATCCCATCTTGCGAGGCGGGAGCGGTATGCTAGCTTAACGCAGCCCATCGATTCGTGAGGATGCGGGTGGGGCGCGGCCAGAAGCGGGAGCATCCGCCGGCGGCGCTCCGATCTCGACACCTCGTCGCCCAAGCCTTCACGTTCCCTGGGCCGATCCACCCTCGCACGCCGCGCGGACGCGCCCGCCGGCGCCGCGCGACGGGCATCGGGGGAGCGAATGCGATGGACGCGGGCTACGATGTCTCGGCGTTCCAGGCCGTGGTCGGCGACCGGCGCCTCTCCGCCCTCGATGCGGAGAACCGGCGCTCGGGCGCGGCGACCCGGCAGGGCGGCGTGGACGCCACGGACGCTACGCTCCAAGAGCGCATCGACTTCGGTCTTCAAGAGCCCATCGTCGTGCCCGAGCGCCGCGTCGATGCGGACGGGTCCGACGCCAATCCGCGCCCTGCCGACCCCCTCGACCGGCACGTCCTCTGGACCACCACCGACGTCGTCATGGTGCTCGACCGCGACGGGCGCCTGCTCCGCGTGAGCGAGAACGGGTCCGCGCTCCTGGGGGCGTCGACCGCCGAATGCGTCGGCCGCCCCTGGATCGACGCCTGGTCCCTCCCCGAGAGCCGCGCCGGAATCCGAAACGCCCTCGATGCGGCGCGCGCCGGTCGGCCGTGCCGGGTCCAGGCGATGACGGGCGCCGACGCGCCGAGCTGGTGGGACGTGGCGGTGACGCCGGTCGCCGGCGCCGACGGCCGTCCCGAACGCATCCTGGCGGTGTCGCGCGACATCACCGACCTGAAGCGGAACGAGGCGCGCCAGACCCTGCACATGCAGGAACTCGCGCATCGGGTGAAGAACACCCTCGCCCTGGTCCAGGCGGTGGCGGCGCAGACCCTGCGCAACGCCGTCTCGCTGGAGCAGGCGGGGCAGGCCCTCGACGCCCGCCTCGTGGCCCTCGCCCACGCGCACGACGTGCTGGTGCAGGGGGCGTGGTCGAGCGCCTCGCTGTCGGGCCTCGTCGCGGGCGCGGTGGCCCTGCACGGCGACGGGGCGCCCGGGCGCTTCGCAGTGAGCGGCCCCGACGTGACCCTCGATGCCGGCCACGGCCTGACGCTGGCGCTGATGCTGCACGAGCTCTCGACCAACGCCGCCAAGTACGGCGCGCTCTCCACCGCCCCCGGCCAGGTGGCGATCTCGTGGGAGGTCGCCGGACCGGAGCCGGAGGCGCGCCTGCGCTTCCGCTGGGAGGAGATCGGCGGACCGCCCGTCGCGCCGCCGACGCGCTCCGGGTTCGGCACGCGCCTGATCGCCCGGAGCCTGAGCCACGATTTCGGCGGCGCGGTCTCCCTCGGCTTCCCGCCGACCGGTGCGGTGCTGACCCTGGAGGCGCCGCTCGCCTCGGTCGTCGCCGCCTGACCGCGAGCTGGGGCGCCGGAGCGGTCTTTCCGCCCCCAAAAGTCGCCGGCCCGCTTGGTGCTTTTCGTCGCGCGTGCGAGTGAGCGCGCGTGTCCACGCTCCTCCTCTACGTCGCGGCCGGCCTCTGCGAGATCGCCGGCTGCTTTGCCGCCTGGGCCTGGCTCCGGCTCGACCGATCGCCGCTCTGGCTGATTCCCGGCGCCGTGGCGCTCGGCCTGTTCGCGCTGCTCCTCACCCGCGTCGAGGCGGAGGGGGCCGGGCGCGCCTACGCCGCCTATGGCGGGGTCTACGTCGCGCTCTCCCTCGCCTGGCTCTGGCTGGTGGAGGGCCGCGTCCCGGACCGGTGGGATTGCGTCGGCGCGGGGATGTGCCTCGCCGGCGCGGGGCTGATCCTGTGGGGGCCGCGGGCCGCATGAGGCCGCGCCTTGACGGGGCGGACACCGGGGAATAGGCCCCGGGGCTGGTTTTCAAAGACAGTCTCCGCAGGCCTGATGACCGACAGCCCGACAGATCAACCCGTCGTTCTCCTGGTAGAAGACGACGGCCTTCTTCTGATGGAAGCCGCCGACACCCTCGCCGACGCGGGTTTCACGGTTCTCGAAGCGAGCCATGCGGACAAGGCCCTCAAGGTCCTGGAGAACCGGCACGACGTGCAGGTCCTGATGACCGACGTCGACATGCCGCAGGGCTCGATGGACGGCTTCGCCCTCGCCCGCCTCGTGGCCGACCGCTGGCCGACGATCCCGGTCCTCGTCGTGTCCGGCATGGGGACGCCCGGCCCCTACGACATGCCCGACGGCGCCCGCTTCATCCCGAAACCCTACGAGCCCAACACCCTGGTCCGGACCCTGCGCTCCTTCATCCACCGCGCCGCCTAGGGTCTTCCACCGAGCCCAGGGCCAGCGCTCGAGAGCGCCTGCCCTGTTCGTCTTCGGCCTCAATCGCCGGCGCGCGGCTCGAGGCTTTCGCTCCGCGGGGCGCTCTTCGCGCCCTGAAGCCGCCGGACGCGGCTTCCAACGATCGCCTTCCGCCGGTCGCAGCGCGGTTGCCCTGCCCCCGGTCGGCCGTGATAGGGCGTGGGTCCGAGGACCGAACCCGATGACCGACACGCCGAAGACCCCCCGCTTCGCCACGCAGGCGATCCATGCCGGCGCGAGCCCCGACCCGGCCACCGGCGCGCGGGCGCAGCCGATCTACTTCACCAACGGCTTCGTGTTCGATTCCACCGAGCAGGCCGCCGACATCTTCAACATGCGCCGCACCGGGTTCTCGTACTCGCGCGGCTCGAACCCCACCGTCGCCGCCCTGGAGCGGCGCGTGGCCGCGCTCGAAGGCGCCAAGGCCGCCGTCGCCGTGTCCTCGGGGCAGTCGGCGCTGCTCCTCGTGATGCTGACCCTGATGAAGAGCGGCGACGCCTACGTCGCCTCGCCGCGGCTGTTCGGCGGCTCGCTCGGGCTGATGCGCCGGCTCGACGGGCGCTACGACCTCAAGCCGCTCTTCGCCAAGGGCCTGACGCCGGCCGACTTCGAGGCGGCGATCACCCCGGAGACACGGGCGATCATCTGCGAGTCGATCGTCAACCCGTGCGCCACGGTGATGGACGTCGAAGGCATCGCGGAGGTGGCCCGGCGCCACGGGCTGCCGCTCGTCGTCGACAACACGCTGGCCTCGCCGGCCCTGATCCGGCCGATCGAGCACGGCGCCGACATCGTCGTGCACTCGACCTCGAAGTTCCTCGGCGGCTCCGGCCAGACCATCGGCGGAGTGATCTGCGACGCCGGCCGGTTCGACTGGGCGAAGACCGACCACTACAACCTGATCACCGGGGAATGGCCCGACTACGACGGCCTCGTCATCACCGAGCGCTTCCCCGACAACCCCTTCGCCGTCGCCTGCCGCCTGTTCGGCCTGCGCGACCTCGGCCCCGGCCTCTCGCCGATGAACGCCTTCCTGACGCTCACCGGCATCGAGACCCTGCCGCTCCGGATGGCGCGCCACTGCGCCAACGCGCGCACGGTCGCCGCCTACCTCAAGGATCATCCGGCGGTGGCCTGGGTCAGCTATCCCGGCCTGCCCGGGCAACCCGGCGAGGCGCTGGCGCAGCGCTACGTGCCGCAGGGGCCGGGTTCGATCTTCACCTTCGCCCTGAAGGGCGGCGAGCCGGCGGCGCTCAAGTTCATCACCAGCCTGGAGCTGATCTCGCACCTGGTGAACATCGGCGAGATCAAGTCGCTGGCGATCCATCCCGCCACGACGACCCACCGCCAGCTGCCGAAGGACGAGAAGGAGGCGGCCTGCGTCGGCCCCGACACCGTCCGCCTGTCGATCGGCCTGGAGAACGTCGAGGACCTGGTCGCGGACATCGAGCAGGCCCTGGCCCAGGTCGGCTGAGAGCCGCGTCGCAAGCCCTCGAATCCCACCCCCACACCTCATCCTGAGGCGCTTTCGCGAAGCGGAAGCCTCGAAGGAGCCCTCCAGGGATCGCGCGACCGCTGGAGGGCTCCTTCGAGGCCGCTGAGGCGGCACCTCAGGATGAGGAGGGGGACCGAGTGGAACGTCGGTGACCGCCGGTCAGGCTCGATCGATGTCGGATCGGCCCTCAGACCATGCCGAGCGCCTGCATGTAGAGCTCGAGGATCGCCTCCTCCTCCTGGCGCTCGCTGTGGTCCTTCTTGCGCATGCGCAGGATGGTGCGGACCGCCTTCACGTCGAAGCCGCGGCCCTTCAGCTCGGCCATCACTTCCTTGATGTCGCCGGCGATGCCGCTCTTCTCCTCTTCGAGGCGCTCGATGCGCTCGATGAACGCCCGCAGCTCGTCGGCGGCCACGCCCTCGGATGATGACACGTCGCCGGGGGTCGGCATGGCATGCGCGTTCATGGTTCTCTCCTGTCCTGCCCGGTTCGTAGGGGAGTAAACTTACCGGGAGCTTAGCCGGGACCGCCCGCGCCGCCCCGTCGCGGCACGGTCAGTGCGGCTCCGCCGCAGCCTTGGCGAAGGCGACCTGCTGCTCGGGGCTGGCCTCGGTCTGGTACTTCGCCTTCCACTCGGGGAACGGCATGCCGTAGACGCGCTCGCGGGCCTCGTCCTTGGTCAGGCCGAGCCCTTCGGCGTCGGCGGCGTCCTTCATCCAGTTCGACAGGCAGTTCCTGCAGAAGCCGGCGAGGTTCATCATCTCGATGTTCTGGACGTCGGTGCGCGCCTGGAGATGCGCCACCAGGCGCCGGTAGACCGCCGCCTCCAACTCGGTCTGGGTCTTCGGATCGATCTCGGTCATCGGTCTCTCGCGCGCTGTCTCTCGAAACTCCGCCCGAGGTCGGGGCGGGCGGCGCGCGAGTCAAGCGCGCGGCGTCATCAAGGGCCGGAGAAGCCCGGCGAAGCGCCGGGCCCACGCCTCCTGCCCGGCTTCCTCGGCGATGAGGTCCTGGCGGATCTCGACCAGCGCGTTGGCGAGCCCCCGCGCGGTGGCGTGCCGGTCGATGGTGTCGCCCGGTAGGCCGCCGCCGTAGGGCTCGTTGTCGCCCACCGTCAGGCCGGCCGGGTCGGCGCGCAGGCCGGCGATCAGCGGGGCGCTCAGGCGCTCGTCCTGGTCGTAGAGGATGCCGACCTCCCAGGGCCGGGCGACGCCGCGCCAGAACGGGGTGAAGCTGTGCATCGTCAGGATCGTCGGCGGCCCGGCGGCCTCCTCCGCCGCCGCCACCGCGGCGTCGATCGCCCGGTCGAACGGATCGTAGAAGCGGGCGATCCGCGCCTGCTTGCCGGCCTCGTCGATCCGGGCGTTGCCCGGCACCACCGCCCCGTCCGACAGGCGCATCACCAGCGTCGGGTCGGCGCGCCCCCGATTCGGGTCGATGATCAGCCGCGAAAAGTTCGTGAGGATCGCCGGGGCGCCGAGCAGCGCCGCGAGCCGCCGCGTCACGCCCGCCGCGCCGATGTCGTAGGCGATGTGGCGGCGGAATTCGCCCTCCGGCACCCCGAGCGCGATGTCGTCGGGCACGTGGTTCGAGGCGTGGTCGCAGACCAGGACCAGGCCGCAGGCGGGGTCGCCGGGGATCGTCTCGACGGGATGGGGCGGGTGTGTCTCGAGGCTGTGGGACAGGGGCACGGGTCCGGTTCGGTTCGCGGAGGCTGCGAGGCCTTGCCGTCGCGGCGAGCCTCGGGCAGAGCACGTATCAAGGATCGTGCGTTCACGGCAAGAAACGGGCACGGCAAGAAACAGGCCCGTCGCTCAAAAAGCCCGTCGCCCCTGCCCGCCCCCGCGGGTCGAGAAGGCGAGGACCGCACGAACGAGGAAACGACGCGCGAGAACCCGACCGATGACGCCTGAGATCGACCCCGCCACGCGCGCCCTGCGGACCCTGCTCGACGGCTTCCTGGCCGCGGCGATCAAGGCCGCCCACCCCGACACCTGCCTGCCGAGCCACCTGCCGCCGCCGACGCCCGGCCGGCTGATCATCCTCGGCGCCGGCAAGGCCGGGGGCAGCATGGCCGCGGTGGCGAGCCGGTTCTACCGCGAGCAGCACGGGCTCGGCGACGACCGCATCGTCGGGCTGGCCGTCGCCCGCCACGGCTACGGGCAGGACGCGCCCGGCATCCGCATGGTCGAGGCCGGTCATCCCGTGCCGGACGAGGCCGGCATCGCCGCGACCAGGGAGGCGCTGGCGCTCGCCACCGCCGCCGGCCCGGACGACGAGGTCCTGGTGCTGCTCTCGGGCGGCGGCTCGGCCAACTGGATCGCCCCGGCCGGCGACCTGACGCTCGCCGAGAAGCAGGCGATCACCCGCGCGATGCTGCGCTCCGGCGCGCCGATCGGCGAGATCAACACCGTGCGCAAGCACCTCTCGCGGATCAAGGGCGGCCGCCTCGCGGTGGCCGCGCGCAACGCGCGCTCGATCCTGACGCTGGCGATCTCCGACGTGCCGTTCGACGACCCCGCGGTGATCGCCTCGGGGCCGACCGTGCCCGACCCCTCGACGCTGGCCGAGTCCCGCGCCATCTGCGAGCGCCGCGGCATCCCCCTGCCCGAGACCGGGATTCGGCTCCTGAACGATCCCCTGAACGAGACCCCGAAGGCCGGCGACCCGGCCTTCGCCCGGGCCGAATACCGCATCGTCGCCCGGCCGATCGACGCGCTGGAGGCGGCGGCCGCCGCCGCCAAGGCCGCCGGCTACGAGCCGGTCATGCTCGGCGCCGACCTCGAGGGCGAGGCCCGCGAGGTCGCGGCCGAGCACGCCCGCATCGCCCGCGAGATCAAGGCGTCCGGCCGCAAGGTCGCGCTGATCTCCGGCGGCGAGCTCACCGTGACGATCCGCGGCGAGGGCCATGGCGGTCCGAACCAGGAATATGCGCTGGCGCTCGCCATCGCGCTCGACGGCGAGGCCGGGATCGCCGGGATCGCCGCCGACACCGACGGCACCGACGGCGGCCGCGGCGAGGCGACGGACCCGGCCGGCGGCCTCGTCGACCCCACCACCCTGGCGCGGGCGCGGGCGGCGGGCCTCGATCCGGCCGCGATGCTGGCCGACAACGATTCGACCCGTTTCTTCGCGGAGATCGGCGACCTGGTTCAGCCCGGTCCGACCAAGACCAACGTCAACGATTGCCGCATCATCCTCGTCGGCTGATCTTTTGGAGGGTTTTCGTTGCGTCTTCTCCTTGCCGGCGCGGTCCTTGCCGGCGCTGTCCTGGGCGTCGCGATGCTCGGTGCCTCGCCGGCCCGCGCGGACCTGCGCCTGTGCAACCTCACCCCGAGCAAGGTCGGCATCGCGCTCGGCTACCGCGACCCGCAGGGCTGGGTGACGGAGGGCTGGTGGGACCTGACGCCGAAGGCCTGCGAGACCCTGTTGAAGGGCGCCCTCGCCGCCCGGTTCTACTACGTCTTCGCCGTCGACTACACGCGCGGCGGCGAGTGGAGCGGCCGCTCGCTGATGTGCACCCGGGACAGCGAGTTCACGATCCGCGGCGTCGAGGATTGCCTCGCCCGCGGCTACGACCGCAACGGCTTCTTCGAGGTCGACACCGGCGAGCAGAAGAGCTGGACGATCCAGCTCTCCGATCCGAACCAGCCGGCCGCGCCGCAGCCGTGAGCCGTCCCTCCCCGCCTTGACGGGGCAGCACGACCGGTGCTTCTGGCCCCATGCCCGTCGTCACGACTTCATGATGCTCCGCCAAGGGGCACGCGCAAGGGGCACGCGACGGCAGCGATGTGCCCCCAGGAGGCCCGATGAAACGCTCACGCCGCACGAAGATCGTCGCCACCCTCGGGCCGGCCTCCGACACCCCGGAGATGATCGCGAAGCTCTTCCGGGCCGGCGTCGACGTGTTCCGCCTGAACATGAGCCACCTGCCGCGCGAAAAGTTGCCCGAGAAGGTCGAGGCGATCCGCGCGGTCGAGCGCGAGTTCAAGCGGCCGATCGGCATCCTCGTCGACCTCCAGGGGCCGAAGCTCCGCCTCGGCGCCTTCGCCGAGGGGTTCGCGATGATCGAGAACGGCGCGAGCTTCGTCCTCGACGGCGACCCAACGCCGGGCGACGTCCACCGCTGCTACCTGCCCCACCCCGAGATCCTGTCCGCCCTGGAGCCGGGCCACTCGGTCATCATCGACGACGGCAAGCTGCGCCTCACCGTCACCGAGGTGAGCGAGGCCCGCGCGGTCACCCGCGTCGAGGTCGGCGGCCGCATCTCGAACCGTAAGGGCGTCTCGCTGCCCCACACCGTCATCCCGCTGCCGGCGATGACCGACAAGGATCGCGGCGATCTCGAGGCCGGCCTCAACGTCGGCGCCGACTGGATCGCGGTGTCCTTCGTGCAGCGGCCCGAGGACGTGGCCGAGGTCAAGAAGGTCTGCGCCGGCCGCGCCCTGGTGATGGCCAAGATCGAGAAGCCGCAGGCGCTGACCCGCCTCGACGAGATCATGGAGATCTCCGACGGCGTGATGGTGGCCCGCGGCGACCTCGGCGTCGAGATGCCGCTTGAGCAGGTGCCCGGCGTGCAGAAGCGCATCACCCGCAGCGCACGGCGGCAGGGCAAGCCTGTGGTCGTCGCCACCCAGATGCTCGAATCGATGATCACGGCCCCCGTGCCCACCCGCGCCGAGGTCTCGGACGTGGCGACCGCGGTCTACGAGGGCGCGGATGCGGTGATGCTCTCGGCCGAGAGCGCGTCCGGCGCGTTCCCGCTCGAAGCCATCGCCATGATGAGCCGCATCGCCGAGGAGGTCGAGCGCGACGCGCTGTACTGGTCGATCATCCGCGCGCAGAACTCGACGCCGGACCACACCGCCGCCGACGCCATCGCGGCCGCCGCACACCAGATGGTGGACGCCCTCGACCTCGAGGCGATCATGGCCTGGACCCATTCGGGCTCGACGGCGCTCCGCCTCTCGCGCGAGCGCCCGAACGCCACGGTGATCGCGCTGACCCCCAAGCGCGAGACCGCGCGCCGCCTGGCCATCGCCTGGGGCACGCACCCGATCGTCACCAACGACGCCAGCGACGTGGACGACATGGCCTTCCGAGCCGCGAAGTTCGCCGTGCGCGAGCGCTTCGCCGAGGTCGGCGACCGCATCATCGTGGTCGCCGGCGTGCCGTTCGGGACGCCGGGCGCGACGAACCTCGTGCGCATCGCCTTCATCACCCGCGAGCACGCCGCGAAGGCGTGATCGACCGCTCCGTCCCGTTCTTCGGCGGGACGGAGCCCCCGCTCGGGCGGCAATCGTAACGAGGCTTCCGATGACGTCGCAGCCGCCCGACGGCCTCCCGGCCTATCGCCTGCTGACCGGCAAGGACGACGCGGCGTTCTGCCGTCGCGTCTCGGACGCCCTCGCCCTCGGCTACGTCCTGTACGGATCGCCGGCGGCGACCTTCAACGGCACCCACGTCGTCGTGGCCCAAGCCGTCGTCTGGCCTTCCGCGTCGCGCTGACGGTCGATGCGCCCGCCGGCTGGTCCGCGCGGCGCCTCAGGGTGCGACCGGGGCGGCCTCCGGCGCCGCGACCCGCTCGGCCAGCTTCGACACCGCGTCGGCCAGCGCCTGCGTCGCCACCCACGGCACCATGTGGCCGATTCCCGGCAGCACCACGAGGTCGGCGCCCGGGATCGCCCGGCTCAGCGGGTCGGCTTGCGTCGTGTTCCCGACGGCACCGTCGGCGTCGCCGGTGACGATCGTCGTCGGCACGCGCAGCGTTCCGTAGCGCGGCGCCTGCGCGGCGAGGGCGGCGGGAAGCGCGACCAGGTCCTGCACGCTGGCGAGCAGGGTGTCCGGGCGCAGGACCAGGGCGGCGCGACTGCGCTCGACGTAGCCCTCCGCCACCGGCTGCGGCTGGAAGACGTTGCGCGCCGCAGGCTCGAGGAAGCGCAGGCCGAGCGGCGGGCCGAGCGTCCGGCTCAGCAGCCACGCCACCGGCGGCTGCAGCGCGAGGCGCCAGTACCACGGCGGCGTCCGCGCCTCGCGGAACGGCAGCGCCACCGGCGCGACCAGCACCAGCCCGGAGACGCGCTCGGGATGGTCGAGGGCGAGGCTGAGCGCCAGGGCGCCGGCCCAGGAATGCCCGAGCACGATCGCCGGGCCGATCCCCATCCGCGACAGCGCCTCGGCGATGGCGGCGCCCTGGACCGCCGGGGCGGCGGCGTCCGCCCCCGAGAGCCGGTCGCTCCAGCCGAAGCCCGGCCGGTCGAAGGCGACGACGCGAAAACCCTGTGCGGCGAGCGTCCGCCCGACGCCCTCCATCGGGTCGGAGGCGTTGGCCGAAGCCCCGTGCAGCAGCACGATCGTGGCGCGGGCCCCGGTCTCGGGGTCGGCCTGGATCGTGGCGAGGCGGCCGCCGCGAACCGCGACGAACGGCCCTTCCGGCGGATGCTGCGCCGAGATGCGGGCGGTGATGATCAGGGTCGCCACCGCGCCCGCGCCGAGCACGGCGCCGACGAGGGCGGCCACGAGGCCGAACAGGCCCGCGAGCACGAGGAGCACGGCCTTCACAGGTCGCGACCGTCCACCTCGGGCGAAAGACGCTCCATCGCGTCCTTGAGCTTCGGCATGCGGGGATAGATCGCGAGCGCGCGGCGGTAGGCGTTCATCGCCCGCACCTTGTCGTCCATCGACAGGTAGATCCGTCCGAGCGCCGCCCAGGCCTCGAAGTGGCGCGGCTCCAGGATCAGGGCGCGCTGCAGGTCGGCGATCGCCGTGCTCTTGTCGGTGAGCAGCCAGAACACCGTCGCGCGGCGGTTCCAGCCCTCGGACCAGGCCGGCTCGATCGCGGTGACGCGATCCATCAGCTCGGCGGCCAGCGCGAAATCCTGCGTGGTCATCGCCTGGCGGGCGCGGTCGGTGAGGAGGTCGACGGTGGCGCTGCCGGACCGGTCGAGGCGCCGCTCGATCAGGGTCGCGACGCCCTTGGCCTCGACGTCGTCCCCGGCGTCGCGAAGACGCTCGTAGAGCTCGTTCAGGCCGGCGGCGGGCTGGCTGGTGGAGGGCTTGCGGTCCTGCGCCTTGAGCTCGGTGGGCGGCGGCTCGCGGTCCGGCGTGCGGGACGGCGCCGCGGCGGCCGCCGTCGCGACGGTGGCGAGCAGGGCGAACAGGAAAGGTCGTGCGATGGGCGCCATGGGGGAAGCTTGGTCCCCCCGCCCGCCGCCGTCAACGCGCGGGATGCCGCGCGGCGGGCGGCGCCTGCGCCGCCCGGTCCGGGCCTCCGTCGCGGACGGAGGCGGCGGGCCTCAGCCCTGGCGGGCCTTGAAGCGCTTCTGGGTCTTGTTGATCACGTAGACCCGGCCCTTGCGACGCACGAGCTGGTTGTCGCGGTGACGGCCACGGAGCGACTTGAGGGAGTTGCGAATCTTCATCGGTCTTGCACGCGGCGCGGGTCGGACCGGCCGTCCATCGAAAGGGTGTCGGGATCGCACGCCCTGGCGGGCGCACGGCGATGGCGGCGGACGCATCGCGGAAGGAGCGGCCCCATATCAGGATTCGCCCGTGCGAGGCAAGGCGTTCCGCGGCCGACCCAGGGCTCCCGATGAAGTTGAACGCAGAACTTATGGCACGGGTGGTGATCCCATCCCGTCATTCCGGGGCCGCGCAGCGGAACCCGGAATCCAGGACCGCCGTCGGTGCCGGGCATGGCGCTGCCGGCGGCTCCGGATCCCGGGCTCGCCTGCGGCGCCCCGGGATGACGATGTGGGTTTCGCGACCCGGGAGCGCCCGGTTCGAAATCCGATCCTGAGCGGTCGAGCCCCGCGTTCTCGCTCGCTTCGACGCCGCCAACAAACTGCAGGATGGACCCAAGTAGGCCCGGAGAAGGCATCACGCGTTCCGAACGAAAACGGCCGCCGGACCCGTGTCCGGCGGCCGTCCTGGGATCGCGAGGTTCGACCGGGGCTCCCCCCGGCCGCGAGTGTCAGGGCTTCGGCGCGGGCGCCGGCATCGCCGGGTCCGGTGCCGCGGCGGGCGCCGTCGCGGGCTGGACGGGCACGCCGGCGGGCATGTCCGCGGAGGCGACCGGCCCGGCGAGCTCCGGGTAGGCCTCGACCACGTGGGCGCCGTTGAGCGGCTTGTTGGCGCCGTTGTGGCAGGTGGCGCAGTTCATCTTCGGGACGTCGCCCATCGGGCCGTGACGGTTCGGCGGCAGGGTCGAGGACAGCGGCAGCATGTAGTCCTCGTTGAGGTCGCGGACCATGCGGATGCCGTGCCAGGCGGCGACCCGGTTCGGCGTGCTCGTGCTCCAATCCGCCACCGAGCGGGTGTTGTGGCAGTAGGTGCAGTTCACGCCGAGCGACTGCGCCATGCTGATCATGATCGCGAAGGTCTTCTCCGCGTCCTGGATCGGCTTGCCCTTGGTCTCGGGCAGCGCCGAGGTCGCGTTGACCCGGATCGCGTCCTCGGGCGTGTTCTTGTGGGCGTAGAAGGCGGCGTAGACGCCGTAGGGCAGCGAGGTCAGGCCGACCTGGGGGCTGGCGACGTTCTGCCCGTTGTTGCGCGGGATGACGCCGTGGCCGGCGTTGGGGCCGGGGTTCTCGAACCAGATGTTCTTCGGCACCGGCTGGCCGCGGTGGCAGGTGTAGCAGGTGACGCCGGCCTCGTGGACGTGGTTCTCCTTCCAGGTCGAGTTGATGTGCTGGACCATCTGCAGCATCCGCCGGGCGACGCGCTTCTGGTACAGGCTGTCGTCGGCCATGTTCTCGGTGTTGTGGCAGTAGGTGCAGCCCTGCTCGGGGGCGACCCACTCGGTCATCGAGGCCATCAGGCGGTTGAAGTTGTCGGCGGAGAGGTCGCCGAGAACCTTGACGTTCTCGTAGACCGCCGAGGCCTTCTCGCCCCCGGGCTCGGCCGGGTCGGCCGGCGCGGGCGCCTGGTTGGCCTCGATCTTGGCGGCCTTGTTCGCCTTGGTCTCGATGACGTCCATCGCAGTGCCGCGGAACCCGGTCTGCTGTTGCGCCATCGGCGGGCGGGTCCAGCCGGCGGTACCGAGCATGGCGATCGTGAGGAACAGCGCGGCGACCGCGCCGGCGACGGCGAGCAGGGTTCTCATGGGTGCACCGAGGGGGCGACGCTGGAGGGATCGACGATCGGGCCGTAGACCTGGGGGTAGGACGGGGCGACCCCGTGCTTGACCGCCCAGAGGTACCAGTTGTCGACGACGGTGCCGGTGAGGAGGATGCCGATGCCGCCCGTCAGCGTCGTCAGCACGGCGAACCACCAGGCCCAGCGGTGGACCGATTCCATCGTGGCGTTGAAGCCCATGGTCCAGCGCCAGAACAGGGCGGCGCGCTCGGTGGCGGTGCCGCGGTCGACGATCTGGTCGATCTCGCGCTCGCCGCCGTAGCGGCTCACCGCCAGGATCGTGCCGCCGTGCATCGCGAACAACAGCGTCGACCCATACAAGAAGACGATCGAAAGCATGTGGAAGGGGTTGTAGAACAGGTTGCCGTAGCGCAGCGAAAACGCCGCCGTCCAATCGAGGTGCGGGAAGATGCCGAAGGGCACCGCCTCGCTCCACGAGCCCATCATGATCGGGCGGATGAAGCCGAGCACGAGATAGAGCCAGATCGCCGAGGCGAAGGCCCAGGGCACGTGCTTGCCGAGGCCGAGCGCCGCGGCGCGGCGGTAGAGCCTAACCCACCACAGCAGGATCGAGGCGGTGAGGAAGAAGCCGGCGATCAGCCACCAGCCGCCTTCGTTGAGCGGCGGAAGGATGCGCAGGCCGTATTGCGGCCGTGGCGGCTCCAGCGCCAGCCAGGGCAGCTGGCGCACGAACTGGATCGGGTCCCAGTTCACCGAAGCCCACATGTTGAGGCCGATGATCTCGAAGGCGATCAGCCCGCAGGCGAAGGACAGCGCGCCGAGGTAGCCGATGTAGATCGGGCCGACCTGCGCGTTTCCGATCAGCCCCATGAGGTAGCTGTGGAACGGCGTGCCCCAGCGGGCGTCGACCGCGACCGGCACGCCGTGCTCCGGTTCGATCGGCCGGACCTGCACCTGCGTGATGATGTTCTGGTAGTACGCCATTGCCTCGGCCCTTTCCGGGAGCGTTCTTCAAGCGACGTGTCGGCCGTCACCGTCCCCGTGCCGGCCGCGCGGGGCGCGGCCGGGTCTCTCATGCGCTCAGCGCCACACCGGCAGGTTCAGCCACCAGCCCCACCATTCCGGCCAGCCCTGGGTCCAGAACGGGCCGCTGATCACGATGCAGACGGCGCTCCAGAAGCCGGCCGACAGCGCCAGGAACAAGCCCAGGCGGTGGATGCCCAGCGTGCCGATCGAGTAGCCGATCGTGTCGCGGAAGAAGGTGTCCTCGTGCTCGGGGCTCTTCACGGTCTCGCCCTTGGCGGGGTTCGTGGCCGAGAGGATCAGGCCGCCGTGCATGGCGAGCGCCAGCGTCGTGGTGAAGAAGAAGGTCACCGCGAGCATGTGCGCCGGATTGTAGTGGAAGTGCAGGTACTGGTACCCGGTGTTCGAAACCCAATCGAGGTGGCTGAGAATCCCGTAGGGGAAGCCGTAACCCCAGGCGCCCATCAGGAACGGGCGGACCACCACCAGCACGACGTAGGCGAAGATCGCCATCGAGAAGGCGAAGGGCACGTGGTAGCCCATGCCGAGCTTGCGGCAGATCTCGACCTCGCGCAGCGCCCAGGACGAGAACGACCCGATCGCGCAGAAGGTGATGATCTGCCAGAGGCCGCCCTCCTTGAGCGGCGCCAGCGCGAGCCCGTACTTGATGTCGGGCGGCGCGATGTTGATCTGCCAGATGTTCCAGGTCGGTCCCAGCGCGGCGCCGTAGACGACCAGCGCCGTGCCCAGCAGGGTGAAGAACAGGCCCGTGACGCCGAAGAAGCCGACGTAGAACGGCCCGACCCAGAAATCGAACAGGTCGCCGCCGACGAGGGTGCCGCCGCGGACGCGGTACTTCTTCTCGAAACTCAGCATCGCCATGGCGAAATGCCTCCGGATGGGTCTGCGGCCGTCGGGCGGCGGTCGGCGTCGGGCGCAGCGGGCGGGAGGATCGATCCTCCGGCCCGCCGCGGTCGTTGCGAGGCGTCCCGCGGGACGGCCTTCCGGGCACGCCCGGCCGGCCGCCGCGGGGCCGGGTCACGCCGGGGTCGGCGCGACGATCTGGAGGGAGGCCGCCTTGGAGTCCTTGGCGCCCTCCAGCCAGTTGAACCGGCTGGTGCTGAGCAGGATGAAGTGGATCAGCAACGCGAGCACGAAGAGGAAGGTGAACAGAGCCACCAGCGTGCGGCGGGGATCGAACAGGAGCCAGACCTTGTGCATGGTGTCCTCCCTTACGAGATCATCGAGACGAGGCCGTGGACCGCTTGGGCTCCGCCCTCGAGCATGGCGTAGCCCTTCGGCCCGGGCAGCCAGGGGCGCCACATCCAGACCAGGATGTGCGCGACCACGGCGATCGCGGTGAAGATGATGAAGCTCGTCAGGAAGATCGCGTGGAACTCCTTGGCTTCAGGTTCCGTCAGCCCCGAGAGGCTGCTCGGACGTTCGAGCGTTCCGGGATTGGCCATGGTTGAAGTACCTCCGTTTGGCTGACCGCGCGGCAGCGTCGCGCGGGGGGGAGCGCCGTGGCGGCGTTGAGGTGCCACGACCGGACTTCCACCCGTTGCCCGGACGGAAGCGTCTCGAAGGGCCGGGCTGCGCGGTGCGCGTCCGGCTCGGCCCGAAAGCGTCAGCCCATGAAGGCGTAGGGGATGGCCGAGACCGCCATGGCCCTGGCCTCGCCGAAGACCGAGCGGCGCTGAGCCGGGCGCCCGGCCTCGCGCGCCGGCATCACGCGCTGGGCGACCGCGGCGGCGAGGAAGAACGGGTAGGTCGCACCGAGGATGATCTTGAACTGGACCTCCTCCTGATGGAGCCGGGACGTCGCATCGATCGATCGGGCCATGGATGTCCTCCTGGACGCTTGGGCCGGCGCGGTGCGCGGGCTCGGCGGGGTGCGGGCGGATTCGTCCGGCCGGGGCCGGGGCGAAGGGGTGAGGGCGGAAAGGCCGGGCAGGCTCGCGGCGGCGCTCATGCGGCCACCCCGAGCTTGAGGGCGCCGTGGGCGGTCTCGACGTGCGCGGACCCGACGCGGGCGGCGCCGTCGCGGCGTGCGTCGCGCTCGGCGGCGTCGCGCAGGCGCTTGGCCATCGAGATCCGGACCAGGACCGGCTGGCTCTCGACATGCGCGTCGAGGGCTGCGCGCGCCGCCTCGTCCCACGGCAGCTCGCGGTGCATCCGCGCCGGCGTCGCCTCGACCGCATCCATGTCGCGGGCGAGCGGCAGGATGTGGAAGAGCATGTCGAACAGCGCGTTGCAGACTTCCTGCACGAGGTAGGTCGCGCCCGAGTAGCCCATGAACGGGGTGCCGGTGTGCCGCCTGATGATCGCGCCGGGGAACGAGGCCGGCACGAAGACCGCGCGGCAGCCACTTTCGGCCGCGTACATCCGCTCGTTGAACGAGCCGAACAGTACCAGCGGCGGGGTCTTCGCGATGGCCTCGCGGACCGCTTCGTTGTCGGGCTTGGCGCCGGGCTTCCGCGCGAAGGCGAAGGTGCAGGGCAGCCCCATCTCGTCTTCGAGGAAGTGGCGCACGCCGCGCGAATAGGTTTCGGTCGCGACGATGCCGAAGCTCGCGGTGCCGAAGAAGTCCTGCGTCACCGAGCGCCAAAGGTCCCAGACCGGCTTGATCGTGGTGTGCTTCTCGCGCTCGATGAACGGCTCGGGGTCGAGGCCGAGGATCTCGCCGAGCGAGCGCAGGAACTTGGTGGTCGAGAGCACGCCGATCGGGGCCTGTAGGTAGGGCCGCTCCAGGTCCTCGCAGAGCAGGCGCCCGAACTCGCGGTAGAGGCAGACGTTGGCGTCGGCGTTGACGAGCTTGGGCACGTCGGCGAGATGCGAGCCGAGGGGGAAGACCAGGTTGATCTCGGCGCCGATGCCCTCGACCACCCGGCGGATCTCGGCGAGATCCGAGGGCATGTTGAAGGTGCCGTAGGCCGGCCCGATCAGGTTGACCCGCGGGCGCTCGCCGTCCTTGCGGGCGGGGCGCGCCGGAATGCCCTTCTTCGCGAAGCGCTTGGCGCCGTATTCTTGCCAGAGCCAGCGCATCGCCCGGTCTGCGGTCTGCCACTGGTCCTCGTCGATGGTGCGCGGCAGGAAGCGCTGGATGTTGGTGCCCTCCGGCGTCACCCCGCCGCCGATCATCTCGGAGATCGAGCCGGTGACGACGACGCTGGGCTGGCCCGGATCGAGCACCGCGTGCGCCCGCTTCATCGCGCCCTCGGTGCCGTGGCGGCCGAGTTCCTCCTCGCCCAAGCCCGTGACGACGATCGGCAGCTCGTGCGGGGGCAGCGCGTCGGTGTAGTGCAGGACGGAAGTGACCGGCAGGTTCTCGCAGCCGACGGGGCCGTCGATGATGACCTGCAGGCCCTTGATCGCCGTGAAGACGTAGACGGCACCCCAGTATCCGCCGGCGCGGTCGTGATCGAGGACGAGCATCAGGCCATCTCCCCAATCGGGTCGTGGTCGTGCTTTTTCGGCGCGGGCGCCCGCGATACGCTCTTGCGGAGCTGCGGCACGTCCTCCCAGACGCCGGCGGCGTGGCCGGTGCCGACGCCCTCGAAGAAGTCCCGCATCGCGTCGAAGCGGCCCTTGTTGCCCAGCGCGGCGTTGATCACCGTGGCGAGCGAGCCGGCGCCGGCGACGCCCATCAGCGGCCGGGCCGAGATCAGGTTGGTGAAGTACAGGGACGGCGTCCCGGCCTCCTTGGCCTTCTGAACCACCGGGGTCGTGCCGATGGCGAGGTCCGGCCGGTATTCGTGCATCGCGGCGAGGTCGTCCTCTAGCGAGGCGCGGAACCTGACCTGGATGCCACGGGCCTCGAGCCAGTCGCGGTCGGCCTCGGCCCAGGGGGTTCTCGGGCAGGCGGTGCCGACGTAGCGGAGATCCGCGCCGCTCTCGACCAGCAGACGCCCGACGAGAAGCTCCGAGCCCTCGTAGCCGGAGAGCGTGATCCGGCCCTTGATCGGGGCCGCCGCGAGCACGGTGCGGATCGGCGGCAGCAGGCGATTCTTGGCGGCCTCGACCAGGCTCCGCGGCACGGCGCAGGCCTCGCCGATCCGATCGAGCCAGTCACTGGTGCCGTCGACGCCCACCGGCGCCGAGCCGACGATCGGCCGGCCGGCGGCCTCGAACTCGCGGATGCTCGCGGTGTAGAACGGGTGGATCGCCGCCACCGCCGCGCCGTCGAGCGCCGCATAGAGCTCGCGCCACTCGCGTGTCGGGACCACGGGGCCGGCGGCGAGCCCCAGCGGCTCCAGCATCGCGCCGATCACCACCGGGTCGGCCGGGAACATCTCGCCCAAAAGCGTCACCGTCGGGCGCTCGGAGCGGCCGGCGCGCGGCGCCTGGACCGGTCCCTGCTCGGCCTCGGTGCGGGCGAATTTCAGCATCGCGCCGGCGAGCACGTCCTTGGCCTCGGCGTGCGTCGGAACCCCGAAGCCCGGCACGTCGATGCCGATGATGCGGACGCCGTCGATCTCCTTCGGTAGCAGGCGCAGCGGCACGCCGGAGGCGGTGGGCACGCAGAGGTTGATCACCACGACGGCGTCGTAGTCGGCGGGCTTGGCCGTGAGGAACACCGCCTCGCGGATGTCCTCGAACAGCTTGCCGGTGACCAGCGTCTCGGAGTTAAACGGCACGTAGCCGACCGAGCGCTTGGCGCCGTAGAAATGCGAGGTGAAGGTCAGCCCGTAGACGCAGCAGGCCGAGCCGGAGAGGATCGTCGCGGTGCGCCGCATGCGCAGGCCGACCCGGAGCGAGCCGAAGGCCGGGCACATGCTCTGGGGCTGGTCGTGGGGCCCGACCGGATAATCTGTCTTGAGCTGCTCCAGCGTTTCCGACATGCCGGCGGCCTCGGCGGCCGCCCGCATCACGTCCTTGCCGGAATGGCAGCCGAGCCCGTCGCCCTTGGTCGCAGCGACATCGATCGGAGCGGCGGGGACCGGCGCCTGGAGGGCTTCCAGGGCGGAGGCCGGGACCTCCCGGCGGGCGCGAAGCGCTGCGATGTCAAGGGTGACGGCCATGCGGCTCAGACCTCGTCGTAGACGACTTCGAGGGACGGCTTGGTCACGTGGGCGACGCCGCACATGTCCTCGAAGGTCGCCGGCACCAGCACCACGTCGCGGCCGGTGTGCTCGCTCGAGAACAGGCCGAGGAGGCCGTCCTGCGAGAGCGGCGTCGGGTGGTTGGGCTTGGCGTCGGCGACGTTCTGGGCCAGATCCGAGAACAGCGAGCCCCAGCGCCCGTCGGGCCGGCCGATGATCTCGTAGTTCGCGCTCTTCTTGCGGATGTCGTCGTCGGCCGGGATCGAGGCCAGCACCGGGATGCCGACCGCGTCGGCGAAGGCCTGGGCCTCGCCGGTACCGTCGTCCTTGTTGATGACGAGGCCGCCGACGCCGACGTTGCCGCCGAGCTTGCGGAAGTATTCGACCGCCGAGCAGACGTTGTTGGCGACGTAGAGCGACTGCAGGTCGTTCGAGCCGACGACGATGACCTTCTGGCACATGTCGCGGGCGATCGGGAGGCCGAAGCCGCCGCAGACCACGTCGCCGAGGAAGTCGAGCAGGACGAAGTCGAATCCCCATTCGTGGAAGCCGAGCTTCTCTAGGAGCTCAAAACCGTGGATGATGCCGCGGCCGCCGCAGCCGCGTCCGACCTCGGGGCCGCCGAGCTCCATCGCGTAGACGCCGTCGCGCTTGAAGCAGACGTCGCCGATGGCGACCGCCTCGCCGGCGAGCTTCTTCTTGGTCGAGGTCTCGATGATGGTCGGGCAGGCCCGGCCGCCGAACAGCAGCGAGGTGGTGTCGCTCTTCGGGTCGCAGCCGATGAGCAGGACCTTCTTGCCCTGCTGGGCCATCATGTAGCTGAGGTTGGCCAGGGTGAACGACTTGCCGATGCCGCCCTTGCCGTAGATCGCGATGATCTGCGTCTCCTTCTTCGCCGGCGCGGTCACCACCGGATCCGGCTCGATCGCCGCCTCCGCGCGCAACGCGGCGTTGGTCAGGTGCATGTTCATGCGTTCCTCCAGTCGAGGACCATCTTCAGGCACTCGGGATCGCCGAAGGCCGTGCGATAGGCCTGCTCCGCCTCCGACGCGGGGCGCCGATGGGTGATCAGGCCGTCGAGCGAGAGGGCGCCGCGGGCGATGAGCGCGCCCACCGCTGCGAGGTCGTGCGGCCGGAACTCGGCGGCGACCCGGATCCGGGCCTCGCGCAGGAAGGCCGGCGGGAACGCGAAGGAGAGCGGTGCCTCGTAGAAGCCGGCAAGCACGATCTCGCCGCCGGGGCTAAGCCGCCCGATCAGCGTGTCGAGCAGGCTCGCATCGCCGCTGACGTCGGTGATCGTGGCGTAGTCGCGGCGCTCGTCCTGGTCGGGGTGGACGACCGGGTAGCCGAACGCGCCCCGCGACCGCACTGGATTGGTCTCCCACACGGTCGGCACCGCGCCGGACAGGGCGACGAGCCGGGCGAGCAGACGCCCGAGCACCCCGTGGCCGACGATCAGGGTGCGCTCGCCCGGGGCGCTCGCGGCCATTGCGTGGTAGGCGGTGGCGGCCAGCGCCAGCAGGATCGCCTTCTCTCCGAGGCTCGCCTCGACCGGCACCAGCTTCTCGGCCGGGACGATCAGGTGGGAGGCGGCGCCGCCGAACAGGCCGCGCACCGTGCCGAAGCAGCGCGCGCCCGGCACGAAGACCGCCTGCCCGACGCTGAGGCCGGAGCCTTCGGGTGCCATCTCGACGATCCCGACCGACTCGTAACCGGGCACCAGCGGGTAGCCCATGCCGGGGAAGCTCGGCATCCGTCCGGTCCAGAGCAGGCGCTCGGTGCCGGTGGAGATCCCGCTCCAGGTGACCGCGACCACCGCGTCGCCCTCTGCGGCCGGGGTCAGCGGAAGGCGATCGAGCGCCAACACCTCCGGTCTTTCGAGAACGACGGCGAGCGCGTCCATGTGCGGTGCCTCTTCCATCCCTGTCCGACTCTCCCGGTCGGCCGATCAGTCATCCTAGAATGACAACACAAAGCGTCAAGTCAAATTTACACTTTTGCCGATTTGCGGGCCACGATCAGGCGTGTCAGCAGGGGACGGCGAGTCTTCACACTTCGGATTTCGGCGAAGCCCGCGGCGCGAAGCATCGCCGACAACTCCTCGGCGGTGCGGGCGCGGCCGCTGCCCATCGCCAGCAGGTAGAAGCCGAAATACGCGTCGCTGATGGGCTCGGCCCCCGGTGTCCCAGCCAGCGGCTCGGCCACCAAAAGCGTGCCGCCGGACGGCAGCGCGTCGTGGGCCGCGCGCAGCAGCACCGCGACGCGGGCGTCGTCGTGGTCGTGGACGATCCGCACCAGCGAGATCGCGTCGGCGCCCCGCGGCAGGGGATCGGAGAAGAAGCTGCCGCCGCGGCAGGCGACCGTGAGGCCGGCGGCCCCGAGCCGCGCCTCTGCCCGCGCGGCGACGGCCGGCAGATCGAACAGCATCAGGCGCAAGCCGGGGTGGCGGGCGGCGGCGGCCGTGACGAAGGCGCCCTCCCCGCCGCCGACATCCATCAGGCAGGCGTGCGAGGCGAGCGAATAGGCGTCCAACACGTCCTCGGCGATGAGCGCCTGCGAGGCCGCCATCAGACGGCTGTAGCCGGCCACCGCGTCAGCCTCCGCGGCGTCGGGCTCGGCGGCCATCGCGTAAGGCCAGTAGCCGGAAAGACGCGTCGGCCCCGTCTCGCCGCGCAGCAGCGCCACCGGGTCGGCGAGGTCGGCGTAGAGCATGGCATGATGCTCGATCATCGCCGCCACCGAGGGGTTGCCGATCAGCGCCGCCCCGAGGTCGGCCAGCGCCCAGCGCCCTTCGGGCAGGCGGGCGATCAGGTCGAGGGAGGCGGCGGCCTTCAACAGACGCTCCGCCCGCTCCGGCGCGAGGCGGAAACGCTCGGCCAGGACCGCGGTCGGGAGCGGGCCGGGTCGCAGCGTGTGGAACAGGTCGAGGCGGACGCAGGCGAACAGCACCTGCGAGTAGGTGAACCCGGCGCACAGGTCGAACAGCGCCCGCGTGTTCCGCTGCGCGATGCGCCGCGTCAGGGGAAACCCGGCGGCCCAGCGCTGGAACGCCGGGCTCGCCACCCGGGCGATGCGGAACGCGCGAAAGCGCTCGCGAAGGGTGGGGCGCGGGCCGCGTGCGTGCACTCTCCCAGGGGGAGAGGGCTGGAGTGAGGAGCGTGCGTTGTCCGGAAAGGTGACGCCCCTCACACTGTCCCTCTCCCCTTGGACGAGGGGACCCGCGACCGGACCGGCATCCACCTCCGACAGCATGGAAAACCCCGCCTCAGGCGAATTCGTGGGCGAGGCTCGCGGGCAGGAATAGCCGGGTCTGTGCGGCGATCTCGGCACGGAGCGCGTCGGCGCCGGGGCAAGTCGGGATCACCTCGATCGCCTCGGCCGAGAGGCGCTTCAGGCGATCGAGCGCGCCGCCGCGGCCGAGGAGCAGGGCGGCGTTCGGGCGCCCGAGGGTGGCGTCGCGACCGGCCGGCTTGCCGATCTCCTCCTGGCGGCAGGCGACGTCGCGCAGGTCGTCGGCGACCTGATAGGCCTCGCCGAGGCATTCCCCGAGAAGCCGCCAGGGCAGCGGCGTGGCGCCCGCGGCGGCCGCGCCCGCCACGGTGGCGGCGGCGAACAAGGCGCCGGTCTTGGCCTGCTGGTAGTTCGACAGCGCGACCTCGGCCTCCGACTCCCAGGCCTGCCCCGCGACGATGCCGGCCGGCGAGCCGACGGCGCGGGCGACGAGCCCGACCAGCGCGGCCAGCCGCTGCGGGCGCTTGGCTGCACCGCGGGCCAGCGTCTCGAACGCCAGCACGATCAGCGCGTCGCCGGTGAGCACCGCCAGCGGCTCGCCGAAGGCGACGTGGACGGCGGGCTTCTTCCGACGCGTCTCGGCGTCGTCGAAGCAGGGCAGGTCGTCGTGGACGAGGGACGCGCAGTGCAGCAGCTCGATCGCGGCGGCTGCGGCTTCGGCCCCCTGCGGGTCGTCGTCGCCGCAGGCGGCGGCCACCGCGAGGCAGAGCCGCGGTCGGATGCGGTGGCCCCCTGGGAACACCGCATAGCGGATCGCCTCCGCGAGCCGCGGTGGTGCGCCCGGCGCTTCCGCGTAGGCGACGGCGATGTCCAGGGTCCGTTCGATGCGCTGGCCTGCGTCCACCGTGACCTCCCGTGTCAATTTGCGTTGACTTTCTCAAGTGTCATCCATGATTGACACTTGCGGCTCCGGAGATCAATGCCGGATTGTCAGCGCCGCGGAGGAACGATGGCGATCGAGCGGGTCGTGGTGATCGGGGGCGGCATCGGCGGGCTCGTCGCCGCTTTGCGGCTCGCCTGCGCCGGATGCGACGTGACGCTGCTCGAGGCGGCCGACGCGCCCGGCGGCAAGATGCGCAGCGTCGCCGTCGGCGGGACCCGGATCGAGGCCGGGCCCACCGTCTTCACCATGCGCTGGATCCTCGACGAGATCTTCGCGGAAGCCGGCGCGGAGCTCCGCAGCCGCGTCGCGCTCGCGCCCGCGCGCACCCTCGCCCGCCACGCCTGGAGCGCGACCGAGCGCCTCGACCTGTTCGCCGACATCGACGCCGCCGCCGACGCCATCGCCGACTTCGCCGGGCCGCGCGAGGCCGACGGCTATCGCCGTTTCTGCGCGCGCAGCGAGCAGGTCTTCCGCACCCTCGACGCGCCGTTCATCCGCGGCGCCCGGCCGGGTCCGGTGGACCTCGCCCGCCGCGCCGGCCTGTCGGGCCTGGGCGACCTCTGGCGGATCCAGCCCTTCGCCACCTTGTGGGGCGCGCTCGGCGACTATTTTCGCGACCCGCGGCTGCGGCAGCTGTTTGCCCGCTACGCGACCTATTGCGGCTCCTCGCCGTATCAGGCGCCGGCCACGCTGATGCTCGTCGCCCATGTCGAGCAGGCGGGCGTTTGGTCGATCGCGGGAGGCTTGAGCCGGCTCGCCGCCGCGATCGCCGAGCTCGCGTCCGAGCGCGGCGCGACCCTCCGCACCGGCGCCCGGGTCGAGCGCATCCTGGTCTCGGGGGGCGCCGTCTCGGGCGTCATGCTCGTCGGCGGCGAACGGATCGCCGCCGACGCCGTGGTGATGAACGGCGACGTCTCGGCTCTGGCCGCGGGGCTGCTCGGGCCGGAGGCGGTCGGCGCCGCCGACCCGGTGCCCCCGGCCGAGCGCTCGCTCTCGGCAGTGACCTTCTGCCTGAACGCCCGCACCGCGGGCTTCCCGCTGGCGCACCACACCGTATTCTTCTCGAACGACTACCGGGGGGAGTTCGACGCGATCCGCCGCGGGCGGCTGCCGGCGGACCCGACCACCTACGTCTGCGCGCAGGACAGGGTCGGCGACGCGGCGCCGGACGGGCCGGAGCGCCTGCTCTGCCTCGTCAACGCGCCGGCCGTGGGCGAGCGGCCCTTCACGAAACCGGAGATCGACGCATGCGAGACGACGATGCGGGCACGGCTGGCGGCGTGCGGCCTGACGATCGCGGCGGCCGAGACGGCGACCACTACGCCGGCCGGCTTCGCGACGCTGTTCCCGGCGACGGGGGGCGCGCTCTACGGCCGGGCCTCGCACGGCTGGAGCGCGACGTTCAAGCGGATGGGCGCACGGACGCGGCTCCCGGGCCTGTACTTGGCGGGGGGCAGCGTGCACCCGGGGCCGGGGGTGCCGATGGCGGCGCAGTCGGGGCGGATCGCGGCGGACACGCTGCTGGCGGACAGGCGGGCGGCGCGCCCCGTTTCGACACGCCGGTCGCCCGCGACGGCTACGTCTGGTGGTACGTCGACGCCCTGAGCGCGGACGGCAGCCAGGGGCTGACCATCATCGCCTTCATCGGCAGCGTGTTCTCGCCGTACTACGCCTGGGACGCCACGCGGAACCCGTTCGAGCACTGCGCCGTCAACGTCGTCCTCTACGGCGCGCGCGAGAACCGCTTCTGCATGACCGAGCGCGGCAGCAAGTCCCTGTCGCGCGACGCGAACAGCATCCGCATCGGGCCGAGCGGCATGGCCTGGGACGGCACGGCGCTGACCATCACCCTCGACGAGACCACGGCGCCGATCCCCTCCCGGGTGCGCGGCACGGTCAAGCTCTATCCCGCCGGGATCACGCCTGGCCCCTTCACCCTCGACGCGCACGGCGCGCATCGCTGGTGGCCGATGGCGCCGTCCTCGCCCGTCGAGGTCGCCCTCGATGCGCCCGCGATGCGCTGGTCCGGCACCGCCTACTTCGACACCAACCACGGCGACACGCCGCTGGCCGACGCCTTCACGAGCTGGACCTGGTGCCGGGCCGACCTCAGCGACGGCGCGGCAATCCTCTACGACGTCCGCCGCCGCGATGGCTCGGGCCAGAACCTCTCGCTCCGCTTCGACCGCGACGGCACCCGCCGCGACATCCGCCCGCCACTCGCCGCCGCCCTGCCCGCGACGCGGTTCTGGCGCGTGCCGCGGGAGACCCGCAGCGACGACGGGCGGGCCGAGGTGGTGCGGACCTTCGAAGACACGCCGTTCTATTCCCGTTCGCTGCTCTCGGCGCGCCTTGCTGGCGAGGCGGTGCGCCCTGTCCACGAGAGCCTGTCGCTCGACCGATTCCGCAACCCGCTGGTGCGGCTGATGCTGCCGTTCCGGATGCCACGCCGGGCGTGACGGCTTGGTGCCGTCGGTTTAGCGCCGCGCCCGCCGCGCCGGAGCGGTTTGAGAGTAGCGGGTCACCCCAGCCGCTCGGCGATGTGGTCGGCGACGCGCAGCGCGTTGGCGATGATCGTCAACGTCGGGTTCACCGCGCCGATCGACGGGAAGAAGCTCGCGTCGGTGACGTAGAGGTTGTCGAGCTCGTGCGCCTTGCAATTCAGGTCGAGCACCGACGCCTTCGGGTCTGTGCCGAAGCGCAGCGTGCCGGCCTGGTGCGCGGTACCGCTTAAGGGGATGTCCTTGCCGAGGTAGAGCGAGCGCTCGAACAGGTAGGTGTAGAGGCCGCCGGGCCGGAGCAGGTCCTCGAGCTTGCCGCGCAGGCGGTCGTGCGCCTTGCGGTTGGTCTCGCGCACGTCGAGGACGACCCGGCCGTCATGGCCGAGCATCACCCGGTTGTCGGGGTGCGGCAGGTCCTCGCTCTGCAGCCAGAAATCCATGGAGTGGCGAGCCACCATGTCGAAGGGGGCGTCGGGCAGGAAGCCGGTCCATTTCGGGAACTCTTCGCCGCGGATCTGTTCCGGATGCGTCTTGGCGCACATCTGGATCAGCCCCATCGGGAACTCCCAGTCCTTCGACTCGAAGTAGAAGTCCGAGACCGCGAGCGTCTTCTGGAAGACGGTGTCGTTGACCTCCTTCGAGAGCGCCATCAGCACCGACATGGTGTGGCGCATGTAGTTGCGCCCGACCTGGTCCGACCCGTTGGCGAGCCCGTTCGGATGGGCCGAATTGGCCGAGCGCAGCAGCAGCAGCGCCGAGGAGAGCGCGCCGCAGGCGACCACGACCACGTCCGCCGAGTAGCGCTCCGCCCTCCCCTCGCGGGTGACGTTGACCGCGCTCACCGTGCGGCCGGACGGGTCGGTCTCGAGCGTCGAGACGTAGGCGTTGACGAGCAGGGTGACGTTGTCGTGCCGGGCCAGCGTCGGGTCGACGGTCATCACCTGCGCGTCGGCCTTGCCGTTGAGCAGGCACGGGAACCCGTCGAAGGCGTCGCAGCGGATGCAGATGCTCGTCGGGGTCGGCTTGCCGTCGCGCTCGTCGAGCTTGATCCCGAGGGGCAAGTGGAACGGGTTGAGGCCGAGCTTGCCCCAATCGTCCGAGAGCTTCTGGATGCGCGGCTCGTGGCTGACGGGGGGGTGGTCGTAGGGGGCGCTCGACCACGGCTCGTTCGGGTCCTCGCCGCGCTGGCCGTGCACCGCGAACAGCGCCTCGGCCTGCGCGTAGTACGGTTCGAATTCTGCGTAGGAGACCGGCCAGGCCGGCGAGAGGCCGTCCACGTGGCGGACCTCGCCGAAGTCGCGCTCGCGCATCCGGAACAGGGCCGCGCCGTAGACCTTCGAGTTGCCGCCGACATAGTAGTGCAGCGCCGGGCTGAAGGTGCGCCCGTCGCCGCCGTACCAGGTCTCCTTCGCCTGGTAGGCGCCGTCGACGAAGACGGTCTTGGACGACCAGTTGTCCTGCGAGCGCGGAAGGTAGTCGCCGCGCTCCAGCAGCAGGATGCGCTTGCCGGTCTTCGCCAGCCGCGACGTCAGGGAGCCGCCGCCGGGGCCCGAGCCGATCACGATGACGTCGTAATGGTCTTCTCGCATCGGTCGGCCTCGCACTGCGGTATGCTCGAGAGAACGCGTTCGCCGGCCAACGGCACAAGGCAGGCGGCGTTCCGGGTCGGCCGGTCACGGCATCGTGCGCGCTGCGATGCAGCAAACGGGCCCGCCTCGCGCATCCGGCCGGGCAACTGCGGCGGGCGAGCGGCGTTGGCCCCACGAAACCCGATGCCGCCCTTCCCGTGTCCCTGCTTGGATCCCTCAATGCCCGTCACCCCAGGCGCCCGATGACGTGGTTCGATCTCGTGGCTTTGCCGCTGCTGGCGAAGGTCTGCCTCGTCTTCATGTTTCCGCTCAGCGCCTACGACAAGGTCGCGCACTGGGACGAGGCGATGGGGCAGGCACGCTCAGGCCCCCTGCCCTTCCCGGCGCTGCTGCTCGTGCTCGGCATCCTCGTCGAGGCGGTGACGCCGGTGCTGATCGTCGTCGGCGTTTTCGACCGCGCGGCGGCCTTCGTGCTCGCCGGCTTCTGTGCGGTCACCGCGCTGATGTACCACCCGTTCTGGCGCTTCCCGGGCTTCTGGTCGAAGGACGGCGAGGGCCGCGCCCATGTCTGGGACTTCTTCAAGAACTTCGGACTCGTGGGCGGGCTTCTACTGGTGGTGGTCGGCGGCGCCTATGCGCCGGCCTCGCAGGTGGTCGCCCACCCGCTCTCGAGCGGTCCGCAGGCCGCCCCGGCCGTGTCCGCCGCCGACCGTTGACGACCCGCGCGCTTGTACACTCCGATAGGGAAACCGACATGGCCGATCAACAGAACGGCGGTCCGCCGCCCACGATGCCCTACTGGCACGTCTACACCGACGCCGAGGGTGTCAGCCGGCAGGAGCGCTTCGCGCTTTCGGACTTCACGTTCGAAGGCATCGAGCCGCAGACTGCGCCGCAATGGAACGACAAGCAGGAGCCGTCGAAGGCCAACGTCACCTTCACGGTGCTGCCGGTCGGCTGGGTCGGGCAGTGGCACGAGAACCCGCGGCCGCAATGGATCGCGATCCTGTCGGGTCGCTGGTTCGTCGAGACCATGGACGGCACCCGCGTCGAGATGGGGCCGGGCGAGCTGATGATGGGCGAGGACCAGAACACCAGGGCGCGCGACGGACGGAAGGGCCACCTTTCCGGCACGGTCGGGACCGAGCCGTGCACGATGATCGTCACCGGCCTCGACGTGACGCCGACCGTGAACCAGCCCGGACGCTTCAAATAGGTTTGGCGGCGATGGATGGTTTCGAGGTCACGCAGCCGCGGTTCAAGGCCTTCGTGCTGCCGAACGCGCCGCTGGAGACGCTCGCCGAAGGCTTCCGCTGGTGCGAGGGGCCGGTCTGGTTCGGCGACCGCGACGAGCTGCTGTTCTCGGACCTGCCCAACGACCGGGTGATGCGCTGGAGCGAATCCGGCGGCGTGTCGGTGTACCGTTCGGGCACCGGCTTCGAGAACGGGCACGCCCGCGACCGCGAGGGGCGCCTGCTCTCGTGCTCGCACCGCGACCGCCGGATCACCCGCACCGAACACGACGGCACGATCTCCGTCTTGGTCGAGCGCTATCGGGGGCGCCGGCTGAACTCGCCGAACGACATCGTCTGCAAGTCCGACGGGACGATCTGGTTCAGCGACCCGCCCTACGGCATCCAGACCGACTACGAGGGCGGCAAGCAGGAGGCGGAGCTTCCCGCCGCACTCTACCGCTTCGACCCGCGCGACGGCTCGCTCGACGTGGTCGCCGACGACTTCGACGGGCCGAACGGCCTCGCCTTCTCGCCCGACGAGACCAGGCTCTACGTCGCCGAGAGCGGGCTGCAATTCGCCGACGACCCGAAGCGGTTCATCCGCGTCTTCGACGTCGCGCAGGACGGGTCGCTCTCGGGCGGCGGACTCTTCCATACCGTCGAGCCGGGCTTCGCCGACGGCTTCCGCTTCGACGAGGACGGCTTCCTCTGGTCGAGCGCCGGCGACGGCGTGCATTGCATCGATCCGCACGGCGAGCGTGTCGGCAAGATCCTGGTGCCGGCGACGGTCTCGAACCTCGCCTTCGGCGGGCGCAACCGCAGCCGCCTGTTCCTCTGCGCCTCGCACACGCTGTATGCGATCTACACCAACCGGCGCGGGGCGCGCCTCCTGTGAGCGCGGGCATCCGAGGGATCACCGGCTTTGAGCGCACCGTTGCGGACCTTGCGCGGACGGAAGCGTTCTACCGCGACGGGCTCGGGTT
This sequence comes from Methylobacterium cerastii, assembly GCF_022179125.1. Taxonomy (GTDB): domain Bacteria; phylum Pseudomonadota; class Alphaproteobacteria; order Rhizobiales; family Beijerinckiaceae; genus Methylobacterium; species Methylobacterium cerastii. Next base: position 53,433 of record NZ_BPQG01000048.1, read on the forward strand.
TGCGCAGGTCGGGTCGATCGAGCCGCTGCCGGCGGCAATCGCCGACGCTTACGGCTCAGACGGCGCCGTGGCCGCGCGCCTGACGATGCGGCTCGGCGCACAGTTCGTGGCGTTCCTGGCCTTCGACCCGCCGGGTGCGCCTTACCCGGATGTGCCGCTCGCGAACGATCCGGTGTTCCAGCATCTCGCGATCCCCGTGCGTGCGATGGAGGCCGCCCACGCGCAACTCCTGCGACTGTCGCCGCAGTCCATCAGCCACGGCGGGCCGCAGGTGCTGCCCGAGAGTTCGGGCGGCGTCACCGCCTACAAGTTCCGCGACCCCGACGGGCATCCCCTCGAACTGATCGCCTTCCCCGGCGGCCCGGCCGCGGAGCGATGGCGGACGGCGCCGGGCCTGTTCCTCGGCATCGACCATTCGGCGATCACCGTGACGAACCTCGATCGCGCGTTGGGCTTCTATGCCGACCTGCTCGGGTTACGCGTGGCCGGGCGCGGGCTGAACGCGGGCGAGACCCAGGCGCGCCTCGACGGTGTTCCCGATCCCGTCGTCGATGTCGTCGGCCTCGAACCGCCGGTCTGCGTCACGCCGCACCTGGAACTCCTGCATTACCGTCGGCCCGACACGAAGCGGCCGACGCCGGCCCCCTACGGCCCGCGCGACCCGGCGACGACGCGGCTCGTGTTCGAAGCCGACGACGTCACCGCCACCACGGAAGCGATCCGGCGGGCGGGCTACCGGGTCCGCCTGTCGGCCGACGGACGCAGTGCCTACGCCGAGGGTCCGGACGGGCACGGGCTCCGGGTCGTCGGCAGCGCGGGCGGCGCGGGCGGCGCGTCGGACCGGTAACCACCCTCGTCCGTTGTGCGCAATCGGGTTCTTCACTGCAACTGCAGATCGTGGCATGTGCCGTGCTCCGCCGGCCCTGTCCCAGGTGGCGGCCGCCTCGGCCCGGAGACCCGCATGACCCGTTTCCCGCTCCTCCGCCACGTCGTAATCGGCGGCGTCGTGCTCGCCGGCTTGGCCGTCGCACCGACATCCGCCGAAGAGGCCACCACCGCCGAGCAGACCGTCGACGCGATGAACAAACTGTGGGGGCAGCATCCCGGCATGCGGGCGAACCACGCCAAGGGCACGGTCGTCGAGGGCAGCTTTACCCCGAGCACAGAGGCGGCCAGGCTCAGCAAGGCCTCGGTCTTCGCCGGCCCCGCTGTTCCGGTCACCGGGCGGTTCTCGGACGCGACCGGCATCCCGACCATCCCCGACGGCTCGGCCGACGCCAACCCGCACGGGCTCTCGCTGAAGTTCAAGCTGGCCGACGGCAGCGAGATGGACGTCGTCACCAACAGCCTGAAATACTTCCCGGTCGCCACCGGCGAGGAGTTCCGCGACCTGCTCGTCGCGATCGCCAAGAGCGGGAAGGATGCCGGGACGCCGACGCCGGCCGAGGCCTTCGTTGCGAGCCATCCGGCCGCCGGCAAGGCCGGCGCCACCGCCAGGACGCCGACGAGCCTGGCGCGTCAGACCTACAACGGCGTCAACGCCTTCGTCCTCGTCGACGCGGCCGGCAAGCGGCAGGCCTTCCGCTACCGTATCGTGCCGGTGGAGGGCGAGGAGCTGCTCGCGGCCGAGGAGGGCGCCAAGCAGGCGCCGGACTACCTGATGTCCGAGATCCGCACGCGGCTCGGCACGGCGCCGGTCGCCTACAAGGTGCTAGCCCAGCTCGCCGAGGCCGGCGACCGGACCGACGACGCGACCAAGCCCTGGCCCGAGGAGCGCCGGTTGGTCGACATGGGCACCCTGACGCTGACCAAGCCCGTCGCCGACAGCGCGAGCGCTGAGAAGGCGCTGCTGTATCTTCCGAACGCCCTCACCGACGGAGTCGAGGTGTCGGACGACCCGTTGATCGACGCGCGGGTCCAGGCCTACGCGGTCTCATTCGGGCGGCGCTCGCAGTAGAGGCTCGGCGCATCGCCCGTTTCACCAGATGCGGGTGACGCGGCCGTCGAAGACGGCATCGGCCGAGACCAGCGGCATCGCGTGGATCAAAGCCGTTGCCGCCAGGAGACGGTCGAACGGATCGCGAAGCGGCCAATCCATGCTGCCGGCCATCAGGCAGATATCACTGGTCAGCGACGCAGATCTTCCGCCCTGCCTCAGTAGGAGGTCAACGAGGCTGTCGGCGAAGGGGGCCATGTCTGGCCATTTGCCGAGGCGGACCTTCTGACCGATCTCGAAGAACGTGATCGGACTCACATAGACGGTCGTAGCGGCAGATATGCTCTGCCGTGCCACCTGCGATAGGCGACGATCGTTCGTCAGCGACCAAGCCCAGGTATGCGTGTCCAGAAGGAGACTTGCGCTCAACGCTCACCCTCCCACAGGGCGAGTTCCTCGGTGTTCATTGGTTCGAAGAAATCGGGACCCGAACCTGCGACCTGACCTTCCAAGAGCCCGATCTTGAAGGTGGTCTTCGGGATGGCGACCAGTTGTACGACGGGCTCGCTTCCGCGGGCGATGATGACCTCCTCGCCACGCAAAGCCGCCTCGATCAGCTTGGACAGCTGAGTCTTCGCTGCGTGAACGGTGACCTGCATGGCGAACTCTCATCGCGAAACGTCGCGATCTTAGCTAACTCGACTAACCTTTCAAGGCGCATGGACGTCGCCCGTCTGATATCGAGTCGCGAGCCGAACCCAGGACCGACACCCCGGGCTTGACGCCCCCCGGCCCCCGCGTCCAATGCCGCCGTTTCCACGGGAGGCCCCGATGCTTTTCGCCCTGCCCTTTCCGGCCATCGACCCGGTCGCCGTCGCGATCGGGCCGATCACCATCAAGTGGTACGCCCTGGCCTACATCGCCGGGCTGATCGGCGGGTGGTTCTATGCGCGCCGCCTCGTGATGGCCGAGCGCTACTGGGGCGTGGTGCGCCGTCCGACCACCGTGGACATCGACGACATGATCGTCTGGGTGGCGCTCGGCGTCGTCCTCGGCGGGCGGATCGGCTACGTGCTGTTCTACAATCTGCCGATGTACCTCGACGATCCGATGGAGATCCTGGCGATCCGCAATGGCGGCATGTCGTTCCACGGCGGCTTCCTCGGGGCGGTGCTGGCGATGCTGCTGTTCGCGCGCTCGCGCAAGCTCGGCGGCTACACGGCGCTCGACCTCGCCGCCGTGGTGGTGCCGATCGGGCTGTTTTTCGGCCGCATCGCCAACTTCGTGAATGGCGAGCTGTGGGGCCGGGTCGCGCCCGACTTCGCCTACGCCGTCGTCTTCCCCACCGGCGGCCCGCTGCCGCGCCACCCGAGCCAGCTCTACGAGGCCGCGACCGAGGGGTTGCTGCTGTTCATTGTGATGGCGCTGGCGGTGAACCGCTTCGGCTTCCGGAAGCCGGGCCTTCTCGGCGGCATCTTCGTCCTCGGCTACGCCGTCGCGCGGACCGTGTGCGAGCTGTTCCGCGAGCCGGACCGCCAACTCGGCTACCTGTTCGGCGACCATCTCGGGCCGCTGGGCGGCGGCGTGACCATGGGCATGCTGCTCTGCGTCCCGATGGCCCTCGTCGGGCTCGTCTTCATCGGGCTCGCCGCCCGCGGCGTGACGCGACCACGACACCCGGCCGAGGCCGCCCCGGTTCCCGTGGCGCCGGCACCGGACGGTTCGGTGCGGCCTTGAGCGCTACGCCGCTCGGCGCCGAGATCGCCACGCTAGTCCGCGAGACCGGCCCGATCGGGATCGACCGCTACATGGCGCTTTGCCTCGGGCATCCGGTGCACGGGTACTACTACACCCGCGACCCCTTGGGCCCGCGCGGCGACTTCACCACCGCCCCCGAGATCAGCCAGATGTTCGGCGAGCTGATCGGGATCTGGATCGCCTCGGTCTGGGCTGCGATGGGGGCGCCGGCCCCGCTGCGCCTGGTCGAGCTCGGCCCCGGCCGCGGCACACTGATGGCCGACGCGCTGCGGGCGCTGCGCACCGTGGCGCCGACGGCCGCGATCGACCTCCATCTCGTCGAGACCAGCCCGGTCTTGCAGACGGCGCAGGCGGCGGCGCTCGCGGCCGCCGCGCCGACCTGGCATGCCGACGTCGCCGCGGTGCCGCACGGCCCGGCCATCGTGGTCGCCAACGAGTTCTTCGACTGCCTGCCCGTGCGCCAGTTCGTGCGCACCGCCCGCGGGTGGTGCGAGCGGCTGGTCGGCGTCTCGGACGGTGCGCTCGCCTTCGGGCTCGCACCGGACCCGAACCCCGCGATCGGCGCCGTCGCAGTTGAGGGCGCCGTGATGACCCTGCCCGCGCTCGCGCTCGACCTGACCCGTGCCCTGGCGCGACGCGTCCGCGACCAGGGCGGTGCCGTTCTGGTGATCGATTACGGTCATGCCCAGCCGGGCTTCGGCGACACGCTGCAGGCGGTGGCGGCGCATCGCTTCGTCGGGCCGCTCGATGCGCCGGGCGAGGCCGACCTCACGGTCCACGTCGACTTCCCGGCGCTGGCACGCGCGGCCTCGGAGGCGGGCGCCGCGATCCACGGCCCGATCGACCAGCGCGACTTCCTCGACTCCCTAGGCCTGCCCGCCCGCGCGGCGCGGTTGACGGCGAGGGCGACGCCGGCCCAGGCCGAGGCAATCACGGCGGCGGCGCGACGCCTCACCGATCCGGCCCCCGGCGGCATGGGGAGCCTGTTCAAGGCGATGGCGATCACCCATCCCGCGCTCGCTCCGCCGGGCTTCGCGCCGGGCTGAAGCGGCGGGCGAGCCATCGTCAGCCTCGCCGCCTTCGGTTATCGACGGGGCCGACGTGATCCCGCATCGCGGGTGCCAACCCTCGCTAGGAGCCGCCATGTTCGTCGAAGCGCCGGAACTCAGCTCGCATTCGGGCATCCGCCACGCGTTCTTCACCCGGCAGGGCGGCGTCTCCGAGGGCCTCTACGCTTCCTTCAACGGCGGGCTCGGCTCGCAGGACAGGCCCGAGGCCGTCGCCGAGAACCGGGCGCGGATGTGCGCGCAGCTCGGGCTGCCCGCCGATCGGATGGCGAGCCTCTACCAGGTGCATTCCGCTGAGGCCGTCGTGGTCGCGGCGCCGTTCCCCATGAACGAGCGCCCGAAGGCCGACGCCATGGTGACGCGGGTTCCCGGCCTCGCGCTCGGGATCGCGACGGCCGATTGCGGCCCGATCCTGTTCGCCGATCCCGAAAACGGCGTCGTTGGCGCCGCCCATGCGGGTTGGAAGGGGGCGCTGACCGGCGTGGTCGAGGCGACGGTCGCGGCCATGGAAGGGCTCGGCGCCCGGCGCGGAGCGATCGTCGCCGTCCTCGGCCCGACGATCTCGCAGGCCGCCTACGAGGTCGGCGCCGACTTCATGGCGCGCTTCCGCGACGAGGCGCCGGGGTCCGACCGGTTCTTTTCGGACGGTTCGCGCCCCGGCCACGCGCAATTCGACCTGTCCGGGTTCGTGCGCCTGCGTCTGGAGCAGGCGGAGATCGGCGAAGCCGCGATCCTCGGCCTGTGCACCTACGCCGACGCCGAGCGCTTCTACAGCTATCGTCGAACCACCCACCGCGGAGAAGCGGATTACGGGCGGCTGATCTCCGCCATCGCCCTGACCCCATGAAGCCGGTTCCCGGGATGCGACAATCTGTCCAACGTTGAGACGGGAAAAAAGCGTGGCCGCAAGTGAACCTTGACCATTCGAGGGTGTTTATCGCTTCAGGTACCAAGGGATAACGGCGGGGCGCCACAAAGGGGCCGTCTTCAGGACGGTCGGCGTTACCGCGATGCAACAGCATCCTTGGAGCCGTTGACTTAAAGACGGGCAATCGGTGCCGGACGGGGCAAAAGTCCGGCGGCACCAGATGGAATGAGGACCAGACCATGAAATCCATGCTTCGGGGCGTCACCGCCCTCGCCGGCATCGCGCTTGCCGGCTCCGCCTTCGCTGCCGACCTTCCCCGTCGCGCGCCGCCGCCGGTGTTCACGCCCGTCCCGGTGTTCACCTGGACCGGCGCCTACTTCGGTATCAACGCCGGCTACGGCTTCGATGCCAGCGAGCGCCGCGGCGCGACCGTCGTCGGCGTCTCGCC
>NZ_BPQG01000049.1 GCF_022179125.1 Methylobacterium cerastii
CAGGCCGACCTGCTCGCCGGGAATGGTCGTCGTCTGCGCCTGCGCGGTCGAGACGGCCAGGAGGCCCGTGACGGCGGCGAGGCCTGCGACGATCGCGGTGCGTAACGACATGATGGATCTCAAGGTTGGAAGCTCGTGGGCGGCGGCGCGAATCATCGCGGCGGCGGTTGCCCGTTCTGTCTAACCGAGAATGATCGTCTTGCACGCCACGATGAACTCTGTTGAGCACGGTTAATCGCACCCGTTGCATTCACAGCACACGCGAACCCGTTCTTAATGGTTCGTTAACCTGGGGCCGTCGCGCGATGTGCAGGTTGTTGCAGTGCGTGATCTCGCGCGTCGCAACCCACGACGCCGTCTTCGGCCGTGACGCCCCCGATGCCGACCATCTCTACGGTGCGTCTGCGCCAGCCTCGCCGGCGCGCAGCCGATCGGCGACCAGGGCCTGCAGGGTCCACAGGTGCCGGTCGCGGATGCCGAGCGCCTCGCAGGCCTCGACCGTGCGGAACAGGTATTCGGCGCTCGGCCCGAGGTGCCCGCAGGCGGTCGCGATCCGGTCGGCGATCTCGGGCTCGGTGAGGCGGCCGGAATAGCGGTCGCTGTCGCGGTTCACCAGGAAGGTCAGCGCCGAGACGGTGCCGGCCTCCGTCGCCACCGGCAGCCAGCGCGCGACGTAGCCGCGCCCGCGCATCTCGCGGCGCCACACCGGCATCAGCGTCTCGCGCAGGTCGGTGCCGGGCAGCCGGAACGCAACGCCGCGGCAGGCGCCGCCACGGTCGAGCGCCAGAACGAAGCCGGGCCGCTCGGGGGTGCCGCGGAACCGACGCTGCAGCAGGCAGAACCGGCGGTGGAAGCCGCGCACCGTGCCGATCCGGCTCTCGGCGAAATCGAATTCCGGGCGCCACATCAGCGAGCCGTAGGCGAACACCCAGAGGTCGCCGCCGCCGGCGCGCTGCGCGATGATCGCGTCGAGGGCGGGCTTCAGCTCCTCGTCGGTCATCACCTGCAGGGCCGCGGCGTCGTCCGGCACCGGCACCGCGTGGGCCCGGGCGATGAGGTCGAGGGAGAGGGCGAGCGGCGCGTTTCGCATCGGTCCGGGGGAGCAAGGACGGGGCCGGGACAACCCGGCTCGGCCCCCGATGGTGCCGGACTAGGTCCCGGACTTGGTGTTCGACAGCGTGTCCAGCTCCGCGAACGGCTCGGTGCGGTGGCCCTGGCAGACCTCGTCGTCGTCGATCGCCGTCAGCGTGTCGGCCGCCTTGTCCTGGCGGACCACGACCTTCGGGCGCTCGCCCTTGCCGAAGCTGCGACCCTTCATGTGGCTCGACACGCAGTACAGCGTGCGCCCCCCATCCTCGAACGGCCCCGCGATGCGGCTCGACTCGAACCGCACCGGCAGCAGCGAGACCGATCCGAACGCCACCTGCCGAAGGGCGAGCGCGGCGATGCGCTCGCGGACGGGTTTCGCCGACGCGGTCGCGGGGGCGGGCGCCTCGCCGCGCGCCATGCAGCCGGAGAGCGCGAGGGCGACGGCGAGCGTGGCGGCGGCCGCCCGGAGCGGTCGGTCATCGAACGCCGCCGGTCGCTTCCCTCCCCCCTCTGCGGGGGAGGGTGAGCCTCGCGTCAGCGAGGGTCGGGAGAGGGGAGCGCCGTATCCGGAAACGTCGCTCCCCTCTCCCGACTTAGCTCGCGGCCCACCCTCCCCCGCAAAGGGGGGAGGGGGCGCGGCGTGGCGGCCTTGACGGAGCGTGCATAGGCGCAAGCGCCGGAAGGCGGTTTCGGTATTCGATATCCGCAGAAGCACCCCGACCTCCCCACGCCAAGCCTCATTCGATGCTACCGCGGCTTTCAGTCCTAGCAAACGCGAACTCTCACGCCGCGCACGGAAATCCCCTAAGGTGGGGCCATGCAATGGACCGATGACGCGCTGGTGCTCGGCGTGCGCAGGCAGGGCGAGACCGGCGTGGTGCTCGAGGCGATGACCCGCGCGCACGGGCGCCATCTCGGGCTGGTCCACGGCGGGCGCTCGCGCCGGATGCAGCCGGTGCTGCAGCCCGGGAACCTCGTGCGCGCCACCTGGCGTTCGCGGCTCGACGAGGGCCTCGGGGCGTTCGCGGTCGAGCCGCTGGATTCGGCGCTGTCGCGTCTGATCGGATCCGGCCTCGCGCTCTACGGCGTCGGCCACCTCGCGGCGCTGCTGCGGCTGCTGCCCGAGCGCGATCCGCATCCCGATCTGTTCGAGGCGGCCCGCGTGCTGATCGCGCACCTGCACGACCGCACGGTGGCGCCGGTGCTGATGGTCCGGTTCGAGCTGGCGATCCTGACCGAACTCGGCTTCGGGCTCGATCTCGGCGCCTGCGCCGCCACCGGCGGCAACGACGCCCTGATCTACGTCTCGCCGAAGAGCGGGCGCGCGGTCAGCGCCTCGGCGGGCGAGCCCTATCGCGACCGCCTGCTGGCGCTGCCGGCCTTCCTGCGCGACGGCGGGCGCCTGGAGGGGCCGGACGACGTGCGGAATGGCTTTACCTTGACCGGCTACTTCCTCACGCAGCACATCTGGGGTCCGCGGGCACTGCCGACCCCTGAGGACCGCACACGATTCGTCGCGGCCGGCCTGGATGCCGAGCGCTGATGTTCGTGTTATGTTCCACGTGAAACGTATGAGAACGGAGCCGTGATGGGCCAGCCCTTCGAGCCGCCGACCGGGGACGGCATCGAGAGCGTGGAGCTGAAGTCCGCGCTGGAGGAGCGCTACCTCGCCTACGCGCTCTCCACGATCATGCACCGGGCGCTGCCCGATGCCCGCGACGGGCTGAAGCCGGTGCACCGCCGCATCCTCTACGGCATGAGGCTGCTGCGGCTCGACCCGAACACGGCGCACAAGAAGTGCGCCAAGATCGTCGGCGACGTGATGGGCGACTTCCACCCGCACGGCGACCAGGCGATCTACGACGCGCTGGTGCGGCTGAGCCAGGACTTCGCGCAGCGCTACCCGCTGGTCGACGGGCAGGGCAACTTCGGCAACATCGACGGCGACGGCCCCGCCGCCTACCGCTACACCGAGGCGCGGCTGACCGAAGTCGCACGGCTGATCCTCGACGGGTTCGACGAGGACACGGTCGACTTCCGCCCGTCCTACAACGGCGAGAAGGACGAGCCGTCGGTCCTGCCGGCGGCCTTCCCGAACCTCTTGGCCAACGGCAGCCAGGGCATCGCGGTCGGCATGGCGACGTCGATCCCGCCGCACAACGCGGCGGAGCTGTGCGACGCGGCGCTCTACCTGATCGCCAACCCGGCCGCGACCTCGGCCCAGCTCGTCAGCTTCGTGCAGGGGCCGGACTTCCCCACCGGCGGCATCCTGATCGATTCGGCCGAATCGATCGCCGAGGCCTACCGCACCGGGCGGGGCGCCTTCCGCGTGCGCGCCCGCTGGACCAAGGAGGATCTGGGCCGCGGCACCTGGAACATCGTCGTCACCGAGATCCCCTACGGCATCCCGAAGGCGCGGCTGATCGAGAAGCTCGCCGAGCTGCTGCAGGAGAAGAAGCTGCCGCTGCTCGCCGACGTGCGCGACGAGTCGGCCGAGGACGTGCGCGTGGTGCTGGAACCACGCTCGCGCAGCGTCGACCCGGTGATCCTGATGGAATCGCTGTTCCGGCTGACGGAACTCGAAGCCCGCATCCCGCTCAACATGAACGTGCTGGTCGGCGGCCTCGTGCCCCGGGTGATCGGGCTCGCCGAGGCGTTGCGCGAATGGCTCGACCACCGCCGCGTCGTGCTGCAGCGGCGCTCGCGCAACCGCCTCGGGCAGATCGAGCGCCGGCTCGAGATCCTGAACGGCCTGCTCATCGTCTACCTCGACCTCGACGCGGTGATCCGCATCATCCGCGAGGAGGACGAGCCGAAGGCGGCGCTGATGGCGCATTTCGGGCTCACCGAAGTGCAGGCCAACGCGATCCTCGACACGCGGCTGCGGAGCTTGCGCAAGCTCGAGGAGATGGAGCTGAAGCGCGAGCTCGACACGCTGACGAAGGAGAAGGACGGGCTGGAGGCGCTGCTCGGCTCGGACGCCGCGCAGTGGAAGTCGATCACCCAGCAGGTCCGCCAGGTGAAGAAGACCTTCGGGCCCGACACCAAGCTCGGCGCGCGCCGCACGACTCTGCAGAACCCGCCCGACACCGCCGGCATCGACTTCACCGCGGCGATGGTCGAGCGCGAGCCGATCACCGTCATCGTCTCCGACAAGGGCTGGATCCGGGCGCTGAAGGGCCACGTCGCCGACCTGTCCGGCGTCGCGTTCAAGGGCGACGACCGGATCAAGATCGCCTTCCCGAGCGAGACCACCGCCAAGATCCTGGTGCTGGCCTCGAACGGCAAGGTCTTCACCCTCGACGCCTCGAAGCTGCCGGGCGGACGCGGCTTCGGCGACCCCATCCGCCTGATGGTCGACCTCGACGACGGCACCGAGATCGTCGCGGCCTTGCCCTACCGCCCGGAGACCCGCCTGCTGATCGCGGGCTCGGACGGGCGCGGCTTCCTCGCGCCGGCGGACGCGCTGGTCGCCAACACCCGCAAGGGCAAGGGCATCCTGAGCCTCGACGGCGACGCCAAGGCAGTGGTGCTGGTGCCGGCCGAGGGCGACCACGTCGCGGTGACGAGCTCCGACAAGCTGCTGCTGGTCTTCCCGATCACAGAGCTGACCGAGCTCGTCCGCGGCAAGGGCGTGCGCCTGCAGCGCTGCCGCCAATCGAGCCTGGTCGACGCCTGCGTCTTCCCCCTCGCCGAGGGCCTGCCCTGGCGCGACGGTTCACCCGAGGGCCGCCTCGCCCAGCACAGCGTGCTGGAGAAGTGGACGGGCCACCGCACGGATGCCGGGACGCTGATGACGCGGAGTTTCCCGAAGTTCGAGCGGTTCGGGAAGTAGGGCGAAACATCGGATGCCGCTCGGCGGCGGCTTTCCCTGACCGGCCACGTCCATCCCCTCGCCCCGCTGGCGGGGAGAGGGCTTCGGCGACCTCGTCGTCGCCGAAGCGAGGCGGCAGCCGAAGGTGAGGGGGGGCCGAAGCAGCCTCGTCCTGAGCCGCCCCCTCACCGTCGCTCCGGCTACGCCTCTCGCCTCCCGGCTGCACGACGGGGTGCAGCCGGGCCTCTCCCCGCGCGCGGGGAGAGGGGAACCCGCGGCTCAAGCCTTCACCGGTTCGACCCCTTCTCGAGCGAGCAATGCGCGCTTGCGGTCGATGCCCCAGCGGTAGCCGGAAAGGGCGCCGTCGGCGCGGACCACCCGGTGGCAGGGGATCGCGACCGCGAGCGCGTTGGCGCCGCAGGCGCGGGCGACCGCCCGCACCGCCGCCGGCGTGCCGATGCGCGCCGCGATCTCGGCATAGCTCGCGGTGGTCCCCGCCGGGATGGTTCGCAACGCCTCCCAGACCCGCTGCTGGAAGGCGGTGCCGCCGATGTCCAGGGGCAGGGAGACCGGGCGGGACGGTGTTTCGACCAGGCCGACCACCTGCGCGACCAGCGCCGCGAAGCCCTCATCGCCGCCCGCGAGCGCCGCGTTCGGGAAGCGGTCTTCCAGGTCGCGCAGCAACGCGTCCGGTTCGTCGCCGAGCAGGATCGCGCAGACGCCGCGGGTCGTCGCCGCGACGAGGACCGCGCCGAGGCTGCACGCCGCGACCGCGAAGCGGATCGTCTCGCCGGCTCCACCCTTGCGGTAGGCGGCCGGCGTCATGCCGAGGCGTGCCCCGGCGTAGAACCGGCTCGCGGCGCCGTAGCCCGCCTCGTACAGGGCTTCCGTGACGCTGGCCGCGCCTGGCAAGGCTTTGGCGACACGCTCGGCGCGACGGGCCGAACCGTAGGCCCGCGGCGTGACGCCGATGGCCGCCTTGAACAAGCGGTGGAAGTGGAACGGACTCATCCCGGCGGCGTGGGCGAGGTCGTCGAGGGTGGGCGCGGTCTCGGACTCGTCGATCAGACGGCAGGCGCGGGCGACGGCCTCCGCGCGGCGGGTCTCGCGCGACGCCTCGTCAGGCCGGCAGCGCCGGCACGGGCGGAAACCCGCCGCCTCGGCTGCCTCGCAGGTGGCGTGGAAGGCGACGTTTCGGGGAAGCGCCGCGCGCGACGGGCAGCTCGGGCGGCAATACACGCCAGTGCTGCGCACGGAGTAGACGAAGCGGCCGTCGAACGCGCCGTCGCGGGCGGCCACCGCGGCATGGCGAGCGGCATCCGACAGGTCTGCGGGGGACACGGTTCCCAACGTCGGCATCGCGACCTCTCGGGTGGTGGGTGCCGGATCGGCCCCCTGTGCGTCCCTCGGAATGGCGCGTCTCGGTGTTCCCGGCATCCCGTCCCTTGCTCTCGAATCCCGCGGCGGCATCCGCCACCCAGAGATGCATCGCCGCGTAGGCGCGATAGGGTCGCCACGCCTCCGCCCGCCGAAGAAGCTCGGCAGGATCCGGGCGCCCGGCGCCGACATCGAGCGCCCGCATCAGGCCGACGTCGCCGCCGGGTAGGGCGTCCGCCGCGCGTAGGACGCGCATGGCGATGAACCGCGCCGCCCACGGCCCGATGCCGTGGATCGCGGTGAGGCGGCGGACCGCTATGGCGAGGTCCTGTCCCGGCGCGAACAGGTCCGGCTCGGCGAGGCTGGATTCGGCGAGCGCCCGGATCGCGGCGCGCCGCGCGCGTGGCATGTCGAGCATCTTCGCGACATCCGCCGCGGCGACGGCCTCCGGGGTGGGGAACAGATGGCTCAGCCCCAGGCCGGCGGCCGACCCGAACGGCATCCCGCCTTCGTCGGCGTTCCGGCCGGCGAAGTCGTGGCGCGTCGGCGTCATCCGCGACGCGGATCAGCCGGCCGCCCGCCGCAGCGGCTCGGCGTCGCGACCGGGCAGCCAGCGCGCGATGGTGTCGTAGAGGACCGCGCGGTCGAACGGCTTGCCGACGTGGTCGTCCATGCCGGCCTCGCGGAACTGGCGCACCTCGGCGGGCAGGACGTTGGCGGTCATCGCGATCACCGGCACGTTCGCGCAAGCGCCCTTCAGGCGGCGGATCATCCGCGTCGCGGTGATGCCGTCCATGCCCGGCATCTGGACGTCCATCATTACGAGGTCGAAGGCGCCGTCCTCCACCGCCATCACGGCGGTGGCGCCGTCGGCGACCACCTCGACGGTGTGGCCGGCGGCCTCGAGCACAAGGCGCGCAAGCTCCTGGTTGATCTCGACGTCCTCGACGAGGAGGATGCGCCCGGTCGCCTGGGGCGCGGCGACGGGCTGCGCGGCGATGGCGGCGGCGACGTCGGCGGCGCGGGGAAGCGTCACCGTGAACCAGAAGGTCGAGCCCTCGCCGTCGTCGGAGGCCACGCCGATCGTGCCGCCCATCAGCTCGACGAGGCGGCGGCTGATCGCGAGGCCGAGCCCGGTCCCGCCGAAGTCGCGGCCGACCGAGTTGTCCACCTGCGAGAAGCGTTCGAACAGCCGGTGCTGCTTGGCCAGCGGGATGCCGATGCCGGTGTCGGTCACGCTGAAGCGGACGGTCTCGCCTGCATCCGTGGTGCCGGCATGGCGCACCGCCAGGGTGACGCTGCCGCGCCGCGTGAACTTCACCGCGTTGTTGAGGAGGTTGAGCAGGATCTGGCGCAGGCGCGCCTCGTCGCCCAAAAGGCTCCGCGGCAGGTCGGGATCGATCCGGGCGATCACGGACAGGCCCTTGGCGGCGGCCAGCCCCCGCACGATCGAGAGCCCGTTGTCGGCGAGCGCCGCCGGAGCGAAGGCGCGGTGTTCCAGGTCGATCGCCCCCGCCTCGACCTTCGAGAAGTCGAGGATGTCGTTGACGACGGTCAGCAGGGCCGAACCCGAGGAGCGCGCCAGCTCGGCGTGGCGCCGCAGGTCCGGCGCCAGCCGCTCGGCGCGGGCCAGCAGGTCGGTGAAGCCGATCACCGCGTTCAGCGGCGTGCGGATCTCGTGGGACATCGCGGCGAGGAAGTCGGTCTTGGCCAGGCTCGCGCGCTCGGCCTCCAGGCGCGCCGCCTCGGCTGCGGTCTTGGCCGCCTGCAACGCCAGCTCGGCGTTCTTCCGCTCGGTGGCGTCGAGGTTGAGGCCGATCACCCGCACGGCGCGGCCCGATGGATCGTAGTAGGCGCGACCGAAGCATTGCAGCCAGCGCACGACGCCGTCCTCGCCCGCGACCCGGACCTCGGTGACGAAGGTGCGGCGCGACGTGATCGCCTGCGAGGCGACCGAGAAGGCGTTCTCCCGGTCCTCCTCCACCACCAGGGCCTTCCATGCCTCGATCGACAGGTGCAGGGGTTGCGTCGTCGACACACCGTGCAGCCGCGCGCTCTCGGGCGAGAGCATGACGGTGCCGGCCACGAGGTCGAGATCCCACGAGCCGGCCTCGGCCGCGTCCTGGGCCAGCCGCAGCAGGTCGCTGGTCTCCTCCAGGGAACGCCGCGCCGCGATGATCTCGTCGATGTCCAATGCCGTGCCGAGCCAGCCGACGACCGCACCCGCCTCGCGGATCGGCATCATCACGATCTTGTGCCAGCGGTAGGCGCCGTCGTGCCGGCGCAGACGGCCCTCGACCTCGTGGCCGCGCTCCTCTCGAATGGCGGCGGCGCAGGCCGCGTCCATGCGCGCGGCGTCGTCCGGGTGGTTGGCGGCGCGCCTCTCCGCCAAGCCGGTGCCGATCGAACCGTAATACGCCTCGAAGCGCTGGTTGACGTAGGCCGCCCGGCCGTCCTCGGCCCGCATGATCCAGACGAGCTGCGGCAGCGTGTCGGCGAGCGCCCGGTAGCGCGCCTCGCTCGCTCGCAGGGCGTCCTCGGCCTGGTGGCGCGCATCGATGTCGCGCACCGAGGCGACGAAGCCGGCCGGCTGCCCGGCGGCGTCGCGCACGAGGCGCCACGAGTCCTCGACCCAGAGGTAGGCGCCGTCGCTCCGGCGCAGGCGATAGCTCGCGACCGCGGTCTCGGCCTCGCCCCGCGAGAGGCGGCCGACCATGGCGGTGAGGGTCGCCACGTCGTCCGGGTGGGCGTCGTCCTCGGGACGGGTGCCGACCATGTCCTGCGGCGACCGGCCGAGCAGGGCGTGCGAGGCCGGCGACGCGTAGATCCGCCGGCCGTCGCGATCGACCTGGACGATCATGTCGCTGGCGTTGTCGGCGAGCAGCCGGTAGCGCGCCTCGCTGCGGGCGATCGCCTCCTCGGCGCGGCGCAGGTGGGTGATGTCGCGCACGCTGACGAAGACGCGGGCGACGCTGGTGCCGCCGGCCTCGCGCAGGGGCACGAGGATCACCTCGAAGCGATGGGTTCCGTCGCCGTGGACCCGTTCCTCCGCGCGCCGCAACGGTTCGCCGGAGCGGATGACGCCCTCGATGTCGGCCCGCACGATCGCCGCGGTCCCGGGCGGCATCACGTCCTCGGGGACCTTGCCGCGGACCTCCTCGGGCAAGCGCCCGATCAACGCCGCGGCGCTCGGGTTCAGGGTTTCGAGGGCGAAGCTGCCGTCGGCCGCGACGGCGTGGACGAACAGGTGGTCGGTGGCGTTCTCGAACACGCCGCGGAACAGGGTCTCGGCTTGGCCGAGCGCACGGTGGGTCTCGACCAGCAGCCTTTCGCGCCGGCGCCGGCGTTCGAGTTCGCTGAGCAGAAAGAGGCATCCGAGCAGGATGACCGCGCTCGCGGCCACGCCGACCGCCAGCGCGTTGCGCCGCTCGGTGACGAGCGGCGCGAGCACCACGTCCACCGACTTGCCGACCGTGACGACGAGCGGCAGGTTCTCTGTGGTGCGATAGCCGAAGATCCGCGGGCGCCCGTCGAGGCCGCTCGCGATCTCGTAGACTCCCGCGGGTGCGTCCGCGAGCCTCGCGAACAGGCCCCTGCCGTCCGGGCGCAGCGTCAGGTCGCGCTCGTACATGCCGGCCATCGCCGGCTCGCGGATGCGGACGTAGCCGTCGCGCCCGAACAACCCGACGACGGAATCCGCGCCGACATCGAGCGCCTTGAAGCGGCGGGCGAGGTAGTCCGGGTCGACGGCCACCATCAGGACGCCGCCGAAGCTGCCGTCGGGGCGGGTCAGGCGGCGGGCGAGGTTGAACGTGAACGTGTCCATCAGCCGGCCGCGGATCGTGCGCCCGACATAGAGGCCGGCATCGGGGTTGTCCGCCAGCGCCCGGAAGTAGGGCCGGTCCGCCACGTTGGTCTTGCTGAGGGCGGAGGGCACCGCGTCGCGGGTGGCCACGAGGTCGCCGTTCTCGTCGAAGATCGCGATCTGGCGCGCGCTCTCGGCGAGCATCGTCGCGCGCTTCGACCAGGTGGCGAAGTCGAAGGCCTTGGGGTCGTCGGCGTAGTCGGCCTCGATCAGGCGCATCACCTGGTCGACGCCCTCGATCAGGCGCGACACCTGCTCGGCGAGCGCGATCGACAGGTTCAGCACATCGCGCCGCGCCTGGACCACCTCGCCCGCGCGGCGCTGGTCGAGGTGGAACAGCAGGCCGAGCCAGACGAGGGCGAGGAACACGAGGCCGCCGGCGGCCACCAGCGCCTGCGGCAGGCGCCCGGCGAGGCGGCTCGGCGACGGATCGGCCGCCCGGCGTCCCGTCATCTCAGACGTTCCCAACATCATTTCGCCCGTTCCGAGGCCTGGTCCGCGGAACCGTGGCATACCGATCGTGACGAAACTGAATACGCGGCGCGCGGTCTCAGTGCGTCTGCGCGGCGTCTTCCAGCGCGCGCACGGTCTCGTCGCGGAGCGCGCGGATCTCGGCGAGCGCCGGCGCGAGGTCGCCGCCGCCCTTGGCCTGCGCCTCGAGGGTGCGGCAGGCGTCGGAGAGCCGCTCGCACCCGAGCATGCCGGACATCGAGATCAGGGTGTGCGCTTCGCGCGCGACCGAACCGGGCTCGCGGCTGTCCTTCGGGAAGGCGGTGCGCAAGCTGTCGGTGAAACGGACGAGCAGCCGCTGAAGCTTCTCGGCGCCGATCACGCCGCCGAGGTCGTCGAGGACCGGGCGGCTGAGCAGGGGCAGTGTCACGGGCGCGCTCCGGGCGTCTCGGCGTTCAGGCGTCGTCTTCGCGGGCGACGCGCGCTTTACGTCGGCGCAGAGGGTGAAGTTTCCCTCACCGATCCATCGCAGGCGTCGCGGGCGCAATCCGTCAGAGCAACGTACCGCGCAGGATCAGCAGCGCCACCGAGAAATAGATCACCAGGCCGGTCACATCGACCAACGTGGCCACGAAGGGCGCCGAGGCGGTCGCCGGATCGAACCCGAGCCGCTGCAGCAGGAACGGCAGCATCGAACCCGAGAGGGAGCCGAAGGTGACGATGCCGACCAGCGCCCCGCCGACGGTGGCCGCCACCAGCGGCCAGTGCTCGCCGTAATCGTACAGGCCGGTCTTCTGCCAGATCGCGATGCGGACGACGGCGATCACGCCGAGGATGGCGCCGAGCACGAGGCCGGTGGGCAACTCCCGCAAGGCCACCCGCCACCAGTCGCGCAAGGAGATCTGATGCAGGGCCAGCGCCCGGATCAGCAGCGAGGTCGCCTGGCTGCCGGAATTGCCGCCCGAGCTCATGATGAGCGGGATGAACAGCGTCAGGACGATCGCCTTCTCCAGCTCGCCCTCGAAGCCCTGCATGGCGGAGGCCGTCAGCATCTCCGACAGGAACAGGGCGCAGAGCCAGCCGGCGCGCTTCCGGATCATCGTCATGAAGCCGATGTCCATGTAGGGCTCGGGCAGAGCCTCCATGCCGCCGAAGCGTTGCACGTCCTGGGTCTGCTTCTCGACCATGGCGTCGATCATGTCGTCGACGGTGACGATGCCGATCAGATGGCCGACGGCGTCGACCACCGGCAGGGCGAGGAGGTCGTATTTCGAGATCAGCCGGGCCGCCTCCTCGCGGCTCGCCGTCGGCGACACCGCGAGCGGCCGCCGGCCGGCGGCGACCGAGAGCACGTTGTCGTCGGGGTTGCCCGAGATCAGCCGGCGCAGAGGCACGGCCTTGGTCAGCGCCCGGGTGCGCGGGTCGAGCACGAAGATCGCGTAGATGGTCTCGCGAGTCTTCTCGACGCTGCGGACGTGGTCGAGGGTCTGCGCCACCGTCCAGGTGCCGGGCACGGTGACGAACTCGGTGGTCATCAGCGATCCGACCGTCTCCTCGCCGTAGGCGCTGAGCCGGTCCACGGCGCCGCGGGTCTCGGCGTCGAGGCGCGCCCGCAGGTCCGAGCGCCCGGGCTCCTCGATCTCGCGGAACACGTCGGTGACCCGGTCTGCCGACATGCCCGACAGGAAGGTCGCCACCCGGTCGCGCGGGAGCATCTCGATGATGTCGGCGGCGTCGTCGAGCTCGGGCTGATCGAGCACCTCGATCGCCCGGTCGTGCGGCAGGCCGAGCAGGATCGCGGCTGCGACCTCGGGGGCCTCGGCGTTCAGCGCCTCGACGATGTCGGGCGCGCGCTCGTCCGAGAGGCGGGCGGCCAGGACGGAGGGGTCGACGCGCGGATCGATCGGCGCGACCGCGTCCGGGACCGGCGGACGGGAAACCTGTTGAACCATGGGCCTCGCCTCGCGGGCTCGGCGGCGCGCCCTACGGCACCGGCCGCGACCGGCGGCGCGGCGGAGCCCGGCGCGGGCCCCTCAGGACCTCAGGCGGGATCGCGACGTGCGGCCGGGCACGGCTCGGACGATCGGTCTGGCGTGTCGCTGGGCATCGGGATCTTCGTGGGAAGGGCGCATGCGGTCACCGAAGCCCGGCTCACCGCGCGCCAGCCTGTGCGCCCGGCGCCGCGACCCGTCAAGCGAAAGGATGGCGGCGTCGGATCGGGGGGCGACGGGGTTCGGCCGCCCGGGCTGGCGATCGTGGGCGATCGGCACCATATGTCTGATCAGGCACGCAATTTTGGCTCGAACAGGGTGAAGTCGCACCGGATCGGCAGGTCGGGCTTCGATCTTATGAGAAATATAAGTGTAGCGCCCGCTTGTATTGCGCCCAAGGTATCGCCTATCTTCCGGTCATCGAAGTTCACGAGGAGAAACGCCATGGCCTGGTCCGCCCCCATCGTTCAGGAAGTCTGCGTCGGCATGGAAGTGACGAGCTACGAGTCCGCCGAGATCGACACCTTCAACTGAGCCGATGACCGGCTCGCTCGCGAGCCGGCACGACGCCGTTTCCCACCTCTTTCCGTTCAGGAGAATTCACATGGCTTGGTCCGCCCCCGTCGTTTCCGAGATCTGCGTCGGCATGGAAGTCACCAGCTACGAGTCGGCCGAGATCGACACCTTCAACTGAGCACCGGTCGGCTGCGAACGCGGCCGGTCGACGGAACGCCGCTCCCTCGGGGGCGGCGTTTTTCGTTTGCGTCGCGCAAAAACGAAAAAGCCGGCCGTCCCTCGCGGGCGGCCGGCTTCGTCGTCCTCGGTGTCGGCAAGTTTTAGAGGCGGTAGCGGATCTGGTCGGTCCAGAACCGCTCCAGGCGACCGAGCGCGACGTTGAGCCGGCCGAAGTCGTCGTCCGAGATGCCGCCGATCGGCTGGATGGTGCGGGCGTGCTTGTCGTAGAGGCCCTGGATGATGTCGTGGACCATGCGGCCCTTGTCGGTGAGGCTGATGCGCACCGAGCGGCGGTCGGTCTTCGACCGGGCGTGGTGGAGGTAGCCGGCCTCGACGAGCTTCTTGACGTTGTAGGAGACGTTCGAGCCGAGATAGTAGCCCTTGGTGCGCAGCTCGCTCGCGGTGAGCTCCTTGTCGCCGATGTTGTAGAGCAGCAGCGCCTGGACGCTGTTGACGTCCTCGCGGCCGCGACGCTCGAACTCGTCCTTGATCACGTCGAGCAGGCGGCGATGCAGGCGCTCGACGAGGTGGAGCGCCTCGAGATACGAGCCGGTCACGACCCCGGTCTCGGGGGCGGCGGTGGTCTCCGAGATCTTGACGGCCTGGGACTTCATCGTGTGCCTCATCCGGTGGTTCTGCCGGAACATCTGCTGTCCGGCGCCGCTCATGGGGTGAACCTAGGCGGCGGAGATGAAAGGCGCTCTAAGAGACACGATGAATTCGCGATTTACTTCTGTCGGTAAATGCAAAGTGAAGCGATCCGAATAACCTCTCGTTTACCGCGCTTCCTGCGCCGCAAGCCAAGAGAATACGAAATAGATCACCACGATACTGGACTCAGCCAAGACCAGCGCCAGCGGCGTCTGCAGAAGCTGCGGCGTGAGGACGGCGAGCGTCAGCATCGAGGTCACCGCCAGCAGCCAGACGACGCCGCCCCAGGCGCTGGTGAGCCACAGGCCGATCGCGGCGTTGGCGTCGATCACCGCGAAGTAGATCAGCGCCGCCTGCCGGCCGAACGGCTCCAGCGCGAACGGGCGATGCCCCGGCACCACGTCGAGGATCGTGGCGAAGGAGAACACGCTCTTGGCGAGCCAGGCCAGCGCGGTCAGGCGCATGAACCAGACCAGCACCGTGTCCCAGGTGCTCTTGGGCGCGGCCGCGCGCCGCTCGATGCGGTCGCCCGGCGCGTCGCCGACCGCGCTGCCGCGGGTGATCCGTCCGACCTTGCGCATCAGGAGAACCGCGGCTCCGGCCGCTCAGTCGGGCCGAAGGCGGCGCGCACCGCGTCGCGGTCGACCGCCTCCAGGGTCGCCGGCCGCCAATCCGGTCGTCCGTCCTTGTCGATCAGCACGGCGCGCACGCCCTCGAAGAAGTCGTGGCCGTGCATCAGGCGGGTGACGAGGCGGTATTCAGTGAGCACGGCCGCGGGAAAGTCGAGCGCGGGCCCGCGGGTCATCTGCTCGCGGGCGATGCACAGGCTCGTCGGGCAGCGGGTGCGGATCAGCGCCGCGGTCTCGGCGGCGAAGGTCGAGCCGGCCGACGCCGCGACGTCGAGGCGGCCGAGGATGTCGGCCACGTCGTCGGCGGCGAACGCGTCGTCGATCAAGCTGCGCTCGGCCACGAGCGGACCGGTTGGGGGAAGCGGGGCGCCGGTCCCGATCGCGTCGGCGACCGGTCCGCCGTCGGACAGCCGGTCGAGGATCGCCTCGAAGCCCTGCGCCGGGGCGTAGGCGGTAGCGAGGCCGATCGCGAGGGCGTCGCCGGGACCGACCCGGCCGCCGGTGAGGGCGAGATAGGTACCGATCCGTCCCGGAAGCCGGGGCAGGGCGTAGGTCGTGCCCACGTCCGGAAACAGGCCGATGCCGACCTCCGGCATGGCGAAGACGTAGCTCTCGCAAGCCACGCGGTGCGCCCCGTGCAGCGAGATGCCGACGCCGCCCCCCATCACCACGCCCTCGATCAGCGCGACGACCGGCTTCTCGTAGCGCTGCATCCGCGCGACCAGGCGGTACTCGGCTTGCCAGAACGCGAACACGTCGTCGAACCGCCCGGCCTTGCCGCAGGCGTAGATGTGGCGGATGTCGCCGCCGGCACAGAACGCCCGGCCGCCCGCGCCACGGATCGCCACGCGGGTGACGCCGGCATCCGCCGCCCAGGCGTCGAGCTGCGCGTGCAACGCGTCGATCATCCCGAGGGAGAGCGCGTTCAGGGCCTTCGGCCGGTCGAGGGTGACGAGGCCGAGCGCGCCCCGCCGCTCGAACCGGATCTCGTCGTTGGCCGCTTCGGCTCCGCTCACGATGTGCCCGCTCCGTTCCCGTCCACGCGATCGTTGCGCGGTTAGAGGCCGACCGGGCGCTCGCGTCAACGCGCCGGGCTTCGCCGGCTCGGGCACTTGTGCTAGGCCGCGCCACCCGCGAACCGATCACAGCGAACGCGATCCCATGTCCCGCGAACATCCGTCCGACGACACGCCCCGGCCGCGCCCCCTCGCCGTGGAGACCGCGCGCGAGGATTCCCGCGCCGCCGGCCTGAAGATCACCCAGCGCCCGCGGCGCAACCGCAAGGCCGACTGGTCGCGGCGCCTCGTGCGCGAGCATACGCTGACGGTCGACGACCTGATCTGGCCGATGTTCGTGATCGAGGGGACCGGCCGGCGCGAGCCGATCGCCTCCATGCCCGGCGTCGAGCGCCTGAGCGTCGACGAGATCGTGCGCGACGCCGAGCGCGCCGCGCGCCTCGGCATCCCGGCGGTCTCGTTCTTCCCCTACACGGAGGTGAGCTTGCGCGATCCGACCGGCTCCGAGGCGCTGAACCCGCACAACCTCGTGTGCCGGGCGGTGCGCGCGGTGAAGAAGGCGGTGCCGCAGGTCGGCATCATGACCGACGTGGCGCTCGATCCCTACACCAGCCACGGCCATGACGGCCTGCTCTCGGACGGGGCGATCCTCAACGACGAGACGGTGGCGCTCCTGGTGGAGCAGAGCCTGATCCAGGCCGAGGCCGGCACCGACATCATCGCGCCCTCCGACATGATGGACGGGCGCGTCGGCGCGATCCGCGCCGGGCTCGACAAGGCCGGCTACCTCGACGTGCAGATCATGGCCTACGCCGCCAAGTACGCCAGCGCCTTCTACGGCCCGTTCCGCGACGCCATCGGCACGCAGGCGGCGCTGGTGGGCGACAAGCGCACCTACCAGATGGACCCCGGCAACGGCCTCGAGGCCCTGCGCGAGGTCGCGCTCGACCTGGAGGAGGGCGCCGATTCGGTGATGGTGAAGCCGGGCCTGCCCTATCTCGACATCATCCGCCGGGTGAAGGACGAGTTCGGCGTGCCGACCTTCGCCTACCAGGTGTCGGGCGAGTACGCGATGATCGAGGCGGCCAGCCGCAACGGCTGGCTCGACGGCGACCGCGCCATGGTCGAGAGCCTGCTCGCCTTCAAGCGCGCCGGCGCCGACGGCGTGCTGACCTACTACGCCCCCCGCGTCGCCGAGCGTCTGCGCGCCGGGGCGTGAGGCGCCGGCTCCTTGCCGCCGGCGTGCTCCTCGGCTTCCTGGGAGGCCTGGTCGCCTGCGAGAGCGCGGTGCAGCGGCAGCGCCTCGACACCTGCCGCCGCGCGGTGCCGGCGCTGGTGCCGGACGAGACGGCCGTGCGCATCCTGCGGGCCGGCACCGGCTCGGCCCCAGACAGCGTCCGCGTCGACTACGTGCTGGGCAACCAGCCCCACTTCGCCCTGTGCCGCTTCAACGCCGGCGCAGTGCTCGAGGGCGTCGCCACCGATCGCAAGACGCTGTCCGAGTCCTCCCTCTACCTGCTCAAGCGCTACTATCTCGACAGCCCGGACGCTCAGGACCCGAAGCCGAAGGCGCCATGACGGCGCGCGAGCGCCCCGGCCTTGAGGGGGGCTCGGGCACTTCCCATTTGACGGACCAGCGACGTCACGCGAGACCACCGCCATGCTGAACCCCCGTCCCGAATACGCCCGCCCGTTCGATGCGCCCGTCTACCTCCCGCCGGTGGCGATGCCGGCCGTCCGCGCCAGCCTCGGCGGGCGCACGGTCGCCTACATGCTCGACATCCTGTTCATCCTCGGCTTCACCGCCCTGCTGTCGGTCGCGATCGCCTTCGTCGGCGTGGTCACCTTCGGCCTGGGCTGGGCCCTGTTCGCGATCCTGCCGGCCAGCGGCGTGATCTACAGCGCGATCACCGTCGGCGGGTCGCGCCAGAGCACGCTCGGCATGCGGATGATGGGCCTGCGCGTCGTCGCGCCCGAGAGCGGGCGGCCGGTGGACATCCTCACCGCCGCCGTGCACGCGCTGCTGTTCTACGTGGCGGTCTCGACCTTCCTGCTGTGGTTCCTCGACCTCGCCTTCGGGCTCGTCCGCGGTGACCGGCGCCTCGGCCACGACGTGCTCCTCGGCCTCGCGGTCGTCCGCGCCGGCTAATACCAAGTCTCATGGGTAGGAACCCATGAGGCCCGTCGCATTGCCGCCGCCCCGCAGTCGCGGGGGCCGGACCTCGATGAGTCGGGCTCATCGCGGTCTGGTATAAGCCGCGAACCTCCGCCGCGGCGTAGCCTTCCCCGGCGGCGGCCCCGGCGAAAATGTCGCCGCGGGATTGCCGGCAACCCATTGAGCGCGGCCGCGGCCGCGTTACACTGCGGATCGCGGCCCGGCGCAGGAACCCGTGGCGAGAGGGCAGCGCGAAGCGTGACGAGCCACCCGCGCGACACACCGCAATTCTACCTGACGGCGCCGTCGACCTGCCCTTACCTGCCGGGCCAGGAGGAGCGGAAGGTGTTCACGCACCTCGTCGGACGACGCGCCCGCGACCTCAACGAGATCCTGACGCAGGGCGGCTTCCGCCGCTCGCAGACCATCGCCTACCGCCCCGCCTGCGAGACCTGCCGAGCCTGCGTCTCGGTGCGTGTGGTCGTCGCCGACTTCGCGCCCGGCGGCAGCCAGCGCCGCATCCTCTCCCGCGACGCCGACCTCGTCGGCACGCCGGAGCCGAACCGCCCGGCCTCGGAGCAGTACGCCCTGTTCCGCCGCTACCTCGACGCCCGCCACGGCGACGGCGGCATGGTCGACATGACCGTGCTCGACTACGCGATGATGATCGAGGACAGCCACGTCGATACCCACCTCGTGGCCTATCGCCGCCGCGGGCCGGACACGGCGATCCACGGCCGCGGCGTCGGCGGGCTGGTGGCGTTGTGCCTCACCGACGTGCTCTCCGACGGCCTGTCGATGGTCTACTCGTTCTACGACCCCGCGGAGGCGCACCGGAGCCTCGGCACCTACATGATCCTCGACCACATCCGCCGCGCCCGCGAGATGGGTCTGCCGTACCTCTACCTCGGCTACTGGGTCGAGGGCTCGCGCAAGATGGACTACAAGGCACGGTTCCTGCCGCAGGAACGGCTGATGCCGCAGGGCTGGGTGCGGGCGGAGTAGGCGGCCGTTTCGGGCGTCGAGGGCTGCTCGGGCGGTGCGCCTTCGCGCAGTCCGAAAATCCGGGCGGCGTCGGCCGCCGCCCGGGATGTCGTGACGACGCCTTCAGGCGGCGCGGACGGTCCGCAGGAACCGATCGACCTCGCTCCCGAGGTGCTCGGATTGGCGCGACAGCTCGGAGGCCGCCGACAGCACCTCGTTCGCGGCAGCGCCGGTTTCCTCGGAGGCCTGCGCCACGCCGGCGATGTTGCTGGTCACCTCGGTGGTCCCGGTCGAGGCCTGGGCGACGTTGCGGACGATCTCCTGGGTCGCCGCGCCCTGCTGCTCGACGGAGGCGGTGATCGAGGCGGCGACCTCGTTGATCTCGCGGATGCGCGCCGCGATCGAGCCGATGGCGGTGACGGCCTGGCCCGTCACCCCTTGGATCTGGCCGATCTGGGTGCCGATCTCCTCCGTGGCCCGGGCCGTCTGGCCGGCCAGCTCCTTGACCTCGCTCGCGACGACCGCGAACCCGCGGCCGGCCTCGCCGGCCCGCGCCGCCTCGATCGTGGCGTTGAGCGCCAGGAGGTTGGTCTGGCTGGCGATGTTGGAGATCAGGCCGACCATGTCTCCGATCCGGGCGGAGGCCTGGCTCAGGGCCTCCACCAGATGCAGCGTCTGGTCGGCCTCGCCCACCGCCGTCCGGGCAAGGTCGGACGAGCCGGCGACCTGCCGGCTGATCTCCTGGACCGAGGAGCCGAGCTCCTCTGCGGCCGCGGCCACCGTGTGGACGTTGGCGGCGGCCTCCTCCGCGGCGGCGGCCACGGTGACGGACTGGTTCGCGGTCTCGGTCGCGGTCGCCGTCATGGTCTGGGCGGTGGCCTGCAGCTCGGTCGCGGAAGACGAGACCATGCCGATGATGCCGCCGACCGCCTGCTCGAAGCCGTCGGCGAGGGCGACCATCGTCCGCTTGCGCTCGGCGCCGGCGGCTTCGTCGGCGATGCGCTTGATTTCGGCCTGCTCGGTGGCCTTCTGCGCCACCATCGCCTTGATGCCCTCCACCGCACGGCCGACGGCGCCGATCTCGTCGCCGCGGTCGGCCGCCCGGATCGTGGCGTCGACGTCGCCCTTGGCCATGCCCTGGAGAACGTTCACCAAGGACCCCAGAGGCCGGGTGATGCCGAATACGACGATGGTGCAGGCGAGCGCGAGGGTGCCGAGCAAGCCCGCCGCCGTCGCGGTGATCAGCGTGGCGCTGGCGCTTGCGGCGGAGGCCTCGGCGTTGTCGCGAGCCTTGCGGAGCTCGGTCGTCAGCAGCTCGACCCGCGGCTGGACCATGTCGCGGACCTTCATGCGGAGTACCACCCCCTCCCGCAGGAGTATCGCGCTGGCCGCGTCGCCCGCATTCTTGAGGCCGAGGACGTTGGATTGGTCCGTCACCGCGAAGAACTCGGTCAAAGTGTCGGCCAGCTTCTGGTTCGCCGCCTTGCGCTCGGGCGTGTCGGACATCGCGATGAGCTTCGCGGCGAGGTCGAGGCTGGTCTTCACGGCGTCGTCGTAGCGCGTCTTGTAGGCGGACCTCTCCTCCTGACGGGTCTCGATGATGATGTTCCGAGCCTGGACGGAGGCCTCGTTCACGGCGATCCGGATGCTCAGGATGCTTTCGAGGCGTGCCGCCTGGACGTCGACCAGGCTTCGCGTCTGCCGCGCCGAGTCGAGGAGGATCGTCCGGGCGTAGAGGCCGATGCCGAGCGTGACCAGGGCGATCAGGAAGAAGGGGATTGCGACTTTGAAGATGATCTTCATGTCGGCCAGATGGCGCATGATTGTATTCCGATGGGCGCGCGGGGTGCGATGACAGGATGCCCGATTTTGGGTTTACAATCTGTCACTGTACAACCAGTGCGAAGCCCTGCCTCCGCACTTGCACGCCGCTCGGGATCCTGCGCCCGCGCCGGGTCGGGTCAGGACGGGAGACGCCCCGCCGGCCCCGCCCCGAAGCGCGCGCCGTCCATCAGAACCGTGCGACCACCTGTGCGCGGATGGTGCGCGGCGCGCCGGGCGAGATGTTGTTGTTGTTGTCGGCGGTGGCGATGTAGCGCCGGTCGAACAGGTTCTCGATGTTCACCTGCGCCCGCACGAACTCGTTCACCTGGTAGAACAGCCCCAGGTCGATGCGGGTGTAGCCCGGAAGGCGGACGGTGTTGTCCGACGCGGCGAAGGTGTGGGTGTAGTTGAGCACGCCGACGCCGACCGAGAACTGCTTCGTCACTTCGAACTTGTTCCATAGGGTGAAGGCGTTGATCGGCACCAGGCCGACGGTGTTGCCCTTGACGATCGTCGCCGAGGTGGCGCTGTCGATGCGGGCGTCGGTCAGCGCGTAGCCGCCCGCGACCTGCCACCAGTCGGTGACGTAGCCGTTGGCGCCGATCTCCAGGCCCTGGGTGTTGGTCTTGCCCGAGAGGATGAAGAAGCCCGGGTTGTTCGGGTCGGCCAGGCGCTGGTTGAGGCGGTCGAGGTTGTAGATCGCGCCGGTGAGCTGGAACGTCGGCGAGACATCGTACTTCACGCCGACCTCTGTGTTCTCGAACTTCTCCGGCTGGGCGATGACGAGCCCCGGCGTGAAGTTGCCGATCTGGTCGCCGGAGGAGGGCAGGTACGAGACGCTGTAGCTGCCGTAGATCGCGAGGTTCGCGAGCGGCTTCAGCACGATGCCGGCGCGCGGCGAGACGAGGTCGTCGACACGGTTGAAGCTCTGCTTGAGGATGCGGTTGTCGTTCTGGAAATCGAAGTGGTCGTAGCGAAGGCCGCCGACGACCTGGAGCCAGTCGGTCACGTCGATCTGGTCCTGCGCGTAGACCGCCGCGAGCCCGAGGTTGTAGCGCGCGTTCGCGTCGGTCGTGCCGTTGTTGCGGAAGGTGATCGGCGTGCGGGTGATCGGCGCCAGCGGGTTCACGGTGATGCTGGTGGCGATGTTGTTGAAGAACGCCGACTGGCGGAACACCACGCCTTCCTGGTAGCCGAGCTCGAAGCCGCCGAGCAGGGTGTGGCGCATGTCGCCGGTCTGGAAGCGGTAGGTGAAGTCGTTCTGGTTGAAGTAGTTTCGGCGGTCGGTCTCGTTGCGATAGCCGGTGATCGACACCGAGGTGCCGGCGTTGTTCACGGCGCCGCCGGGCAGCGTGTTGATGTAGTACCGCTCGTAGTCGGCGAAGCGCAGCTGGCTGTGCAGCTCGACCCCTGAATCGAACCGGTGGTCGAGGATCGCGGTGGCGATGTTGGCGTCGACCTTGGTGAAGTTCACGTCCGGGTTGCCGAAGAACGTCCGCAGGTTGTCGCGGTAGCGGTAGGGCCGGCCGAATTGCGAGGGGATGCCGCGATCGGGGAACCGGTCGTCATGGAAGTACTCATACGAAAGCTTCAACGTCGTCTGCGGATCGATGACGATGGTCGCCGTCGGGTTCAGCCCGTAGCGATGCAGGTCGCCGAACTGGCGGAAGGTGCCCGAATCCTCGGCGATGGCGTTCAGGCGGAAGAACACGCTGTCGCTGATCCGGTCGCCCACGTCGAACGCGACGCGCTTGTCGCCGAACTGGCCGCCGCCGGCCACGATCTCGCGGACGCGGTAACCGTCCGCCTCCTTCAGGACGCGGTTCACGATGCCGCCGCCGCCGCCACGGCCGAAGATCAGCGAATCGGGGCCGTTCAGCACCTCGATTCGCTGGATGTTGTACAAGTCGCGGAAGTACTGCACGTCATCGCGGACGCCGTTGACGTAGAAATCCGCGCTGGTGTTCTGCCCGCGGATAATAAGCTGGTCGCGGTTGCTCTCGCCCTGGGCCGGGATCACGCCCGGCACGAAGCGCAGCTGCTCGGTGAGGTTCTGGTAGTTCTGGTCCAGCACCTGCTCGCGCGTGACGATGGTGATCGATTGCGGCGTGTCGATCAGGGCGGTGTCGGTCTTCGTCGCGCTCCGGGTGCGTTTGGTGAGGTAGCCGACGGTGTTGCCGTTCAGGCCCTCGACGCTGAGCTGGTCCAGGGTCACGTTGGCCTCGCCGGCGGGCGCCGGTTGTGCTGGGACGACTTGTGCAACCGCCGGCGCGATAAGGAACGACGAGCCGAGAAGCGCGGCCAGGAGGCGCGGCGAAGGTGCGATCTGCATGATGACGGGTCCCGATGTCGTAGTTCTTGGTTCGCTAGCCCACGAATGCTTCGGGGGCGCTATTGCGGCTCTACGCGCAATCGCGAACAGGACAAGGGATACGACGCAAGACTAAGCCGTGATGTTTTGTACTCGTTCTAAGAACGACTACAACGTCTGCGCTAAACCGCCCTCGGCATTGCGCAAAGTCCTTGCGGTTTTCATCCTGGATCCGTTCCAGATTGTTTCCGATCGTTACAGTCTGTGTCCAAGTTGCAACGCTGACGTCGGCCATCCTCCGTTCCGGCGGGCGGCCACCGCGCGTTGAGCCGCCCGGCGGCCCATGCTAGGCGCGCGGCTCGGACCAGCCCGTAGACGAGACGCCGATGATCCCCCGCTACAGCCGCCCCGCGATGACGGCGATCTGGTCGCCGGAAGAACGCTTCCGCATCTGGTTCGAGATCGAGGCGCACGCCACGACGGCGCTGGCGGAGATCGGCGTCGTGCCGAAGGCGGCCGCCGACAAGGTCTGGGAGAAGGGCCGCGACGCGGTGTTCGACGTCGCCCGCATCGACGAGATCGAGGCGGTGACGAAGCACGACGTCATCGCCTTCCTGACGCACCTGTCTGAGATCGTCGGGCCGGAGGCGCGCTTCGTCCACCAGGGCATGACCTCGTCGGACGTGCTCGACACCTGCCTCAACGTGCAGCTCGTGCGTGCCGCCGACATCCTCATCGCCGACGTGGACGCGCTGCTCGCCGCCCTCAAGCGCCGCGCGCTTGAGCACAAGCTCACCCCGACGATCGGCCGCTCGCACGGCATCCACGCCGAGCCGGTGACCTTCGGCCTCAAGCTCGCCCAAGCCTTCGCCGAGTTCGCGCGCAACCGTGCGCGGCTGGTCCTGGCGCGCGAGGAGATCGCCACCTGCGCGATCTCGGGCGCCGTCGGCACCTTCGCCAACATCGACCCGCGGGTGGAGGCCTACGTCTCCGAGAAGATGGGGCTGACGCCCGAGCCGGTCTCGACCCAGGTCATCCCGCGCGACCGCCATGCGATGTTCTTCGCGACGCTCGGCGTCGTCGCCTCGTCGCTCGAGCGCCTGGCGATCGAGGTCCGCCACCTGCAGCGCACCGAAGTTCTCGAGGCGGAGGAGTTCTTCTCGGAAGGGCAGAAGGGCTCGTCGGCGATGCCGCACAAGCGCAACCCCGTGCTCACCGAGAACATCACCGGCCTTGCCCGCATGGTGCGTTCCTACGCGATGCCGGCGATGGAGAACGTGGCGCTCTGGCATGAGCGCGACATCTCACATTCCTCCGTCGAGCGGATGATCGGACCGGACGCCACCGTCACCCTCGACTTCGCGCTGGCGCGCATGACCGGCGTGATCGACAAGCTGCTGATCTACCCGGCTCAGATGCAGAAGAACCTCGACCGCCTCGGCGGCTTGGTCCACTCGCAGCGGGTGCTGCTCGCTTTGACCCAGGAGGGGGTCAGCCGCGAGGATGCGTATCGGCTGGTTCAGCGCAACGCGATGCCGGTCTGGCGTGGGCAGGGCGACTTCCTCGCCCTGCTCAAGGCCGACAGCGAGGTCGCCGCCGCGTTGTCGCCCGAGCAGATCGAGGAATGCTTCGATCTCGGCTACCACTTCAAACACGTGGACACGATCTTCTCACGAGTGTTCGGCGACAGCTGAGCGATCCGCACGAATCCTGCTTGAGGCAGGCTCATCATACGTCCCGAACACGAGGCATCCGCCGTGGCGTCACCCCGCATCGTCTACCTCAACGGGGAGTTCCTCCCCTTCGACCAGGCCCGCGTGCCGGTGATGGACCGCGGCTTCCTGTTCGCGGACGGGATCTACGAGGTCTCGGCGATCATCGAAGGGCGCCTCGTCGACAACGCGGCGCATCTCGCCCGCCTCGACCGGTCGCTCGGCGAGATCGGCATCCGCAACCCGCACGACGCGGCGGAATGGGAGCGGCTGCAGACGGAGCTCGTCGCGAAGAACGGCGTCGTCGAGGGTTTAGTCTACATGCAGGTGACGCGCGGCGTGTACGAGCGCGACTTCGCCTTCCCGCCCGCCGACACGCCGCCGACCGTGATGATGTTCACGCAGGCCAAGACCGTGATCGCCAACACGCTGGCCGAGACCGGCGCCAAGGTCGTCACGGTCGAGGATCTTCGCTGGAAGCGCCGCGACATCAAGTCGGTGGCTTTGCTGGCGCAGGTGCTGACCAAGCAGGCGGCGGCCGAGGCTGGCGTGGCCGAGGCCTGGATGGTCGAGGACGGCGCAGTCACCGAGGGATCGTCCTCCACCGCGTTCATCGCCACCAAGGACGGGCGCCTGGTCACCCGCCCACTTTCCACCGCGCTCCTGCCCGGCATCACCCGCGCGGCGGTGATGCGGCTTGCCGCCGAGACCGGCCTGACGGTGGAGGAACGTCTGTTCTCCGTCGACGAGGCGCACGCGGCTTCGGAAGCCTTCTACACCAGCGCCTCCGCCTTTGTGATGCCGGTGGTCGCCATCGACGGCCGCCCGATCGGGGAGGGCGTCCCAGGCCCCGTGGCCCGGCGCCTACGCGAACTCTACATCGCCATGGCGCGGGGGGATTGAGGCCGGCGGTTCGGTCGTCCCCCAGCCCGCCACGCCTTCCACGGTCATCGCACGCCCGAGCTTTCCTGAAACGGCGCAGGGCCCTTCTCCCATGGGGAGAAGGGCAGGATGAGGGGCGTGGCCGCTCCGGATACGGCACGCCCCCCACCCCAACCCTCTCCCCCTGGGAGAGGGAGCCGCGTGTTGGTTCGGGTCGGCGACGGCGTCCGAAGGACGGACATGCCGCAACGCTCTTCGACATGCAGAGCGGTGTCGCACTTCCGGCGACAGGAACGGTTTCCCGACCTCGGTGTTTGCTTCCCGATCGTGAACGAGAGGGAGGTCTTCGTTGTCCAAAGTCCTGACGGGGCTCGCCGCCTCGGTCTTCGCGCTGGTCGCCACGGCCGCGCTCGCCCAGAATCCCGATGCGCCGCTGAAGGGTCGCGACACCGATCCAGTGCTGCCCCCCCAAAACCAGACGCCGCCCGAGCGCGTGCGCCCGAACGCCGACGCGCCGCCGAACGATTCCACCCTGAGCGACAAGCTGCGGCAGAGCGACGGCGTCATCAAGCCGCCGGGCAACGCGGCGCCGGGCATGGTGGTCGAGCCGCCGAACCCGAACGCCGGTTCGATGCCGGTGATCAAGCCGGGCGAACTGCCCGGTCAGAAGCCCGGCACCGAGGCCAAATAGCGCTCGGCCCTGCAGCCATCCCCCGCCGCTTCCGCGCCGGCGGGGCGGTTTGCTTGATTTCCCGGACCGGATCGCGGAAACACCCTCACGGCAACGGGTTTTCTCTCGCGCGGCGCAACGCCGTGCGCCCGCGAACGGGCCACGGGTCAGAAGGCACGCATGGCGAACGTCGTCGTCGTAGGCGCCCAATGGGGCGATGAGGGCAAGGGCAAGATCGTCGACTGGCTCTCCGAGCAGGCCGACATCGTCGTCCGCTTCCAGGGCGGGCACAATGCCGGCCACACGCTGGTCATCGACGGCGTCACCTACAAGCTCGCGCTCCTGCCCTCGGGCGTGGTGCGCGGCGGCAAGCTTTCTGTGATCGGCAACGGCGTCGTCGTCGATCCCTGGCACCTGGTGGACGAGATCGCCCGCATCCAGGCACAGGGCGTCGAGGTCTCGCCGAAATCCCTGCGCATCGCCGACAACGCGACGCTGATCCTGCCGCTGCACCGCGAGCTCGACCATTTTCGCGAGACCGCCAACGCCGGGCTGAAGATCGGCACGACCAAGCGCGGCATCGGCCCGGCCTACGAGGACAAGGTCGGCCGTCGCGCGATCCGCGTGGTGGACCTGGCCGACGCCGACACCCTGCCGGCCAAGATCGAGCGGGTGCTGACCCACCACAACGCGCTGCGTCGCGGCCTCGGCATCGCCGAGGTGGACGCGGCCGCGCTGCTCTCCGAATTGAAGGCGATCGCGCCGACGATCCTGCCCTATGCCTGCCCGGTCTGGGCGCTCCTCGACGAGGAGCGGCGCGCCGGCAAACGCATCCTGTTCGAAGGGGCGCAGGGCGCGCTCCTCGACGTCGACCACGGCACCTATCCCTTCGTCACCTCCTCGAACATCGTGGCCGCGCAGGCGGCGACCGGCTCGGGCCTCGGCCCGGGCGCGATCGGCTACGTGCTCGGCATTGCAAAAGCCTACACCACCCGCGTCGGCGAGGGCCCGTTCCCGACCGAACTGTTCGATGAAATCGGCGAGACCATCGGCCGGAAGGGCCGCGAGTTCGGCGTCAACACAGGGCGCAAGCGCCGCTGCGGCTGGTTCGACGCGGTACTGGTGCGCCAGACGGTGCGGACGTCCGGCATCAACGGGATCGCGCTAACCAAGCTCGACATCCTCGATGGGTTCGAGACGATCGAGATCTGCACCGGCTACCGCCTCGACGGCGCGGTGATCGACCACCTGCCGGCGAGCCAGGCGGCGCAGGCGCGCGTGGAGCCGATCTACGAGACCATCCCCGGATGGTCGGAAACGACTGCCGGCGCCCGCTCCTGGGCCGAGCTGCCGGCTCAGGCGATCAAGTACGTCCGGCGCATCGAGGAGCTGATCGGCTGCCCGGTGGCGCTGCTCTCGACCTCGCCGGAGCGCGACGACACCATACTGATGCACAATCCCTTCGAGGATTGATCGTCCGGTCCGTGCAACGCACGGACCGCGAACACGCGGATTCCAGAGGACATGGCCGATTACTACCCGTTGCTGGCGCGGGCGCTCGACGCCTTGCCCGACCGGACGCCGGCCATGCGCAAGGCCGTCTACGAGCGCGCGCGGAACGCCCTGATCGGCCAGCTCCGCTCGCTCGACCCACCCCTGCCCGAGGCGGACATCGACCTCGAACGGCAGGCGCTGGACAACGCGATCGAGCGCCTCGAACGCGACTACGCTGCCTCATCGGCCGCGCCTGAGCTCGCACCGCCTCCCGTCGTCTCACCGCGGGCTGCTCCAGCACCGGTTCCTCCGGCGAGGCCGGCACCGATCCCGGAGCCACCCGCACCTCCGCCTGCGCAGGCCTTCGAGCCGGCGCCCCCGCCCGAGCGGATATCGCCGCCTGAGCCCACGCCGCCGCCCGAGCCGACGCCGTTCCTGCCGCCGGCGCCGCCGCCGAGCTTCCTCCCGTTGCCGCCGGAGGAACCGCGCGAGGCGCTCGTTCCGATCACTGCGCGCAAGGCGAAAGCGCCGGATCCGGTCCCCGAGGCTCAGCTCGAGACCGTCGCACCGGCCGAGGTGGCAAACGATGCGATCGCGGCCAACGATTCGGCCAACGGCCGGCAGCGCCCGCGCATCGACGTGGTAGCACCGCGTGGCGGTCGCTCGCGACTGTTGCGCAACGCGTTCGTCGGCGTCGTCCTCACCGTGGTGATCGGCCTGATCGCGGTCGCGGCCTTCCTGCTGCGCGACAAGCCGGCGAACCTCCCCGCCGAGGGCGCCGAAACGGCGGAGACCCAGCAGGACTCGGGCGACACGAAGTACTCCGATCGGGTCGGCGGTGATCCGGCTCCCAAGTCGTCGCCGTCGGCGAACGCCCCGGCGACGGCGTCATCAAGCCCGCGCAATCCTTCGACGCAGCCGAGCCAGCCCGGCCTCGCGGTGGCGCAGCGTGCCGTCCTGATCGAGGAGAACACGGCGACCCCGAACGCCGCGCCGATCTCGACAGCTGGGCGCGTGGTCTGGCGTCTTGATTCGGTGCCGGGCGAGCAGGGCCAGCCCCTGGAGACGGCGATCGTCGCGACGGTCACGGTGCCGGAGGCCGGCCTGACGCTGGTGATGACGATCCAGCGCAACCTCGATCAGACCCTTCCGGCGTCGCACACGATCAACCTCGTCTTCACCGACACGGGGACCGAAGGCGAGAAACGCGCGGTGCAGGATATCGGCCTGCTTCAGGCCAAGGACGACGAAGCCGCCCGGGGCTCCCCAGTGTCGGGCCTGCCGATCCGCGTGACGGACAACCGCTTCCTGATCGGCCTGTCGTCGCTGCGTGGTGACGTCGATCGCAACACCGACCTGCTGCTGCACAAGCCCTGGTTCGACCTCGCGGTCCGCTACGTCAGCGGCCAACGCGCGGTCGTCAACTTCGAGAAGGGCAACGCCGGCACACAGGTCGTGCAGGATGCGTTCGACCAGTGGAAGTAAGCTGATCCGTCCTAAACGCAACGAAACCGCGTCTCCCCGCCCAGTGGAAGGGGGGAGGGGAGATGCGGGTCGGAAGTTCAAACCTGGCGAGAGCCCCGCCTTACGCACCCATGCGCGGCAGCTCGCGCGTGGCGAGGTTGCGTTTCACGGCTTCCTGTACCTTCTCGAACGCCCGCACCTCGATCTGACGCACGCGCTCACGCGAGACGCCGAACTCACCGGAGAGGTCTTCGAGGGTGATCGGGTCGTCGGCGAGCCGGCGTGCCTCGAAGATGCGCCGCTCGCGCGCATTTAGCACCGAGAGCGCGTCGCGCAGGGCCGACAGCCGGTTCTGGCCCTCCTGCTCGCCGGCTAGCACCGTCTCTTGGCTCGGAGCGTTGTCCACGAGCCAATCCTGCCACTCGCCCTCGCCCTCCTCGCGCAGGGGCGCGTTAAGCGAGGTGTCGCCGGACAGGCGCCGGTTCATATCGATCACGTCCTGCTCGGGCACGCCGAGCCGAGTCGCGATCTGCGCGACCTGATCGGGCTTCAGGTCGCCTTCCTCGAGGGCCGAGATCTTGCCCTTCGCCTTACGCAGGTTGAAGAACAGCTTCTTCTGGTTGGCCGTGGTGCCCATCTTCACGAGCGACCACGACCGCAGGATGTATTCCTGGATCGCCGCCTTGATCCACCACATCGCATAGGTCGCAAGCCGAAAGCCCTTATCGGGATCGAAGCGCTTGACCGCCTGCATCAGGCCGACGTTACCCTCGGACACGACCTCGCCGATCGGCAGGCCGTAGCCGCGATAGCCCATGGCGATCTTCGCCACGAGGCGCAGGTGCGACGTGACGAGGCGGTGCGCCGCCTCGCGGTCGCCGCCGTCGCGCCAGTTCTTGGCCAGCGTGAACTCTTCCGTCGGTTCCAGCATGGGGAACTTGCGGATCTCGTCGAGGTAGCGCGACAGGCCACCTTCGTTGGCGAGCACGGGCAATGCGCCGGCCATGGCAATCTCCTTCGATGGTCCCCCGATCGGGCGGACGCTGTGTACGGAGCGCCGCTTCTCAAGCCGGCTTTCCGAACCCCATGTTAGTGGGGAAAGCTCCGGGCCGGTAGCGGGTCCGCGACGAGAACATAAACTCAACGCATCGCGGCTTCGGAAAGTCGAACCTGTCACGATCGGTCGCGGGTCTCGGTGCGGTTCCGCACGCAAGTCCTTGACCGTGGCATCGCTGCGACAGCGTTCAGCTCTTCGCTAGCGCCGCCACCAAGTTCGCCATCTCCGGCGGAAGTTGGCTCTCGAAGCGAAGGTGCTCCCCAGTGCGCGGGTGGGCGAAGCCCAGGAGTGCCGCGTGCAACGCCTGTCGCCCGAGCGTATGGAGCGCGCCCTGCGCCGTCTCCGACAACCGAGCGGCCTTGGTGATGAAGGCTCCGCCATAGATCGCGTCCCCCAGCAGCGGATGGCCGCGATGGGTCATGTGCACGCGGATCTGGTGCGTGCGCCCGGTCTCGAGCCGGCAGCGCACCAGCGCGGCCTCCGCGTAGGCAGCCTCCACGGCGTAGTGCGTCACTGCATGCCGGCCCTCGTCGCCGCGTACCACCGCGATCTTCTCGCGATTCTTGTGGCTGCGGTCGAGGTTGGCCTCGATGGTGCCGACGCGCGGCTCCGGCAGGCCCCAGACCAGGGCGAGGTAGGCCCGCTCCAGAGGGCCGCTGCGTCCGTGGTCGGCGAACTGCGCGGTGAGCCCCTTGTGGGCCGCGTCGTTCTTCGCGACGACGATCAGGCCGCTGGTGTCCTTGTCGAGGCGGTGGACGATGCCGGGCCGGCGTACGCCTCCGATGCCGGACAGGCTCGCCCCGCAATGGCCGATCAGGGCGTTCACCAGCGTGCCAGCCGCATGCCCCGGCGCCGGGTGGACCACCAGCCCGGCCGGCTTGTCGATCACCACTAGGTCGTCGTCCTCGTAGGCGATGACGAGATCGAGAGACTCAGCCTGCGGTTCGGCGGACACCGCCTCCGGCAGCACCACCGCCAGCACCGTGCCCGGCCCGACCTTCACCGCCGAATCGAGCACGGTCACCCCGTCACGGCGGACATGGCCCGCCTTCACCAGATCCTGAAGCCGCGCCCGCGAGACGTCCGGGAACGCGATCGCCAGGGCGCGGTCGAGCCGCACCCGCTCCGCCTCCGGCCCGATCACCGCCTGACGCTCGCCTTCGATCTCGAAACCCTGCAACACGCCACTCCTCACGACCCAGCGAAAAAGGCACCGCCCGGGTCTTGCTCCCTCGACGCACCGTCGCTATACGAACGCCTCGCCGGCCGATAGCTTCATCAGCCGCAGCGACCGCGCCCATCGTCTAGCGGTTAGGACAGGTCCCTCTCACGGATCAGACCGGGGTTCGATTCCCCGTGGGCGCGCCACTTCTGTGCAGAATTGCGAACGCCGGGCTTGATGTGCTGCCGGCCTCTGGTGCTGAAGTTTCCGAGTTTTCTTAAGTCGCCGAAGATGCGGATCACGTCCGCTTCGATCTCTTTCCGATCAACGATCGCGTGGACCACGCCTTCAAGGCTGGTATCTCGCCCGACGTCACGTGCTCGCGCATTGGACGCCCGACGTGGTCGATGTATCCAAGGCCGATCTCCGCTGCGTCCGGATCCGGCCAAGCTCGGTCTTCGTTAGGTTCCGCTTGGTCCGCAAAGCCGAGATCCCCTCTTTCAATCAGCCGTCCGGCTTATCCTTGCCGTCCTCCATCAGCCGGTTGAGCTGCGACGAGTTCGCGACGCAGCGCACCTTCGCGGCGGTCGCCTCCGCCATCCGCTCGGCATTTGGCGCCCAGAGCGAAGCCAAGGTCGCCCGTAGGGGCCATGGCTGCAGCAGTTCGGCCACCAGGTCGACAGTCACGGGCGTGTCGAGCGTGGCCATTCGGATCGAGCAGCCCGTCGAACCCAGACGATCATGTCGTCGATGTCCACGGTGGTCGGACGGCGCACCACGCCCCAGTAGCGCTCGGCCATCACGAGGCGGCGCGCATAGAACCACCCGCCGATCAGCCCGGCGATGTAGGCCAGGGCGTACCACTTGATGGTGATCGGCCCGATCGCGACGGCGACCGGGTCGATGGCCGGAAAGGGCAGGGCGAAATGATCGGCCCCATTGAACTGGCTCTTCGCCGGGTTTGGTGGATCAGGCTGCGAGGAGGAACCGTCGGCGGAGGAGATCGAGGTTGGCGCGGCCGTACATGGCGCGCTTCAAGAGCTTGAGACGCGTGATCTGCCCTTCAGCCTGTCCACGGCTCCAAGGGAGTGTCAGCGCAGCCCGGACGGCGTCTCCGTCCTGACCGATGCTGGCAGCGAAGTTCTCGACGATGCGGACGCCGCAGGCTTGCGCTTCGCAGAGCCATTCATCGAACGCCGTGACATCCGATCTTCCCGATGGCGGCGTATGACAGCGGCTCCGGACGATCCGGCAGAACCGGCGACCGAGATCGACGACCTTGGCCGCCTCGGGATCCTGCAGGACACGCGCGACGACCGCGTCTGCCTCGGGGTCGAGGTCTTCGGGCTCACGCAGGAGATACCAGGACAGTTGCTTGGATGAGGCCAGGGGTGATGCGGTGGAGATCGCAATACGGATGTCAGCCGGTGCTGGCGACGACCGGATTGTCGTTTTGGCCGAGCCTGCGCGCCGCTCGGATAACCAGCGACGCACCTGCTTTGCGGTGCCGGCAAATCCGACACCCTGAAGTTCGCGCCAGAGTTGCGTCGCGTTCTCGCACCCCTCATCCAGGCGGACATGCAGATGCCCGAGATAAGGATCGAGCATGCTCGGCTTCGGCTCGCGCACGCCGTTCCGGGGGACGCTCGCGGCGAAGGCGTACTTGCGCACCGTGGCTCGGGCCAGGCCGGTCTCGCGATTGATGCGCCGAAGCGACTGTCCCTCCGCATGGCGGCGACGCACGTCATCGTAGACCGCTTCCCATCGACCGCGGGCCGCGGCCCGCGCCAGCATTTCGGACGGTGCGCGTGGATAGGCCGTGACGCGCTGAGTCGATGGCAATGACGGGGCCACGGCCGGCAATCGCTTCAGACGCGGATGGACGCGGGGCGAGGGTCGTGTCCCAGGCGGTGGTGTAGCTGAGGGGTGGTCATCGGCGGTTGCCGGGTAGGGTCGGGTTGCGACGACCAACCCCGAACCCGAGAGACCCCCGATGACCGACGAGATCATGGCCCTGCGCGGGCTGATGGAGAAGAGTGCCGACGCCGATCTGCTGCGTGAGATGATCGGTTTTGCAGCCGAGCGACTGATGGAGCTGGAGGTGGGCGGCCTGACCGGCGCGGCCCACGGCGAGAAGAACGCCGAGCGTCTGGTCCAGCG
>NZ_BPQG01000050.1 GCF_022179125.1 Methylobacterium cerastii
TGTGCGAACGGTATAATCGCCAAAGCGATCCGCGCGGTTCGGATCATGGTGCGCTGCCGCACGACGGGCACTCTGGGCGCGGCGGTTACGCCCCATATCGGGAACGCGACGGACGGCGCGGCGTTTTTCGAACCGAGGTGGGTCAATCGATATCGGGAATCGGGCTATGCCCACATCCAAGACGCGTCGGATCGCCCTCTGCGCGACAGTCCTCGCTCTCGGGATCGGTGCGCCCGATCTGTCCTTCGCCGGATCGGACACGGCCAAGCGGGCCGAGCGCACGGTCTTCACCCCGGGCGAAATCGCCACGGCGCGTCCCGCCGCCCTGAAGGGTCCCCTGCGCATCGCCGGCGACGACCCCCAGGCCTTCCAGGCGCTGATCGACCAGGCGTCCGCGGCCGCCGACCCATGGCTCGTCCTCTCCGGCGGCGGCGAGAACGGCGCATTCGCGGCCGGACTGCTCTCCGGCTGGAGCGCCAGCGGCCGCCGCCCGGCCTTCGGCGTCATCACCGGCGTCTCGACGGGAGCCCTGATCGCGCCCTTCGCCTTCATCGGCGACGCCGGCGACGCGGCCCTGCGCGAGGCCTACACCACGGTCTCGGCGGCGGACGTGTTCGAGTTCGGCGGCTCCAACGAGGCCCTGACCGACACCTGGCCGCTCAAGCGCCGGATCGAGAAGGCGGTGACGCCGCGCCTGCTGAAGGCGATCGCGGCCGAGCACGCCAAGGGTCGCCGGCTGCTGGTCGCCACCACCGAGCTCGACACGGAGCGCCCGGTGCTGTGGGACATGGGCGCCATCGCCACGGTCGGCGACGACAAGGCGCTGAACCTGTTCCGCGCGATCGTGCTGGCCTCGTCCGCGGTGCCCGGCGTGTTCCCGCCGGTCTCGATCGATTCGGCCACCGCAAATAGCAAGATGATCCAGGAGATGCACGTGGACGGCGGCACCACGGCGCCGTTCTTCCTGGCGCCGAAGCCGGCGCTCATCGCCGCGCTGACGGGCTCGGGCGGGGTGAAGATCCCGGCCCGGACGGTCTACCTCGTGGTCAACAACAAGCTCGCGCCGTACTTCCAGATGGCGACGCACACCACGCTCTCGGTGCTCGGCCGGGCGATGTCGGCGGCGATCAAGGCGCAGACGCGCGACGCCCTCGCGCTCGCCGACGCCTTCGCCCGCCGCGAATCCCTCGACCTGAAGGTCGCCGAGATCGACGACCGCTTCACCGAGACCTCGCCGGCCCCGTTCGACCAGCGCTACATGAAGGCGTTGTTCGCGCATGCCGAAACGCTGGGCCGAGCCGGCACGGCCTTCGAAGGCTCGGAAGCGATGGCCGGCGCTCCGTCGAACCTGCCGACGGGTGCGCTCGGCGCCGTGCATGCGAAGGCCCCGCATCCCGCCGAGATGCCGCGCCTGGACGCATCGCGTCCGGAGGCGTCCCAGGCCCTGGCGACGCGCTGAGCGGCGCGAGAGCATTTTCGGTGATCCCTGGATCACCGAAAATGCTCTCTCTTGTTGTGCTGTCGCAGTTTCTTCACGCGAGCCGGCATCCACCTCGCTCGAAAATGCTCTAGCCCGCCTCCCGCCGAGCGGGAGGCGGTCACGCCGCCTTCTTCTTCCCCCCGCGCTCGGCGATCCCTGCGAGCGCCCGCACCACCTGCGTCGCCGTCTTGAGCCGGGCCGGGATCGAGTCCAGCTCGCGGATGAACACCACGCTCATGTCCGGGCGCACCTTGGCGAACGAGGCCTGCTCGGCGACGTAGGCGACGAGCCCCTGCGGGTTCGCGAACGACTTGTCGCGGAAGTGGACGACGACGCCCTTGGGGCCGGCCTCGACCTTGGCGATGTTGGCGGCCAGGCACAGGATCTTGATCGTGACGATCTTGAGCAGCTGCTCCACCTCCGGCGGCAGCGGCCCGAAGCGGTCGATGAGCTCGGCGCCGAACCCCTCCATCTCGGCGTCGTTCTCCAGGGTCGAGAGCCGGCGGTAGAGCGCGAGCCGCACGCCGAGGTCCTCGACGTAGGTCTCGGGGATCGTGACGGGGGCGCCGAGTGCGATGGTCGGCGACCACGCCTCCTCCACCGGCTCCTCGTAGCCGGCCTTGAGCGCGGTGACCGCGTCCTCCAGCATCTGCTGGTAGAGCTCGTAGCCGACCTCCTTGATGTGGCCGGACTGCGCGTCGCCGAGCAGGTTGCCGGCGCCGCGGATGTCGAGGTCGTGGGAGGCCAGCTGGAAGCCGGCGCCGAGCGTGTCGAGGGTCTGCAGCACGTTGAGGCGCTGCTCGGCCTGGGCGCTCAGCGTGCGGTTGGCCGGCGTCGTGAACAGGGCGTAGGCGCGGGCCTTGGAGCGGCCGACGCGGCCGCGCAGCTGATACAGCTGGGCCAGGCCGAACATGTCGGCCCGGTGCACGATCAGCGTGTTGGCGGTGGGGATGTCGAGGCCCGATTCGACGATCGTGGTCGAGAGCAGCACGTCGTACTTGCCCTCGTAGAACGCGGTCATCACGTCCTCGAGCTGGCCCGCCGCCATCTGCCCGTGCGCCACCGCGACCGTGGTCTCGGGCATCTCGGTGTCGAGGAAGCGCTTCACCTCGGCGAGGTCCTCGATCCGCGGCACCACGTAGAACGACTGCCCGCCGCGGTAGCGCTCGCGCAGCAGCGCCTCGCGGATGGTCAACGGATCGAACGGCGTCACGAAGGTGCGCACCGCCAGGCGATCGACCGGGGGCGTGGCGATGATCGAGAGGTCGCGCACGCCCGTCATCGCCAGCTGCAGGGTCCGCGGGATCGGGGTGGCCGAGAGCGTCAGCACGTGCACGTCGGCCTGCAGCGCCTTCAGGCGCTCCTTGTGGCTGACGCCGAAGTGCTGCTCCTCGTCGACGATGATCAGGCCGAGGTCCTTGAAGGCGATGGTCTTGGCGAGCACCGCATGGGTGCCGACGACGATGTCGACGGTGCCCGCCGCGATCCCCGCACGGTTCTGCTTCATCTCGGCGGCGCCGACGAAGCGCGAGAGCTGCGCCACCTGGATCGGCAGGCCCTTGAAGCGCTCGGCGAAGGTGCGGAAATGCTGGCGGGCGAGCAGGGTGGTCGGCACCACCACCGCCACCTGCCGCCCCGAGATCGAGGCGGCGAAGGCGGCGCGCAACGCCACCTCGGTCTTGCCGAAGCCGACGTCGCCGCAGACGAGCCGGTCCATCGGGCGGCCCTCGTTCAGGTCCGAGAGCACCGCCTCGATGGCGTTGGCCTGGTCCTCGGTCTCCTCGAAGGCGAAGCGGGCGGCGAACTCGCCGTAGAGCCCCTCGGGCGGCACCAGCCGCGGCGCCTGCCGCACGAAGCGCTGGGCTGCGACCTTGATGAGTTCGCCGGCCATCTCGAGGATGCGCTTCTTCATCCGCGCCTTGCGAGCCTGCCAGCCGGCGCCGCCGAGGCGGTCCAGCGCCACCTCCGAATCCTCGGAGCCGTAGCGGGTCAGAAGCTCGATGTTCTCCACCGGCAGCAGCAGCAGGCCGGTGGCGTATTGCAGCTCCAGGCAATCGTGCGGGGCGCCCGCCGCCGTCACCGTCTTCAGGCCGACGAACCGGCCGATGCCATGGTCGGCATGCACCACGAGGTCGCCGGGCTGGAGCGCCTGCACCTCCAGGATGACGTCCTGCGGCCGCTTGGACTTGCGCTTCTGGCGCACGAGCCGGTCGCCGAGGATGTCGCCCTCCGAGACCACGGCGAGCTGGCCCGTCGTGAAGCCGGATTCGAGGCCCCAGACCGCGACCGCCACGTCGGTGCCGCGCTTCAACGCGTAGACGTCCGAAATGCGCGAGATCGCCATCGGTTTCTTCAGGCCGTGGTCGGCGAGCACGCCGCAGAGGCGGTCGCGCGAGCCCTCGGACCAGGATCCCAGGATCACGTGGTGACCGGATCCCTGCAGGTCCTTCACGTGCGCCACCGCCGCGTCGAAGACGCTCGTCGCCTCGCTGGCGCGCTCGGCCGCGAAGGTGCGGCCGGGCTCGGCGCCGCAATCGATGGCCGGGCCGTCGGCCCCGCCATCAGGCACCGCGAACGGCGTCAGCCGGGCGACCGAGCAGGCCGCGATCCGGTCGCGCAGCTCGTTCTGGGTGAGGTAGAGGGCGCGCGGCGGCAGCGGCTTGTAGGGCGCGACGCCCGATTGCGGGGTCTTGCGCGCCTGCTCGCGAGCCTGG
Source organism: Methylobacterium cerastii (assembly GCF_022179125.1). Taxonomy (GTDB): domain Bacteria; phylum Pseudomonadota; class Alphaproteobacteria; order Rhizobiales; family Beijerinckiaceae; genus Methylobacterium; species Methylobacterium cerastii. The sequence goes on from NZ_BPQG01000050.1 coordinate 4,195, forward strand.
AAGTAGTCCTGGATCAAGGCCAGCCGCTCGGAGGCCGCGTCCTCGATCTGCGGCTCGAAGACCATCGGCACCCCGGCGACGTAGTCGAACAGGGTGTCGAGGCCGTCGTAGAACAGGGGCATCCAATGCTCGAGGCCGGCGTAGCGCCGGCCCTCGCTCACGGTCTCGTAGAGGCGGTCGTCGCGGGTCGCGGCGCCGAAGTTGGCGATGTAGCCCTGGCGGAAGCGCCGGATGGTCTCGGTGGTGAGCTGGACCTCGCTCATCGGCACAAGGTCGAGGGAGCGGAGCTGCCCGACGGTGCGCTGCGTCTCCGGATCGAAGGCGCGGATCGATTCCAGGGTGTCGCCGAAGAAGTCGAGGCGGATCGGGTTCGGGAGTCCCGGCGGCGACAGGTCGAGGATGCCGCCACGCACGGCGTATTCGCCCGTGTCCCGCACCGTCCCCGTGCGCAGGAAGCCGTTGGCCTCGACCCAGGCCACGACCTTGTCCATCGAGACGACGTTGCCGATCGCCACCGAGAAGGTCTCCACGGCGATGCGCTTCATCGGCGGCACGCGCTGGATCAGGGCGTTGACCGTGGTGCAGACGATGCGGGGCGCGGCCTCGGAGGAGCGCGTGCGCGTCAGCCGCGAGAAGGCGGTCATGCGCTGCGCCGCCGTGGCGCCGTTGGGCGAGACCCGGTCGTAGGGCTGGCAATCCCAGGCCGGCACGCTCATCGCCTCGATCTCGGGGGCGACGAACTTCAGCGCGTTGACGAAGGCCGCCGAGCGCCCGGAATCGCGGGCGACGTGGACCAGCACCGCCGGCCCCTCGAAGCCGGCGCTCAAGGCCCGGGCGAGGTCGGCCACCACCAGGGCGTCGAACCCGTCCGGGACGCCGGCGAGCGTCGGGCTCTCGCCACGGGCGAACGCGTCGCGAATCCGCGCCAGCGGCCCGGACTTCGGAAGCGCGAAGCGCGCCGTCTGGACCTTCGGCGCGGGGGCCGGAGGTGCGGGCGTCTTGGATCCAGGCTTGGCCATCGTGTGTCTGTTCGTCGTCGGATCGGGCGGGCAGGCGATGCCCGGATGGCGGGAGGTGGAGCCCGCGAGACGGGGTGTATAGACCGGAAGGCGGGGTGTCAGGTGGCAGCCGCCGGGCGATGCGGCCCGGGATGGTCCGGTTGGGCCGAGGTGCTCGGTGAGCACCCGGCGACAACCCGCTCGATGGACTGCGTTTTTTCGATTCAGCTCACCGGGCGCGGTCGTTGTGGGCCAGCACGGTGAGTTGCAGAGGGTCCGGTTCGGCACGCGCATGCCGGTGTCGACCAAGTGCGCGGCCAAAGACGAGCGCAGCAGGTTCTCGCGCCGGCAGCCCTTGATGCGCGATCTGAACCGCCCGCCCCAACCTTCAGTACCAGAAAGATTTTTCGTTCAACGCGAAGCCCGCATCTGCTCCGGGGCGCCGAGCCGCGGCAGGACGCCCTCGCGCATCACGGCGCGGCGCAGCGGGCCGATCGCGCTCATCGCGAGCAGGCCGACGCCGCGCAACGCGTCGACGGGCATGAGGTCGGCGAGCAGGCTGCGGTTGAGGGTGTCGACCGCCGTCGATCGCAACGCCGCGTCGAGGCGCCGGGCGCGGGCGAAGCCGGCCAACGCCGCGCGCGAGCCCGGATCGCGGTGCTCGCGGACCGCGCCGAGCACCGCGTCGCGGAGGGCGGCGGCATCCCGCAACCCAAGGTTCAGCCCCTGCGCGCCGATCGGCGGGAAGACGTGGGCGGCCTCGCCGACCAGGGCGAGGCGGTGGGCCGTCGGGGTCGCCACGGAGAGGCCGCGCATCGGCACGAGGCCGCGGGGCCCGTCGACCCGCATCGTCCCGAGCATGCCCTGCGCCTGGGCGGTGACCGCCTCGGCGAGGGCTGCGTCGTCGAGGGCGGAGAGGCGGCGCGCGACGCCCTCGGCCGCGACCCACACGAGGCTGGAGCGGTTCTTCGGCAACGGCACCAGGGTGAAGGGGCCGCCGCGGGTGTGGAACTCGGTCGAGACATTGCCGTGCGGGCGGTCGTGCGCGAGGATCGTCGTGATCGCGGATTGCGGGTACGACCAGTCCCGCACCCGGATGCCGCTGGCCGTCCGCAGGGGCGACCGGCCTCCGTCCGCGGCCACCACGAGCCGGGCCGAGACCCTACCGCCATCAACAAGGCGAACCTCGGAAAATTCTTCGCCCGCAACGGCTTCCGCCGCGTCGCTCTCGAACAGCGTGAGGTGTTCGGTCGCCCGCGCCTGCCGGCGCAGGGCTTCGACCAGGAGGCGGCTCTCGACGTTCCAGCCGAACGCGTCGAGGCCGATCTCGCCGGCATGGAAGCGCGCCGGCGGCGGGCGGAAGAGGCTCCTGGTGTCGTCGATGATCTGAAGCGTCGCCAGCGGGCCGGCCTGCGGGGCGATGCCGCCCCAGGCGCCCAACGCGTCGAGGAAGCGCACGGAGCCGTCGAGCAGGGCGACGGTGCGCCCGTCCGCCACGGGTGCATGGCGCCCGACCAGCGCCGTCGGGATGCCGTCGCGGGCGAGCGCCAGGGCGGCGCTGAGCCCGGCGGCCCCGGCCCCGACGACCGCGACGGCGAAAACTCGGTCCTCTCGGGGCGGCTGGGGCACGGGCGAACAATCCTCAGGGCGGGCCGGCGATCCGGCAGGGAGGATCTAGGGCGATTCCGCTGTCCTGTCGCCGGTGCTGCGGCAACCCGCGCCGGCTCGACGCGTCGGCGAAACGATCGTCAGCCGGCCCCGAGCAGCCGGATCGCGGCGTCGCGCTCGAACAGGTAGAGCAGCACCCGCAGGGCTTGGCCGCGCTCCGTCCGCAGGGCCGGGTCGCGCTCGACGATCAGCCGCGCGTCGTCGCGGGCGACCTCCAGCAGGGCGCCGTCGCTCTCCAGGCGGGCCAGCCGAAAGGCCGCGACGCCGGATTGGCGGGTACCCAGCACCTCCCCCTCGCCACGGAGCCGCAAGTCGGCCTCGGCGATGCGAAACCCGTCCTCGCTCTCACGCATCATCTCGAGGCGGGCCTTCGAGACCTGGCCGAGCGGCCCGCGATAGAGCAGCAGGCAGGACGAGGCCTTCGAGCCTCGCCCGACCCGGCCGCGCAGCTGGTGCAGCTGGGCCAGCCCGAAGCGCTCGGCATGCTCGATCACCATGATCGTCGCCTCCGGCACGTCGACGCCGACCTCGACCACGGTGGTGGAGACCAGGATGCGGGTCTCGCCCGCGGCGAAGCGGGCCATCGCCGCATCCTTGTCGGCGCCGGGCATCTGGCCGTGGATCAGCCCGACCTCGGCGCCGAAATGCTGCTTCAGGTCCTCGAAGCGCTCCTCGGCCGCCGCGAGGTCGACGAACTCGGATTCGGCCACCAGCGGGCAGATCCAGTAGACGCGCTCGCCGCCCTGCAGCGCCCGGTGGAGGCCGGCCACGACCTCGTCGATGCGCTCGGTCGGGACGGTGAGCGTGCGGATCGGCTGGCGGCCGGCCGGCTTCTCGTCGAGGATCGAGACGTCCATGTCGCCGAAGCAGGTCAGGGCCAGCGTCCGCGGGATCGGGGTCGCGGTCATGACGAGGATGTCCACCGCCGCGCCCTTGGCCCCGAGCGCGAGGCGCTGGTGGACGCCGAACCGGTGCTGCTCGTCCACCACCGCCAGCCCGAGATCGGAGAACACCACGCTGTCCTGGAACAGCGCGTGGGTGCCAACCAGAATGTCGATCTCGCCGGCGGCGAGGTCGGTGAGCGTCGCCCGGCGCTCGGCGGCGCGGTCGCGGCCGGTCATCAGGCGCAGGCGGAGGGCGCCCGCCAGCGGCTTCAAGCGCTCGAAGTGCTGGCGCGCCAGGATCTCGGTCGGTGCCATCAAGGCCGCCTGCCGGCCGGCCTCGCAGGCCGAGGCCATGGCGAGCAGCGCCACCGCGGTCTTGCCCGAGCCGACGTCGCCCTGAAGCAGACGCAGCATCCGCTTGTCGGAGGCCAGATCCCCGCGGATCTCGGCGACGGCCCGCGTCTGCGCGCCGGTGAGAGCGAAGGGTAGGCCGGCCTCGATCCGGGCGGAGAGGCGGCCGTCGCCGGCGTTGACCCGCCCGGGCTTGCGGCGGCTGCGCGCGCGCATCAGCGCGAGGGCGAGCTGCGAGGCCAAAAGCTCGTCGTAGGCCAGCCGTTTTCGCGACGGCGTCGCGGGCGGGGGGATGGCGACGCCGTTGGCGCCCAGCGTCGGAGCTTTCGGCGCTTCCTCGGGCCGGTGCTCGGCGCGCAGCGCGTCGGCGAAGGGCGGCAACCAGTTTTGCTGCAGCCAGGCGGGGTCCTGCCATTCGGGCAGCACCGGCAGCCGCTCCAGGGCGGCGACCGCGAGCTTGCCGATCGCCCGCGAGGTCAGCCCTTCCGTGGCGCCGTAGACCGGCTCGACGGAGGGCAGGGCGGCCAGGCCCTCCGCGTCGACGATGCGCGACGGATGCACCATCTGGCGGCTGCCGTCCCAGAGGTCGATGCGGCCGGTGACGTAGCGGTGGCTGCCCAGGGGCAGCATCTTCTCGACGCGCGCTGCCGGCATCCCGAAGAACACCAGGGTGATGTCGCCGGTCTCGTCCTCGACCAGCACCCGGTGGGGGCGCTTGCCCGGCCCGGTCCCGGCCGGCCGGTGGAGGGAGACGGTGACGCCGACGGTGACCGGCTCGCCGACCGGAGCCTCGCCGACCGAGCCGACGAGCTTCTGCGCGATGCCGCCCTGGGGCAGGTGGAACAGCAGGTCGACGATGCGGGCCGGCCGCTCGGGCGTGCCGAGCAGCCGCTCGATCATCGGCGCCATCTTCGCGCCGACGCCCGGCAGCCCGCGCACGGGCGCGAACAGCGGGTCGAGGATGCTGGGGCGCAGGAGCGCCGGGGGTGTCTCGTCGCGCATCGACACTTCGCTCGTCCCGCCCATCCTGCCGCTCGTGCGGGCCATCCTGCCCGGCGGGTCGTCAATATCCCGTGCCGTCCGCCCCGTCGCGCGGCCGCTCGACGCTGGCGCGCGACGGGAACGCCCGGCATCCCGTGATCATCGGATCGCAGGATCCTCGGCACGACGACGCGCGATCGGCTGGCAGGCCGGCCGCGACGGCTTAGATACGTCGAAGGTGGCGCTTCGCGCGGCCGGGGGCGGGAGCTGAGGCGATGATCGAGTTCTTTGACCGGGAGGGGCGCCCCGCCGCGTTCTGCGACGACGGCCGGGCGATCTACCACTGGGACGGCCGCCCGGCGGCGATCATCGACGACGACAAGGTCTTCGCCTATTCAGGCCGCTTCGTCGGCTGGTTCTCCGACGGGTGGATCAGCGACGCGCACGGGCACCGGGTGCTGTTCGAGTTCGATGCGGTCGGCGGCCCGGCCAAGCCGGAGCGCGGCCCCAGAGTCGCCAAAGGCCAGCGCGGACAGAAGCCGCCGCCGGGCCCGCGCGATCGCGCCCCCGCCCCGCCCGGGCCGTCCGCGTCGTGGTCCGAGACCGCCTTCGCAGGATTGGTCTGACCATCATCGTCCCGTGATCCACGGATCACGGGTTGTCTCCTTCGACCCGAGGCTAGAACCATGTCCGGCACCACCCGCACCAGCGCGGATCTCGATCCCCGCCGCCGCCGCACGCTGTTTCGCGCCTGGCACCGGGGCATCCGCGAGATGGACCTGATCATGGGACGCTTCGCCGACGCCGAGATCGGCGTCATGAGCGACGCGGACCTCGACCTGTTCGAGGCGCTGATCGAGGTGCCCGACCGCGACCTGTTCCGCTGGCTCGTCGGCGAGGAGCCGGCGCCCGCGAACTACGACACGACGCTGTTCCGTCGGCTCAAGGCCTTCCACAAGCACGACGCGCCGATCCACTCGTGACGGATCGGCGCCGCGGTTGAGCGCTCTGACTAGAGGTCGGGCTCGTTGACGACGTAGGGGCCGATGCGGCTCATCAGGTCGACGGGAGCGCCGGCGCGGCGCGCGTTCTCGCCGTCGATCACCAAGACAGGGATGCCCTGGTCGCGCACTTGAGCCCGGAGCCGGGCGGCGAGGCGGGCGTAGCCCGAGTCGCGGCGTGACGAGGTCTGGAGCAGGATCGCGGCGGGACGGGCGATCACCGCCAGCACGTCCGCCGCCGCCTCGAGGGAGACGGTGACGCTGGCATAGCCGAGCTCGGCCAGCTCTCCGGCCAGCGAGTGATCGACAGCACGGACGCCGTCGTCGACGACGAGCACTTGTTGCAGCGCACCCATAGACCGAGAGCTACCCCATCGCTGACGAGTTGGGAAGAGAGCTGAGCTTTAAACCCACCGCAGACGGTTTGGTTCGCCGGCACCGTTTGCAGATGCGAAAATAAACCCGTCCGATGAGCGTGCGATGAACCGCGCGGCCGGGAACGCCGCGCGCGCCGGGGATGCGGGTGCGGACGAGCGTCCAACGCCTTCGAGACTTTGGGTTTTCGGTGCGATCCCGGGCGGCCCGTCAGGCGGCGCGATCAGGAGATCGGACGGGCGGGGACGCGCCGCAGCCCGGCCGAATGGTGCGGCGCGGGGTCGGGGGCGCGGCCGCTCAGGCCTCCATCACCGCCATCCCGGTTCCGGCAAAGCGATCGGCCCGGAAGCGCGAGGCGCGAAAGCTTCCGGCCTCGGTCGCGTCCACCTCGCCGCGCTGCACCCGAGTCGTCGCGCAGGCCTGGCCGCGGAAGGCGAGGCGGCCGTCGGGGTCGCGGCGCAGGTCGAACAGGGCAGGGGGCAGGGCGAGGCGGGCGGGCTCCGCGAGCACCGAGGCGAGATCCGACGCGGGACCGCTCGACCCGGAGCGCCTGACCGACAGCACCGCGTCCTCGTCGAAGGCCAGCACGTCGAGGACCGGCGATCCCGCGGCCCGATCCGCCGCGTGCGGAGGCACCGACCCTGGGGCGCGACGGGCCAGGACCACGGAGCGCGTCGCCGTGGGCAGGGCGTCGAGGGCCTGTTCCAGGAAGGCCGGGGCGACGAGATGGGTCGGGCGCGGCTGCGCCAGGTTCTCGATCAGGGCCGGCCCGTCGAAGACCGGCATCGTCTCGAGGTCGACGCCCGCGGCGAGCGCCGCACCGAGCCCGGTGACGAGCCCGCGCAGGTCGGAGGGCGGCAGCAGGGTGAGGATTCGGTCGCCGGGTTCGATCCGGGCCGACACGAGATGCGCGGCGATCGCCGCGAGCAGCGCGTCTCCGGTGCGGTGGACCGGCCGGGCCGGATCGCCGGCCGCGAAGCTGACGAGGCCGCCGCCGGTCTCGGGCAAGGGCGCGGTCCCGCCGGCACGGTCGAGGGCCAGCGCATCGAGGTTGATCACGCCGTCGGGGACGGCCGGCCCGAAGGCCGCGAGGTAGCGCAGGCCGAAATAGCCGGCCGCGATCCGGCACAGGGCCTCCGCCGGGCGGTTCGCGCCGACCTGGGTCTGGGTCAGCACCGCGGAGAGGCCGGCCGCCTGGATGCCGGCGGCGGCCTGCGCCTCGGTCCAGGACGGAGGGAGGGGGCAGGGGACGTGGCCGGCCGCCTCGACGGCGAGGTGGGCGACGAGGCCTTCGGTGCTCCCGGGGAACCACAAACCGATCCGGCTTCCCGGCGCCAGCCGCCAGGTCCGCAGCGCCCGGGCGAGGCGCCCGATGATCTCGGCGGCCGTCCCGTAGGTCCACGCCATCGGCGGCCTGCCGCTCCAGCTGCGCTTGGGCGCGGCGTCGGCGAAGGCGAGGCGGCCGGGATCGAGGCGGGCGGTTCCGGCCAGCAGCGCGCACAGGCCCGCCCGCGGCAGGATCACCTCCGGGGCGATCTCCGAAGCGCCCTCCGGGACGACCTGGGACCGCACCGCACCGCGGGTGGCCGGTCCCCATCCGGCGGTCGACGGCTCGATGGAGGGCTGCGCCGCGCTCACGGGGTTCTCGAACTCCATCCGAAGGTCGGCGTGCATCCCGCATGACGACTGGCCATCGATGCCGGTTTAGGGTTAACCCGCGCCTAAGGCCGGCCCGCGGATTCGCGGTTCGTGGGCGCGCCGGTCGCGGGTACCGCGCCGGGCGACGTCGCGGGCGTCCTGGCAGGTGTCATGCCTTCGCCGCATTCGGCGGGGAATGCAGGCCGCCCGATCGCCCGGGACCAGCGCGGCGCCCCCTGTCGGGACCGGTCGCCCCGCTATCCCGCACCGCGTCACGTTTTTCCCGTCACGACGTCCTCCTCCAATCGACGAACTTCAAAGGGTCTGAGCCGATGTCCTTCGCCAAAAGCCCGGCGCACCTGATGCGCGCCGCCGCGTTCCTTGCGCTCGCCGGCCTTGCCGGGCCCGCCCTCGCCCAGCCGAAGAAGGCGCCGCCCGCCCCCGCGGCCCCCGCGCCGACGGCGCCGGCACCGGGCCAGAGCACGCCGGCGGCCAACACCGCGGCGCAGACCGGCCCGCAGACCGTGACCGTGAAGTCCGAGCCGAGCCAGGCCGACTGGACCAAGGTCTGCGGCAAGGACGGCGGCTCGGGCACCGACATCTGCTACACCACCCGCGACTTCGTCTCCGACCAGGGCCAGCCGGTCCTCGCGGTCGCCGTGTACGAGATGAAGAACCCGGCCACGAAGCAGGAGGTGCGCGTGGTGCGCTACCTGCTGCCGCTCGGCCTGCTGCTGCAGCCCGGCATCCGCTTCACCGTCGACGGCCAGCAGGGTACCGCCGGCAAGTTCGCCGTCTGCTTCCCCAACGGCTGCTTCGCCGAGGCCGGCGGCGTCGACGCCGGCGTCGTCGCCGCGATGAAGAAGGGCACCACGCTCAACGTCTCGGTGCAGAACCAGACCCAGCGCGAGGTGACCTTCGCCGTGCCGCTCGCCGGCTTCGGCAAGGCCTTCGACGGCCCGGCCATGGACCCGAAGGTGCTCGAGGAGCAGCAGAAGAAGCTGCAGTCGGAGCTCGAGAAGCGCAGCGAGGACATGCGCAAGAAGCTCGAGCAGCCCGGCGCGGCCGGCGCCGCGCCGGCCCCCAAGCCCTGATCCGCGACCGCCGATCCCGCCCTCGGGATCGGCGCACCGACAAGGCCCGGCGCTCCGAAGCGCCGGGCTTTTTTCATGCGTCGGGCGTCCTCGCCGACCGGCCCGTGATCCCAGGATCACGGGATCGTTGCATCACCGGATCGTTGCATCACCGGATCCTGGGATCACGCGATCCTGGTCTCTCAGAGGCTAGGGTCAGCGCCGCGCGCCGCCGAACGGCCAGTCGATCGCGCCGCCGGCATACAGTCCCACCCAGATCAGCACCGGTTGGAACGCCAGGCGGGGCCCGTGATACCACCAGGAATCCGGCAGCGGCGGCACGACGATCCCTTCGATCGCCTGCTTGACGTTGGCCGGCCAGACGCAGAGCGCGTAGAGCGCGAGCCCGATCCCGGCAGCCCGGCGCCAAGTTGGGCTCGTCAGCGCCAGGGCGCCGGCGATCTCGCAGAGGCCGGTGCCGAGGATGACGAGGCGCGGCTCCGGCACCCAGGCCGGCATGATCGGCATCAAGGTGTCGGGGGAGGCGAGGTGCACCGCGCCGACGAGGCCGTAGAGGCCGACGAGGCCGCGCCGCAGCCAGACCCGCCCGGGACCGTCGGGCGCTTGCGTCGTCCGAGCCCCCGTCATGTCGCCCCGATCGAGACGTCGTTCGGGGACACGCCGCACTCCGCAGCGACGCGGTCGCGCAGGGCCGCCATCAGCCGCATCAGTAGGGAATGGTCGCGGGCGTAGCCGGTGTCGCCGCCGCCAGAATCGCGGATCGCCGTCACCGGCGCGATCAGCCGCAGCGAGTTGGTCACGAACACCGCGTCGGCGCGGCGCAGCTCGGAGAGCGTGATGGAGCGCTCCTCGCAGGCGAGCCCGCAGGCCGGTGCGAGCTGCGCGATCACCACGGCGCGGACGATGCCGGCCAGCACTCCATCAGTGAGCGGCGGCGTGACCAGGCGCTCGCCGAACAGCGCGAAGACGTTGCCGGTGCCGGCGCAGGCGAGCGCCTGCCGAGTGTTGCTGAACAGGGCCTCGTCGAAGCCGGAGGCGCGGGCGTCCCGCGCGGCGAGGATCGCGTCGCCGTAGCCCAGCGCCTTCAGCTGCGCGAGGGGCGACGTCTCGTTCCGGGCGATGGCCGTGGGCCAGAGCCGCAGCGGCGCGAACGCGATGCCGGGGTCGCTGGCCGCCGCGGTCGCAAACAGCGTCGGGTGCGGGTCGGCGGGCGGGGCGAGGCCGCGGGGGCCGGTGCCGCGGGTCACGGTGGTGCGGATCGCCAGGCGCCCGCCGGTCGCGGCGAGGGCCCGCATCGCCGTCTCGATCGCCTCGGGGCAGACCGGAAAGCCCAGCGCCGCGACCGAGGCGACGAGACGGGCGACGTGCGCTTGCGCGAAGGCGACGCGGCCGGCGAGCGCCAGGGCCGTGTCGAAGACGCCGTCGGCCAGGGTGAGGCCGCGATCGGTGAGGTCGAAGGGCAGGGTGGTGCCGTCGCTCAGGCGCCCGTCATGCCACAGCATCATGGCCCTCCCCCGAGGGGCCCTGCGCCCGCCAGTCGCGGGCGAGCCCGAGGAAGTTCGAGAAGATCGCGTGGCCGTTCTCGGTGAGCACCGATTCCGGGTGGAACTGGATGCCGTAGGTCGGGTGGCGGCGATGCGACAGGGCCATCACCTCGCCCTCGGCCGAGCGCGCGTCGACGGTGAGGTTGGCCGCCATGGCCGGCCGCGGCGCCACCACGAGGGAGTGGTAGCGCCCGACCTGCATCCCGGCCGGAAGCCCGGCGAACAAGCGCTCGCCCATATGCGTCACCGGCGTCGCCTGCCCGTGCAGCGGCTTCTGCGCCCGCTCGACGCTGCCGCCGAAGGCCGCGCCGATCGCCTGGTGCCCGAGGCAGACCCCGAGGATCGGCATCTGCCCTGACAGCTCGCGGATCGCCGGCAGCGAGATTCCGGCCTCGGCCGGCGTGCACGGCCCGGGCGAGATCACCAGGGCGTCGGGGGCCAGCGCGCGGATGCCGTCCACGTCGAGGGCGTCGTTGCGCACCACGCGCACGGTCTCGCCGAGCTCCTCGAAGTAGCGCACGACGTTGAAGACGAACGAATCGTAGTTGTCGACGACGAGGATCATGGACGTTCTCGGTGGCCCGCGGCCGTGATCGGCCGAGGGCGTCCGCCGCACCCGCGGCGACGCGCGGTCGCGCTTGTCGACCTTCGGTCGGGAGCCTTGGGGTGGCCGGCGGCCGGCGAGCGGCCCGCCATCCGGCCGGCCCGGGATCGGCCGGGCGCGCTCATGCCTCGAACGCCTGGAACACGCGCGCGGCCTTGGTCAGGGTCTCGTCGTACTCGGCCGCCGGGTCCGAGAGCAGCGTGACGCCGCCGCCGGCCTGGAGCACAGCCGTCGTCGCGTCCATGAACACGGTGCGGATCGCGATCGAAGTGTCGATCGACCCGTCGAACCCGATCCGGCCGATGGCCCCGCAATAGAGCTCGCGCGCATCGCCCTCGATCTCGGTGATGATGTCCATGGCCCTGAGCTTCGGCGCGCCGGTGATCGAGCCGCCGGGAAACGTCCTCTCGAGCAGGTCGAAGCCGTCGAGGCCGTCGCGCAGGGTGCCCGTGACGACAGAGACGAGATGGTGGATGCCGGCATAGGATTCCAGCCCGCACAGCACCGGCACCCGCACGCTGCCCGGCGCGCAGACCCGGGACAGGTCGTTGCGCAGCAGGTCCACGATCATGGTGTTCTCGGCGCGCTCCTTCGGATCGCCGAGCAGCCGCGCGGCGCGGGCTGCATCCTCGACCGGGTCGTCGCTGCGCGCGAGCGTGCCCTTGATCGGCCGGGTCTCGACCTGGCCGGCCTCGAGCTTGAGGAAGCGCTCGGGCGAACTCGACGCGACGGTCAGCCCGTCGAACTCGAGGTAGGCGCCGAAGGTCGCCGGGTTGGTCTCGCGCAAGGCGCGGTAGAACGCGAACCGGTCGAACCCTTCGGGCAGGGCGGCGGTGAAGCGCTGGGCGATGTTGGCCTGGTAGATGTCGCCGGCGCGGATGTAGTCGCGCACCCGCTCGACCGCCGCCTCGTAGCCCGCGCGCGTGAAGTTCGAGTGCCAGGTCGGCGGCGCAGCGAATGCGGGCGGGGCGGCGGGTTCCGGCGCCGCCCCTGCCAGGCAGTCGGCGAAGGCCGCGAGACGCACCCGCGCCCGCACCTCGCGCCGGGCCGGATCGGTCTCCGGGAACCCGGTGGCTGCCAGGCGACAGGTGCCGGCGCCGTGGTCGACGGTGAGCGCGACGTCGTGGAGGTCGAAGGCGGCGTCGTCCGTCAGCCCGGCCCGGCGGGCGGGCGCGACCACGCGCTCCAGCGCCTGCCCGAGATCGTAGGCGCAGTAGCCGATCGCGCCGCCGGAGAACGTCTCGCCGGATTCCGCTTCGAGCCGATAGGGCGCGAGGCAGGCGCGCAGGGCCGCCATCGGGCCGCCCGGCACCGGCCGCCCGTCGAGCGTGGCGCGGCCGTCGCGAAAACGGAAGCGGGCGAAGGGGTCGGCCGCCAGGATCGAGACCCGGCCGAGGGTGTCGTGCCGCATCGCGCTGTCGAGGAAGGCGAGGCCGGGCCAGCGCCGCAGCCGCATCGCCGCCGCGACGGGGTCGACGAACGGGATCTCCCGGGTCCAGATCTGTTGCGCCGCCATATCCTGCGCTGTCACGTCCGGTTCGAGGGCCATGGGTGTGGAGTGCCGGGTGCCGGCCCGTCGGTTCAAGTGCGAAGGCCTCGCACAGGCGGTTGCCCCTGGGAAGCCGCAGCCGATGCCGCAGGGTTTCGCGACCGATGCGCCGGACGCAATCCCTCCCGGTGGCGGCGCGGGGCTCGCGCGGCCTGCGCGATCCCGCTATAGCGATGACGCATCACGACAATCCGGGTCCGACGACACGCCGGCCCCGAAGACCAGCCGGCCCCGAAGACCCGGGATCCTCGAAGCGTTCGACCTGGCGGCGTCCACGCCGCACGAAGGCAGCATGACCGCATCCGCACTTCCGTCCGATCCGAAGGCCGCGCCGAAAACCCTTGGCGCGCCAAAAATCTCTTTCGTCTCGCTCGGCTGCCCGAAGGCGCTGGTCGATTCCGAGCGGATCCTGACGCACCTGCGGGCCGAGGGCTACGAGCTCGCCCGCCGCCATGACGGGGCGGACGTGGTCATCGTCAACACTTGCGGCTTCCTCGATTCGGCGAAAGCCGAGTCGCTCGCCGCGATCGGCGAGGCGATGGCCGAGAACGGCCGGGTCATCGTCACCGGCTGCATGGGTGCGCAACCAGAGGAAATTCGCGAAAAATATCCGAACCTGCTCGCGGTGACGGGGCCGCAGGCCTACGAATCGGTGGTGGCCGCCGTCCACGAGGCGGTGCCGCCGGCCCACGACCCGTTCCTCGACCTGGTGCCGCCGCAGGGCGTCAAGCTGACCCCCCGGCACTACGCCTACCTGAAGATTTCGGAGGGCTGCAACAACCGCTGCACCTTCTGCATCATCCCGTTTCTGCGCGGCGACCTCGTCAGCCGGCCGGCCGGCGACGTGCTGCGCGAGGCGGAGAAGCTGGTGAAGGCCGGCGTGAAGGAGCTGCTCGTCGTCTCGCAGGACACCAGCGCCTACGGCGTCGACATCCGCTACGCCGAGAGCCCGTGGCGCGACCGCGCGGTGCGGGCGAAGTTCTACGACCTCGCCAAAGAACTCGGCGAGCTCGGCGCCTGGGTGCGGCTGCACTACGTCTACCCCTACCCGCATGTCGACGAGGTGATCCCGCTGATGGCGGAGGGCAAGGTCCTTCCCTATCTCGACATGCCGCTGCAGCACGCCTCGCCGACCGTGCTCAAGCGCATGCGCCGCCCGGGCAACCAGGAGCGCCAGCTCGAACGCATCCGGCGCTGGCGCGAGACCTGCCCGGACCTGGCGATCCGCTCGACCTTCATCGTCGGCTTCCCCGGCGAGACCGAGGCCGAGTTCTCGGAGCTGCTCGACTGGATCAAGGAAGCCAAGCTCGAGCGCGTCGGCTGCTTCACCTACGAGCCGGTGACGGGCGCGCCGGCCAACGCGCTGGGCGAGGCGGTGCCGCCTGAATTGCAGTTGGAGCGCAAGCGCCGCTTCATGGAAGCACAGCAGATTGTCTCGCTGCGGCTGCAGAAGGCACGGATCGGCAAGCGCCTGCCCGTGATCATCGACACGGTGGGCGCCGACGGCATCAAGGGCCGCTCGAAATACGACGCGCCCGAGATCGACGGCAGCGTCCACGTCACCAGCCGCCGGCCGGTGCGCCAGGGCGACGTCGTCACCGTGAAGATCGAGGCGGCCGACGCCTACGACCTGCGCGGCAGCGTCGTCTAAGATCGGTTTTCGAAAGGGATCATCCCTTTCGTGGGTCCAGGGCGATGTCCTGGGGGTGGTTCGTCGGGCTCCGCCCGACACCCGCCAAAGGGATAATCCCTTTGGTATCCCGCATCCAGGATCAGGCCTTGCGCTCGGCCTGCTTCACCGCGATCCAGGCCGCCTCCATCGCCGCGAGGCCGGCGTCCGACAGGGTTCCACCCTCGGCCTCGATCCGGGCGGCCATGGCGGTGAAGCGGCGCACGAACTTGTCGTTGCCGGCCCGCAGCGCCGCCTCCGGGTCGATTCCGGCGTGCCGGGCGAGGTTGGCCACCGAGAACAGCAGGTCGCCGACCTCCTCGGCCACCGCCTGCGCGTCGCCGCCGGCCAGCGCCTCGGCGACCTCGTCGGCCTCCTCGTGGACCTTGGCGACCACGTCCGCCGCTTCCGCCCAATCGAAGCCGTAGCCGGCCGCCCGCCGCGAGATCTTCTCCGCCCGCGTCAGGGCCGGCAGCGTCCGGGCGACGCCGTCGAGGGGACCCTCGGGGGCAGGAGACGGCTTGCCTGCGCCCTTGGTCGCGCCCTTGGCCGCATCCTTGGCCGCGCGCTCGGCCGCCTTGATCGCCTGCCACTGCGCCTCGACGGCGCTTGCGGCCCGGCGCGGGCTGCCGACGGGGAGCAGGGCGCCGCCTGGCTCGAACACGTGCGGGTGGCGGCGCACCAGCTTCGCCACGATCGACCGAGCCACGTCGTCGAGATCGAAGGCGCCGGCCTCCTCGGCCATCCTGGCGTGGAACACCACCTGCAGCAGCAGGTCGCCGAGTTCTTCGCGCAGGTCGCCCAAGTCGTTTCGGGCGATCGCGTCGACGACCTCGTAGGCCTCCTCCAGGGCGTAGGGCGCGATGCTCGCCGAGGTCTGGGCGACGTCCCAGGCGCAGCCGCGCTCGGGATCGCGCAGCTCGGCCATCACCCGCCTCAAGGCGTCGAGTGGCGCTTCGACCATGCGTCAGGGCTCCCGAGGGGACGGCCCGTCCGACCCCGACGGGGCAGGGGTAGACCGCCCTGGTCGCGAAATCACCTCCGCTTATCGGCCTGCTGCGATGACCCTTCGCTGCGCCGATCCGCCTACCCGTTTTGTCCGGCTCAGCCGCTCCTATGGGGACAAAGGCGTCATATTCCCTATCTTCCAAGTGGACATTCTGAGAGTGACGGATCGTTCGTCGAAGCGGACGACGCGAAAACCCCCTAGGAAGACTATCAGGAAGGATTCTCAGAGAGTCTGTTCTGAAGGTTATAAGGGGTAGCGAAAAACGCTACCCCGACAGGAGGTTGACCCGGGTTCTCGCATCCGACTCTGCGTGGTTCCGCATTCGACTCTGCGTGGGATCGCATCCGACTCTGCGCGGAATTCCCGCGGCGCCGCATCGGAGTCTGCGCGGATCCGCATGCGATTCGGCGTGATCCGGCCGGTTTTCCGGTGAGGAACGGGGACAAGTCGCAAGCTCCGGCCCGTATCGAACTCTGCGTGGTCGGCGGCCCGTCGCGGAGGCGCATCGAACTCTGCGTACGAGGCCTCGAGACACCCCCGCGCACCGGATGCCGTGCGGAAAGCCGGAGAGAGGACGGCTGAGGGGGGGAAGCGTGGATTGCCGGGATAACCGCCCTGCCCCCGAAGGACTCCGGCCCGGCGGGAGACTCCGGGCCGGTGAATCGTGCCATCACGGCCCACGCCTCGCAGGACCCTGCCGGGCGCTCGGGCTGCCGCTTGCGGCGGCGCCGGGAGGGATGGTCCGCCTACGGTGCGGTCGCGGAGTTTTCGGACGACACGCATGGGGATCGAGGACAGACTGGCCGGCATCCGCGACGCCGACCTCCGCGCGGAGGTCGAGGCGGCGCGTGGCGGCTTCCTGTTCGCCCAGATCGTCGAGCACATCCTCCACCGGCAGCAGGTCCGCGACGCGGAGGCCTCGGCCCAGGGCGCGGTCGCCGGGCGGCGAGCCGGGATGGGGCGGGACCAGCGCCGGCGCGACGCGGTGCGCGAGGTGATCGAGAACCAGCCGACCGTGCCGGAGAACCTCCAGCACATCCATTCGGTGCTGGCCTTGTGCGGCCTGCCCTATCGCGATCCCGGCCCGGTGCGGGAGTTCTCCCGCGATTATGGGCGCAACTCGCTCAACCTCGTCGCCGGCCGGCTGAAGAGCCCGGTCACCGGCGAGATGGAGCCGCAGGGCCTGCCCTACGGCCCGAAGGCGCGGCTCGTGCTGCTCCACCTTTGCACCGAGGCCGTGCGCCAGCGCAGCCCGACCATCGAGGTCGCCGATTCCCTGTCCGGCTTCATGCGCGAGATGGGGTTCGCCGTCACCGGCGGCGAGCGCGGCACGATCCGGCAGTTCAAGGAACAGCTCAACCGGCTCGCCGCCTGCTCGATGCAGATCGGCCTGTGGGACGGGCACGACCAGGCCAGCACCCTCAACGTGCCGCCGTTCCGCAGCCTCGACCTGTGGCGCCCGAGCGCGCGGGAGGGGGCGAGGGACGGGGAGGGCGCGGCCTGGTCCCGCACCGTGCAGTTCCACCAGGACTTCTACGACAACCTGATCCGGCACGCCCTGCCCGTCGACATCCGGGCGGCGCGGGCCTTCTCCGGCTCCGCGCGCAAGCTGGACCTGCTGTTCTGGGTCGGCTACCGCCTGCGCGCCCTGCAGCGACCCCTGCGGCTCACCTGGACGAACCTGCACGGGCAGTTCGGCGCCGAGAACGCCTGCATCCGCAGCTTCCGTCAGGCATTCAAGACCGACGTCGCGCATCTGTGCGAGGTGTTTCCCAAGCTGCCGGTCGCCCTCGACGACGGCGGCATGACCCTGCAGCCGGCCGATCCCGGCATGCTCCTCGTTCCGCCCCGCAAGGGAATACGGAAGATGCAGGCAGGGAAAGAGGGAGCCGTTTAGGGAATACCCGTGTATTCCAGCGATACGAGCTGCTCCGTCGTTGGGAACGAGCGTTCCATTCCCTGAAGCGTCACGAGCTGCCACCGCCTCTGCATCTTCCTTCCCTCTGGGAACGATGATATTCCATTTCTTCCATTGGAAGGAAAGCGCAGGGCGTGATGGAATTGTCGGAAGCGGAGATCGAGGCGCGCCTGTCGGACCTGCGCCGTCGGCGCGAGGCCCTCGATCGCGAGATCGCCGACCACGTCCTGTATCTCGAGCTCGGCCGGCGCCTGCGCGGCGCTGGCCCGGCCCCGGCCCCGGCCCAGTCCGAGGAGCGAGCCTCGGAGCTGCACGAACCGCCCGAGGCGGTCTTGCCGCGCGCGCCGGCCGCCATCCGAACCATGCCGGCCGCGCCCGAGCCGCCGCAGCGGGTGCCCGTCGCCTTCGAGGTCGATCCGGCAGGCGCGCGCCGCTACGGCCGCGCCCTGATCGAGGCCGCCTGCGGCATCCTCGTGCGGGCCGGTCGGCCGATGCATGCGGGCGAAATCCTGGAGGCGCTCGTCGCCGAGGGGTTCGCGGTCCCCGGCCAGGACCCGGTCGCGGCGCTGAACACCCGGTTGTGGAAGCGCTCGGGGCCGCACGGCTCGCTGCGGCGCCTGGGCGACGCGGTCTACGCGCCGGCGCTCGGGGCGGAGTAGGCGGGGCAGGGTAAGAATGAGGTGCGGGCGAAGCCGCGCCCGCTCCGGCCCTACGCGACGGTGTCGCGACCGGAGGCGGCGCGCTGCGCCCGGGCGGAGCGGAGATCCCGCCCGACCTCCAGCACGAACATCCGCAGGGAGACGATGCTGAACACCACGATGGCGCCGACCAGCATGGCGGAGACGAGGGTCTTGGCGGTCGCGACGTCCACGGCGAAAAATCCTGGTGGGGGAGAGGTTTGCGTTCCCGTCAGATGTGGGCCTCGCCTTCGCGGGGCACCACCGGGGCGCGGGCGGTGGCAGTCATGCGTTCGAATCAATCCTCGTGCGCCACGGCACGCGAGACCTGCATGAAACGCAATGAGGATGGAGAATTCGTGAACGTTTGCCGGTTCGCCCCCAGGTTCGCGCCGACGCCGGCCGCCATCGAGGTGTCGGCGCGCGAAATTCCGGGTCGAACCGGTCGGGTGCGGCGCCGCACGGCTGGTCCATCGCGGCAAATCCCGCGATAAGCCGCCCGGCGAGGGCAGGGCCTCGGCGGGAGGACGGCATGGTCGCCACGCGAGGCATTTCGCGGCACGGCGCGCGCGCAGGGCAGGTGGTGCGCAAGCGGTCGAGCCGGCACCGGGCGCGGCTCGCGGCGGCCCTCGTCGCGAGCCTCGCCGCCCTCCTGGCGCCGGCGCCATCGTCCGCCACCGAGGACGCCCCAGCCGGCGGGCCTCCGACGGTGGCGGGCTACTTCTACGTCGGCGGCCGCTACGAGCGCGTCGCCGACAAGACCGTGATGGTCGGCCAGATGTTCGTGCAGTCGCGGCGGCCCGCCACCGTCACGCAGCCCTGGCCGGTGGTGATGGTCCACGGCATCTCGCAGACCGGGGTCAACTTCCTCGGCACGCCGGACGGCCGGCCCGGCTGGGCCCAGCGCTTCGTCGAGAAGGGGTTTGCGGTCTACATCGTCGACCAGGTCGGCCGCGGCCGCTCCGGCACCAACCCGGAGGTCTACGGCCCCTACGCCCGGTTCTCCACCCGCGCCCTGGAGGAGACCTACACCGCCCAGGAGCTCTACGACCTGTTCCCGCAGGCCAAGCTCCACACCCAGTGGCCGGGCGGCCCCGGGGTGCAGGGGAACGCCGCCTTCGACCAGTTCTTCGCGAGCCAGGTGCCCTACCTCGCCGGCGCGCAGCAGACCGAGGAGCTGGTCGACCCGGCGCTGATCGCCCTGCTGGACAAGATCGGGCCCGCGGTGCTCGTCACCCACGGCCAGGCCGGGCTGTTCGGCTGGGCGGTCTCGGACGCGCGGCCCGACCTCGTGAAGGCGCACGTCGCGGTCGAGCCGAACGGGCCGCCCTTCTTCGACGTGCGCCTGCGCGGCGGCAAGGACTTCTACGAGAAGTCGGGCGACGGGCGCGCCCGCGCCTACGGCATCACCCGCGTGCCGCTGACCTTCGACCCGCCGGTGAAGTCGCCCGAGGATCTCGTGGTGATGCAGGCCAAGGCGCCCGCGGCCGAGGGGCGGATCCGCTGCTGGCTTCAGGGCGAGCCGGTGCGCAGCCTCCCGAACCTCGCCCGCGTGCCCGCGGTGATCGTCACCGCCGAGGCTTCGTTCCGCACGGCCGTCGACGACTGCACCACCGCCTTCCTCGCCCAGGCCGGCGCCCGGCCCGACAGCCTCAAGCTCGCCGAGGCGGGCCTGCGCGGCAACGGCCACATGATGATGCTGGAGAAGAACAGCGACGCGGTCGCCGACGCGCTGATCGGCTGGATCGCCGCGCGCCCGCGCTGAGGCCGGTCGAGACCGATCGAACCGAGCGAAGCCCGCGGTGCCGGAACCAACCGTGGCGTGCAGGCCACAGGCGGGCGCATCCGTCCGCCGAGGCCTTGTGCGCGCCAGGCCCTGGCCGTAACGAAGATCCAGAAAAGCCAATTAGAACATCAGTTTAGCATAATTCCAAACAACGCCGCGAAGCCTGTTTCGCAGCGATTGCCCCCTGCTGTCCGCATCCTGGCAAGGCCCCTCAGTCCCATGTGTCGTTCCGCCCTCCGCCCAACTCCGGACCTGCGCAGTCTCGTGCTGGCCGGCGCCTCGCTGTTCGCGCTGGCGCCCCTCGTCCCGTCGGCCCCCGCGCAGGCGCAGGAGGCGACCGCGCCGCGCCGCGGCGTCGGCAACCCGCCCGCCGAGGCGAGCGTGCAGCTCGAGACGCTGACGGTGGAAGGCCGCGCCGGCCCGGCGTCGCCCGTGGCTTCCGGCGTCGGCGCGCGTGCGATCGAGAGCCCGACCGGGCCGGTGGACGGCTACGTCGCGACCCGCTCGGCCACCGCCACCAAGACCAACACGCCCCTGATCGAGACGCCGCAATCGATCAGCGTCGTCGGTCGCGAGCAGATCGATGCGCAGAAGGCCCAGACCCTGACCCAGGCGACGCAGTACGTCGCCGGCGTCTATTCCGGCACCTTCGGCGCCGATTCCCGCGTGGATTACTTCACCATCCGCGGCTTCGTCGCGAGCGATTACGGCATCTACCGTGACGGGCTGCAGCTCCTGAACTACGGCTTCGGGACCTTCAAGGCCGAGACCTTCGGCCTGGAGCGGATCGAGATCCTGCGCGGGCCGGCCGCGGTGCTGTTCGGCGCGGGCTCGCCCGGCGGCATCATCAACCAGATCACGAAGCGGCCGCCGCTGGATCCGTTCGGCTACGTCGAGGTCGGCGGCGGCTCGTTCGATCAGAAATACGCCGCCTTCGACGTCGGCGGCCCGGCCGACGAGTCCGGCCACTGGTTCTATCGGCTCACCGGCTTCGGCCGCTCCGGCGGCACCCAGGTCGACGGCGCTCCCGAGGACCGCGGCTACATCGCACCGGCCTTCACCTACAAGCCGGACGGGGCGACAAAGCTCACGGTGCTGACGAGCTACCAGTACGACAACACGGCCGTCACCGCGAACTTCCTGCCCTACTCCGGCACCGTGCGTCGGAACCTGTCGGGCCTGTACATCCCGCGCTCGCTCAATCTGGGTGACGCCGGCTTCAACACCTTCCGACGGCAGCAGGCTTTTGCCGGCTACGAGTTCGAGCACGCCTTCGACGAGACGTGGACCATCCGCCAGAACCTGCGCTACTCGTTCAGCGAAAGCTTCCAGAACTCGGATATCGGCCAGCTCGGCTACAGCAACGCCGCAGAGACCCGGCTTGCGCGCTACCAGTTCCTGACGTCGAGCAAGATCGGGCTGTTCCAGGTCGACAACCAGGCCGAGGCGCGCTTCTTCGACGGAATCTTCAAGCACGACCTGCTGATCGGCCTCGATTACAAGAATTTCCAGTTGCACGACAACCAGGGCACCAACTTCGCGGCAGGTTACGCCGTCCCCGACATCAGCATCATCAACCCGACCTACGGACCGGCGACAGGCCGCCCCTCGCCCTACCTCGTCAACGCGGATTCCTTCACGCAGCTCGGCCTGTACTTCCAGGACCAGATCAAGCTCACGGATCGCCTGACCCTCGTCCTCGGCGGCCGACAGGACTTCGCCGACAACCGGGTGGTCGACAAGCTCACTGCCGGGGCCGGCAGCAACGGCCGCAGCGATAGCGCCTTCACCTATCGCACGGCGTTGATCTACAACTACGATTTCGGGTTGGCGCCCTACGTCAGCTACTCGACCTCGTTCCAGCCGCTGCTCGGCACCGACATCAACAATCAGGCCTTCAAGCCGGAGACCGGCGACCAGATCGAAGGCGGCGTCAAGTTCGAGCCGCCGGGTGCGGGCTATTTCCTGACGCTGGCCGGCTTCGACATCCATCGCCAGAACGTGCAGACGCCTGTTCCGAACACCTTCTTCTCATCCCAGATCGGACAGGTCCGTTCCACGGGCTTCGAGGCGCAGTTCACCGCGACCCTCGCGGAAGGGTTGAACGCGGTCGCCGCCTACACCGTCTACGGCTTGACCACGGAGAAGAGCGCCGACCCGACCACCCTCGGCAAGGTGCCGGTGAACATTCCCGAGAACTTCGCCTCGTTGTTCCTGGATTACACCATTCCCGCCGGCGAATGGCGCGGCTTCGGCTTCGGCGGCGGCGTGCGCTACGTCGGTCGATCCTACGCCGACACGGCCAACACCTTGCGGGTGCCGGAATACGTCCTGTTCGATGCGCAGGTGCACTACAACTGGGACCGGTGGCGGCTGGCCGTCAACGCGACCAACATCGCGGATCGCCGTTTCGTCTCCTCCTGCCAGTCGTCCTTCTCGTGCTTCTACGGCGACGCCCGCCGCGTGGTGGCGAGCCTCGCCTACAAGTGGTGATCCCCGCGCGGGCGGCGCGTGCCGCCCGCGTCGCCGGCTACGATTCCTGCTCCGACCCCGCGCGCGCCCGCTCTCGCAGCAGGTACTTCTGCACCTTGCCGGTGGAGGTCTTGGGCAGCTCGCCGAACACGATGGTCCGGGGCATCTTGTAGGCGGCGAGCCGGCCGCGGCACCAGCGGATCAGGTCGTCGGCGTCGGCCGACGCGCCCTCCTTCAGCTCGACGAAGGCGCACGGCGTCTCGCCCCACTTGTCGTCGGGCTTGGCGACGACGGCGGCGGCGGCGACCGCCGGGTGCTTGAACAGCGCGTCCTCGACCTCGATCGAGGAGATGTTCTCGCCGCCCGAGATGATGATGTCCTTCGAGCGGTCCTTGAGCTGCACGTAGCCGTCCGCGTGCTTCACGCCGAGGTCGCCGGTGTGGAACCAGCCGCCCCGGAACGCCGCCTCGGTGGAGGCCGGGTTCTTGAGGTAGCCACGCATCACCACGTTGCCGCGCATCATCACCTCGCCCATCGTTTTGCCGTCGGCGGGCACGGATTCGAGGGTCTCGGGGTCGCGCACGTCGAGGCCCTCGAGCACGGGATAGCGCACGCCCTGGCGCGCCTTCTTCGCGGCTTGGGCGTCGGCCGGGAGGTCGTCCCATTCGGCGTGCCAGGCGTTGACGACCGCCGGGCCGTAGCTCTCGGTCAACCCGTAGAGGTGGGTGACGGCGAAGCCCGCCTCGCGCATGCCCGCCAGCACCGCCTCCGGTGGGGGTGCGGCGGCGGTGAAGAACGCGACCCGGTGGGGCAGGGGCCGGCGCTCGGCGTCGGACGCGTTGATCAGGAGCTGCATCACGATCGGGGCGCCGCACAGGTGGGTGACGCCGTGCTCGGCCATCAGCGCGTACATCGCCCCGGCCCGGACCTGGCGCAGGCAGACGTGGGTGCCGGCCACGATCGACAGCGTCCACGGGAAGCACCAGCCGTTGCAGTGGAACATCGGCAGCGTCCAGAGATAGACGGGGTGCTGCCCCAAGGCCCCCGTGACGACGTTGCCGAGCGAGAGCAGGGCCGCGCCGCGATGGTGGTAGACCACGCCCTTCGGGTCGCCGGTGGTGCCGGAGGTGTAGTTCAGGCTGATCGCGTCCCACTCGTCGTCGGGCATCGCCCAGTCGTGCTCGGGATCGCCCTTCGCGAGGAACGCCTCGTAGTCGCAGGTGCCGAGGGCCTCGCCGGCGCCGGCATATTCCGGGTCGTCGTCATCGATCACCAGCAGGCTGCGCCCGGCCTGCGCCAGAGCCTCGCGCGCGATGCCCGAGAACTCGCGGTCGACGACGAGGACCTTGGCCTCGCCGTGCGCGAGGCAGAAGGCCAGCGCCGCCGCGTCGAGGCGGGTGTTGAGGGTGTTGAGCACGGCGCCGGCCATCGGCACGCCGTAGTGGCACTCGATCATCGCCGGGGTGTTGGCGAGCAGCACCGCGACGGTGTCCCCGCGACCGATCCCGTGGGCGGCGAGCGCCGAAGCCAGGCGGCGGCATCGGGCGTAGAGCTCGGCGTAGGAGCGTCGCAGCGACCCGTGGATCACCGCGACCTGATCGGGGAAGACCCGCGCCGCCCGGTCGAGGTAGCCAAGCGGCGTCAGGGGCTGGTGGTTGGCCGGGTTCCGGTCGAGGTCGCGGTCGTAGATCGTGTCGCGGCGCATGGCGGCCTCCGGGCCAAGGTGTCGCCGGGACAGTACCGCGCGCGGCTGCGGGGTCCAACGGCCCTCGGCCCACCGAAACCCGCTCCGATCAGTGGTGGCGTTCGGTCCGCCCCGGCCCGAGGGTGTGCGGCTCGTGCAGGAACTTGGCGAGCTCGAAGCCGATCTCGATCATCAGGCCGTCGACCAGCTTGGTCAGGTTCGCCTGCCCGAGGCCGTCGGCCAGCGCGCGCAGCGCGATGACGTGCTCGGCCATGCGGTTCACCAGGCGCTCCGCCTGGCGCAGGTCGGCCGACCTGTTCTCGGTGGTGTCGATGACGATGCCGCGCCCCTGCGCCGTCCCGTCGGCCGCGTTCCGCTCGACGCGGCCGCGGATCAGCAGCTTGCGCGTCCCGACCTCCGATTCGAGCGTGCGGAACTCGGCCTCGATCGGGCCGCCGACCTCGCCGGCCGCGTGAAGGCAGCTCTCGATCCTGGCGCGGTCTTCGGGATGGGTCCTGTCGAGGAAGGCGCCGAGCGACACGCCGGCGGCCGCGACCTCGGGATCGAGGCCGAGCAGGCCGGCGAAGTCGCCCGACAGCGCGAGGCGCCCCGCCCAGTGGTCGTGCACCCAGGCGCCGACGACGCCGGAGGCATCGAGGACCGCCCGGAGTTCGTCGTTCGGATGAGGGGGCGGGGCCTGTGTCATGCAACTCCTGAAGACCGATCCTCTAGAACGTAAACCTGAGGTATATTTACCACCACCGCGTCGAGGCCGGAAACCAATCTAATTCATCACCTGAGTTAAGAAAAGTGCCAAGACGTCCAGGACCGAAAAAACGAACTTGAGGTTGGCTTTGGATCCGCGTTCCGCGTCCGCCCTGCGCCGCGTCGTCGACGGATCCTTAGCTGGCGCTCGGCCGTGCGGCTCGGCCCGCGCCTGCGTTAACGGCCTCTTAACCATAACCGACGCGATATCGGGATCACGGCATCCCTGGGTCACAGGATCATCGCCTCGGCGCGGGTCTCTTGACGCTAGGTTGCTCCGAGCGCGTGCGCCGCAACTTCGCTTCGGCTCGCGAACGGAACGTCCGCAGGCCGATCTCGACCCAGGCAAGTCCTAGGCAAAGCAAGCCTCGGGCGAAGCGGGTCTTGCACGAAGCAAGCCTTGGATGAAGCAAGCCTTAGACGAAACAAGCCCTGGACACGGCAAGCCTGAACCGAGGACCACCCGATGAAAGCGATCACCTTCGTCACCCAGAAGGGGGGCAGCGGCAAGAGCACGCTCTGCATCTCGCTCGCGGTCGCCGCGCAGGAGGCCGGGCGCTCGGTCTGCATCCTGGAGATGGACCGCCAGGCCACGATCTCCGATTGGCTCGACCACCGCACCGCGGAAGGCCCCGAGGTCGCGCAGATCGACGCCACGCAGATCGACGCGGTGATGAACCAGCTTCGCGAATCGTCCTACGACTACGTCTTCATCGACACGCCCGGCGTCGATTCCACCGGCACCCTCTCGGCGATCCGCGCCGCCGACCTTTGCATCATCCCGTGCCGGCCGACGCCCGCGGACCTGCGCGCCTTCAAGCCGACCCTGGCCGCCGTGTACCGGCTCGAGAAGAAGTTCGCCTTCGTCCTCAACCAGACGCCGCCGCGCTCCTACCGCATCCGCGACGCGGCCGACGGCCTCGCGGTGCTGGGCATCCTGCCCGACGTCAACATCGTGGCGCGCACCGACCACCAGGACGCGATCGGCGTCGGCCAGGGCGTCACCGAGTTCAACCCGAAGGGGCAGGCGGCGGGCGAGGTGCGCCGGCTCTGGTCCTGGATCGAGAAGCGCACCCAGGCGGGCAAGGTGGGATCGGGGCAGGCGGTCTCGGGCAAGCTTGTTTCGGGCAAGGCGGTGAAGCATGTCGAAGCCGCCTAAGCTGAACCTCGCCTCGATCGTCGCGGCCTCGGCGCCCGCCACGCGCGGGGCGCCGCAGACCGCCGAGATCGTCCAGCTCGACCGCGGCGCAGCCCCGCAGAAGCGCGGCCCCGCCACCCTGAAGGAGCGCGCACGACAGATGTCGGTCTACCTCGAGCCGCCGGTCTACGACCAGCTGCGCGACCTCGCCTACGCCGAGCGCACGAAGATGCACGCGATCATGCTGGAAGCCCTCGACCTGCTGTTCAAGCAGCGCGGCGCCCGCTCGATCGAGCAGCTCTCGGAGCATCTCCCGCGCTGAGATCCGAGGCCTGCCCGGAAACCCCGCGGCCGAGGCGGCACGTCCGACCGGTCCCGTCGATGGGCCAGAACCCGCTTTCTGAATGTCAGTGCAACGCTTTGCTGCCGCATCCTCATGCGTCGACGGAGCGCGAAACCCTGTGAATCCCGTGAGCCGGACGCCCCGGCGCCCGGCCCGTTCAGGCTTCCTTTACGGCGTTCGGACAAGTGTCGGTTCGTTCGGTGGCCGTCCCCTTGTGCAGGGGGCGAACCGGATGCTCCGGCGCGACCGCTTCCCCGCGGGCCGGTGTCTCGGCACGTGGCGTACAGGCGGATCCGGTGGGCATGGCGCGTTCGACGCTTCTTCGAATCCCGGATTCGTGCCGCGGCCCGCTCCCCTTGCGGCGCCTGCTCGCGGTCTCGGCGATCGCGCTGGCCACCGCCAACTGCAGCACGAACCCGCAGAAGTTCGCCGGCCCCGCCGGCAACGGGCTCGACCCGAAATACGGCGTGAAGACCAGCCCGCGCCTCTACAACGAGGGCGACGTGATCCCGAAGGGCGGCGGACGCCGCTTCTCGGGCAAGCCCTACGTCGTCGCCGGCCGCACCTACGTGCCGAAGGAGGATGCCCGCGGCTACGTCCGCGAGGGGCTGGCCTCCTGGTACGGCGCCGCCTTCCACGGGCGCATGACCGCCAACGGCGAGGTGTTCGACCGGCACTCGATCGCCGCCGCCCACCCGACCCTGCCGCTGCCGAGCTACGTCCGCGTCACCAACACGGCCAACGGCTACTCGATGGTGGTGCGCGTCAACGACCGCGGCCCCTATCACGCCGACCGCGTCATGGACGTCTCGGAGGAGGTCGCCCGGGCGCTCGAATTCCACAACAAGGGCACGGCGCACGTGCGCGTCGCCTATCTCGGCAAGGCCTCGGTCGCCGGTTCCGACGACCGCAAGCTCCTGGCGACCCTGCGAACCGACGGCGTGCCGGCGGGCGGGCGCGCCCCGGTGATGGTGGCCGACCTCGGCCCCTCGGAGGAGCCGGAGCGGTTCTCGCGGACGGCGCCGGCGCCGCTGGCGTTCAAGCCGGCCCCCGAGCGCGAGGAGCGCGACGAGGCGCCCGCGCCGCGGCCGGTGCGCGCGCCGATTGTGCTGGCGCGCGCGGCGGTGGCCGTGCCGGCCGCGCTGCAGCCGACGGCCGTGCGCGGGCAGCCGTTCCGGCCGGAGCCGGTGCGGGTGGCCGGGCTCAACCCGTCCGCCGAGCGTGCGATCCCGGCTCAAGCCCCGGGCGCGAAGGTCCTCGGCCGCCCCGTGCCGGTCCGCCTCGCCGCGAACGCCCCCGCCGCGCCGCGGATGGCGCAGGCCGCGTCACCGCGGGCCCCGGCGGTCCGGGCGGGCGCGGTGCCGCCGGCGATGCCGCCCTCGGCCAAGCTCGCGCTGGCGCGTCTCACCAACGTCCCCGCCACCGCCACTACCCCTGGGGGCAAGGGGACGGCGCAGACGGCCGCGAAGGGCCGTCCCGACCTCGCGGCGAAGCCGGCGGCCAAGTTTGCCGACAAGTCACCTGACAAGCGCGGCGCGCGGCTCGCCGGGATCTACTGACGGGAGATCGGGCCCGAAAGCGCCCGGCCGGTCCCCGCGAAAGGGGCTCCCCGGGGCCTCGGAACGCCTCACGCAAGGCCATCTGAGATCGGGGGAATGCGCACCGTAGGGTGTGCGAGGCGGTGCGCTGCGTCATTTCGCATTCGATCCCGCGCGGAAACCGTAATATGGTCACGCTTGTTATGCGAGGCGGGATGTTCGGAAACGTGGCGGCCCGGCCGCACGGGAGTTGGTGATGCGCAGGACCTGGGTCTTCCTTCTGGCGGCGGCCTGCGCGCTGGCGGCGCCGGCCCGCGCCCAGGTCTTCCAGACCGCGGCGCCGCACGCGATCCTGGTCGACGCCGATTCCGGCTCGGTGCTGTTCGAGAAGGCGGCCGACGAGCCGTTCGCCCCGGCCAGCATGGCCAAGCTGATGACCACCGACATCGTGTTCGACGCCCTGAAATCGGGCCGCCTGAGCACGGACACCGAGTTCACGGTCACCGAGGACGCGTGGCGCCGGGGCGGGGCGGGGGGCGGCGGCTCGTCGATGTTCGCTCAGGTCAACAGCCGCATCAAGATGCAGGACCTGCTGCGCGGCCTCGTGGTCCAGTCGGGCAACGATGCGGCGATCACCATCGCCGAGAACATGGCCGGCTCCGAGGAGGCGTTCGCCGGCATCATGAACCAGCGCGCGAAGGAGATCGGGCTGACGCGCTCGACCTTCCGCAACGCCACCGGCTACTCGGCGCCCGACCAGCGGGTCACCGCGCGCGACATGGCCAAGCTGGCCGCGCACATCATCGACACCTACCCGGACCTGTACAAGATCTTCTCCGAGCGCGAGTTCACCTGGAACAAGATCAAGCAGCAGAACCGCAACCCGCTGCTCGCCCTCGACATCGGAGCCGACGGGCTCAAGACCGGCTACCTCGAGGAATCCGGCTACGCGCTCACCGGGTCGGCGGTGCAGAACGGCCAGCGCCTGATCATGGTGATCTCCGGCCTCAAGACGGCGCGGGACCGCGCGGCCGAGGCGCGCAAGCTGATGGAGTGGGGGTTCCGCGCCTTCGAGCCGCGGCAGGTCTTCACCCCCGGCGAGACCGTGGCCGAGGCCTCGGTGTTCGGGGGCGCGTCGGGGTCGGTCCCGCTGGTCGCCAAGAAGCCGGTGCGGGTGCTGCTGCCGCGCGGGTCGTCCGACCGCGTCACCGCGCGCGCGGTCTACCAGGGACCTCTCGTCGCCCCCGTGACGGAGGGCCGCGAGGTCGGCCGCCTCAGGATCATGCGCGGCGACGCGGTCGCCCTCGACCAGCCGCTCTACGCGGGCGCCTCGGTGGAGGCCGGCACGCTCCAGCAGCGCGCGATGGACGCCGCGCTCGAATTCAGCACCGGCATCGTCCGCCGCGCCTTCGACAAGGCGGGCAAAGGCGACAGGACCGGCGATAAGACCAGTGACAAGTCCGCCAACCCGTCGTGACGACGGAGAGGCGCGGCGGCTCCGTTCAGCCATGACCGCTCCGACACCACCGGGCGTCTTCATCACCTTCGAGGGCGGGGAGGGGGCCGGCAAGTCGACCCAGGTGGCCCGCCTCGCCCGGGCGCTCGCCCCGCATCGCACGGTCACGACCACCCGCGAGCCGGGCGGCTCGGTCCGCGCCGAGGAGATCCGCACCGCGCTGCTCGCCGGAATCGCCAAGCCCTACGGACCGTTCGCCGAGGCGCTGCTGTTCTCGGCCGCCCGCATCGACCACCTCGACCGGCTGGTCCGCCCGGCCCTGGCCTCCGGCGAGGTGGTCCTGTGCGACCGCTTCATGGACTCGACCCGCGCCTACCAGGGGGCCGCGGGCGGCCTCGACGCCATCGCCGTGGCGGCGCTCGAGCGCGTCGTCGTCGGGCCGACGCGGCCCGACCTCACCCTGGTCTTCGACCTCGACCCTGAGATCGGTCTGGCCCGCGCGCGGGCGCGCGCGGCTGGTCAGAGGGCGTCGCAAGAGGCATCACAAGAGGCGTCGCAGGCAGGGCAGGGCGCCCCGGACCGCTTCGAGGCCGAGGATCTTGCCTTCCACCGCCGCCTGCGCGACGCCTTCCGGGCGATCGCGGAGGCCGAACCCATGCGCTGCGTCCTCGTCGACGCGGCGCAGGACCCCGATGCGGTCGCGCAGGCGGTCCGGCGGGCGGTCGCCGCACGCCTGCCCGATCTCCTCGACGACACCGAAGGCCGTACCGATGCCGCCTGAGCGCGCGCCCGACGACGTCGAGCCCGGCGACCTCGCCGGCATCGTCCGCCCGCGCGAGACCACGCGCCTCGTCGGCCATGCCGAGGCGGAGGCCGCCTTCGCCGAGGGCATCGCCTCGGGTCGCCTGCACCATGCCTGGCTGATCGGCGGCCCCGCCGGCATCGGCAAGGCGACCCTGGCCTACCGCGTCGCCCGCCGGCTGCTCGCCGACCCCGAGGGCGTCTCGCGTGCGCCCGGCCTCGACGTCGCCGCGAACGATCCGGTGGTCGGTAAGATCGCGGCGCTCTCGCATCCGAACCTCGTGGCCCTGCGCCGCCATCGGGTGCCGACCGCCAAGACGCTGCCGACCAAGATCCCGGTCGACGCGGTGCGCAAGGCCCTGGAGCTGTTCGGCTCCACCGCGGGCAATGCCGGCTACCGCATCTGCATCGTCGACAGCGCCGAGGACCTGAACGCCAACGGCGCCAACGCGCTCCTGAAGATGCTGGAGGAGCCGCCAGTCCGCGCGCTGTTCCTCATCGTCAGCCACGCGCCGGGCCGACTGCTGCCGACGATCCGCTCGCGCTGCCGCGCCCTCGCGCTCCGGCCGCTGGACGCGGCCTCCGTCTCGGCGGTGGTGTCCGGTTTCCCCGCCCCGTTCCCGGCCCCGTTAGCCGAGGCGCTCGCCCGCGCCGCCGACCTGTCCGAGGGCTCGGTGGCCCGGGCGGTGGCGATGCTCGACCCGGCGATGCAGGGGCTGGTCGCCGAGATGGAGACCCTGCTGTCGCGCGCCGGGCATCCGGATTGGGGCCGCGTCCTCAAGCTCGCCGACAAGCTCGCCGGGCGCGAGGCCGAGCCCCTGTTCGCAGCCGGGCTGGAGACCGTCGAGCGCTTCGTCTCGGCCGAGCTCCATCGCCGCCGGGCGGAGCCGCCGGCCCGCCTTGCGGCCCTGGTCGAGGTGTGTGAGAAGTTCGGCCGTACGGCGCGCGAGGCCGCGACCTACAATCTCGATCGCCGGCCCGTGGTCCTGTCGCTGTTCGCGGACCTCGCAGGCGCCGTGCGGACCGGCTAGAGCATCGTCCCGACGGATCGGCGCCGATCCTTCAGAGCCGTGTATCCGGGAATGTCCGACGTGACCGCCAAAACCTTCAGCATCACCACGGCGATCTCGTATCCCAACGGCGCGCCGCATATCGGCCACGCCTACGAGGTGGTCGCCACCGACGCGATCGCCCGCTTCAAGCGCCTCGACGGCTACGACGTGCTGTTCACCACCGGCACCGACGAGCACGGCCTCAAGATCCAGCAGACGGCGTCGCGCGCGGGCACCACGCCGCGGGCCTTCGTCGACGGCATGGCGGCCCGCTTCCAGGCGGTGGCCGACCGCCTCGACTGCGCCTACGACCGCTTCATCCGCACCACGGAACCTGCCCACACCGCCGCCGCCCAGGCGCTCTGGCGGCGGATGGAGGCCAACGGCGACATCTACCTCGACACCTATGCCGGCTGGTACTCGGTCCGCGACGAGGCCTATTACGGCGAGGACGAGACCCGCCTGCTCGAGGACGGCACCCGCCGCTCGCTCGCCACCGACACCCCCGTGGTGTGGATGGAGGAGGAGAACTTCCTGTTCCGTCTCTCGGCCTATGCGGACAGGCTCCTGGCGCTCTACGAGACGCAGCCCGACTTCATCGGCCCCGAATCGCGGATGAACGAGGTCGCGAGCTTCGTCCGCTCCGGCCTCAAGGACCTGTCCGTCAGCCGCACCACCTTCGACTGGGGCGTGCCGGTGCCCGACCGGCCGGGCCACGTCATGTACGTCTGGGTCGACGCGCTGACGAACTACCTCACCGTCACCGGCTTCCCCGACGAGGCCGACGAACGGCGCAGGTTCTGGCCGGCGGACCTGCACGTCATCGGCAAGGACATCGTCCGCTTCCACGCGGTGTACTGGCCGGCCTTCCTGATGTCGGCCGGGCTGCCGCTGCCCAAGCGCGTCTTCGGCCACGGCTTCCTGCTCTCGAAGGGCGAGAAGATGTCGAAGTCGCTCGGCAACGTCCTCGACCCGATCGACCTCGCCGACACCTACGGCGTCGACGCCGTGCGCTACTTCGTGCTGCGCGACGTGCCGTTCGGCGGCGACGGCAGCTACAGCCACGAGGCGATCATCACCCGCATCAACGCGGACCTCGCCAACGACCTCGGCAACCTCGCCCAGCGCTCGCTCTCGATGATCGCCAAGAACCTGTCCGGCGTGGTCCCGGAGCCCGGCGCCTTCACGGAGGCCGACCGGACCCTGCTCGCCGCCGCCGACGCCCTGCCGGCGCGGGCGCGGGCGCTGATGGACGACCTCGCGCTGCATGCCATCCTCGCCGAGATCTGGGCGGTGGTGGCCGACGCCAACCGCTACTTCGCGTCCGAGGAGCCGTGGAAGCTGAAGAAGACCGATCCGGAGCGGATGGGCACGGTGCTCTACGTCACCGCGGAGGTGCTGCGCGCGGTCGGCATCCTGGTGCAGCCCTTCGTGCCGCGCTCGGCCGCGAGCCTGCTCGACGTGCTGGCGGTGCCGGCCGGCCGGCGCGACTTCGCCCACGTGGGGGAGGGCGCCCGCCTGGCCCCCGGAACGCCGCTGCCGGCGCCGAGCCCGATCTTCCCGCGGTTCGAGAAGCCCGAGGCCCCGGCCGCCTGAGCCGGCCGTCTCCGCCGCATCGAATCCGCCGAACGAACCCCTCGCCCAGGCTCCCGGACCGCATGCTCGTCGACAGCCACTGCCATCTCGACTTCCCCGATTTCGCCGCCGACCTCCCCGGCGTGATCGCCCGGGCGAAGGCCGCCGGCGTCGGCGGGATGCTCACGATCGCGACGCGGGTCGCCAAGGCCGACACCTACCGCGCCATCGCCGAGGCCCACCCGGAGGTCTGGTACACGGTCGGCACCCATCCGCACGGGGCCGCCGAGGAGCCGGACGTCGCGCCGGACGTCATCGCCCGGCTCGCCGACCACCCGCGCTGCGTCGGCATCGGCGAGGCGGGGCTCGACTACCATTACGCGGACGCGGCGCCCGCAATGGTCCAGGAGCAGGTGCTGCGCGCCCACATCGAGGCCGCCCGCGTTACCGGGCTACCGCTGGTGATCCACGCCCGCGACGCCGACGAGCACATGGAGCGGGTGCTCGCCGACGAGATGGGCCGCGGCCGGTTCTCGGCGGTGCTGCACTGCTTCTCGTCCGGCGCGCGGCTGGCCGAGGCCGGGGTCGAGCTCGGCCTCTTCGTCTCGTTCTCGGGGATCGTCACCTTCCGCCGCTCCACCGCGTTGCGCGACATCGCCAGGCAGGTGCCGCACGATCGCATCCTGGTGGAGACCGACGCGCCGTTCCTCGCCCCCGAGCCGCATCGCGGGCGGACCAACGAGCCGGCCTACACCGCCGACACCGCGCGATCGCTTGCCGCAACCCTCGGCCTCGACGCGGAGGCCTTCGCGCGCCTCACCAGCGCGAATTTCCATCGCCTGTTCGCCAAGACGCAGCCGAAGGCAGGCGCGCCCGCGTGACAACCGGCGCCGTCCTCGGATACCACCCGAGCCGGAGGTCCGGATGGCGACGCTGACTTTGCGCATCCTCGGTTGCGGCTCGTCCGGCGGCGTGCCCCGCGTCGGCTACGGCTGGGGCGCCTGCGACCCGCGCGACCCGAAGAACCGCCGCCGCCGCTGCTCGATCCTCGTCGCGCGCCGGGAGGCCGACGCCGCCACGACGCTCCTCATCGACACCTCGCCGGACCTGCGCGAGCAGCTGCTCGACGCGGGCGTGACGCGGCTCGATGCGGTGCTGTTCACCCATGCGCATGCCGACCACACCCACGGCATCGACGACCTGCGCCCCCTGGTGATCCAGATGCGCGCGCGCATCCCGGTCCACGCCGACGCGCTGACGAGCGACCTGCTCCGGGCACGCTTCGGCTACTGCTTCACGACGCCGCCGGGCAGCGCCTACCCGCCGATCCTCGACCTTCGCGACCTGCCGCACCACGAGACCGTCGCGGTGCAGGGGCAGGGCGGGGCGATCGAGGCGGAGGCGTTGCCGGTGGAGCACGGCAACGAGGCGGCCCTCGGCTTCCGTCTCGGGCCGGCCGCCTACATCCCGGATCTCAGCCTGCTGCCGGACGCGTCGCGCGCGCGCCTCCACGACCTCGACCTGCTGATCATCGATGCCCTGCGCGAGACCCCGCACCCGACCCACTATTCGGTCTCGGAGGCGCTGGCGCTGATCGACGACGTGCGCCCGCGCCGCGCGATCCTCACCAACCTGCACACCGACCTCGACCACGCGACCCTGGCGGCCAAGCTCCCGCCCGGCGTGGTGCCCGCCTACGACGGGCTGACCGTGACCCTCGACCTGCCCGCTTAGAACGGCTCGACGCCGAAGGCGGGGAGGTGAAGGCGCTCCGGACCCGTGGAACGCGGTCACCCTGGCCACCACGACGGTAGAAGCGGCGGGGTCACGTCGATCGATCCGGCAAACGAAACCGAGCGCTTTTGCAGACGCCGCTCGACCAGGAAGACCTGACGATCGAGAGACACCATCCGGCGGCACAGGCCGGATCCAGGGCCCCGTCACATGCCTGTCGCGGATTTTTCGGATTCTTTGCGCCCCCCTGTTGACGGGCGTCTGCGTGGTCCGTATACCCCGCTCATCGGCAACGGGGCGGCGGCGACGCGGACCTTTCGGAGCCGGTATCACCTCCGATGGATTGGCTGGGCAGGCCGGTGAAAACCGGACGCTCTGCTGTTTTTGTCGGTTGTGAGTGTCGGGTCCGGATTTCAGCGCTGCTGAAAACGGGGTTGACAGGGGATTTAG
>NZ_BPQG01000051.1 GCF_022179125.1 Methylobacterium cerastii
GGGTGAGCGTCAGACACTCTCTCAACGCCCGCGACACCTGCCGCTCACCCCATTATGAAACGGGGTCTAAGCGCGGCTTCGCCGGTTTCGATCCTGGGTCGGGGCGGACGGCCTCCTCAACCGTGCAGGTCGCACGCGGGTCCCCTCTCCCGAGCGGGAGAGGGGCAGGGTGAGGGACGAGAACCGTCCGGAGAGGTCACGCCCCTCACTCCAACCCTCTCCCCATGGGAGAGGGAGCCGCGCGGTGCTTCGAGCGATCCATCCGGGACCGTTGCGCGGCGATGCGTGAAACACCGCGGCCCGAAAGCGTCAAACAAGGCGGCGCGGCGCGCGGTCTACGCGTCGACCAGAACCGGGTAGCAGCGCGCGCCGACGGCGGCGGCCAGCACCTGCACGGCGCCGACGGTCGAGCTGTCGCCGGCCACGTGCACCACGTCGGTGGCTCGGAGCGCCGGAAGGTGGGCGGTGAGCGGGCCCGGCCGCACGTCCGGCGGTCGCTGGCGGCTCCGGTCGGCGCTGAGCACGATGCGCCCGACGCCGGTGGCCCGCAGCCATTCCAGGCTCTCGCGCATGTAGAGGTCGAGGGGATCGCGCGCGCCGACGACGACGCACATGTCGCGGGTCGGCTCGATGTAGCGCGCCGCCCGGGCGATCGACCAGATCTGGCCGAAACCGCAGCCGGCGGAGACGAGGACGAGGCGCCCGCCGCCGGGGCGGTACTGGGCTCGCCCGACCGGTCCGCGGACCTTCACGTCGGCGTGCAGCGGCAGCGAGTCGGCGAGCGACCAGCCGTCCTCGTCCCGCGCGAGGTGGAACACGAGCTCGTTCAGCTCCGCCGAGCCGTCGACGCGCAGGGTCGGGCACAGGGTGCGCAGGCCGACGCCGTCGAGCGCGAGGGCGACCTGGGCGCCGGGGCCGAGCGGCAGGTCCTTGTTCACGGTGACGACCAGCTCGATCACGTGTGTGGTCAGCGCGCGGACGTCGGTGACGGTGCCCGTGCGCATCGCGACCGCAGGCGCCGGTTCCTCGGCCTGCGCGAGGATCGCGGGGCCGGCGGGCAGGGCCAGCCGGATCGGGTCGGTGCGCTCGCGCCGGCCCGGCACGCGGCGCGCGCCCGGGCTTGCGCCCTGTCCCGGCACGGCGGCGCCGTGGGTGGCCTGGGCGTAGGCGATCATCCCGTCTTCGACGGCCGCATCGAGCGGGGTGTCGCCGGTGGCGACGCGCACGGACTTGCCGTTGACGACGAGCGAGCAGCGCGCGCTCATGGTCGTCTCCCGAATGTCATGAGGATGGCAGCGATCAGCGCGCGGACATCAGGAGGCGGTCGACCATCCCGGCCCAGCGCTCGCGGGTGGCGCGCGCTTCCGCGCCGATCGGCTCCGGCTCGACGTACTGTTCCATCCGGGCGCGAAGCGAGGCGGCTTCGGCCCGCTCGGCCATCAGGATCGCCTTCATCACGGCCATCTCGGCCTGGAGACGCTCGACGACGTCCTCCTCGACCTCGTCATCGAAGTCCGCATCCTCGGCCTCGACGGCTTCGAGGGCGGCCTCGTCCGCGATCGTCTCGGAAAACGAAGCCTCGGCGCGCCGCTCGAACGCGGTCGGGGTGGGCATCGCCGCGACCATGTGCGGCGGGTCGAGGCGGATCGGGCGCGCGATCAGCCGGCGCACCACATCGGATCCGCTCGTCTCGCGAAACCGCCTTGCCGCTTCGGCCATCACTGTTCTCCAGCACGCAGGGGGCACGCCGTGCGCCCCGCCATTTCTCCACACAACCTTGCGTCGGCATGGTTAAGGGAGGTTTAAATGGCATGCGGAACCGGTCACGTCGGCCGCCTTTCGACAGGCGCACGCGGCGCCCATTTGGCGACCGAGACACGACGAGCGCCCATCCCCGAGGAACCCGGGAGCGGACGCGCGTCTTCCTCGCGAATCGCTTCGCAGTCCGGCATCCGGCCCCTTCGAAGCGGCGGTCGCGCGGCGTCAGATCGCCGGCGAAAGGCCCGTCGGGGCGGCGAGGCTGCGGCCGCGCGGATCGGGACCGAAATTGTTCGGGCCGACGGTGCCGCCGAGGAACCCGGTCTCGATGAAGTACCAGATGTTGGCCAGCGGCACGAGCGACAGCAGCACCCACACGCCGGGCTTGTTGCGGTCGTGGTAGCGCTTGATCCCGAGGCAGACCGACGACCAGACGATGAAGACCGTGGTGAGCAGGTTCAGGACCAAGAACGGGACCGCGTTGGCGCCGTTGACCGAGAAGCCTTCGCCCGCGCCGGCCTCGTTCGGGATCGCCTGAGCCAGGGCGTAGTTCAACGCCGCCGCGACGAGCATGGCACCGAAGACCGAGACGATGACGCCCTTCCAGAAGGTCCCGCGGCCGATCCGGCCTTCGGCGGAGAAGAGTAGTTTTTTCATGATGTTCGCAGCCCTGTCGGCAACCCGGCCACGCATGGTGCTGGGGGATCGGCCGGTGGTCGAGCGTTAGGGCGCGGCGCCGACGCGTTCAACGCGAACCGCAGCCTTGGGACGGTTGGGCAAGAGATCGGGACGCCACGACAAGCGCCCTGTGGATCGAATTTAGATCAGGCCGCTTCCGGTGCCGCGCCGACGAGCTGGCGGGCCTGGAGCATCGTCATCGGCTCGCCGAAGGCGTAGCCCTGAGCGTAGTCGCAGCCGAGTTCGGCCAGGGCCTGGGCGTCGGCTTCCGACTCGGCACCCTCGGCAACGATGGCGAGGTTCAGCTCGTTGGCCATCCGCACGATCGAGCGCAGGATCGCGGTCTTGCCCGACGCCATCTGGCGCACGAAGGATTGGTCGATCTTGATCGTGTCGAACGGGAAGCGCTGGAGATAGGACAGCGCCGAATAGCCGGTGCCGAAGCCGTCGAGGGAGAGCCCTGCGCCGAGGTCGTGGATGCGGGTCAGCATCTGGGCGGCGTATTCCGGGTTCTCCATTACCAGGCTTTCGGTGAGCTCGAGCTTCAGCGAGCCCGGGATCACGCCCGAGCGGGCGAGCACCGTCTTCACGTCGTGCAGTAGGTCGTGCCGCAGCAGCTGGCGCGAGGAGACGTTGACCGAGGCGAAGATCGGCGGGTCGACCTCGAGCGAGCGCTGCCAGGCCGCGAGTTCGAGCGCGGTGCGTTCCAGGGCGAAGATGCCGAGGTTCACGACGAAGCCGCTCTCCTCCGCCACCGGCATGAAGGTAGCCGGCGGGATGCGGCCGAGCTTCGGGTGGTCCCAGCGCAGGATCGCCTCGAAACCCGCCACCGTGCGGTCCTCCAGGCGGACCACCGGCTGGAACAGCACCTTCATCTCGTTGCGTTCCAGCGAACGGCGCAGGTCGCTCTCCAGCATCAGCCGGTCCGAGCGCTCCGCACGCATGTCGGCGCGGAACACGTCGATGCGGTCGCCGCCGCCGCGCTTGGCCTGGACCATCGCCGTCTCGGCGTTCTTGAACACCTCGTCGCGCTTCAGGCTGGCGCCGGTCTCGTGCAGCGCCAAGCCGATCGAGACGGTGAGGAAGATCTCGCGGTCGGCATAGGTGATCGGCGTCGCGATGGCGCGGCGGATCATCTCGGCGAAGGCCAGGATGCGGTCGGATTCGCGCTCCGACAGGAGGATGACCGCGAACTCGTCGCCGGCCACTCGCGCCAGCGTGTCCTGCGGCCGCAGCAGGCGCCCGAGCCGGCGCGACAGGGTGAGCAGGATCGAATCGCCGGCCGAGAGGCCGATCGCGTCGTTGATGCCCTTGAATCGGTCGATGTCGAGGACGATCACCGTCGGCTTCAGGCGCGGGTCCTGGCTTGCGAAGGCGAGCGCCGCGTCGAGCCGGTCGCCGAACAGCTCGCGATTGGGCAGGCCGGTCAGGCTGTCGTGCACGGCGTCGTGCAGCAGGCGCTCCTCGGCGGTCTTGATCTCGGTGACGTCGGCGATGGTGCCGACGATGCGGATGACCTCGCCGTCGTTGCCGATCACGGGGCGCGCCTTGAGGCGATACCAATAGTAGGCCCCGCCGGTGGTGCGCAGGCGGAAGTCGTGCACGATGCGACCGCGGCGCTCCTCGATCATGGTGTCGAGGGTCGCCGAGTAGCGCTCGATGTCGAACGGGTGGAGCAGCCCGAGCCAGTTCGCCGCCGGGCCTTCGAGCGCCCCACGCTTGAGGCCGAGCTGGACCTCGATCTCCTGGCCGGCGAAGACGCGGTCGCCCGGCACGTCCCAGTCGAACACCACGTCGCCGGCGCCGGTGAGCGCCAGCGCCCGCCGCTCGGTGTCGGAGACCAGGGCGTGGGTGAGACCGCCGCCGGCGAAGGCGTGCTGCATCACCGTGAAGCCGATCAGCATGACGATCAGCACCAGGCCGCCGATCAGCGCGGGCTGGGTCAGCTCGCTGCCGATCTGTCCGGTCACCGCGAAGCCCGCGGCGGTGACCCAGACCACCAGAAGCGTCCAGGTCGGGACGAGCAGGATGGCGCGGTCGTAGCCGTTGTGGGCGGCAAGGTACGCGATCAGCAGCAGCCCGACGCCGGCCACCGCCGCGATCGAGATGCGCGCCACGCCCGCCGCCACCGGCGGATCGAACAGGGCCAGCCCGACGAGGCCGGCGAGGAAGGTCAGCCAGAAGAACGCCACGTGGCTGTAGCGCACGTGCCAACGCGAAAGGTTGAGGTAAGCGAACAGGAACACCAGCAGGGTCGCCGCCAGCACCGCCTCGGCGGAGGCGCGGTAGACCCGCTCGGCCAGCTCGGTGACCGGAAAGACCCGCTGCAGGAAGCCGAAGTCGATGCAGGCGTAGGCCAGCACCGACCACGCCAGGGCGGCGGCCGCGGGGAAGATGATCGCGCCCTTGACCACGAAGACGATCGTCAGGAACAGCGCCAGCAAGCCGCTGATGCCGATGATGATTCCCTTGTACAGCGTCAGCCCGGCGGCCTTCTTGCGGTAGGCGTCCTGATCCCAGAGGTGCACCTGCGGGATGTTGGGGCCGCGCAGCTCGGCGACGTAGGTGATCGTCGTGCCGGGATCGAGGGTGATGACGAACTCGTCCGCCTCGGGGTTCTCGTTGCGCTCGGGCCGGATGCCCTGGCTCGCGGTGATCGCGGCGATGCGCGAGCCGCCGAGATCGGGCCAGACCACGCCGGAATCGACCAGCCGGAAGTGCGGCGCCACGAGGATGCGCTCGATCTGCTCGTCGGTGTCGTTGGTGAGCGCGAACACCATCCAGTCGGGCCGCGCGCCGGCATCGCGCGCCTTCACGACGATGCGGCGGACGATGCCGTCCTTGCCGGGCGCCGTGGAGATCTGGATCAGGTCGCCGTCCGAGCGGTAACGCTCGATCGCCGTGGTCAGGTCGATGACCGGCGCGTCGAGGGTGACCCGCACCGCCTCGACGGCCCGCGCGGAACCGCTGAACAGAAGGCCGCCGAGGAGTGCGAGGGAGAGGGCGAGGATGCGCAACGGGCGAGTGTTCCGGCCGGGTACAGCGGCGAGTACGGCTCAGGTTCCGCGCAGTGGTAGAGGCGGGATTAACCGTGAGCAAGGCGGCTGAGGCCCGGCGGCCGGCGTCACCCACCGCTGGTATGCGCGATCGTCCGGGCCGCAGATCGCCCGCTTTTGCGGCTAAAACAAGTTTCGGGACGCTCCTGAGGGGGGCGTCCCCGGCCGCGTTCAGGCGGCGCGTAAAGCCGCGGTGATCCGGTCGAGGGACGGCAGCTTCTTGATCGGGCCGATGGCGGCGAGCGTCGGCGCGCCCGCGAGGACCGCTCGGCCCGCCGCGCGCACGTGGTCCACCGTCACGGCGTCGACCTTGGCGATCACTTCGTCCGCCGGGATCACCCGGCCCCAGGCGAGGATCTGGCGGGCGTTGCGCTCGATCCGGCCGCCCGGCGTCTCCAGCGCGGAGAGCAGCGAGACCTTCAGCTGCGCCTTGGCCCGGGCGATCTCGACGGTGTCGAGGTCGCGGGCGGCCCGCGCGGTCGCCTCCAGCGTCACCTCGACGAGCTCGGGCAGGTCCGCGCCGGAGGTCGCCGCGCCGATGCCGAACAGGCCGCAATCGGAGAACGGCCAGTGGAAGGCCTGGATCTCGTAGGCGAGGCCGCGGGTCTCGCGCACCTCCTGCCACAGCCGCGAAGTCAGCCCGCCGCCGAGCACCTGCGAGAACATGTGAAGGGCGTAGTAGGCCTCGTCGCGGAACGACAGGCCGGGCAGGCCGATCACGAGGTTGGCCTGCTCGAGCTTCTTCGGCATGCGCCGCT
The DNA here is from genome assembly GCF_022179125.1 of Methylobacterium cerastii. Classification (GTDB taxonomy): domain Bacteria; phylum Pseudomonadota; class Alphaproteobacteria; order Rhizobiales; family Beijerinckiaceae; genus Methylobacterium; species Methylobacterium cerastii. The sequence goes on from NZ_BPQG01000051.1 coordinate 6,251, forward strand.
CGCCGCCGCCGTAGGTTCCCGGGATCGCCTCGGGCGCCGCCGCCTTCGCCATGCCGCCGAAATGGCGCTCGGCCGACGCCACGAAGGCCTCGTGCTCGACGGCGCCGGCGGCGGCCACCACGAAGCGGTCGGGGGTGTATTCGCGGGCGAGGTAGGCGCGGATGCCGGCCTCGTCGAAGCTCTTGATCGTCTCGGGCCGGCCGATGATCGGGCGGCCGATCGGCTGGTCGGGGAACGCGGCCTCGGTGAAGGCGTCGTAGACCACGTCGTCCGGCGTATCCTCGATCCCGGCATGCTCCTGAAGGATCACCCCCTTCTCGCGGGCGAGCTCGCCCGCGTCGAACACGGAATCGGTCAGGATGTCGCCGAGCACGTCGAGCGCGGTGCCGACATCCTCGCCGAGCACCCGCGCCGTGTAGCTCGTGCCTTCGGCCGAGGTCGCGGCGTTGATCTCGCCGCCGAGGTTCTCGATGTCCTCGGCGATGGCGCGGGCCGAGCGCGTGCGCGTGCCCTTGAACGCCATGTGCTCGATGAGGTGGCTCAGGCCGCTCTCGTCCGGACGCTCGTGGCGCGATCCGGCCCCGACCCAGACGCCGAGCGTCGCGGTGGCGACGCCGGGCATCGCCTCCGTCGCGACGGTGACGCCGTTGTCCAAGGTGGTGATGCGCAGGCCCGGCGAGGCGGCGTGTGTGGCGAAGTGCTGGTTCATCGTTGTTGCCCTCGATGCAGACGCCTCAAGGGCGTTCCGGCGCACCGGCGCCGATGCGCATTCGCGCTTGCCGACGGTTTCCCGTCGGAGTGGCCGACCGAATCCTGCCCGTCGTTCATGCGCTCCTCGTGATGCGAGCGCGATCCCGGATCAGGGCCTCGACCTCGGCCTGGTCGTTGCCCACTCGTGTCATGCGCTCCGGCCGGTCCATCAGGTCGGCGAGGTGCGGGGGGAGGGCGGGGCGCAGGCCCCCGGTGGCGCGGCTCACCGCGTCGGGGAACTTCGCGGCATGCGCCGTGGCCAGCGCGACGACCGGCGTCGCCGGGTCCCGCTTCAGCAGGCGGCGGGCGGCGCGTACGCCGATGGCGCTGTGGGGGTCGAGCACCATGCCGGTGGCAGCATGGGTCTGGGCGATCTCGTCCATCACGTCGGGCTCGGACACGGCGGTGGCGTCGAACTCCGCCCGCACCGCAGAGAGCACCGCGTCGTCGAGGGTGAAGCCGCCGGACTGCTTCAGGCCCGCCATCAGCCGGCCGAGGGCGGACGCGTCGCGGCCGAGCGCCTCGAACAGAAGCCGCTCGAAGTTCGAGGAGATCTGGATGTCCATCGAGGGCGAGGTGGTCGCGTGGACGCCGCGCAGCTCGTAGGCGCCGTGCTCCAGGGTACGCGCCAGGATGTCGTTGGCGTTGGTGCCGATCATCAGGCGCTCGATCGGCAGCCCCATGCGCTTGGCGACCCAGCCCGCCAGCACGTCGCCGAAATTGCCCGTCGGCACCGAAAACGACACCTTGCGGTGCGGCGCGCCGAGCGCCACCGCGCTGGTGAAGTAGTACACCGCCTGCGCCGCGACCCGGGCCCAGTTGATCGAGTTCACGCCCGAGAGCTTCACCGCGTCGGCGAAGTCGCCGTGCTGGAACATGGCCTTCACCATGTTCTGGCAGTCGTCGAAGTTGCCGTCGACCGCGAGCGCGTGGACGTTGGGCGCGTCGACCGAGGTCATCTGTCGACGCTGCACCTCCGACACGCGGCCGTGCGGGAACAGGATGAAGACGTCGACCTGGTCGAGCCCGCCGAAGGCTTCGACCGCGGCGCTGCCGGTGTCGCCCGAGGTCGCGCCGACGATGGTGGCGCGGCTGCCGCGGGCGCGGAGCACGTGGTCCATCAGGCGCCCGAGCAGCTGCATCGCCACGTCCTTGAACGCGAGCGTCGGGCCGTGGAAGAGCTCGAGCAGGAACAGGTTGTCGTCGAGCTGGGTCAGCGGGCAGATCGCCGGGTGGCGGAAGGTGGCGTAGGCCTCCTCGATCATCCGATCGAGGTCGGCGTCGGCGATCTCGCCGTCGATCAGGGGGCGCAGCACCAGCTTGGCGGCGTCGGCGTAGCGCTTGCCCGCGAGCCCCGCGATTTCCGGTTTCGTGATCGTCGGCCACGCCTCGGGCACGTAGAGCCCGCCGTCGCGGGCGAGCCCGGCGAGCAGGGCATCGGAAAACGAGAGCGGCGCGGCGGATCCGCGGGTCGAGACGTGCAGCACGGGGGCCTCCGGGGAAGGCGCCCCCTCTACACGATCGGTTCGGGCCTGTCGAAACGGGGTCGGCCACAGATCGCCCTCGGCTTTCGCGGCCGCCTGAGAAGGATCGCGCTCGCGATGGCCGACCGAGCCTGTGGCGACGCCATCGATTCCGCTTTTGCCGTCCGCCGATTCCGGCCATCGTGCGAGCATGACGGATCTCCTTGAAAAGGCGGTGGCCACCGCGCGCGGGCTTTCCCCCGAGATGCAGGACGAGGTCGCGCGGGTGGTGCTGGCCTTCGTCGGCGACGACACGGCCGTTTATCGGTTCACGCCTGAGGAAACTGCGGGACTGGACGAATCCGAGCGGGCCGCCGACCGCCCCGAGTTCGCCACGGATGCCGAGGTGCGCGCCATCTGGGCCAAGCACGGCCTGTGAGGCTGCGTTTCACCCTTCCAGCCGCACGTCAGCTCGACCGCATCCTGACGACGATCGGCGAGCAGCATCCGACCGGCGCGCACAACGTGCAGGAACGTATCCGCGCCGTGATCGATGTGTTGCAGCAACAACCCCAGGCCGGCGCCGCGACGGCTCGCCCAGGGGGGCGGCGGATGGTCGTCCGGCCCTATTCCTATGCCGTCGCCGACCGCATCGGGGACGACGAGATCGTCATCCTCGGCGTCCGCCACACGGCTCGGCGGCCTCTCGCCTGAACCGAGGGAGGATCGCAGACGGCGATTCGCCGTTCGGAAACTCACTGGCACCACTGCGTCATCCCGGAGCCGCGCAGCGGAGCCCTGGATCCAGAACCACAGGTCGAGCAGGACTTTCCACCATCGGCGGTTCTGGATTCCAGGCTCGCCTATGGCGACCCGGAATGACGGTGTCGTGCCTTCTGCAAGCGCCCTGCAGGATCGAGGGCTCTACGCAGGCCGTCGCCGTTCAGGCGTTCGTGCCCTCGGCCTTCATCAGCCGGCAGCCGCTGATGCGCCATTGGCCGTCCGCGCCGCGCTCGAGGCTGTAGACGGCGGTCCAATCGATGCCGTCCTCGTCCTGGATCGCCACGTCCTGCGACAGGGCGCCGTCGCCGAGGTCGAGCAGCTTGCCGAAGACGAAGCTGCGGTGGCGGTAGACCGGGCGGTAGCTGTTGCGGACCATGCCGAGGAACACGTCCGCGGTCGGGAACATGCCCTGGATCGACGGCGCCGCCTGAGCGTAGGCGGTGGTGGCGTCGTCGCGCACCAGCGCTTCGGCCTGGCGCGTGATGGTCGCACGCGCTGCGTCACGCGCGCCGTCGTCGGCCGCGTGCGCCGGCGTCAGTGCGAAGGCGAGGAACAAGGCGAGCCAGCAGCGCATCGGGGACCACTCCGCCATCGAACGCGGCGAGTGTAGCCGGCCTCACCGCCGCCGCAAGTGCGACTCAGGCGGCAGGCGGCTCGAGCTCGTGCAGGCGCTTCCAGGCGAAAACGGAAAAGACACCGAGCAGGCAGGCGGCGATGCCGAACCAAGTGAAGGCGTATTGCAGGTGGTTGTTCGGCAGGTCGACCCGGAGCTGCCCGCCGCGCGGCCAGGTCTTGCTCCCGGGGGTGGCGTCGACCTCGATCAGGTAGGGCGTGGCGTCCGGGAACCCGCGCGCGGCGGCGATGCCGGGCACGTCGCGGTTGAACCACTCGTTGCGCACGGGGTCCGGCGCCGGCACGAACATCGTCCTCGGCTCGCTTCCGCGCAGCAGGCCGACGATGGTGGTCTCGCCTTCGACCAGCCCGTCGCGACGGTCGGCCTGGTCCTTCAGCTCGGTCGGCACGAAGCCGCGGTTGACCAGCACGATCGCGCCGTCGTCGCGCCGGAACGGCGTGATCACGTAGTAGCCCTGCAGCGCCCGGCCCGGCGTCTCACCGGCCGCGAGCCCGTGCACCAGGGTCTCGCGGTCGTTGAGGAAGCGCCCGGCGACGCGGACGTGCTCGAACTCGTCGCGCGTGGGGTTCCAGTCGGCGGGCGTCGTCACCGGTTCGGCCTGCGAGCGCGAGACGATGCGGGCGATCAGCGCCTCCTTCTCGCCTTTGCGCTCGAGCTGCCACACGCCGAGCCCGAGCAGGATCGCCAGGGCGATCAGCGTCGCGAGCGCCGGGGGGAACAGATCGCGGATCGCGCCGGGGCGCGTGCGCGGGGCGGTCTCGGCCGCGGTCACGGCTCGAAGCGCCCCTGCTCGGCCTTGTTCGCATATTGCAGGGCGAGGAGCATGCCCTTCAGCGGGCGTACCAGAAGGAGGCTCAAGCCTACGGAGAGCGATCCCGCCACGAGGCCGTGGACCCACATCGGCGGCTGGTAGGTGATCTCCATCCAAAGGGCGAGGCCGACCACGAAGATGCCGACGATCGACATCACAAAGAAGGCCGGGCCGTCGCCGGAATCGAACATCCCATAATCGAGGCCGCAGGCTTCGCAGGAGGGGGCGACGGTGAGGAAGCCCTTGAACAGGTGGCCTTCGCCACAGCGGGGGCAGCGGCCCCGCAGGCCGGTCGAGATCGGGGCTTGTGGCGTGTAGGTCCGGGCCAAGCTCAGGTTCCTTGCATGAGGTGAGGCCCCCCGGCGACGAACGATACGTCGGCCTCCACCACGATATGGGGTCTTGGATACGAAAAAGGGCGGCCTGAGCCGCCCTTCCACGCAATCCCGCCCTGCGTCACAGGGGATCGAGGCCCGGTCGCGGTCAGTGGGCCGCGTGGCCGGCGCCCGAACCCCAGACGTAGATGGCGGCAAACAGGAACAGCCACACCACGTCGACGAAGTGCCAATACCAGGCGGCGAACTCGAAGCCGAGGTGCTGCTTGACCGTGAACTGGCCGAGATAGGCGCGGTACAGGCAGATCCCGAGGAAGATCGTGCCGATGAGGACGTGCGCACCGTGGAAGCCCGTCGCCATGAAGAAGGTCGAGGAGTAGATGCTGCCGGCGAAGCCGAAATGCGCGTGGCCGTACTCGTAGGCCTGGCACGCGGTGAACAGCACGCCGAGGATGACGGTGAGCCACAGGCCGTACTTCAGACCCTTGCGATCGTCGTGCAGCAGGGCGTGGTGTGCCCAGGTCACCGTCGTGCCCGAGGTGAGCAGGATCAGCGTGTTGAGCAGCGGCAGGTGCCAGGGGTCGAAGGCCTCGATGCCCTTCGGCGGCCAGACGCCGCCGGTGAAGCCGACGCGGGAAGCCTGGATCGGGTCGGCGGTGTAGAGCGCCGCCTCGAAGTAGGCCCAGAACCAAGCGACGAAGAACATCACCTCGGAGGCGATGAACATTATCATGCCGTAGCGGTGGTGAAGCTGCACCACGCGTGTGTGGTCGCCGTGGTTGGCCTCGTGGACCACGTCCTTCCACCACGAGAACATGGTGTAGAGCACGCCGAGCGTGCCGGCGCCGAAGATGTAGGGGCCCGGGGTGAGCGTGCCGATCTGCAGGCTCTTCATCCAGAACACGGCGCCGAAGGCCATCACGAAGCCGGAGAAGGCGCCGATGAGCGGCCAAGGGCTCGGTGCAAGGATGTGGAAGTCGTGATTCTTGGCGTGCGCCTCGGCCATCTTACCCGTCTCTCCTCGACCCCGTCGGTCCTGCGCCGTCGCCGGCTCGCGGTCCGTGTACTCTAATACGCCGAATTCGGGCCGTTCGACCCGTCCGGTCTGCCCGCACCCTTAGCGGAGGCGGGCGCGTGTTGTCACGCTTCCCGCGTGGGGAAAACCGGGTGCGCCCGGAAATCCGCGCGCAGTCAGAAGTCGCGCTTCGTGCCGGTGGTGCCCGTGGCGGCGACTGACGCCGGAATCGGCTCACCGTTCTTCGACGCGAAGTAGGTGTAGGACAGCGTCATCTCCGAAAGGTGCGCCGTGTTCGAATCCTTGCGCACTTCGGGGTCGATGTAGAACACCACCGGCACGTCCAGGGTCTCGCCCGGCTGCAGCGTCTGCTCCTTGAAGCAGAAGCACTCGATCTTGACGAAGTAGCTGCCCATCAGGCCGGGTTGGACGTTGAAGGTGGCGACGCCGGTGGAGGGCGTCGCGCCGGTGTTCTTCACCTGGAAGAACACCGTCTTGGTCTCGCCGAGTCGCGCCTCGACGCGACGCGATTCCGCCTTGAACCGCCACGGCAGCGAGGCCGACACGTTGGTGTCGAAGTGTACGACCATGCTGTCGTCGGTCGAAACGCCGGCCGTGAGCGCCGGCCCTTGGCGCGGCGTGCCGTCGTAGCCGGTCGCCTTACAGAACGCGTCGTAGAGCGGCACCGACGCGAAGGCGAGGCCGATCATGCCGACAGCCATGCCCGCGCATGCGAAGGCGGTGCGCAGCATCGTCCGGTTCGGGTTCGGCATGCTCATTCTACAGCGGCCGGTTCAGGATTTGCGGTCCGAGCTTGGCGATCGTCAGGACGAAGAACAGCAGCACCATGGCGCCGAGCGCCAGGGCGATCGCGATCGAACGCTTGCGTCGGCGCGCCTCCTCCTCGGGGGTGAGGGGGCGCATCTCGATCTTGGGGAAGCCGTGCGGATCGTATTCCATCAGGCGAAGACCGGGCGGAACAGGCCGAGGCTCTGCTCGGCGAGCAGCGCCGAGAATAGCACGAACAGGTAGAGGATCGAGAAGCCGAACATCCCCATCGCGGCCTTCTTCTCCGCCTCGCCCTCGCGGTTGCGGTAGACCTGCACGCTGAAGGCGAGCATCCCGAGGCCGCCGACCACGGCGACCACCGCGTAGAGCAGGCCGGCAAAGCCGATCCAGACCGGCACGAGGCCGAGCGGCGCGAGCAGCAGCGTGTAGTAGATGATCTGGCGGCGGGTCGAGGTCGGGCCGGCGGTGTTCGGCATCATCGGGATGCCGGCCTTGGCGTACTCACCAGCCTTCACCAGGGCGAGCGCCCAGAAGTGCGGCGGCGTCCAGATGAAGATGATCGCGAACAGGACCAGCGACTCGATGCCGACCGAACCGCTGACGACCGCCTGGCCGATCACCGGGGGGAGGGCGCCGGCCGCACCGCCGATGACGATGTTCTGCGCGGTCGCCCGCTTCAGCCACATCGAGTAGATCACCGCGTAGAACACGATGGTGAAGGCGAGCAGGCCCGCCGAGAGCCAGTTGGCGGCGAGCCCGAGTACCATCACCGAGCCGACCGAGAGCACTAGGCCGAAGGCCAGGGCCTCGTTCGGCTGGATGCGGCCGTCGGGGATCGGGCGCTTGGCGGTGCGCGTCATGATCGCGTCGATGTCGGCGTCCCACCACATGTTGAGGCAGCCCGACGCGCCCGCGCCGATCGCGATCATCAGCAGCGAGATCACGGCCACGGCCGGCGGGACGTGGCCGTGCGACACGACCATGCCGACCAGCGCGGTGAAGATCACCAGCACCATCACCCGCGGCTTCAGGAGAGCGAAATAGTCCGGCACGTCGCCGCCGACGACGGGGACCGGCGGCACTCCGACGGGCATGCTGTTCGACAGGGTGGTCATGGACACCGCAACCATTCTGCTTTTCGCACTCAAGCCCGCGCGGCGGGAGCGCTCGTTCCGCCGCGGGTAGACGCGAACCGGAACAGGTCCAAACGTCCGGGCAAGGCTCACCCGGAAAAGGGGGGATCCCGCCGAGCTTCGCTCAGACGGGACCGTCGCACCGCCCTTGCCGGGACCCTTCGCGGGAAGGGTCCGGGGAAGGGCGGGGGCTGCAAGCGCAGCCCCCGCCATGGTCGTCGATTCCGCTTACGCGAAACCCACTTCGTTTCCAGTTGGTCGCGTTTTCTTCACGTGAGCCGGATTCCACCTCACTCGAAAACGCTTCCGATCAGTGGTGGCCCGGCTCGTCGACGATGCGGGGCAGCGTCTCGAACTGGTGGAAGGGCGGCGGCGAGGACAGCGTCCACTCCAACGTGGTCGCACCGGGACCCCAGGGGTTGTCCGCAGCCCGCTCCTTCGAGCGGAAGGCGAGGATCACGCCGATGACGAACACCATCATGCCGAGGCCGAAGATGTGGCCGCCGTAGGTCGAGACCTTGTGCCAGCCGGCGAAGGCCTCCGGGTAGTCGGCGTAACGACGCGGCATGCCGGCGAGACCGAGGAAGTGCATCGGGAAGAACAGGACGTTCGCGCCGATGAAGGCCAGCCAGAAGTGCAGCTTTCCGGCCCACTCGGGGATGATGTGGCCGGTCATCTTCGGGAACCAGTAGTAGATACCCGCGAAGATGATGAACACGGCGCCGAGCGAGAGCACGTAGTGGAAGTGCGCGACGACGTAGTAGGTGTCGTGCAGGTACTTGTCGACAGCCGAGTTCGCGAGCACGACGCCGGTGACGCCGCCGACCGTGAACAGGAAGATGAAGCCCACCGCCCAGTGCATCGCCGCGGTGAAGCGGATCGAGCCGCCCCACATCGTCGCGATCCAGGAGAAGATCTTCACGCCGGTGGGCACCGCGATGACCATGGTGGCGAAGACGAAGTACGATTGCGTCTGCAGCGACAGGCCCACCGTATACATGTGGTGCGCCCACACGACGAAGCCGACGACGCCGATCGCGACCATCGCGTAAGCCATCGCGAGGTAGCCGAAGACGGGCTTGCGCGAGAACGTGGCGATGATGTGCGAGACGATGCCGAAGGCCGGCAGGATCATGATGTACACTTCGGGGTGACCGAAGAACCAGAACAGGTGCTGGTACAGGATCGGATCGCCGCCGCCGGCCGGGTCGAAGAAGGTGGTGCCGAAGTTGCGGTCGGTGAGCAGCATGGTGATCGCGCCGGCGAGGACCGGGAGCGACAGCAGCAGCAGGAAGGCGGTGACGAGCTCGGCCCAGGCGAAGAGCGGCATCTTGTGCAGCGTCATGCCGGGGGCGCGCATGTTCAGGATCGTGGTGATGAAGTTGATCGCCCCGAGGATCGAGCCGGCGCCGGACAGGTGCAGCGCGAAGATCGCGAAATCGACGGCCGGGCCGGGGTGGCCCGCGGTCGAGAGCGGCGGGTACACGGTCCAGCCGGTGCCGGCGCCGGACGCGCCGGGCGCGCCCTCGACGAACAGCGAGCAGATCAGGCTGCAGAAGCCCGCCACCGTCAGCCAGAACGAGACGTTGTTCATGCGCGGGAAGGCCATGTCCGGCGCGCCGATCATCAGCGGGACGAACCAGTTGCCGAACCCGCCGATCAGGGCCGGCATCACCATGAAGAACACCATGATGAGGCCGTGGCCGGTCACGAACACGTTGTAGGTCTGCGGATTGGAAAAGTACTGGAGACCGGGCGCCTCCATCTCCATCCGGATGCCGAAGGATAGGAACGCGCCGATCATGCCCGCGCAGAACGCGAACAGCAGGTAGAGCGTGCCGATATCCTTGTGGTTCGTGGAGAGGAACCAGCGGGCGAAGAAGGAAGGTTTGTGGTCGTGGGCCTCGTGGGCCCCTGCATGCGCTGCGGCGATTGCCATCTGAGCTGAGCCTTGTGCGTGTCTCTCGAGATCTCGGTGGGTCGGGCCGGCGCGGTGCTGGCCCGAGGCGCGCCCTCTATCGGGCGTCGGCGAACTTGGACCCGTCGTCGATGCGGGCGTACTTGGTCTTCGCCTCGCCGAGCCAGGCCGCGTAGGCCTCGTCGTTCACGACGCGCACGACAATCGGCATGTAGGCGTGGCGCTGGCCGCAGAGCTCGGAGCACTGGCCGTGATACGTGCCCTCGCGGTCGGCCTTGAACCAGAACTGGTTGAGGCGGCCCGGCACGGCGTCGATCTTGAAGCCGAAGGACGGCATCGCCCACGAGTGCATCACGTCGGCGGCGGTGACCTGGATCTTCACGATCTTGTTCACCGGCACGACCATCTCGTTGTCGGCCTGGAGCAGGCGCGGCTGCTTGTCCTCGTCGATGTTGGCATCGAACGAGAAGCCGCCGCCCTGGTCTGCGGGGTACTCGTAGGACCAGTACCAGGCATGGCCGGTCACCTTGATCATCACGTCGGACTTCGGATCCGAGAGCTGAACGCGCAACAGGCGGAACGAGGGGATTGCGACGGCGACGAGGATCAGCACCGGGACGATCGTCCAGGCCACCTCGATCAGGGTGTTGTGGGTGGTCTTCGAGGGCGTCGGGTTCCGCTTCTCGCTGAAGCGGTAGATGCACCACAGGATCAGTCCGAGCACGAACACGCAGATCGCGAGCGAGAGCCAGTGCACCCACGACTCGAACTGGAGGATGTCGCGCGCGTTCTCGGTGACCGGAACCTGGCGGGTCATCTGCCAGGGCTCGGGCTGGCCGATGCCGGCGGCCAGGGCCTGCGACGACGTCAGGAGCAACGCGCCGAACGCGGCGAGCCCCCTCTTGGAGCGGTGTTTCGTCTGCGCCGTCCGCATGTGCCTCTCGTGGCTCCCCTTGGTCACGTTACGCTCCGTCGACCGCCCGCGTCTTGCTTGTACGAGGCCCGCGGTGTCGTCCGGCGGAGTTGGACGCCCTGTCGGCGCGATGCCCGGGTATCCGATCGCGGTGTCAGACCACAAGGTCGTGCAAGGTGCAACCGCACAAGCGTCGCATCGCACGCTTTCCGGATGCGCCGCAGCACCACCGAAAGCATCGCCGCAGGGGCCGGAAGCATTCATGAGGCGGGGGCAGCATCGCCGCAGGCGCGGTCCGGGTCGCCGCCTGCTATGAGGCGGATGCGGGGGCGATCGGCGGGACCAGCGGAATGGCGGACGGAATGCGGACCGGGCGGAGCAGACCGGAGACGGCGGTGCGGGTGGCGACGCGCGTCGTCGCCTACGCCGCGCCGGAGCCGCGCGAGGGCGAGCGTGCGCTCGCCGTCGAGATGCCGGTCAACCTCGTCTACGGAAGCGTGCCCTACGCGGTGATGATGGCGACGCCCGCCGATCTCGAGGATTTCGCCTACGGCTTCAGCCTCACCGAGGGCATCGTCGCCTCGGCCGACGAGATCCGCGGCGCCGCGGTCGAGCGGGGCGAGGGCGGGCTACGGTTGCTGGTGGACCTCGCGCCGGGCCGGCTGCGCGAGCACCTCGCCCGCAAGCGCGCGATCAGCGGGCGCACCGGCTGCGGCGTCTGCGGGATCGAGGACCTCGCCGCCCTGCCGCGGGCGGAGACGCGCGACGCGTCCACCGCCGTGAGCGTCCGGCCGGAGGCGATCGCGCGCGCTCTGTCCGACCTCGGTGACGCCCAGGCGCTCGGGCGCGAGACGCGCGCGGTGCATGCGGCGGCCTGGGCAGGTCTCGACGGCAGCCTCGTGGCTGTGCGGGAAGATGTCGGCCGGCACAACGCCCTCGACAAGCTGATCGGCGCGCTGATCCGCGCAGGCACCGACCCGGCCGAAGGTTTCCTGGTGATCACCAGCCGCTGCTCGTTCGAGATGGTCGAGAAGGCGGCGCATTTCGGCGCGTCGGTCCTGGTCGCGATCTCGGCGCCGACCTCGCTCGCCATCGACCGGGCCCGCCTCCACCGCATGACGCTCTGCGCCATCGCCCGCGCCGATTCGTTCACGGTCTTCTGCGGGGACGAGCGCCTGGGCGCCTGGGTAGCTTGAGGCTTCAGGTTACGGGGTCTGCGCATCCTTGTCGGGCGCACCCGGCACCAGGGTCGCGCCGCCGATGACGCGGACGTTGCGCTTGGTCTCGGGCGGGTTCTGCCAAGTCTGCTCGGCCGCCTTCGCAGCGGGGGGCTTTGCTTCCGCCGCCTTGGTCTCGGAAGCCTTGGTCTCTGGGGATTTCGCCACCGTGCCGTCCGCGGGCGGCTGAACCGCTGCGGGCGTCGCGATGACGGCAGGCGCGGCCGCCTTCGGCGGCTCCGCCGTCGCGACGGGCGCTTCCGGCTTCGGCTCGGGTTTGGCGGCCTCCACCGGGCGCAGCTTCGGCACCTCGGGAACGGTGCGCGCCTGCGCTCTGCCTTCCGGGTTCTTGCCGTCGAGCGTCTTCCCGTCGAGCGTCCTACCGTCCGGCCCCCGGGTCGGGTTGCCGGTGCGTGCGAGCCGGCGCGGCGCCTCGACCGGCCCGCGGCGATCCGGGTTGATCCCGTGCGGGTTCGGCTCTGCAGGCGTGCGGCCGTAGGCGTCTGGTCCGCCCTCGGGCCGTACGAAGTCTGCGTCCGGCACAGGTCGGCGCGGGGGCACGCCGCGGCTCTCCGGCATCGGGATGTCGCCTGGCGGAAGAAGTCGCTCGGCCTGCCGCATCGGGCTCCGCGGCATCGCGTCCTCCTCGGTCCAGCCGTAGCCGGGGGCCGGGCGAGCGATCACCACCGGGCCGTCGTCGAGGCGCTGGCGGCCGAGGATCGCACCGTCTCGCGCGTCGACGAACAGGCGCACGCGGGCGCCGTTCGGGTTGAACGCCTCGACGACGTAGGCGCGGCCGTCGAAGCGCGGCCGGCTGATGCCGCTGAAGCCGCGCTCGCCCAGGCGCCAGGCTACCGCGCGGGGCGGCATGATCGCGTCGTCGAAGGCGTATTGCGCCTGCGCCGCGCCGGTGGCGCCGATCAGCAGGGCGCAGGCCGAGAGGCTCACGCGAAGACGACGATGGAATGGGTTCACGGCTGACATCCGGGTCACGCTCTCACAAATCGCCCGACCTCCTGCGGCGCTCGCCCCGCGCCGGGGAGTTTCGTCGAGGCCCGCCGACGATCCGGAGCGGGCCCCGCGCCGAAGGACCGCGTCCCGCGTGTCCTTCGGCCATTCCGGCAGGGTCGTTGCCCCGCATGCCGCTTGTGCTCGGCGTACGCCATTGACCGGACGATTCGGGCGCAATTGCGGGAGAATGCGGGCGCCAAGCGGCCGATTCCCGATGCAGTTCGACGGCGTTCGGTCGCTCCTGGCGCTGGGATCGAGCAGGGAAGGCGTGGGATGCGGCATCAAAACGCCGCTTTTGCCGGTGTGTGGGCCTTGCTGGAATATTTGAAATCTGCCAGTTTGCAGCGTTAGGACAGTATGACTGTCCCATTTCCGGTGGGCGCGCGCGATGGACGCCGCGCAGCGGGACCTAAGGGTCCGGGGTAGAGGGTTTCGGCACGTGATCATCGTGACGTCGAAACGAGATCTCAAGCCGGTCGCCGTCGAGGCGATCCGGGCCCACGCCGGCTGACATCGGGCCGGTGCGAGCCCGCGGGTTGCGGGCGCTTCCTCCACCGAGGACCCTCCCGAGACCCGACGAGACAAGATGACTGGCCCGGCCTCGCTTGAGTGTCGGGCATGAAACGTGCTCGCGTCGGCGGGCATGGACGTTCGGACGGGTCTGGTCGAACTTTTCGAACTTTCGGGGATGGTGGGCATGGCGGCTTTCGGGAATGCGGACATGACCGTGAGCGGAAACCTCGACGCGGACACCGCGCCGGCTTCGCGCGACGGCGTCGCGCCGCTCGTGGTGCGCGATCCGGCGATGCCGGTCGCCCAGGGTGCCTACGATCCGCGCAACGAGAAGGACGGCTGCGGCGTCGGCTTCGTCGCCGACATGCACGACCGGCGCACCCATGCCATCGTCGAGCAGGGCCTGAAGATCCTGGAGAACCTCGACCATCGCGGCGCGGTCGGCGCCGACCCGAAGATGGGCGACGGTTGCGGCATCCTCACGCAGATCCCGCACGCCTTCTTCGCCGAGGAGTGCTCGCGGCTCGGCTTCGAGCTGCCGCCGGCCGGCGACTACGCCATCGCGCAGCTGTTCATGCCGAAGGCCGAGGAGTCGCGCGCGATCATCGAATCCATCGTCGAGCAGTCGCTCGCCGCCGAGGGGCTTCCCCTGCTCGGCTGGCGCGACGTGCCGGTCGATCCCGAGGACCTCGGCGTCGCCGTGAAGGCGACCGAGCCGCATCACCGCCAGCTCTTCATCGGCCGCCCGGCCTCCGCGGCCGACGGCGACGCGTTCGAGCGGCGGATCTACGTCGCCCGTAAGGTGATTTCCGGCCGCGTCTACGGCCTGAAGGACCCGCGGGTGATGGAGTTCTATCCCGTCTCCGTGTCGAGCCGGACCATCGTCTACAAGGGCATGGTGCTGGTGAACCAGCTCGGGAACTACTTCCTCGACCTGAAGGACGAGCGCTTCGTCTCGGCGATCGCCCTCGTGCACCAGCGCTTCGCCACCAACACCTTCCCGACCTGGCGCCTGTCGCACCCCTACCGGATGGTCGCGCACAACGGCGAGATCAACACGCTGCGCGGCAACGTGAACTGGATGGCCGCCCGCCAGGCGAGCGTCGATTCGGACCTGTTCGGCAACGACATCTCGAAGCTGTGGCCGATCTCCTACGAGGGCCAGTCCGACACCGCGTGCTTCGACAACGCGCTCGAGTTCCTCGTCATGGGCGGCTACCCGCTCGCCCACGCGATGATGATGCTCATCCCCGAGGCCTGGGCCGGCAACCCGCTGATGAGCGAGGAGCGGCGGGCCTTCTACGAGTACCACGCCGCGCTGATGGAGCCGTGGGACGGCCCGGCGGCGGTCGCCTTCACCGACGGCCGCCAGATCGGCGCGACCCTCGACCGCAACGGACTGCGCCCCGCCCGCTACATCGTCACCGACGACGGCCTCGTCGTGCTCGCCTCAGAAATGGGCGTGCTGCCGATCCCGGATGAGAAGATCGTCCAGTCCTGGCGCCTGCAGCCGGGCCGGATGCTTCTGATCGACCTGGAGAAGGGCCGCATCGTCGACGACGAGGAGATCAAGGGCGAGCTCGCGGCCGCGCACCCCTACGCCGACTGGGTGAAGAACACCCAGATCGTGCTGGAGGATCTCAAGCCCGTCACCGCTCGCGAGAGCCGCACCGACGTGTCGCTGCTCGATCGCCAGCAGGCGTTCGGCTACAGCCAGGAAGACCTCAAGCTGCTCATGGCGCCGATGGCCGTGACCGGCCAGGAGGCGGTCGGCTCCATGGGCACCGACACGCCGCTCTCGGCTTTGTCCGACAAGTCGAAGTCGCTCTACACCTACTTCAAGCAGAACTTCGCGCAGGTCACCAACCCGCCGATCGACCCGATCCGCGAGGAGGCCGTGATGAGCCTCGTCTCGTTCATCGGCCCGCGCCCGAACCTGCTCGACATGGAAGGCGCCTCCCGCCGCAAGCGCCTGGAAGTCCGCCAACCGATCCTGACCAACACGGACCTCGAGAAGATCCGCTCGATCGGCCATTTCGAGGACCGCTTCGACACAAAGACCCTCGACATCACCTATCCGGCCGAGACCGGCGCGGCGGCGATGAACGGCGCGCTCGACCGGCTCTGCGACCGCGCGGAAGTCGCGGTGCGCGGCGGCTACAACATCATCGTCCTGTCCGACCGCGCGGTCGGCCCCGATCGTATCCCGATCCCGGCGCTGCTCGCGACGGCGGCCGTGCACAACTACCTGATCCGCAAGGGGCTTCGCACCTCGGTCGGCCTCGTGGTCGAATCGGGCGAGCCGCGCGAGATCCATCACTTCGCCTGCCTGGCCGGCTACGGCGCCGAGGCGATCAACCCGTATCTCGCCTTCGAGACGCTGGTGGCGATGAAGCACGAGTTCCCGCCGGACCTCTTGGATGAGGAGATCATCTACCGCTACATCAAGTCGATCGATAAGGGCCTGCTGAAGGTCATGTCGAAGATGGGCATCTCGACCTACCAGTCCTATTGCGGCGCGCAGATCTTCGACGCGATCGGGCTGAACTCGGCCTTCGTCGCGCGCGACTTCTTCGGCACGGCGACGATGGTCGAGGGCGTCGGCATGGCCGAGATCGCCGAGGAGACCGTGCGCCGCCACGCCGACGCGTTCGGCGACGCGCCGATCTATCGCAACGCCCTCGACGTCGGCGGCGAGTACGCCTACCGGCTGCGCGGCGAGGCCCACACCTGGACCCCCGACACGGTCGCGACGCTTCAGCATGCGGTGCGTCTCGGCGTGCCCGAGCGCTACCGCGAATACGCCCGGCTGGTGAACGACCAGGAGCAGCAGCTCAAGACCCTGCGCGGCCTGTTCCGGATCAAGCTCGCCCCCGAGATCGGGCGCGAGCCGGTGGCGCTGGAGAGCGTCGAGCCGGCCTCCGAGATCGTCAAGCGCTTCGCCACCGGCGCGATGTCCTACGGCTCGATCTCGAAGGAGGCGCACGAGACGCTGGCCATCGCCCTGAACTCCTTCGGCGGACGCTCGAACTCGGGCGAGGGCGGCGAGGAGGTCGAGCGCTTCAAGCCGCTGCCGGACGGGCGCTCGCGCCGCTCGGCGATCAAGCAGGTCGCGTCGGGGCGCTTCGGCGTCACCACCGAGTACCTCGTCAACGCCGACATGATGCAGATCAAGGTCGCTCAGGGCGCCAAGCCCGGCGAGGGCGGCCAGCTGCCCGGCCACAAGGTCGACGCCAAGATCGCGAAGGTCCGCTACGCCACCCCGGGCGTCGGCCTGATCTCGCCGCCGCCGCACCACGACATCTACTCGATCGAGGATCTGGCGCAGCTGATCTACGACCTGAAGAACGTGAACCCGGCGGCCGACGTGTCGGTGAAGCTCGTCTCCGAGGTCGGCGTCGGCACGGTCGCCACCGGCGTCGCCAAGGCGCGGGCCGACCACATCACCATCTCGGGCTTCGACGGCGGCACCGGCGCGGCGCCGCTGACCTCGCTGAAGCACGCCGGCGGTCCGTGGGAAACGGGGCTGGCCGAGACGCAGCAGACGCTGGTGATGAACCACCTGCGCGGCCGCGTCGCGCTGCAGGCCGACGGCGGCATCCGCACCGGCCGCGACGTGCTGATCGCGGCGCTCCTCGGCGCCGACCAGTTCGGCTTCTCCACCGCGCCGCTGATCGCGGCCGGCTGCATCATGATGCGCAAGTGCCACCTCAACACCTGCCCGGTCGGCGTCGCGACGCAGGACCCGGTTCTGCGCAAGCGCTTCAAAGGCACGCCCGAGCACGTGGTGAACTACTTCTTCTACGTCGCCGAGGAGCTGCGCGAGCTGATGGCGGCGATGGGCTTCACCAAGCTCGAAGACCTCGTCGGCCGCTCGGACTTCCTCGACAAGGTCGAGGCGATCCAGCACTGGAAGGCGCGTGGACTCGACTTCTCGAAGTTGTTCCACCGGCCCGACGTCGGGCCGGACGTGGCGATCCGCTGGGTCGAGACGCAGAAGCACCCGATCGACGACGTCCTCGACCGGCGCCTGATCGCCGGCGCGCAGAACGCGATCGACACCGGCGAGCCGGTGGTCCTCCACGACGTGATCCGCAACTCCGACCGGACGGCGGGCGCGATGCTGTCGGGCGCCGTCGCCAAGGCGCACGGCCACGAAGGCCTGCCCGACGACACCATCGTGGTGAAGCTCGCCGGCACCGCCGGACAGAGCTTCGGCGCCTGGGTCGCGGCCGGCGTGACGATCGAGCTCACCGGCCACGGCAACGACTACGTCGGCAAGGGCCTGTCGGGCGGCAAGCTGATCATCCGGCCGAGCGATTCGCTCAAGGCGCCCGCCGACAGGACGATCATGGTCGGCAACACCGTGCTCTACGGCGCCATCGCCGGCGAGTGCTACATCCGCGGCTCGGCCGGCGAGCGCTTCGCCGTGCGCAACTCCGGCGCGATCACCGTGGTCGAGGGCATGGGCGACCATGGCTGCGAGTACATGACCGGCGGCGTCGTCGTGTCGATCGGCGAGACCGGGCGCAACTTCGCGGCCGGCATGTCCGGCGGCATCGCCTACGTGCTCGACGAGGACGGATCGTTCTCGGCCCGCTGCAACCTCTCGATGGTCGACCTCGAACCCGTCGAGGAGGAAGACGACCTGATGCGCCGCTTCCACCAGGACGGCGACCTCGAGACCAAGGGCCGCGTCGACATCCTCGCAGACATGTCGGGGCATGACGAGGAGCGCCTGTCGCAGCTCATCACCAACCACCTGAAGTACACGGGCAGCCCGCGCGCCAAGGCGATCCTCGAGGATTGGGCGGGCTACCGCACCAAGTTCGTCAAGGTGATGCCGGTGGAGTACCGCCGGGCGCTCCGCGAGATGGAGATGGCGCGGATGCCGGTGGCGGCGGAGTAAGGACCGTCGCTCTCTCGGTGAGAGACGCCCCTGCGCGTCGTCTACGATGACGAGCAGCGCGCGCACGCGTTGCGTGAGCGCGGGTTGGATTTCGCTCGATGTGGGCAAGTCTTCAACGGGACCGAAGCGACGCGTGAGGACGTGCGGTTCAGTTATAGGGAGACACGGTGGATCACAGTCGGTCTCCTCGACGGCCGAATGGTCATCGTGGTCTGGACGGAACGGGACGGCGATCGACGGATCATCAGCTTGAGGAAGGCCAATGAACGAGAGCAGGCGCAATTCGGCGGCCGCACCCGATCAACCGATGTTTCCCGATGAGATCGGCTGGGATCCCGACGACGCACCGGAGCTGGATGCTGCTTGGTTCGAACAAGCGGATATTCGGGTCGGCGGTCGCTTGGTCGAACGTGGTCATCGCCCTGGTGAGACGGAGCGACTTGTCCTCCCGACGAACCTCGTCGAACGGTTCCGGAGCGGTGGTCCGGACTGGCAGATCCGCATCGAGACCGCGCTGAAGGAATGGCTGAACGAACACCCCGGCCGGCTTTGAAGTCGGTCGGCCATGAAGGAAGACGCCGCCGACGATGGACAGCGCGAGGGGAGGCGCATGACGGATACGTTCTCGACGACGCCGCCCGCCGCCATGCGGATCTACGGCGACCTCACCTCGGGCAACTGCCTGAAGATCAAGATCGTCGCCGATGTTCTCGGCCTCGCCTACGAATGGGTCCAGGTCGATGCGCTGAAGGGCGAGACGCGGACGCCTGCGTATCTCGCCCTGTTCCCGGCCGGGCAGATCCCGGGGGTGGTGTTCGACGACGGGCGGCGCCTCGCCCAGTCGAACGCCATCATGCGGTATCTCGCCCGCGAGAGCGCGCTGCTTCCGGGCGACCCGTTCGCGGCGGCGACCGTCGACCAGTGGCTGTTCTGGGAGCAGTACAGCCACGAGCCGACCATCGCGGTCTGCCGCGTTGAGATGACGTTTCGCGGCGTGCCGCGCGAGGGGCGCGATCCGGGCCGGGTCGCGCGCGGCGAGGCGGCGCTCGACCTGATGGAGCGGCACCTCGCGGAAAGCGAATGGTTCGTCGGCGACGACGTGACCATCGCCGACGTCGCCCTGTTCGCCTACACCCAGTGGGCCGACGGGGGTGGATTCGACTTGGCGGGGAGGCCCGCGATCCGGGGTTGGCTCGACCGATGCAGGGTCGCGTTCCGGCTCGAACCCGACGCTATCGCCGCTGCCGCCGGTCGCTGACCGGAAAGCTGCGACACCGATTTTTCGCTACCGACGCTGAGTACACCGATGGGCAAGATCACCGGCTTCCTCGAATTCGACCGGCAGGACCAGAAGTACCAGCTCGCGGCCGACCGCGTGCGGCACTTCCGCGAGTTCACCCTGCCGCTCGACGAGCACGACCTGAAGAAGCAGGCGGCGCGCTGCATGGATTGCGGCATCCCGTTCTGCCATGGGCCGACCGGCTGCCCGGTGCACAACCAGATTCCCGATTGGAACGACCTCGTCTTCCAGTCGGATTGGGAGGAGGCGGCGCGCAACCTCCACTCCACCAACAACTTCCCGGAGTTCACCGGCCGCATCTGCCCGGCGCCGTGCGAGGAGGCGTGCACGCTGAACCTCGAGAACCAGCCGGTGGCGATCAAGACGATCGAGCAGGCCATCGCCGACCGGGCCTGGAACATGGGCTGGGTGAAGCCGGAGCCGTCGTCGATCCGCACCGGCAAGAAGGTGGCGGTGATCGGTTCGGGTCCGGCCGGCCTCGCGGCGGCGCAGCAGCTCGCCCGCGTCGGGCACGCGGTCCACGTCTACGAGCGCGAGCCGAAGGCCGGCGGTCTGCTCCGCTACGGCATCCCCGACTTCAAGATGGAGAAGCGCCACATCGATCGGCGCGTGAAGCAGATGGAAGCCGAAGGCGTGGTCTTCCACTACAACCAGAACGTCGGCGTGACGAAGCCGGTCGAGGAGCTGACCGCCGAGTACGATGCTGTGCTGTTCTCCGGCGGCGCCGAGGACCCGCGCAACCCGCAGCTGCCGGGGCAGGAGCTCGAGGGCGTGCACTACGCGATGCCCTACCTGATCCAGTCGAACCGGCGGGTCGGCGCCGAGCCGATGCGCGGCAACGGCGAGGCGCCGATCCTGGCGTCGGGCAAGAACGTGGTGGTGATCGGCGGCGGTGACACCGCGTCCGACTGCGTCGGCACCGCGTTCCGTCAGGGCGCCCTGTCGGTGACGCAGCTCGACATCCGCCCGCGGCCGCCCGAGCGCGAGGACAAGCTCTCGGTCTGGCCGTACTGGCCGACCAAGATGCGGACCTCGTCGAGCCAGGCCGAGGGCGCCGAGCGCGAGTTCCAGGCGGCCACCCTCCGGCTCGAAGGCAACAAGAAGGGGCGTCTCACCGGGGTCGTCTGCGCCCGCGTCGACGCCAAGCGCCAGCCCATCGAGGGCTCGGAATTCGTCCTGCCGGCCGACCTCGTGTTCATGGCGATCGGATTCGCCGGCTCGATCCAGAAGGGGCTTCTGGAGCAGTCCGGCATCACGGTCGACAAGCGCGGCAACGTCACGGCGAACGAGGAGGATTACCGCACCTCCGATCCGAAGATCTGGGCGGCCGGCGACATGCGCCGCGGCCAGTCCCTGGTCGTGTGGGCGATCCGCGAGGGCCGGCAGGCCGCCCGCTCGATCGACGAGACGCTGATGGGCGCCTCGATCCTGCCGCGCTGAGTCTCTGCCGGGCGTTCAGCCCGGGGGCCAGCGGAAGTCGTCGGCTCGTCCGGGCTGCGGCAGCGGCGCCGCGCCGCGTTGGAGCGCGCGTTCGACGGTGCCGGTTGCGTCGCCGTCGCGCGGCCGGCCGCTGACGAGGACGCCGCCCGGCGAGAGCTCGACCCGGCCGAGCGGCACGACCGGACCCGCCGCGGGCTTCACCGGCAGCGCCGGCACCCCCGGGGGCTCGGGCAGGCTCGGCAGCATCGCCGTGATCTGCCGGTCGATCGCGGTGACGTCGTCGAGCTTCGTCGGCGCCGCATCCAGCGGCGTCGCAGGCAGGGCCGAGACGGCCGCCGCCGGCTGCTCCGGGGCGGCCGGCGTCGTCGCGCCCATCAGGCGCTTCAACTCCACGTCGGCGAAATGCGCGAGCTTGCGGGCGCCGGCATGGGTGAAGTGCACGCCGTCGGCGGTGCGCAGCTTGGCGGTCTGCCCGTCGAGGTCCGGCCCGGTGGCGGTGTAGTGGTTGCGGTCGTCGGAGAATCCCGGCCCGACGTCGACGTAGGTGCCGCCGCCCTTGGTGACCGCGTCCCGGATGATGTCGTTGATGCTGCCGAGGTCGCGGGTCAGGCTCTCGCTGCGCATCGGCGGGGTGCCGACCCAGACCAGCGGGATCTTCCGGTCGGCGAACACGTTGACCAAGGCCTCGACGCGGGCGCGGTAGAGCTCGCGCCAGCGATCGGTGAGCGGGTCGAGGGTCTGGTCGCCGTCGCGTATCGGCTGGCGATCGTTGGCGCCGAGCATGACCACGGCGTAGCCGACCTTCGGGTTCGCCTTGAGGTAGTCGTCTGCGGCCTTCGGCCAGTCGATGACGTCCCGGCGCACGAGGCCGCTGTCGCCTTTGGCCCTGTCGATCACCGCGATGTCGGCGCTGTCCGCGAAGACGTCGTCGAGTCCGCGGCTCAGGTGGTCGGCCAGCGAATCGCCGAACACCGCGATCTGCACCTTCGCCTCGGTCTTCTTCAACGCCGGCGTCGGGGCCGCGATCGTGGGCGCCGGCCGGGTCTGCGGTCGCCGGATCTGGCGCGGTGCAGCGTCGGCACCGACCGGCGGGCGCGGACGTGGCGGACGGTAGGTCGGGGCGACCTGGCGCGGCTCGGGCGCGCTCGGCCTGTCCTCCCAGGGCCAGTAGAACTGCCTTCGTTCGGGCTCCGGCGCCGTGGCACGGCGCGGGGCCCGAGCATAGCCGTCGTCCTCGCGGTAATAGGCGTCGCGGCCGCGACGGCGCGGCTGGTCGTAGTTGTCGCCCCACTGCGCCTCGGCCGGCGACGGCGGCAGGAGGACGAGCGGTAGAGCGAGGCCGAACCCGAGCGCCAGGACGATGCGGGGCCCCTTGGCGGTTGTCACAACTCGGTTCGTCGCATCGCGTCTCATCCGCCCTCCGTTCATGCGCCCTCCGGTGCCGCGGACTTCGACCCGCGGTTGAGCATAGCCGAGCCCTTACTGCGCGTCTAAGGCCTGCCCGATAGACGGTCACGGAGCGCCGGCGTCGCGTAGCCGTCGGCGGTCAGGCCCTCGCGGACCTGATAGCGGCGGATCGCCTCGCGCAGCTTCGGGCCCGCCCGTCCGTCGGCCTCGCCGGCATAGAGTCCCTCGCGCGAAAGGCCCGTCTGCAGCGTCTGCAGCCCGGCCTTATCGAGGCGGGAGGCAGCGCTCGGCCAGGGGGCGGCGAGCGGCGGCCCTCCGGCCAGCCGGTCGGCGAGGTGCCCGATGGCGAGGGCATACGAGTCCGAGGTGTTGTAGCCGCGGATCACCTCGAAGTTGTCGGTGATCAGGAAGGCGGGACCGCCGGCGCCGCCGGGCAGGAAGACGGACGCGGCCCCCTTGTCCGGCAGGTCGCCGCCGTCGATGCGGCGCACGCCGCGGCGGGCGAAGTCGGAGAGGTCGGCCGCGTAGCGGGTCAGGTCGAACCGGTCGGGGAGGCGGACCGCGTAACCCCAAGAGATGGCGGAGTTCCACCCGAGATCCTTGAGGTAGGCGGCGATGGAGGCGAGCGCGTCGGCGTCGCTCGTCCAGATGTCGCGCCGGCCGTCGCCGTCGAAGTCGACGGCGTGCGCCAGGAAGGTCGAGGGCAGGAACTGTACCTGCCCCATGGCGCCGGCCCAGCTGCCGAGCATCCGCTCCGGCGCGACGTCGCCGCGCTGCAGGATCGCGAGGGCGGCCAGCAGCTCGTCGCGGAACAGCGTGCCGCGGTGCCGCGCGGCGGCGAGGGTCGCCAGGGCGCGGACCGTTGGTACCGTGCCGCCGCTCGCGCCAAAATCCGACTCGACGCCCCAAATCGCCAGCAGCACCGAGGCCGGGACGCCGTAGCGCGCCTCGATCGCCGGCAGGGCCTGACCGAGCGCTGCGGCACGCGCCCGGCCGCGGGCGATCCGCCCGGGCGAGACCGCGCCGACGAGGTATTCCCAGACCGGCCGCCCGAACTCGCTCTGACCCTTGATCCGCGCGAGGACAGTTGGATCGGGCGTCACGCCCCGAAACGCCGCATCGAAGGTCGCGGGCGTGATGCCCTTCGCCAGGGCGTCGACGCGCAGGGCGGCGACGAAGGCCGGAAACGCATCCGATTGGCCGGCCTTCCCGACAGGGGCGGCCTGTGCCGCGAACGCCCCGGAGGCGATGCAGAGGCCGAGCGCGAGAAGCGCGGCGGGGAACGGGTGGATTGCCATCAGATCCGGTTGCGTTTGGACAAGGCGTCTTCCCAATCGAGCGCCTGCCGGACGATCCCGTCGAGGTCGTCGTATTTCGGGCGCCAGCCGAGGCGGTCGCGGATCCGCGACGCCTCGGCGACGATCCGTGCCGGGTCGCCCGGGCGGCGGGTCGAGACGCGAACCGGGAAGTCCCGCCCCGACACGCGCTTCACCGTGTCGATCACCTCCAGCACCGAGTAGCCGGTGCCGTAGCCGCAGTTCAGCGTCAGGCTCTCGCCGCCGGCGCGCAGGTGGTCGAGGGCGACCCGGTGCGCCTCGGCGAGGTCCGAGACCTGGATGTAGTCGCGCAGGCACGAGCCGTCCGGGGTCGGGTAGTCGGTCCCGAACACCTCGAGGTGCGGGCGCTGGCCGAGCGCGGCCTGGGTCGCGACCTTGATCAGGTGGGTCGCGTTCGGCGTCGATTGCCCGGTGCGCCCCCGCGGGTCGGCGCCGGCGACGTTGAAGTAGCGCAGGATGACGTAGCTGAAGCCGTACGCGGCGGCCGCGTCCCGGATCATCCACTCGCTCATCAGCTTCGAGCGGCCGTAGGGGTTGATCGGGTTGGCGGGCAGGTCCTCCGGCACCGGCACCGTCTCCGGCTCGCCGTAGACCGCGGCGGTCGAGGAGAAGATCACGTGCTTCACGCCGGTGCGGACGGCGGTCTCGATCAGGGCGCGGGTCTTGACCGTGTTGGCGAGGTAGTAGTGCAGCGGGTCGGCGACAGAGTCCGGCACCACGATGCGGGCGGCGAAGTGGGCGATCGCGTCGACCCGATGCTGCAGGATCGTCTCGGTGACGAGGGCGGGGTCGCCGACGTCGCCGCGCACGAGCGGCACCTCCGGCGGCAGCGCCCAATCGAAGCCGGTGGAAAGGTCGTCAAGGACGACCACCTCCTCGTGCCCGGCGTCTTGAAGCGCCAGAACCATGTGGCTGCCGATATAGCCGGCACCGCCCGTGACCAGAACCGCCATCGTCGCCCTTGGAAAGAAATCGCTCGCGCAGGCCTGCGCGAGCTTGCTTTTAACCGATAATGCTCAATCGTGCGCCGCGACGGCCCATGGCCGATCGCTCGCCGTGCTAGTGTTGCCAGGAACGCCCGGCCCGTCCAACTCCCACGTTTGGGTTTTTGCTTGATGAAACCGATCCGAAAGGCCGTCCTCCCCGTTGCGGGCCTCGGCACCCGCTTCCTGCCCGCCACCAAGGCCGTCCCGAAAGAGATGCTGACGGTGGTCGACCGGCCGGTCGTGCAGCACGTGGTCGACGAGGCGCGGGAAGCCGGCATCGAGCACTTCATCTTCGTCACGGGCCGCGGCAAGGCGGTGATCGAGGACCATTTCGACATCGCGTTCGAGCTCGACCGGATGCTGCAGGAGCGCGGCAAGCAGGCCGCCTACGAGGAGCTGAAGCGCGACCTGCCGGCCGCCGGCCAGACCAGCTTCACCCGTCAGCAGGCGCCGCTCGGCCTCGGCCACGCGGTGTGGTGCGCCCGCGAGATCGTCGGCGACGAGCCCTTCGCCGTGCTGCTGCCGGACATGCTCAGTCGCGGCTGCATGGGCCAGATGCTCTCCGCCTACGAGCGGCACGGCGGCAACGTCATCGCGGTAGAAGAGGTCGCGCCCGAGGAGACGCACCAGTACGGCATCGTCAGCGTCGGCGAGACCTTCGGCCAGACCTTCGAAGTCACCGGCATGGTCGAGAAGCCGAAGCAGGGAACCGCGCCGTCGAACTTCATCATCTCGGGCCGCTACATCCTCCAGCCGGAGATCTTCGGAATCCTCGAGCACGGCGAGAAGGGCGCGGGCGGCGAGATCCAGCTCACCGATGCGATGATCAAGCTGATGGGAAGCCAGGACTTCTTCGGCATGCGCTACGAGGGCCGCACCTACGATACCGGCTCCAAGCTCGGCTTCCTCACCGCCAACATCGCCTACGCCCTCGATCGCAAGGACCTCGCAGGGCCCCTCAAGGCGGAGATCGCCAAGCTGCTCGCAGATCACTGAGCGTCGCCGGACGTGCAGCCGGTGCGGGCAGGGTATGCGCGCGCGGTAGGGGGATTTCGCTTGCGCTTTGTGCGCCGCAATCTACTTTGTGCATTGCGGGATCGCGATGGCGTCGCGGTCCGGCAGCCCTTCTTGGGTGTTTCCTCCCTAGACTTCGGGCCGCTCCTTCGGGAGTGGCCTTTTTTCTTGGTCGCAGGGCCGAACGGCATTTCGTGGCGCGCCTGAATCATCAGGCCGTGCGGACCCCTTCCTCGGAACCTCTCCGTCATCCCGAGGCCGCGCAGCGGAGGCTGAGATCCAGAGCCGCCGACGGCGCCAGCTGGAAAATGAGCCGTGCTTTTGGATTTCTGGCTCGCCTCCGGCGTCCCGGAATGACGGTGTTGTGCGGGTCGTTTTCCTAGACGCGACCTACTCCGCGGCGATGCCGAGCGGCGTCTCCGAGCCGAGCTCGTCGGCGACCTCCACGATCGCACCCCGCAGCGCCGCGACGAGGCCGGAGAAGCCCTGCGTGATCGCAAGGCTCGCCTCGTTCATGTAGAGGGCGCGGTTGATCTCGATCTGCAGCGCGTGCCGGCCGATGTTCGGCTCGCCGTAATGCTCGGTGATGAAGCCGCCGGCATAGGGCTTGTTGCGCACCACCTTGTACCCGCGGGCGCGGAACGCCGCCTCGAAGGCGTCGATCAGGGCCGGATCGCAGGAGGTGCCGAAGCGGTCGCCGAGGACGAAGTCGGCCCGCGCGTCGTGGTCGCGCCCGAGGCTCGAGGACGGCATCGAGTGGCAGTCGATCAGCAGGCAGCGCCCGAATTCACGAACCGTGCGCAGGATCAGCCCGCGCAAGGCCCGGTGGTACGGCTTGTACAACCCGTCGATGCGCGCCACCGCCTCGTCCACCGGCATGCGGCCGGCATAGATCTCCTGTCCGTCCGAGACGACGCGGGGCACCGTCCCGAGGCCGCCCGCCACACGCATCGAGCGGGTGTTGGCGAAGGGCGGCAGCCGGCCCTCGAACATCCGCGGGTCGAGTTCGTAGGGCTCACGGTTCACGTCGAGGTAGGCGCGCGGGAAGTTGCAGCGCAGAAGCGGCGCGCCGAGCTGTACGACCCCGGCGAACAGCCGGTCGACATGGGCGTCCTCCGAGCGGCGGAGCGCCAGCGCATCGAGGCGCGAGGCCTTCAGGAAACTCTCCGGGTACACCGAGCCGGAATGGCCGGTGTTGAAGACGAAGGGCAGGCTGTGCCGCGTCGGTTCGTCCACGACGAAGGCGGGCGAGAATCCGAAGGCGTCGGTCAGGTGCGGGAGGGGCAGCGTCATCGGCAGGAGGCGCACCGTCGGGGATGGGAACGGCCAACGTCAGGTCACACTGTGCGGCGGCGGCGACGGCCTGTCCACTATGCCAACCGGCCAAGTCGAGCACGCGCGGTGCGGCCTGTCACCTCGCCGGACGACCTAATCCTAACGTTCTGTTTACCGAAGCCGCCCTTTATGAAAAGAACGTTGCGATTCGAGGGTTCGGAACCGTCTGATGAAAATTCTCTTGGCGGAAGACGACAACGACATGCGCCGGTTCCTGGCCAAGGCGTTGCAGAACGCCGGCTTCGACGTGCTGTCGTTCGACAACGGCCTCTCGGCCTACAACCGCCTGCGCGAAGAGCCCTTCGAGCTGCTTTTGACCGACATCGTGATGCCGGAGATGGACGGGATCGAGCTCGCCCGCCGGGCGACCGAGCTCGACCCTGACATCAAGGTGATGTTCATCACGGGCTTCGCCGCCGTGGCGCTGAACCCGGATTCGAAGGCCCCCAAGGACGCTAAGGTGCTGTCGAAGCCCTTCCACCTGCGCGACCTCGTCAACGAGGTCGAGAAGCTCCTGGCCGCTTGAGGCGGCCGGCGTGACGTTCCGGCCATAGGCGTTCGGGACCGTAGGCCGCTATATGGTTCGTGTCATCCGCGGGACGCGAACACGCCAATGCATCCGATCACGATCTACACCACGGCGTGGTGCCCCTACTGCTCGGCGGCCAAGAGCCTGCTGAAGGAGAAGGGCGCCGCGTTCCGGGAAATCGACGTCGAGAAGGCGCCGGGCGAGCGCGCGACCATGATGGCGCGGGCGGGCGGGCGCACCAGCGTGCCGCAGATCTTCGTGGGCGAGACCCATGTCGGCGGGTGCGACGACCTCTACGCCCTCGACAAGGCCGGCAAGCTCGATGCGCTGCTGACGGCGTCGGCCAATGCCTGAGCCGCGCTTCGTCGCCGCCTGCGTGCAGATGCGGTCTGGGCGCAACCCGGCCGCCAACCGCGACGCGGCGGTGGCCGGCGTGCGCGAGGCCGCCTCCCGCGGCGCGCAGTTCGTCCAGACCCCGGAGATGACCTCGCTCGTCGAGCGCGATCGGGCGCGACTGTTCGCCGTGGTTCGCGGCCAGGACGAGGACGAGACGCTGGCGGCGCTTCGCGACGTGGCGCGCGAGACCGGGACGGTGGTGCAGGTCGGCTCCCTCGCCATCCTCGCGGGCGAGAAGGTCGCCAACCGTGCCTTTTTGATCGACGCCAACGGCGCGATCGTCGCGGCCTACGACAAGCTTCACCTGTTCGACGTGGACCTGCCGAGCGGCGAGCGCTGGCGGGAATCCTCGACCTATACCGGCGGCGCCTGCGCCGTCGTGGCGCCGACGCCGTGGGCCGAGATCGGGCTCGGCATCTGCTACGACATCCGCTTCCCGGCGCTGTACCGGGCGCTCGCCGAAGCCGGCGCCTCGGTGCTGACGGCGCCTGCCTGCTTCACCAAGCAGACCGGCGAGGCGCATTGGCACGTGCTGCACCGGGCCCGCGCCATCGAGACCGGATCGTTCATGATCTCGGCGGCGCAGGGCGGGAAGCACGAGGACGGGCGCGAGACCTACGGGCACTCGCTCATCGTCGATCCCTGGGGCCGGGTGCTGGCCGACGCGGGCGGCACCGAGCCAGGCGTGATCCTGGCCGAGATCGACCTCGCCGCGGTGGCCGACGCGCGGGCGCGGATCCCCTCGCTCCAGCACGGGCGGCCCTTCACCGTCGAGCGCGTCGGCACGCCCGGAGCCGCCACGACGTGACGGCATGATCCGGTACAACCTCGTGTGCGAGGCCGGGCACGGCTTCGACAGCTGGTTTCCCTCCTCCGACTCCTTCGACGAACAGGCCGCGCGCGGCTTGGTGACGTGCCCGGTCTGCGACTCGACGCACGTCACCAAGGGCCTGATGGCGCCGAGCCTCGCCCGCACCGACCGGGCGCGGGCCGCTGCGGACGGCGAGGCGGCTCCTGTCGTCCCGGCGCCGCCCTCGGCGATGCCGACGACCGGCGAGCCCGAGCGGCGCATCCGCGCGATGCTCCGGACCCTGCGCGAGCAGGTCGTCGCCTCGGCCGAGCATGTCGGAACGCGCTTCCCCGAGGAGGCGCGCAAGATCCATTACGGCGAGACGGAAGAGCGTGCGATCTACGGGCAGGCGAGCCCGGACGAGGCCCGCGCCCTCATCGACGAGGGCATCGACGTCGCACCGCTCCCGCCGATGCCCGACGACCGCAATTGAACCGCCGGACGGGCCGGCGCCGGTCGTCGCGTCAGGGCTTTGCCGCGGCCGTGCCGGCGACGCTGGCGAGCACGAAGGCGACGACCGCGTTCCAGCCCGCGAGCGAGATCCCGAGCACCTTCATCGCCGCGACCGAGCAATCGACCACCCTCGTCGTCTGGAGGGCGTTCAGGAAGTCGCCGACGGCGGCCGGGTTCGCGCCGGTCCCGCCACCGCAATCGGTCGGCCCCGGCCAGAACCCCCATTCCGCGCCGGCATGGTAGGCGCCGAGCCCAGCCCCGTAGAGCAGGCCGGCCGCGGCCAGCCCGAGGGCCAGGCGCGAGAGCCGCTCCGGCAGGAAGAGAGCCAGCAGGCTCAACGGCACGGCGGCATAGTAGGGCAGGCGCTCGGTCAGGCAGAGCTTGCACGGCGCGTAGCCGTAGCCGAACTGCAGCACGAGGGCGGCGCCCACCGTGAGCACGGAGCCGATCAGAAGGCTGAGCGCGGCGCGGCGCAGGCGCAGCAGGGCGGCGTAGCTCATCTAGAGGATCACCTTGAACAGGACGAAGCCGAGGACGATCACCGCGACCGAGATCGCGACGACCGCGTTGAGGTGCCGGTCAAGCACGCCGCGGATCTGGACGCCGTAGCGCCCGAGCAGCCCCGCCAGGATGAAGAAGCGCGCCCCGCGGGTGACGATCGACAGCAGCGTGAACCAGAACAGGCTGTAATGGGCGAAGCCCGAGGTGATGGTCACGAGCTTGTAGGGGATCGGCGTGAGGCCCTTCAGCAGGATCACCCAGTGGCCGTACTCGGCATAGGATTGCTGGAAGGTCGCGGCCTTGTCCTGCAGCCCGTAGAGGCGGATCAGCCAGGTTCCGAGCGAGTCGAACAGCAGCGCGCCGATGGCGTAGCCGACGAGACCCCCGAGCACCGAGCCGACCGTGGCGATCAGCGCGTAGAACCAGACCCGGTCGGGCCGGCTCACCGCCATCGGCACCAGCATCGCATCGGGCGGAACCGGGAAGAACGAGCTTTCGGCGAAGGCCACGGCACCCAGCACGTAGGGCGCCGACGGCTTGCCTGAGAGCGCGAGTATCCACTCGTAGAGGCGGCGGATCATCGGGACCGTCTGCATCCGGTTCGGGGAGAGGGCGCCCTTTGAGCACAGCCGGCCCGAACGCACCAGCGTGCCGGCGCACGCGGCGCGAGCCCGGAAAGGGCTTGGCCCGACCGCGGAACCTGTGCGAAAAGGCTCCCCGTCGCGGGTATGGTGGAACTGGTAGACGCGGGCGACTCAAAATCGCCAGCCGCAAGGCGTGGGGGTTCGATTCCCTCTACCCGCACCAAAAGTGTCATATCCGAAAGCGGCCCCGATGCCTTGCCGGGTGTCAGTCTCCGCTTCTCGATGACAAATTCAGATTTTGAAGTTGGGGCGATGCAGTCTCCCGACGCTCTCAGGAAGCGGTTGGTCGCCGGCCGGTCACTTTCGGCCTGTGTTGCGTTCGTCGTCGCGAGCGAACAGTCTGTACGGCGATGCTGACGGTCGCGGGCTTCGAATGGGATGGGGGCAACTGGCCCAAATGCGGCCGGCACGGCGTTTCGAAGGGTGAGATCGAACACGTCATCGCGTCCGCGCGTTTCGTCGTCGACGATCCGAGCCCGATCGAGAAACGCTTGCGAACGGCCGGCCGGACGGAGGCAGGGCGCTTCGTGTTCGTGGTTTTCACGCTGCGCCAGATAGATGGTCGGACCATGATACGACCGATCAGTTCGCGGTACATGCATGCGAAAGAAGTGAAGAGCTATGAAGACGCCATGGCCCGTGCTGACGACAGATGACGAGGCAGAGCGCTTCGTCGCAGAGGCGGACCTAACCGAATACGATTTTTCGGCGATGGTTCCGGTGCCGTTCGCGTTCGAGACGAAGGCTGCGGCCTTCAACATGCATATCCCGCAACCTCTGCTCGACGCCGTGAAGGCGAAGGCCAAGGCGAAGGGAATCCCCTTCACCCGCTACGTCCGCATGCTGATCGAGCAGGACGTGGGGCGTACCTGACCCTTGGTCCCTTGGGCTATTTGCCTTCGAGGAACCGCCGGATCCAGCCTCCGACCCGGTGCCGGTCGTCCGGTGCGTCGAGGGAGACGAGCGCGGCCCGTGCGCGTTCGGGGTCGTCCTGCGCCTCCGAATGGCCGGCGATCAGCGCGCGGGTGTAATCGGGCTCGAATTCCGGGTGGAACTGCACCGAGAGCGCGGCACGGTCCTCATAGGCCAGCATCGCGTAGGGGGTGAAGGCGCTCGCCGCCAGCACCCGGGTGGCGGGCGGAGCCTCGACGACCTGATCCTGGTGGAAGGCCGCCACGGCGATCCGGTCCGCGTCGTCCATGTACGGCGCCCGCTCGGTCACCGCATAGCTGTGGAGCCCGAGCCCGCGGCCCTTCCCGGAGCGGACCGCGCGGCCGCCATAGGCCTCCGCCATGACCTGATGGCCGAAGCAGATGCCGACCAGCGGCTTGCCCGGTGGCAGCGCGCGCAGGAACCCGATCAACGGCGCGATCCAGGGCAGCGGATCGTAGACGCCGGCGGCCGAGCCGGTGACCGCGTAGCCGTCGAAGGCATCCGGGTCTGTTGGTAGCTCGCCGGCGCGCACG
Source organism: Methylobacterium cerastii (assembly GCF_022179125.1). Classification (GTDB taxonomy): domain Bacteria; phylum Pseudomonadota; class Alphaproteobacteria; order Rhizobiales; family Beijerinckiaceae; genus Methylobacterium; species Methylobacterium cerastii. The sequence continues at coordinate 38,103 of NZ_BPQG01000051.1, forward strand.
TCGAGGATCGTGGCGGCATGCGCCGGGCCGATCATGCGCGCGGTCATCGCGCCGTAGGACGGGAAGCGGGCGAGCCGCGTCGGCGGCGAGCCGGCTTCGAGGATGGCGATGCGCACGGGCTGACCGTTGCTATGGGCGACAGGCTCGGCATCGCGCCGTTCACAGCGCGATGCAACCGCCTCAGGCGGCGCGTGCCCGCCGGAGGACCGCGCGCGGGCCGACGGCGCCCTTCAGGCGGATGTCCATGGCGTTGCCGCGCCAGACGATCGCGCGATGGGTCCAGGCCGCGCACCAGACCAGTGGGATCAGGGCGTCGCGCAGCAGGAAGCCGACGAGCAGCCGCGGCGCGTGGAACCAGCCGGCGCGCGCGGCGAGCCGGAACTCGGCCGCGTAGCCCAAAGCCGACAGCGCCGCGAGCCCGGCCGCCGCTGTCCAGGTGCCCGCGAGCGACCCCGCAATCACGAACGGCAGCAAGGTACCGCTGGCGATCTCGGGCGCGAAGAACAGCGGGAACGTCACCCGGCGCAGGCGCGCCCAGCGGATCTGCCGCGACCAGACCTCGAACGCCGCGCGGCGCCCCAGCGGCTGCTCGAACGGCGCGGCGACGAGGTGGACCCGGCGGCCGGCCGCGCGCACGAGCTTCGTCGCCGCCGCGTCCTCGGCGATCTCCGCGGCGAGCGCCCGGATGCCACCCCGCGCCTCGAGGAACGGGCGGTGCCAGAGCATGCTCTTGCCCTGCGCGAAGCCGAGCCCCACCGCCTCGCCGGCATATTGCCAGCGGGCTTGCAGGGTGTTGAGGAAGGCGCATTCGACCGCGGCCCAGATCCCGTCCGGGCGGGCGCCGATCGGCGTCGAGCAGACGAGGCCGGTGTCGTCGCGCCAGGCGGCCTGCAGTTGCTGCAGGTAATCGGTGGGCATCAGCACGTTCGAATCGGCGATGACGATCCAATCGTGCCGCGCCGCCTCCCATCCGCGCACGCAATTGTTGAGCTTCGGGTTGTCGCTGATGCGCTCGTCGCCGACGAGGATGCGGGCCGGGACCCGCGGGTGCGCCGCGACCAGCCGGCGGACCAGCGGCAGCACGGGGTCGGCGGCGTCGGCGACGCAGAAGACGATCTCGTAGGCCGGGTAGTCGAGGGCGAAGCCGCGGGCGAGCGTCTCCTCGCTGAAGGTCTCCAGGCCGCAGACCGGACGCACCAGCGAGACGGGCGCGCCCACCGGAAACGTCGTCCCGGACGCATGTCGCCCGATCCGCCGGCCGGCGACGACGAGGCTCGCGAGGTGCAGGGCCGTCAGGAGTGCGCAGAGCACGAGGGCGACCGTGGTGCCGTCCGGGGCCGGAAAGGTGCTGACGAGACCCATGCGGCGGGCATCTCCGAACCGGCCTGTCCCGCGGCGCGCGGCCGCGTCGGCTGACTGCCCCTAACAGCGCGCGCGTTTCAGCCGTATGACAGCAGCACCAAGCGGATGAGGGAGCGAAGCTTTGGCCGGAGGCGGAACCGTCGCGATCCTCGGGGCCGGCATGGCGGGTGCCGCCGCCGCCCGGCGCCTCGCCGAGGCCGGCCTCGACGTCCGCGTCTTCGACAAGGGCCGCGGCATCGGCGGGCGCATGGCGACGCGGCGCACGCAAGCCGGCGCCCGCTTCGACCACGGCGCACAGTTCTTCCGCGCGAAGGGCGAGGCGTTTCGCGCGCAATGCGCGGCCTGGATCGCCGCCGGCGTCGCCGCGCCCTGGGACGTCGAGGGCCGCGAGGTCGGCCTGCCCGGCATGCCGGCGCCTGTCCGCCACCTGCTCGACGGGCTGCCGGTGTCGCTGGAGACGACGATCGCCTGCGTCGCGCGGGGGGATCGCGGCTGGATGCTGACGGATGCCGCGGGCGCGACCGAAGGCCCATTCGCCGCCGTGGCGGTGACCTTCCCGGCGCCGCAGGTGACGGCGCTGATGGAGACGAGCGGCGTCGCGCTGCCGGGGCCGGAGCGCGCATCCTACGCGCCGTGCTGGTCGCTGCTGCTCGACCTCGATGCGGCACCAGGCTTCCCGGAAGCGCATCTCACGTTTCCGGAGAGTCCGATCGCGCTGATCGCGCGCGAGGAGACCAAGCCCGGCCGGGCGCCCGGGCATCGCCTCGTGGTCCACGCCGCGCCGGATTGGTCGCGCGCCCACCTGGAGGAGGCGCGCGAGGCAGTGCAGGCCGCCCTGGTCGCCGCCCTCGAAGCGCGCCTGGGGACGTCGGTCCGCCCGACCTACGCCGCCGTCCACCGCTGGCGCTACGCCATGGTCGAGTCGGCGCTCGGCCACCCCTGCCTCTACGATCCGGCGCAGCGGCTGGGTGCCGCCGGCGACTGGTGCCTGGGTCCGCGGATCGAGGCGGCCTTCGACAGCGGCCGGGCGCTCGCCGACCGCATCGCCGCCGACCTGACGTTCGGGCGGTGATCCCGCCCATCGTGTTCCATCCGGCCTACGAGGCGATCCTCCCGGCCGGGCACCGCTTCCCGATGCGCAAGTACGGGCGGCTTGCCGAGGTCCTGATGGAGCGCGGGCTGGCGCCGCGCGGGTTCACGACGCCGGAGCCGGCCTCGCCCGACCTCCTACGGTTCGCCCACGACGCGTCCTACGTCGAAGCCGTGCTCGGGCTCGCGGTGCCGCGGGCGATCGAGCGGGCGATCGGCCTGCCCGTGGACGAGAGCGTGGTCCGACGCTCGCGCGCCTCCGTCGGCGGCACGCTGCTCGCCGCGCGCCTCGCCCTGGTGCAGGGACTCGCCGGCAGCGCCGCCGGCGGCAGCCACCACGCCCGGCGCGAGCAGGGGGCGGGATTCTGCGTGTTCAACGACGTGGCGGTCGCGGCCCGCGCGCTGCAGGCCGAGGGTGCGATCCGTCGGGCGCTCGTGGTCGATTGCGACGTGCACCAGGGCGACGGTACCGCCGACTGCCTCGCCCGCTCACCAGACCTGTTCACGCTGTCGATCCATTGCGAGAAGAACTATCCGACCGCCAAGATCGCCGGCGACCTCGACGTCGGCCTGCCCGACGGGCTCGACGATGCCGGCTACCTCGCCGTGCTCGAGGCGCGGCTTCCGCCGTTGCTCGACGCGCTGGCGCCCGACCTCGTCTTCTACAACGCCGGCGTCGACCCGCACCGGGACGACCGCCTCGGGCGTCTCGCGCTCACCGACGACGGGCTGCTGGCGCGCGACCGCTACGTCGTCGGGCAGGCGCGGGCGCGGGGCATCCCCCTCGTGGCGGTGATCGGCGGCGGCTACACCCACGACGTCGACGCGCTCGCAAACCGCCACGCCCTGGTGTTCCAGGCGCTCGCCGCCAACGCGCTCTACTGAGCCTTCGGCAGTGCGCGCGCCTGCGCCTCCAGCGCGTCGAACAGGCGGTCCAGCGGCGCGCCGTCGATGCGGTGGAAGTCGAGGGACCGGCTCAGCATCAACCCCAGCACCGCGAAGGTCAGCGCCGCCCCCTGGCCCGACCGCGCCTCGGCCGCGCCCATGGCGGCGAGCAGCTCGCTCAGGAACTGCGAGAACGCCGCCGCCGCGTCGGCGTTGTCGGCCGACGCGATCAGCAGCGAATCGGGAAAGCCGCATTCCTCGGCGTAGACCTGGCGTGCATGCGCGACCACCGCGAGCGGCAGCGCCGCCGGCCCGTGGGGGGCGGAAGCGAGGCACGCGGCGATGCCGACGCGGATCCGGCCGACCTTGCGGACGGCCAGAGCGGTCAACAGCGCGTCCTTGGACGCGTAGTGGTGCAGCACCCCGCCCTTGCTCAAGCCGGCTTCCACGGCGACCGCGTCGATGGTCAGCGTCCGGGTGCCCGAGCGCCGCAGCAGCGCCTCGGCCGCGTCGAGGATCACCTCGGCGCGGTCCTGCCGGCGGCTGCGCGCCTTGGCCGTCACGTCGTCCATCTCCCTACCCCGTAAAAACCGTCTGGACGGTCGGTAAGATAGTGGATAGGTTCGCGCCGCGATAGAGCGTGCGGAGCCGAGGAACGCCGTGAACCGAAGTTTCCCCGTCGTGCTTGTCTCCGCTCTTGCCGCGGCGCTGCTCGCGGCGGCCGCGGCAAGCGCCGAACAAGCCGAACCGCAAGCCGGTGCGCCGGTCGGCCTCATGGCGCAGACCCTGGTGCGCACCGTGATCGCGACGAAGAGCATGATCGCTTCCGACGCCGTCTTCACCGGCGACGTCCAGGCCCAGGGGCAGACCAGCGTCTCGTTCCGCACCGCCGGCAAGATCGAGACCCGCCTCGTCGAGGTCGGCGACCACGTCGCCGCCGACCAGGTCCTGGCCCGGCTCGATCCGCGCGAGCAGCGCTCGAACCTCGCCAACGCGCAGGCCGCGCTCGCCTCGGCCGAGGCCCTGTCGACGCAGGCCAAGCTCGGGTTCAAGCGCCAGGAGCAGCTGATGGCCAGCGGCTACACCACGCGGCCCTCCTACGACAACGCCGAGCAGCAGCTGCGCACGACCCAGGCCGCGGTGGATTCGGCCAAGGCGGCGCTGGGGGCCGCGCAGGAGCAGCTGTCCTACACCGAGCTGCGGTCGGGCGTGGCCGGCGTGGTGCTGAGCCGGTCCCTGGAGGTCGGCCAGGTGGTGCAGGCGGGGCAGTCGGTCCTGACCCTGGCGCAGGACGGGCCGCGCGACGCGGTCTTCAACGTCTACGAGGCGCTGCTCGCCGCGCCGCCGCAATCGGGAACCGTGGACGTGACGCTTCAGGGCAACCCGACGGTCACCGCCCTCGGCAGCGTCCGCGAGATCTCGCCCAGCGTCGACCCGGCTTCCGGCACGGTGCGGGTGAAGGTCGGCCTCAAGGAGACGCCGCCGGCGATGACGCTCGGCGCGGTGGTGATCGGTCGCGGCCGGTTCCAGAGCCATGCGGCGGTCGTGCTGCCGTGGTCGGCCCTCTACCGCTGGAAGAGCCAGCCCGCCGTGTGGGTGCGCGACCCAAGCGCCGGGACGGTCGCGCCGCGCGTCGTGACCATCGACCGCTACGGCCCCGACAGCATCGCCCTGGCGGGCGGCGTCGCGTCCGGCGAGGAGGTCGTCATCGCCGGCATCCAGTTCCTTCGCCCGGGCCAGACCGTGACGGTGGCCGAGCAGGTCGCGACGGGAGCCGCGAAGTGATGGTGTTTCACCCGATCGCTGACGGTTTCCGCGCGTCGCATCGCGGCCCCCTCTCCCAGGGCGAGAGGGTTGGGGTGAGGGGCGTGACCTCTCCGGTGAGTTCTCGTCCCTCACCCTGTCCCTCTCCCGCTCGGGAGAGGGGACCCGCGTGTCACGCCGCGCCGCAGGTGAAGGATGGAAGCGTGAGGCATTCCGCGTTTCGCGGCATCCAGCTGCCTCTCGTCACCATCCTCGCCGGGACATCGCTGCTCGCACTCGCCGCCTGCAAGCCCGCCGAGGAGGCGAAGGCGCCGCCGGTGCGGCCGGTGCTGTACGCCGTCGCCAAGCCGATCGAGGCGGTGCGGTTCGGGCCGTTCGCCGGCACGGTCGAGCCGCGCTACCAGTCGCAGCTCGGATTCCAGGTCGGCGGCCGCGTCGTCGCCCGCGACGTGACCGTTGGCGACCTCGTGAAGAAGGGGCAGCGGCTCGCCGCCCTCGACACGGTGGTGCCGCGCTTCGCCATGACCCGCGCCGAAGCCGACGTCGCCGACGCCAAGGCGCAGTCCGAGAACGCCGCCGCCACCGAGGCGCGGACGCGTCGCCTGATGGAGGGCGGCAACGTCACCCAGGCCCAGCTCGACGGCATGGTGGCCAACCGCGACACGGCGCAGGCGCGCCTGACCCAGGCGCAGGCGAGCCTGCAGAAGGCCCGCGACCAGATGGGCTACACCGAGCTCCACGCCGACTTCGACGGCGTCGTCACCCAGCGCAACGCCGAGATCGGGCAGGATCTCACCGCCGGGCAGACGGTGGTGACCGTGGCCCGGCCCGAGGTGCGCGAAGCGGTGGTGGACATCCCCGACGACCTCGTCGCGGCCATGCCCAAGGACGGCCGCTTCACCGTCGCCCTCCAGAGCGCGCCCACGGTGACGGCGGTCGGCACCGTGCGCGAGACGGCGCCCTTCGCCGATTCGAGCACCCGCACCCGGCGCATCCGGATGTCGCTGGAGAACCCGCCGGGCGCCTTCCGGCTCGGCGCGACGATCACCGTCTCGCTGGTGCGCAAGGTCCCGCCGCGCTTCGTCCTGCCCGCCACCGCCATCCTGAGCGCAGACGGCCGCGACGCGGTCTGGGTCGTCAACGCCGCCGGCGACGCGGCCAAGCGCGTCGCGGTCACGGTGGCCGACCGGAGGGGCGACTACGTCGGCGTCGCGAGCGGCCTCTCGGCCGGCGACCGCGTCGTGGTCGCCGGCGTCCACTCCCTCGCCGAGGGCCAGGCGATCCGCCTCGCGGATACGCCCATCGCCGTTCCCGGCACGCAGGACCTTTGATCGTGGGCGGATTTTGAATCGTGGGCAGGATTTCCGATCGTGGGTAACTTCAACGCGTCGGAATGGGCGCTGTCGCACCGCTCGTTCGTGTGGTTCCTCATGGCGATCTGCCTGGTGGCCGGCACGCTCGCCTATCGCGGCCTCGGCCGCGAGGAGGACCCGCCCTTCGCGATCAAGACGATGGTGGTGCAGGCGGTCTGGCCCGGCGCCACGATCGGCGACACCCTCGAGCAGGTCACCGACCGGATCGAGAAGGAGCTGCAGCAGGTCGCGACCCTGGACTACGTCCGCAGCTACACCACGCCGGGCAACGCCACGGTGTTCGTGCAGCTGCGCGACACCACGAAGGCGTCCGAGATCCAGCCGTCGTTCTACCAGGTCCGCAAGCGCCTCGGCGACATCCAGGGCACCTTCCCGCAGGGGATGCAGGGGCCGTTCTTCAACGACGAGTTCGGCGACGTCTACGGCAACGTCTACGGCTTCACCGCCGACGGCCTGAGCCACCGTCAGCTGCGCGACTACGTCGAGGGCGTGCGCACCGAGATCCTCAAGGTGCCCAACATCGGCAAGACGCAACTGCTCGGCACGCAGAAGGAAACGATCTTCCTCGACTTCTCCACGCGCAAGCTCGCCGGCTACGGCATCGACATCCAGTCCCTGATCAAGACGCTGCAGAGCCAGAACGCGATCTCGCCCTCGGGCGTGGTCCAGGCCGGCCCCGAGCGGGTCTCGGTGCGGGTGAGCGGGCAGTTCTCGTCCGAGACCTCGCTGGAGACGATCAACCTGCGGATCAACGACCGCTTCTTCCGCCTCTCGGACGTGGCCGAGATCAGCCGCGGCTACGAGGACCCGCCCGCGGCGCTGTTCCGCGTCGATGGCAAGCCGGCGATCGGTCTCGCCATCGCCATGCGGCCGAACGCCAACCTGCTGCATTTCGGCGAGGACCTGAAGGCGCGGATGCGCCTGATCGAGGCCAAGCTGCCGATCGGCGTCGGCATCCACTTGGTCTCCGACCAGCCCCGCATCGTCGAGGAGGCGGTCGGCGGCTTCACCCAGGCGCTCGTCGAGGCGGTGGTGATCGTGCTCGCGGTGAGTTTCGTCAGCCTAGGCGTGCGCGCCGGCTTGGTGGTCTCGATCTCGATCCCGCTGGTGCTCGCCATCGTCTTCGTGGTGATGCAGATCATGGGCGTCACGTTGCAGCGCATCTCGCTCGGTGCGCTGATCATCGCGCTGGGCCTGCTGGTCGACGACGCGATGATCACCGTCGAGATGATGGTGGCGCGGCTCGAGCTCGGCGATTCGCTGAAGAAGGCTGCGACCTTCGCCTACACCTCCACCGCCTTCCCGATGCTGACGGGCACGCTGGTGACCGTGGCCGGCTTCCTGCCGATCGGCTTCAACGGCTCCTCGGCCGGCGAGTACACCTACTCGCTGTTCGTGGTGATCGCGGCCTCGCTCCTGGTCTCGTGGGTGGTGGCCGTGCTGTTCGCGCCGCTGATCGGCGTGACATTGCTGCCCAAGACCATGAAGAAGCACAGCCACGAGCCCGGCCGCATGGGGCGCCTGTTCCTGCGCGTGCTCGTCGCCGCCATGCGCTGGCGCTGGCTCACGGTCGCTGCCTGCGTCGCGCTGCTCGGCCTGTCGATCTTCGGCATGACCTTCGTGCAGCAGCAGTTCTTCCCGGCCTCCGACCGCACCGAGATCCTGGTCGACTTCACCCTGCCGCAGAACGCCACCATCACCGAGACGCGGGCGCAGATGGACCGGTTCGAAGCCACGTTGAAGGGCGACCCGGACATCGAGCGCTGGTCGTCCTATGTCGGACAGGGCGCGGTGCGTTTCTACCTGCCGCTCGACCAGCAGCTCGCCAACAGCTTCTTCGGGCAGGTCGTCGTCGTGACGACGTCGCTGGAGGCGCGCGACCGCCTGTTCCCCAAGCTCGAGGCGCGGACGAAGCGCGACTTCGTCGGCACCGACGTGTTCGTGAACCCGCTCTCGCTCGGCCCACCGGTGGGACGGCCGATCCAGTACCGCCTCAGCGGGCCGGACCTGCAGGTGGTGCGCGCCAAGGCGCTGGCGCTCGCCGACATCGTCGCCAAGAGCCCGCATGTCGGCGTGCCGACCTTCGATTGGAACGAGCCCGGCAAGGTGCTGCGGGTCGAGATCCTGCAGGACAAGGCGCGCCAGCTCGGCGTCACCAGTCAGGACATCGCCGGCATCCTCAACGGCGTCGTCGGCGGCTCCTCGATCACACAGGTGCGGGACTCGATCTACCTCGTCAACGTCGTCGGCCGGGCGCAGGCGGCGGAGCGGACCTCGCTGGACACCCTACAGAGCCTGCAGGTGAGCCTGGCCAACGGCTCGGTGGTGCCGCTGCTCGCCTTCGCGCGGATCGGCTTCGACCTGGAGCAGCCGATCGTCTGGCGCCGCGACCGGGTCGCGACGCTCACGGTTCGCGCACCGATCGTCGACGCGACTCAGCCGCCGACGATCGTGGCGGCGCTCGCCTCCGACATCGCCGCCTTCACGGAGGCGCTGCCCGAGGGTTATGCGCTGGCCACCGGCGGCGCCGTCGAGGAGGCGGCCAAGGGCCAGGGACCGATCGCGGCGGTGGTGCCGGTGATGCTGCTGACCATGGCGGTGTTCCTGATGATCCAGCTTCAGAGCGTCCAGAAGCTGTTCCTGGTGTCGAGCGTGGCGCCACTCGGGCTCATCGGCGTCGTCGCGGCGCTCCTGCCCTCGGGCAAGCCGATGGGCTTCGTCGCGATCCTCGGCATCCTGGCGCTCATCGGCATCATCATCCGCAACGCGGTGATCCTGGTGAGCCAGATCGAGGAATGCGAGGCCGACGGGCTCGGGCCCTGGGACGCGGTGGTGGAGGCGACGCGCCACCGCATGCGCCCGATCCTGCTGACGGCGGCGGCGGCGAGCCTCGGCATGGTGCCGATCGCCCGCGAGGTGTTCTGGGGGCCGATGGCCTACGCGATGATCGGCGGCATCATCGCGGCGACTTTCCTAACGCTGTTCTTCCTGCCGGCGCTCTACGTCGGGTGGTACCGGATCCGCCCGCCGGCCGCGAACGGTCCGAAGCCTAACGCGGCTTGATCGCCCGCCGCGGCGAGGTCGGCGGTGCGGACTCGATCGGGGCGACCCGCTGCGGCGGGATCGCCACCGGCGTCGAGAACGCGCCCAGGTTGTCCACCAGCTTCGTCAGCAGGCGGATCGTCTCGGCCACCTCGTCTTCCTTGAGCGCGGCGAGGAAGTTGCGCTCGCGCTGCAGCGCCACCACGGTGATGCGGTCGTGCAGGTCGAGGCCGGCGGGCGACAGCGCCAGCAGGCGGCGGCGTGCGTCCTCGGCGTCGCCGCGGATCAACACGAGGCCGCGGCTTTCCATCCAGGCGATGCTGCGGCTCACCACCGCCTTGTCGAGGGCGGACAGCTCGCAGATCCGGTGTGCGGTGATCCACGGGTCCGAGGCGAGCCGGTACATGATCCGCCAATCGGTCAGGCCGACGCCGAAATGCTGCCGGTAGAAGATCGACGCGTTGTTGGTCAGCGTGTTGGACAACAGGGTCAGCAGCGCCGGCACGTAGACCTTCGGGTCCACCATGGCGCTCGTGCTTCCGTTTACGTCGGGCGTCTCGTCTGCGCCCTCGTTCGATCGACCCATTGGCCACACCCCGCCGGGACTTGTTCACCCGTTCATCGCCACGCGATGCCGGATCGTCCCGGTCGCCGGAATACTTAGACCTGTTCCCGGGCGTTGCGCACCTGCAACGTGGAAACTTGTCTCCGCCGACACAACCTTATTTGCCGGCGGAAGTTCGCTTAAGGCGTGCCGGCGCTGCACAGAGCGGGCGCGAGGGCGGCGAGCGCGGGGCGATAGGCTGACAAGTGCAAGCCGTCGCGCATCGCGCCGGGCTTGGCGAAGCCCGTGGTCCCGTCTCGGATGGCGGCGAACGGGTCGGCGAAGCGGCAGCCGAGGCGCGTGCACAGGGCCTTCAGGCGCTCCGAGTAGTCGCCGACCGCCAGCGGGTCGAGGCGTCCGTCGAGCTCGCGCCCGATCGGCGGAAGCGCGGTGACCACGAGGCGATCCGTCGTGGCCGTCAGCTGCCGGATGATCCGCGTCGCGGCCGCCTCGTAGCGCGCCGCCGCGGCCGGGTCGCGCGGGTCGTTCTTGGACAGGATGTCGTTGGTGCCGATCGTCAGCACGGCGGCCCGCGGACGCACGGGAAACCGCAGGGTCGCGACGAGGTCGGCGTAGACCGGTGCGGTGGCGCCGCTGACGCCGCCGTTGACGAGTTCCAGGCCGCAGGGCCGCTGGGCCGGGGCCTGCAGCTCCGCGTGGGAATCGCCGGCCAGGAACACGTAGGCCGCCGGCGCCTCGTCGAGATGCGCCTGCACCGCGTAGAGCCGTCCCAGGGCGTAGGCCCGTACGTTGACAGGGGCGGTGGCGAGCATCCGCCCGACCAGGATGCCGGCGCCGACGAGCAGCACGGCGGTGGCGGCGAGCGCGACCCGGCGCCTCATGCGCGGACGGTCCCGGCTCGGTCGACCGTGGCCCCGGGCCGGGAATCGGTGGTGGCGTAGTAGGGCTTGATGTCGAGGAGCGGCGTGCCGTCGAGGCAATCGAGCCCGCGTACCGTCAACGTCGCGCCATCGCGCCCTAGCAACTCCACCACAGAGAGCGCGATCGGGTTGGGGCGCGCCGGCGAGCGCAGCGAGAACGTGCCGCGGCTCCCGTTCGCGTGGCGCGGGCGCTGGACGAGGAGGCCGCGCTCGGCCCGGTCCATCCAGTAGAGCAGGATCAGATGGCTCGCGCCCTCGACGTTCCGGAGGCCCGCGGCGTAAACCGGATCGACCTCGACGGTGCAGGCCGCGTCGGTCTGCAGCCCGTTCTTCGGGCACTGCCCGCGGATGGTCCACGGCGTGCGGATACGGCCGATGAAGTGCACGCCGGCATCGGCCTGCTCGGGGAGGGCGATTGCCTCCTCGCCCTCGCGGCGCGCGAAATCGTTGCTGTCAGCGTCCATGGCGTCCCGACCGGTCCGTCCGGCGGCTTTCCGACAAGTCGGCGCGGACCGCAAGCCCCGCCTCGCGCGACCGGGCAGGGGGGTGTAGAGCCGAGACGAAGCAGCAAGGGGATCGCGCGTGATCGAGAACGAACTGCGCCCGATGGAGGCGGTGGCCGACGTCGCGACCGCCGTGGACCGGCTCGTCGAGCTGCATGCCGGCGCGACCCAGGCCCTGCGCACGGCGCTGACCCGGACCCTCGACGGCGGCACGCCGCCGGACGCCGCCGAGCGGCTGCAGTTCCGCTACCCCGAGCTGCGCGTCACCTACCGGCCCGCCGGCCCGGTGCCGCGGATCAGCCGCGCCACCGCCAAGATGCAGGCGCCCGGCACCTACAGCACCACCGTGACCAGCCCCGCGGACTTTCGCGCCTACCTGACGGCGCAGCTCGAGCCGCTGGTGGCCGATTACGGCGTCGGGCTCGAGGTCGGCCTGAGCGCGCAGGAGATCCCGTATTCCTACGTGCTCGAGCCGGGCACCGACCTCGGCGCCGGGCGGGTGAGCCCGGCCGAGCTCGCGACCTGGTTCCCGGTGCCGCTGCTGTCGCTCGTCGGCGACGAGATCGCCGACGGCCTGTGGCAGCCAATGGCCGACGAGCCGCGCCCGCTCGCCCTGTTCGACGCCGTGCGAGTGGATTACTCGCTGCGCCGCCTCGTGCACTACACCGGCTGCGACTGGCGCGAGGTGCAGCCCTGGATCCTGCTCACCAACTACCACCGCTACGTCGACCAGTTCGTCCGCCACGGACTGGAGCGCCTGGCCTCGGGCGCGGAGGGCTTCACCAAGCTGGTCATGCCGGGCGGCATCACCGTGACGCGCGGCGAGGCGGCGTCGGCCGATCCGGCGGCGCTGATGGCGGCCTCGCCCTGGCATCGCTTCCAGATGCCGGCCTACCACCTCGTCGCGGAAGGTGCCGACGGCACCGCGCAGGGCACCACGCTCGTCAACATCGGCGTCGGCCCGTCGAACGCGAAGACGATCACCGACCACCTCGCGGTGCTGCGTCCGCATTGCTGGCTGATGGTCGGACATTGCGGCGGCCTGCGGCAGTCGCAGACCATCGGCGACTACGTGCTCGCCCACGGCTACATGCGCCGCGACCGCATCCTCGACGAGCTGGTGCCGCCGGACGTGCCGGTGCCGGCGCTCGCCGAGGTGCAGCTCGCGCTGCAGGCCGCGGCCGCGCAGGTGACGGGCGAGAAGGCCGACGCGCTCAAGCGCCGCCTGCGCACCGGCACCGTCGTCACCTACGACGACCGCAACTGGGAGCTGCGCTTCAGCCAGGAGCGCCGCCGGATCAACCTCAGCCGCGCCATCGGCGTCGACATGGAAAGCGGGACGATCGCCGCGCAGGGCTACCGGCTCCGCGTCCCCTACGGCACCCTGCTCTGCGTCTCCGACAAGCCGCTGCACGGCGAGATCAAGCTGCCGGGCGCGGCCAACGCGTTCTACGAGCGCGCGGTGGCCGAACACCTGCTGATCGGGCTCGCCGCCCTCGACATCCTGCGCGGCGACCGCCACGGCCTGCACTCGCGCAAACTCAGGAGCTTCGACGAGCCGCCGTTCCGGTAGAGCGTCCTCGCTATTTCAGCGTGCCGGCAATCCAGCCGATGATCGCGTCGGCGACCTCGCCGTTGTTGGTCTCCAGCATCATCATGTGGCCGTTGCCGTGGATGCCGTGCTCGGCCAGCGCCAGCCGGTCGGGCTTGGCGCCGGCCTGTTCGAGGAAGGCGCCCGTGCAATCGTCCATAGTCGCGCGGAACGACGCCTCGGCCGTGACGATCACGGCGGGCACGCGCGCGAGGTTCGGCAGCTTGCGTGCCGGCTCGGCCTGGAGCCAGCAGCGGATCTGGCCGGGGCGGAGCGGCGCCTCGGACTGCGCCACCACCAAGTCCGTCGAAGACGAGACCGGCGGATCGAAGGTCAGCGGCACGCGGGTGATCCCGTAGGGCCGCGCGCGGGCCTCGCCGACCTTCTCGTACCAGTCGGCGCCGCCCTTGAAGCGGATGTCGTAGAAGGTCGGCCCGTTCGGCTCGACGGCGACGTGTGCCTTCACGAGGTCGGGCCGCCGGTCGGACACCGCCCAGCCGAACACGCCGGCCTGCGAGTGCGTCAGCAGGACGGAGGGACCGATCTTCTCCAGAAGCGCGATCAGCGCCGGGTCGACGAGCTCCTCGCTGCGCAGGGCGCTGGCGATGAACGGGACCTGCGAGAAATAGAACTGGTCGAACGCCGCGTTGCCCTTCACGCCGGCTCCGCCCGGCCAACGGGTGTGGAGCTTGGCCTGCGGGAACAGGCCGAAGTTTTCCTGGCCCGTGAAGATCGTCTCGAGGTCGTTCGGCGCGAGGCGCGCATAGGGCCCGTAGGCCTCCGGGTTGTCCCCGGATCGGCCGCGCCCGACCTGATCGACCACGTAGACCGCAAAACCCTTCTCGACGAAGCGGTCGACCCAGCCGGGACGGCCGTCGGGCGTGCCGAGGAAGTTGACACCGGTCTGCGCCGTGCCGTGCACCATCACCACGGGGTAGGGCTGCGTCACCTGCGCCGGCGCGTGATACTGGACGAACATCTGCCCGACCGCAGCCGCCTTGCCGCCGGCCGTCTCGTAGGTGCCCCCGACGAAGAAGTAGCCCTCGCGCTGCGCCGGCTTGAAGGTCGCCGGGTGGTCGGGGGCGGGCTCGGCCAGGGCCAGCGAGCCGAAGCACAGCAGCGCGCATACGCCGCCCAGGACGGGTTTCCGCATCGTGACCTCCCATCGACGTTCTGTTCGCGTCGGATGGGACGCTAGCAGCCGGACAGCGTTCGCGTCAGGCCGGATGGAGTGGGGACCGAGAGGGCGAAGGCCGTCTGTCCCGGCACGCGTCCGTCACCGCCGCCCGCCCCACATCCCGGTGCGTTCCGAGCGGGCCTGCTCTTCCGCCGCCAACAGGTCCGGCGGGGCGTCCTCGGTGGCGCGGGCGCCGCCGGCCGAGAGGATCAGGGCGGCGAGGTCGTCGCCGTCGATGCGGCACCGGGTGCCTTGGGTCCCGCCGGCATCGGGCGTGCACACCACCTCGCGGCGGCGCAGGTATCGGGCGAGCTGGCGGGCGAGGTGGCCGCCCTGGCCGTCGACGCCCGTGAGTCGCACGGTGCGGCCGCGGAACGAGAGCGTGCCGGTGTCGATCACCTCGGGCACGCCGCGCGCCTCGGAGCCGGGGGGCTGTGCGGCGGGCGCAGCCGGTGCGGGGGCGGCGGTCGCCGGCTCGGCCGGCTGCGGCTCGGCCTTCGCCGCGGAGGGGCGCTTTCGGCCCTTCGCCATCTGGGCCGAGGCGCGCTGCACGAAGTCGCGGAAGATCGAGGCCGGGACGTCGCCGCCGCCGACGCGGTTCATCGACGAGTTGTCGTCGTTGCCGACCCAGACGCCGACGACCATGTCCGGCGTCATGCCGATGAACCAGGCGTCGCGATAGTCCTGCGTCGTCCCGGTCTTGCCGCCGACCGGCTGGCCGGACACGCGCGCGCCCTTGCCGGTGCCGCCGTCGACCACCGCCTGCAGCGAATCGAGCATCATCGTGCGGCTGTCGCCCGGCAGGCCGGCCGCGGGCTTGGCGTCCGGGTGGACGTAGAGCGGGGCCGCCGCGCCGCCGCGGATCGCGTGGATGTCGAAGCTCTCCACCGGCGTGCGGTTGGCGAGCACCCCGGCATAGGCGCGCGTCATCTCCAGCAGCGTCACCTCGGCCGAGCCGAGGGAGAGGCTCGGCACGTTCGGCAGCTCGGACTGGACGCCGAGCCCTTTGGCCGTCGCGATCACCGCCGGGATGCCGAGCTCGTCGCCGAGCTGGGCCGCCACCGTGTTGATCGACAGGGCGAAGGCGGTCCGCAGCGGCACCGCGCCGCGGAAGCGGTTGTTCGAATTCTGCGGCTCCCAGTCGCCGATCTGCACCGGGCGGTCCACCAGCACGGTCTCCGGCGTCAGGCCGTTCTCGTAGGCCGTGAGGTAGACGAACAGCTTGAACAGCGAGCCGGCCTGCCGCTTGGCCTGGGTCGCGCGGTTGAACTGGCTGTCCTCGTAGTCGCGCCCGCCCACCATCGCGAGGATCGCGCCGTCCTTGGACATCGCGACGAGGGCGCCCTGGCCGATCTTCTTCTTGCCGCCCTCGGCGTCGAGGCGCCGGGCGACGACGCCTTCGGCGAGGCTTTGGAGGTCGAGGTTCAGGGTCGAGCGCACGGTGAGGTCGCCGGGCGCGTCGGTGAGCTTCTTGGCGTCGGCCGCCAAGAGGTCGAGGAAATAGTTGCTGCCCGGCGGCGTCTCGGGGGGCGTGCGCAGGGTCACGGTCTTGGCGCGCGCCGCGTCGGCCGCTTCCGCGGTGATCGCGCCGGTCTCGACCATGGTCTGCAGCACCACGTCGGCGCGCTCCTTGGCGCCGCCGAAGTTGCGCGTCGGGGCGAGCTGCGAGGGCGCCCGCACCAAACCGGCGAGCATCGCCGATTCCGGCAGGGTCAGGGCCTTGGCGCCCTTGCCGAAGTAGCGCCGCGCCGCAGCGTCGATCCCGTAGGCGCCGGCGCCGAAATACGCGGTGTTGAGGTAGCCGAGCAGGATGTCGTCCTTGCTCATCTCAGATTCGACCCGCAGCGCCAGGAACGCCTCCTGGACCTTACGGCGCAGGGACTTCTCCTGGTTGAGCGAGGTGAGGCGGACATATTGCTGGGTGATCGTCGACCCGCCCTCGCGCACGCCGCCGCCGACGGCGTTGCGCCACGCCGCGCGCATCAGCCCGCGCAGGTCGATGCCCCAGTGGCTGTAAAAGCGCCGGTCCTCGATCGCGACGATCGCCTGGGCGAGGTGGGGCGGCAGGTCGGCCTTGGTGATCGGCTGCCCGCGGAACGCGCCGCGCGTGGCGAAGACCCGGCCGTCGTCGGCCTCGACGGTGAGCGCCCGCTGGCCCTGGTCGATCACCACGCCGCCGAGCGGCGGCAGAGTCAGGAAGGCGAACAGGACGTAGGCGGCCAGCGCCGCCAGCGGCAGGGCGACGACGAGCGCGGCCGCAATGAGGATGGGGCGCAGCGGCCTTCGACGAAACGCCAGAAGTGACCGGGCGGGCAGCGCCGCCTCCGCACTCTCGACCGGAGCGCCCGGATCAGCTGCCGCCGCCGCCCGGCGCCGCGCTGCGAGGCCGCCGACGAGCGAGCCGGTGGCGCGCGCCGCATCCCGACCCGTGCGGCCGGCACCCCGCGCCGCTCCCGCGGCGAGGATGCCGAGCTGGCGCGCCAGGACCTTGGCGGCGGCGGCCGCTTCCCGCGCCGCGGCGCCCGTGTCGGGCGGGGCAGCGTCGGGGGGGCGTCGATCCGGGTCGGGTGAGCTCATCGCGTTCCTGAACGGGTACAGATCTGTACCGGTGCACATGCGGAGCGACCGCCCCCGGGTTGCGCCGTTCTAGAACGATCGGGCCGGGCGAAGCTATGCCGTTCGCCGCCCGGCGGAATTGGCGATGGATCAGACCCCGTGGCGGAAGGGCATCGGCGAGCCGGCCGCCTCGTGGCGGTCGCGCAGGCGGACGCCGAGGATCACCAGCAGCACGCCGAAGGCGACCGCGTAGGCACCGAGCCACCACGTGAGCACCAGGGCCGACATGCCCGGCTCGACCAGCAGCACCCCACCGAACAGGATCGAGACCAGGCCGCCGAGGCCGAGCCACCAGCGGCCGAAATGCAGGTGGAGGCGGAAGGCCGCCGCGATCATCAGGGCGCCCGTCACGATCGCCCAGATCGCCACCAGCAGCACGAAGGCCCACACGGCGGCGCCGGGCACGAAGAAGGCCGCCACGCCGACGAGGATGTCGAGCAGACCTTCGATCAGCAGGAAGCCCCAGCGCTCGTGCGCCTGCGCCGCCCGCACGGACGCGATGATTGCGAAGATGCCGTCGGCGACCATGTAGGCCGTGAAGAACCACACCAGCGAGAGCACGAAGGCTGCCGGCGCCACGAAGGCGAGCACGCCGAACAGGATCGCGACCACGCCGCGCAGGGCGACGAGCCACCAGTTGCGCGCGAGCGTCCGGCTCATGGCATCGAGGCGCGCGATGCCGACGAGCGGAACGCCGGCCGGGTTGGTTCGGGTGAAGAGGGCCATCGTGTCGGCTCGCTGAGAATTCGGAATGTCGGTCCGGCGCAGAACGCCGCACCGCAAACGCGCGTTCCCACCGCGACGTCGGCACCGACGCGGTGGGCGCGCGCGAGGTCCGGAACTTTGCGGCCGCGCCGGCTTTTGAGTCCGCGAGGCGGGTGTTCGATCGCTCCGGCCACTCACGGGTGGCGGGACGCGCGTGGGCGGTTATCTTATCCGATGCTAGACGAACAGCGCCAGGCGACGGCCCTGGATCAGCCGACGCGCCCGCTCGAAGACCGCGCCGTGCCCGAGCGCCGCGACATCATCGACCTCAAGCCGCCGGAGGACGACGCCCCGGTCGACGACGAGGCGCAGGACAAAGCGAAGGCCGGCTCCGAACAGGAGGACGATTCGGACGACGAGGACGAAGAAAACCGCCCGGGCATCCTCAAGCGTCATCCGTGGTGGTTCGTCCTCGGCGGCATCGCGATCGTGCTGCTCGGGGTGGCCGGGTTCTTCTACTGGCAGATCTACTTGCATCCTTACGAATCCACCGACGACGCGTTCGTCGACGCGCGCCAATTCTCGGTCGCCCCGAAGGTGTCAGGCTACGTCGTCGCCGTCGCGGTGACCGACAACCAGCACGTCGAGACCGGGGCGACGCTGTTCCAGATCGACCGGCGCGACTACCAGGTCGCCCTGGAGCAGGCGCAGGCGCAGATCGCGTCGGCGAAGGCCTCGATCCAGAACGTCGACGCGCAGGTGGAAGCGCAGAAGGCGCAGGTCGAGGTCGCCAAGGCGCAGGTGACGCAGAACCAGGCGGCGCTCGACTTCGCGAAGGCGGACGCGGCCCGCTACAAGGATCTCGCGAGCCGCGGCGCCGGCACCGTCCAGCAATCGCAATCCTCGACCTCGACCCTCGAGCAGCGGCAGGCGTCTCTCACGAGTGCGAATGCCAGCGTCACGCAGGCGCAGAAGCAGATCGGCTCGCTTCAAGCGCAGCGGGCGTCGGCCGAGGCGAGCCTCGCCAACGCCGAGGCGCAGGCGGCGCAGGCCGTGCTCAACCTCGGCTACACGACGGTGACGGCGGCACAGCCGGGCCGTGTCGTCCAGCTCACCGGCGCGGTCGGGCAATACGCCCAAGCCGGCCAGTCGCTGGCGATGTTCGTGCCCGACGAGAAGTGGGTCGTCGCCAACTACAAGGAGACGCAGATCACCGACATGCGCCCCGGCCAGTCAGTGCGGATCGAGATCGACGCGTATCCGGACCGCAGGATCAGCGGCAAGGTCGCCTCGGTGCAGCCGGGCTCCGGCACCGCCTTCAGCCTCCTGCCGGCGCAGAACGCCACCGGCAACTACGTGAAGGTGGTGCAGCGCGTGCCGGTGAAGATCGTCGTCGACGAGTGGCCACAAGACGTGTCGATCGGCCCGGGCATGTCGATCGTGCCGACGGTGCGGGTGCGATGAGCGCCGACGCCGCCGCGGCGAACGGCGGTTCGCGCAAGGCGGGCGGTAAATCCGGTGGCGCCGCGAAGGCGAAGTCCGGCGGATTGCCGCGCACCGCGGGCGGCCACAGCCCCTGGTCGGTGGCGCTGGTCGTGGCGCTGGCCACCTTCATGGAGGTGCTCGACACCACCATCGCCAACGTCGCGCTCCGCTACATCTCCGGCGGCCTCGCGGTCGGGCCGGACGAGGCGGCGTGGGTGGTCACGAGCTACCTGGTCGCCAACGCGATCGCGCTCACCGCATCGAGCTTCCTGGCCAAGCGCTACGGCCGCAAGGCGTTCTTCATCGCCAGCGTCGCGCTGTTCACCGTCGCCTCCCTAGCCTGCGGCTTCGCCTGGGACCTGAACTCGCTCCTGCTCTTCCGCGTCATCCAGGGGCTCGGCGGCGGCGGGATGGCGCCGCTGGCGCAATCGATCCTGGCCGACTCGTTTCCCCCGGCGAAGCGCGGACAGGCGTTCGCGCTCTACGGGCTCGCCATCGTCGTCGCGCCGGTGGTGGGGCCGACGCTCGGCGGCTGGCTGTCCGACAACGTCTCCTGGCACTGGTGCTTCCTGATCAACGGACCCGTCGGCGTGATCGCGCTGGCGCTGATGTGGTGGCTGCTGGAGGATTCCGAATCCGCGGTGAAGGAGCGCAAGGCCCTTCGCAAGAAGGGCGTGCGCTTCGATCTCGTCGGCTTCCTCCTGGTTGCGACCTTCCTCGGTTCGCTGGAGGTCTGCCTCGACGAGGGCCAGCGCAAGGATTGGTTCGGCTCGCCGCTGATCCAGGTCTTCGCCGTCCTCGCCGTGATCTCGTTCGTCGCGATGATCCCGTGGCTCCTGACGGCGAAGAACCCGGCCGTGGACCTGCGGCTCTTGGGCAAGCGCCAGTTCGGCTCGTGCTTCCTCGTCATGCTCGCCACCGGCGCGATCCTGATCGCGACGACGCAGTTCATCCCGCAGATCACGCAGGATTATTACGGCTACACCGCCACGATCTCGGGCCTCGTGCTGGCGCCCGGCGGCCTCGTCACCGTGGCGATGATGCTGGTGATCGGGCAGGTCTCCGGCTACTTCCAACCGAAATGGCTGATCGCCACCGGCGCGGCCATCGTCGCGCTGGCGATGTACGACCTGACGCGGATCTACGGCGACTCGACGTTCTGGTTCTTCGCCTGGTCGCGGATCTACATCGGCATCGGCCTGCCGATGATCTTCATCTCGATCACCGCGGCGTCCTACGAAGGCATCGACAAGTCGCAGACCGACCAGGCTTCGGCCTTGATCAACGTCGCCCGCAACGTCGGCGGGTCGATGGGCGTGTCGCTGGCGCAGAACATCCTCGCCTACCGCAGCCAGTTTCATCAGAGCCGGCTGTCGGAGAGCGTCACGACCACGAGCCCGGCCTACCAGGAGACCATGCGGCAGGTGACGCAGTACTTCACGGTCCACGGCACCCCCGGCGTCGACGCGCAGGGACAGGCCACCGCCTGGATCGGGCAGCAACTCGCGACGCAGACCGCCTTCTTCGCCTACATCGACGTGTTCTGGGCGCTCTGCCTCGTCTCGGCCTCGGCCGTCCCGCTGGCGATGATCCTGAAGCGGGTCGAGCGCGGCGGCGAGGCGCCCGCCGGACACTGAGCCGCGTCGGCCACGATCGCCCGGTTCGACACCCTCCGGGACATGCCCTACCGGTTGCACCAACGAGCAGAAGCCTCGACCGGAAGTGTCGAGCTGGAGGAGCCCGAGCGTGCCGCGTTCATCGAAACTGACGTCCGCAGCCCTGGCGCTCCTGGCGCTCGCCCTGCCTGCGCGGGCGGCCGAACCTTCGGGCGAGTGGCCGATGTTCGGGCACGATCACACCAACCGGAATTTCTCCGCGCTGTCATCGATCGACCGGTCGAACGTCGCACGGCTCCGCCCGGCCTGGATGTTCCAGACCGGCATCACCGGCTACTTCCAGGCTCAGCCGGTGATGGTCGACGGCACGCTCTACCTCTCGACCACGCAGAACAACGTCGCCGCGCTCGATGCCAAGTCCGGCCGGGTGCTGTGGACCTACACGCACAAGGCGCGCACCGAGAAGATCTTCGGGCCGCCCTCGAACCGCGGCGTCGCGGTTTCCGGTGGCCTCGTGTTCCAGGCGACGATGGACGGGCGGGTGATCGCGCTCGACGCCAAGACCGGCAAGGTCGTGTGGGACCACGAGGCGGTGCGGCCGGAGGAGGGCGAGTCCGAGACCGCCTCGGGCCTCGCGCAGCAGCTCGGCGGCAAGCCGGTGCAGGGTTCGAGCCGGCTCGGCTTCAAGATGCCGCCGCTGGTGGCCGACGGGCTCGTCATCGTCGGCGTCAGCGGCGCCGGCTACGGGCTCCACGTCGAGGACGAGAAGGGCGGCCTCGACGGCGGCTCCGTGGTGGGCATCGAGGGCGGCTACGGCCGCCGCGGGTGGCTCGCCGCCTACGATGCCAAGACCGGCGCGGAGCGCTGGCGCTGGTACGTCACCAAGGCCGACGGCTGGGAGGGCGACTTCGTCGAGACCACCGCCGACGGCGTCCCGCTCCATCGCGACGTCGCCGCCGAGAAGGCCGCGGCGCCGGCCAACCGCGAGGCCTGGCGGGTCGGCGGCGGCTCGCTCTGGATGACCCCGGCCTTCGACCCGGAACTCGGCCTGATCTACCTCGGCACCGGCAACCCGGCGCCGCAGAACTTCGGCCTCTCGCGGCCGGGCGACAACCTCTACACGATGAGCCTCGTGGCGCTCGACGTGAAGACAGGAAGCCTGCGCTGGTACTACCAGCAGGTGCCGCACGACGAGTGGGGCTACGACGTGGCGAGCCCGCCCTTCCTGCTCGACCTGCCGGGCAAGGACGGCGCCGTGAAGGCGGTCGCCTCCGCGAGCAAGACCGGCTGGATCTACGTCCACGACCGCGCCACCGGCCGGCTGATCGAGCGCTCCGCGCCCCTCATCGCGCAGAAGAACCTGTTCGCGCCCCCGACCGCGGAGGGCACCGTCGTGGCGCCGGGGCCGCTCGGCGCCGTCTCATGGCCGCCCACCGCCTACGATGCGGGAAGCGGCCTCGCCTACGCCCAGGTCCGGCACGGGGCGACGACCTACACCGTCAAGACCGTGCCCGGCGGCCCCGGCCGGCCGGAGATCCGCTACACCGAGACCGGCGAGGCGAAGGGCGAACCGAGCTTCAGCACGCTCACGGCCGTCGACCTCGCCAAGGGCGGCGGCATCGCGTGGTCGGTGAAGTCTGCGAGCCGGCTCGCGGGCGGCACGCTGGCGACGGCCGGCGGGCTCGTCTTCTCCGGCGAGGAGGACGGGCATCTCGATGCGCACGATGTCGGTACCGGCGCGATCCTGTGGCGCTTCCAGTGCGGGGCCGGCATCAGCGGCCCGGCGATCACCTACAGCCTCGATGGGAAGCAGTACGTCGCCGTCGCCGCCGGCGGCTCGTCCTACACCAAGGCCTCCGGCTTCGGCACCGGCGATGCGCTGGTGGTGTTCGCGCTGCCCGATTAGGAGCTCAGCCCTTCGGCCGCGCCTGCAGGATCGCCGCGCGGACGAACGGACGCTTGAGCGCGATGCCGACGTCCTCGCGCTCCATGAAGACCCGCGCGCCCTGGTGGTTGCGCACCGCCTTCATCAGGTTCAGCCGGTAGCCCTGCCGGAACACGAAGATCGGCGGCAGCGGGTCGGCGAGGTAGGCGGCGACGGCTGCGTCGACCTCGTCCTCGGCGATGTGACGTGAGCTGCAGAGGTCGCCGACGGTCTGGAAATCGATCATGCCCGCAACATAGGACGTCGGGCGCCCCCTGTCGCCGCCTGCATCGCGCGAGCGTTTTGTCCCGATCGGGCCTGTGTCAGGCTCAAGCGACGCCGCGGCTTCCGATTCGCAGCGGGAGCTCGACCCGATGCCGGCCCACGACACCGCGAACGGCGCGCCGGCCCCATCGCCGACGCAGCAGCCCTCCGACCGCGGACCGCCGGTGATCCGCACGATCGCGATGCCGTCGGATACGAACCCGGCCGGGGACATCTTCGGCGGCTGGCTGATGGCGCAGATGGACCTCGCCGCCGGCAACGTCGCCGCCCGCCGGTCGCGCGGGCGCTGCGCCACGATCTCGGTCGAGGCGATGACCTTCCACCATCCGGTCTTCGTCGGCGACGAGGTCAGCCTCTACGCCTGGATCCTCGGGGTCGGCCGCACGTCGATCCGCATCCAGGTCGAGGTCTGGCGCCGCGAGCGCGAGAGCGAGGCAACGATGCGGGTGACGCAGGCGCTGTTCACCTTCGTCGCGATCGATTCCGAGCGGAAGCCGAGGCCGGTGCCGCCGGAGCCGGGCGTGGCCTGAGGCCCGGTCAGGCGGCCGGGCGGTAGGCGGTGCGCAGGCGCAGGCCGAACACCGCCATCATGAACATGCAGCAGGTGGCGTTGTTGCCGTTGTACAGCACGGTCTCGAAGGACGCCGAGACGAGGCCGAGGAACCACAGGCGGACGAACAGCAGCGTCGTCGGGTCGAGGTCGCGCCCGCCCGCCGTCGCCTGCAGGTCGCGCAGCGGCATCAGCATGAAGGCGACGAGCGTGAAGGCGAGGCCGGGGAACCCCATCGTCAGCGCGGTGTCGAGGTAGGCGTTGTGCGCGTGGTTGGCGGTGTTGACCCAGGTCAGCTGCTCCGACCCGGCGTACATCGTCCGCTCCGTCATCCAGAACGCGCCGTAGCCCCAGCCTCGGAACGGCCGGATGAAGATGTTGTCGATCGCGAATTCCCAGATCTCGTTGCGCCCGGTGAAGGTCGCGTCGGTCATCAACGCACCGAGCTTCTCCTGGATCGCCGGCACCACGACGGAGCCGATCGACACGACGGAGAAGGCGACGACGGGGCCGAGCAGCAGCGACGTCCGGGCGAGGTTTCCGCGAAACACCCGGCATAGGGCGGTGACGGCGAGGATCACCGGCGTCACCAGCAGGGCGGTCTTCGAGCCGGACGCCACCAGGAACCCGACCGCGAGCAGGACGATGGCCCAGCCGAGGAACCGGCTCGCGGTCGCCCGCACGTAGAGGCCGCAGATGATCAGGATCACCATCGCCGCCCCCGCCTCGTTCTTGTGCGGGAAGATGCCCCGCCACAGCCCGGGATGGCTCGGATCGGAGTTCAGGTCGAAGGACGAGTGAATCGCGAGGTCGGGCACGAGCGCCACGGCGAGGTATGACGCGACGAGGATGACGAGGGCGCTGCCGGCGAGCGTCATCGCGAATTGGCGCGGGGAGCGCGCGACGATCAGCACGCCGGCCGACAGCATCAGGGCGATCGCCATGAGCACGGCGCGTCGGATCGACAGCGACGGCTCGATCGACAGCAGCACGGTGGTCCCGAGCCAGCCTGCGCAGAGCAGCAGCGGCCAGGTCGCCAGCGGTCGCAGCCGCGCCGGCCCGAGCCGCCAGAGGGCCGCCGCCATCGCCGCCCCCAGGCCGAGGAAGATCACCTGCGTGAGCCCGCTGCCGTCCTCGGAGGCCGCGAGCGTCGAGCGGTTGGCGAGATCGTGGAACCAGAGGTGGTTCCACAGCACGACCAGCACCGTCCCATTCAGGAGCACGCGCATCCAGTCCGGAAGGTCGCCCGCGGCTGGAACCGCGGAAGACTCGACCCGTCCGATCCGCGTTGCGATCCCTGGAGCAGAAGACAAGCGAGCATTCCGTCCGAGCGTTTCGTCGGTTGACCAAGCCAGCGTAGCCCGGAACCGGCCCGGCGGTCACCGAGAACCAGCCCGAACCACCGCGCGACTTCGCGATAACCTTGACGCGCGGTCGCCGCTCAGCGCCGCCCGATCGTCATGGACTGCCGGCTCGCCGCCTGGGTCTTGAGGAAGGCGGCCATCTCCGCGAGCTCCGGGGCCTTCGAGCGGAAGGTCACCGAGAGCGCGAGCAGCGTGTCGGCGTGGTCGAGGCCCGGATAGACGCGCTCCTGCACCGGCACGCGGGCGTCGCGCAGCTTCGCGGCGAGGCTCTGCGTGTTGCGTGGGCGCACGAGGGTGTCGTCGGCGCCGGTGGCGAGGAAGGCCGGCGGCGCGCTCGGCCCGACGAAGGCCACCGGCTGGGTCGCGCGCGGATCGGGCGCCTGGCCGAACACCTTGCGGGTGGTGTCCTGGTCGAAGGGCAGGAAATCGTAGGGGCCGGACAGGCCCGCGACCGCGCGGATCACCTTCGGGTCGACGCCGGCCGCCTTGAGGTAGCGCGTGTCGAGGCCGAGCATCAGGGCGTTGTAGGCGCCGGCCGAATGCCCGGCCAGCACGATCCGGCGCGGGTCGCCGCCATAGGCCGCGATGTTGTCGCGCACCCAGGCGATGGCCGCGGCGCCGTCCTCGAGGAAGCCGGGGAAGGGCGCCTCCGGGTAGAGCCGGTAGTCCGGCAGCACGGTGACGAAGCCCTGGGCGGCCAGCGCTTGGCCTACGAAGGCGTAATCCGCCTTCGAGCCGCTCTGCCAGGATCCGCCGTAGAAGAACACCAGCACCGGCGCGTTCTCGGGGGCGTTGACCGGGACGTAGACGTCGAGCCTCCGGCGCGGGCCCTCGCCGAAGGGCTCGTCGCGCAGCACCTGCCGTCCGCCGGCATCGCGCGGGCCGATCGCGTCGAACAGGGCGAGGGGGGAGCAGGCGGCGATGCCGATCGCCGCGAGCGCGAGGCATGCCAGGCTGGCGAGAGCCGTGAAGATTCGTGTCATTCGATGTCCGATTGGGCCGCGAACGCCAGATGGCGCGCGGCTCGGGGCGGATTCATGACCGGATCGCGCCGAACTTCGTTCGTGCGTCAGGTGCGCAGCACGATGCAGGCGCCGCCGACGCTGCGGATGCGGCCGCACAGGCCGTCGGCCGCCTGCCGGCTCTCGGCCGGGATGCGGATGCGGTAGAACGCGCGGGTGCCGCGGTTGCGCAGGCGCGTACCGATGATCATCGGGCGGACCTCGCCGATCACCTTGGCGTAGGTGGCGCGCGCGCGGGAGAAGGTCGCCAGCGCCAGGGACTTCGAGAAGTTGCCGGCGAGCTGGATGCCCCACGGGGCGGCCGGCCCCTCGTTGGCACCGATGGCGAAGCGATCGCCGCGCGACGGGATGCGCAGGCTCGCCGTGACCTGGAGGCAGGTCTGCGGCTCGGGCGCAGGATCGGCCTTCGCGGCCTCCCGCGCCTTGGTCTCCGCGGGCTTGGTTTCCGCAAGTTTGGCCGCGCCGCCCGTGGTCTCGCCGCCTTCCGGCGGCCCCATCTCGATCCGCGCGGCGCCCCCGCGCCAATCCTCGGGGGGAGCGCCGGTGATCGCGAGCACGTAGGCGCGGGTCTCGGTGGGCAGGCCGCCGCTGCCGGCGAGCCAGTTCGTCACCCGCCCCGGGCCGCCGTTGTAGGCGGCCGCCGCCAGGCCGAGGTTGCCGAATTGCCGCTTCAGGTCGGCGAGCAGGTGGGCGGCGTGCGGGATCGCCTGCTCGGGGTCGAACGGGTCGACGAGCCCGCGCTCGCGGGCCGTGCCGGGCATGAACTGGGCGACGCCTTGCGCGCCGACCGGGCTGACCACGCCGACGCGGAACGCGCTCTCGCGCCAGATCAGCCGCGTCAGGAACGGCACCGGCAGGTCTCGCGCCCGCGCCGCCCCCTCGATCAGCCGGCACAACGCCTGCTCGACGGTCTCGGTCGCCCCGTCGGAGGGGAGGGCGTGCGCGGGCGTGGCCAGGAGGAGGACGGCGAGTGCGGAAAGCGCCAGCGCCTTCCTTGTCCCATCTGTAGGTGAGGCGAGCGGGCTCACAAGCCTCGCACACCCAGTCGTCACACCCTCTCCGTCATCCCGTGTCTGCGCAGCAGAGCCCGGGATCCAGAGCCGCCGACAGCGCAGAACCGAGCACGACCTGCGGTTCTGGATCCTGGGCTCGCCTTCGGCGCCCCGGGATGACGGGGAGGGGACGATCGGGGACGATCGCACTCGGCTCCGATGAGACGGGGGAATGCGCGATTCTGCAGAGGGAGGCGGGACGGGGCGCGAACGCGTATCTTTCGGTGACGACGTGGACGCTCGAGCGGAAACCGTCATGCCTCGCGATCGAGCCCTTTGGCGGCGGTCGGCGTGCGACCGCCCCGTGTCACCCGCTCCGATCTAGCATCCCGCGACCGGCGATCAATCCACGCGGTCACACCCAGGCGGGGCGATCCGTGCCGAGGCGCCGCGCCGGGAGCGGCCAGGCCATCGGCGCGCCGTCGATCGCCAGGGGCGGCCGCAAGCGATGCGCCGGCCCCCACGCCGTCGCCTCGACGGCGGCGGAGAAATCGCCGTCGGATTCCGGTGCGAGTTCCCCTGCCGACGCCGTCGGCTCGGTGTCGAGGAGCAGCTGCGCCGTGCGGGCCAGGGACAACCGCGCGCCGCCCGCGACCCCGTCCTGCAGGCGCCGCGCGACGAGGCGGATCGCGGCCGCCGCGAGGAGGTAGCCGGTGGCGTGGTCGAGGGCCTGGACCGGGAGCGGCACCGGCCGGTCGGCCCCGCGCCAGGCCTGGCCGGCCTCGGCGATGCCGCAGCTCATCTGCACGAGGCTGTCGAAGCCGCGTCGGCCGGCCCAGGGGCCGGTCCAGCCGTAGGCGTCGAGGCGCACGTCGATCAGGCCGGGCGCCAGGGCGCGGCGCGCGACCGCGCCGTAGCCGAGGCGGTCGAGGGCTTCGGGCCGGTAGCCGTGCAGGAGGAGGTCGGCGCCGGCGAGCATCGCCTCGAACACCGCGCGGTCGGCGCCCCGGCGCAGGTCGAGCCGGGCGCATCGCTTGCCGAGCGTCACGTCCGGCTCGATGGCCGGCTCGTTCCAGTCCGGCGGGTCGACGCGCAGCACCTCGGCGCCGTAGCCGGCGAGGAATCGCGTGGCGACGGGGCCGGCGAGCACCCGCGTCAGGTCGAGCACCCGCAGGCCGGCGAGCGGCCGATCGGGCCTCGGCCTCCAGGCGGTGGAGGCGGGCGCCGCGGGATCGAAGCCGACGAGGGGTTCTTCGGCCACCGCCGCCCCCTGCGGATGCGCCGCCCAGGCTGCGATCGAGCGCATCTCCGCCGCGCAGCCGCCCTCCGCGACGATCGCCGCCTCCAGCGCCGCCTTGTCCCAGCCGGCGACGGCGAGCGCCATGCCGTCGCGGTCGGATTGCGCGCCGAGCACGCGCTCGGCCGCCGCGCGGTGGTGCGGAGCGTTGGTGTGGAGCCGGATCCAGCCATCGCGGGTGCGATAGTCGCCCGCCACCGGGTCCCACGGGGCCGGCAGCGCCCACCCGATCGGGCGGAGCGAGGTGCGGAACCACAGGGAGGCGAGGCGCCGATCGACGGTGACGCCGGGCGCGGTGCCGACGAGGTCGGCGATGGCCAGCCCCGCCGCGGCGATGGAGCCGGCCGCCAGATCGGTCACCGGAAAGGCCGAGGGCAGGGCGCCGGTCCCCGCGAAGGCGAGGGCCACCCGGTCCGAGGGGCCGCCCAACGCATCCTGGATCGTCGCCGCGAAACGCTCCGCCGACATGCCGCCCCCTCGTTCAACCCGAGTTCGGTTCGCACGCGTGGTTCGCCGTCGGGCCGCCGCCGCGCTATACAGACGGGACATGTCCCGGAACGAACGCGATTGATGCCCGAGCCGCTGCTCTCCGTCGAGGATCTCTCGGTGGCCTTCCGCTCGCGCGAGGGCGAGAGCCGGGCCGTCGACGGCGTGTCCTTCACGATCCTGCCGGGCGAGACCGTGGCGCTCGTCGGTGAATCCGGCTCGGGCAAGTCGGTGACCGCGCTCTCGATCCTGCGGCTGCTGGACGGGGCCGCCCACCATCCGGGCGGGCGGATCGTATTCAAGGGCCGCGACCTGCTGGCGCTGCCCGAGCGCGAAATGCGCAAGGTGCGCGGCGCCGACATCACCATGGTGTTCCAGGAGCCGATGACCTCCCTGAACCCGCTCCACAGCATCGAGCGGCAGATCGGCGAGGTGCTGGGGCTCCACCGCGGCCTCTCGGGCAAGGCCGCGCGCGCGCGCATCCTCGAATTGCTGGAACTCGTGGGCCTGCGCGACGCGGCGCGGCGCATGGGCGCCTACCCGCACGAGCTTTCCGGCGGCCAGCGCCAGCGGGTGATGATCGCGATGGCGCTCGCCTGCGAGCCGGACCTGCTCGTCGCCGACGAGCCGACCACCGCCCTCGACGTGACCGTGCAGGCGCAGATCCTCTCGCTGCTGGCCGACCTGCAGAAGCGGCTCGGCATGGCGATGCTGTTCATCACCCACGACCTCGGCATCGTCGAGCGCATCGCCGCGCGGGTCTGCGTGATGCTCAAAGGCCGGATCGTCGAGGCCGGGCCGGTCGCCGAAGTGTTCTCGAACCCGCAGCACGACTACACCCGCCGCCTCATCGCCTCCGAGCCGGAGGGGCGCGGCAACCCGGTGGCGGCGGACGCCGAGGCCCTGGTCGAGGCCGGCCCGCTGAAGGTCTGGTTTCCCCTGAAGGAAGGCTGGCTCCGGCGCAAAGCCGGCTACGTCAAGGCCGTCGACGGCGTCTCACTGCGGGTCCGCGCCGGCGAGACCGTGGGCGTGGTCGGCGAATCCGGCTCGGGCAAGACGACGCTCGGCCTCGCGCTGCTGCGGCTCACCGCGTGCGAGGGGCCGATCGTCTTCCTCGGCCAGGACATCGAGCGCTACGGCGTCGCGGCGATGCGGCCGCTGCGCAAGGACATGCAGGTGGTCTTCCAGGACCCCTACGGCTCGCTCTCGCCGCGGATGTCCGTGGCCGACATCGTCGCCGAGGGTTTGGTGGTGCAGGACGTGCCGAAGCGCGAGCACCGTGCCATCGTCGCGCGGGCGCTCACCGATGTCGGGCTCGATCCGGCGGCGATGGACCGCTACCCGCACGAGTTCTCCGGCGGCCAGCGCCAGCGCATCGCCATCGCCCGCGCGATGGTGTTGGAGCCGCGCTTCGTCGTGCTCGACGAGCCGACCTCGGCGCTGGACCGCTCGGTGCAGGCGCAGATCGTGACGCTGCTGCGCGACCTGCAGCGGGCGCGCGGCCTCGCCTACCTGTTCATCAGCCACGACCTGAAGGTGGTGCGCGCGCTCGCGAACTACGTCCTGGTCATGCAGAACGGCGTGGTGGTGGAGGAGGGCCCAGCCGAGGAGATCTTCTCCCGGCCCAGGACCGACTACACCCGCACCCTGTTCTCGGCGGCCTTCGCGCTGAAGAGCGACAGCGTCGCCGACGTCGAGCCGGTCTAGGGCGATGGCGCGGGCGCTGCTCATCGTGCTCGATTCCGTCGGAATCGGCGGTGCGCCGGATGCCGAGCGCTACGGCGATGCGGGCTCCGACACGGTCGGCCACATCGCCGAGGCCTGCGCCGCGGGGCGCGCCGACCGCGCCGGCCTGCGGAGCGGCCCGTTGCGCCTGCCGCATCTGGCCGGCCTCGGGCTCGGGCTCGCCTGCGAGGGCGCGTCGGGACGGATGCCGCCGGGGCTCGCGCCGCCAGCGGAAATCCTCGGCGCCTGGGGCCATGCGGTGGAGACCGCCGCCGGCAAGGACACGCCCTCGGGCCATTGGGAGATCGCCGGCCTCGCGATGCGCGAGCCGTGGGGGTACTTCCCCGACACGCGGCCGGCCTTCCCAGCGGCCTTGATCCGGGACCTGATCCGCCTCGGCGACCTGCCCGGCATCCTCGGCGACAGCCACGCCTCCGGCATCGCGATCATCGACGCGCTCGGCGCCGAGCACCTCCGGACCGGCAAGCCGATCTGCTACACCTCCGCAGACAGCGTCTTCCAGATCGCGGCCCATGAGGAGGCCTTCGGCCTCGAGCGCCTCTACGCGCTGTGCCGGACCGCGCGCCAGTTGTGCGACGCCTACCGCGTCGGCCGCGTGATCGCGCGACCGTTCACCGGCACGGGAGAAGCCGGCTTCCGCCGCACGAGCAACCGCCGAGACTTCTCCGTCGCCCCGCCCGGCGACACCCTGCTCGACCGGCTCGCGACTGCGGGCCGCGACGTGGTCAGCGTCGGCAAGATCGGCGACATCTTCGCGCATCGCGCCACCGGCCGCGAGGTCAAGCCCGGCGGTAACGGCGCCTGTCTCGACGCCGCGATCGACGCGCTCGGACGCCTTCGCGACGGCGGGTTCGTCTTCGCCAACCTCGTCGACTTCGACAGCGAGCACGGCCACCGTCGCGATGTGCCGGGCTACGCCGCCGAGCTCGAAGCGTTCGACGCCCGCATCCCCGATATCCGCGCGGCGCTGCGCCCGGGCGACCTCTGCCTCGTCACCGCCGACCACGGCAACGACCCGACCTGGCACGGCACCGAGCACACCCGTGAGCAGGTGCCGGTCCTGGCCTTCGGATCGGACATCGCGCCGCGGGCGCTGGGACGCCGGGCGTCGTTCGCCGACATCGGCGCCGCGGTCGCCCTCCATCTCGGCCTACCGCCGGTTGCCGGAACGCCTCTCCTGTGAGGACCTTCTCGATGCGCGACGACGACGAGCAGGTGAAGCGCCCGGTCCACCACGAGGTCGGCCAGCCGCTCGACACCCTGTCGGTGGACGAGATCGATCACCGGATCGCGCTGCTGAACGCCGAGATCCGGCGGCTCGAAGCCGCGCGGACGGCGAAGCAGGACGCGCTCGGCGCGGCGGACGCGTTCTTCAAGCGCTGACGCGCAAGCCGGCCGCGTCAGTAGCGGGTCGTCAGCGCGTTCAGCCAATCCGGCGCGGCGTCGACCAGCACCGCCTCGATCCGCTTGTCGGCGCCGAGCACGATGACGAGGCCGGTGACGACGAGGATCGCGCCCAACGCCGCCTTCATCCCCTTGCCGACCCGCATCAGCCGGTCGCGCCAGCCGACCAGCACGGATCGCGACAGGGCGCCGAGGACCAGGAGCGGCAGGGCCGCGCCGAGGCCGAACACCAGCATCGTCAGCCCGACCGTCCAGAGGTCGCGGCCCTGCGCGGCGAGGATCGAGGCGGCACCGAGCGTCGGGCCGACGCAGGGGCTCCAGACCGCGCCGAGCAGCAGCCCGACGCCGAACTGGCCCCAAAGGCCGGTGGTGGAGAAGCCGCCGAAGCGGGTCTCGGTCCAGTTCGCCACCGGGCCGGCGGCCACCGCGAGGCGCGTCTGCGCCATCGGGACCAGCAATACGAGTCCGACGAGGATCAACAGGATCGCGGCGACGCGGCGGAACACGTCGCCGTCGAGCCCGAGGCCGAAGCCGATCGTCGCGACGAACAGGCCGATCGCCACGAACGACAGCGCCAGCCCACCCGCCAGCGCCGCCGGGCCGAAGCGGTGCTCGGAGGCCGCCGCGCCGAGCACCAGCGGCAGCAGGGGCAGGACGCAGGGCGAGAGCGTCGAGAGCAGGCCGGCGAGGAGCGCGAGGCCGAGGCTGACGATCATCGAACCCCCGAGCCGATCAAAGCGTCTTCTCGACCAGCCCCTCGATCCATTCGGGCTGGGTCTCGCCGACCGAGCGCCCGGTCTCGACGCTGCCCTTGTAGGCGATCAGCGTGCTTTGGGTGCGGACGTCGAGCTTGCGAAGCAGGTCCTTCTGGCTGTCGAAGTCGATGTCGAAGATCTGCAGATCCTTGAAGCGCGGGTCGGTGCTGAGCTTGGCCAGGATCGGCTTCTGCGTCTTGCAGATCGGGCACCAGGGCGCGCTCACCTCGACGAGGATCGGCTTGCCGGCCTTTTGCGCGGCGTCGAACGCCTCCTGGGAGTAGGGCTTCATCTCGCCGGCCTGCGCCGTGGCGACGGTCAGAGCTTCGAGGGCCAAGGGCGCGAGGGCGAGGAGCGCCAGGAGCGTACGGCGGATCATGGCTGGTGTTTCCCGATGGCGAAGGCCTGGCCGTGGGCGGCCAAGCAGATCCGTGATGATCAGTTGCTGGCGGCGGGCACCGGGAAGGTGTGGTCGAACGTGCCGCCCTGGCTATCCGTGGCCGCCACCTTGACCGGCGCGGCGCCTTCGGGCCGCATCTCGAAGCCGATCACCGGGTTCGACGAGATCGAGATGTCGCCCTCCATCGTGAAGACGTTCCGCGCGCCCTGGCTGACGCTGATCCGGTCGAGGTAGCGCGCCGGCGTATACTCGCGCGAGACCTGGTTCATCTGCATGCCGGAGAAGTTCGGGTGGCGGATCATCAGCGTCGCCTGCACCACCTTGTCGGCGGCGGGGTCGGCGAACTTCATACGCATGTCGCCCATGCCCTTCAGCGCGTCCGCTTCGGTCATGCCCATGGGAGCCGAGCAGCCGCCGGACGCCTTGACGAAGATCTCCGACGCCACGAGGCGCCCGTCCCGGGTCTCGGCCACCGCGTGGACGTTGGAGTAGGTGTTCACCCGCACGCGCATCTTGAGCTGCGCCGGGTCGCCCGCGGGCCCGAAGTCGACGTGGGCGGCGAGCGGCGCCGGGTTGTCGTCGATGATCAGGTACAGGCCCTTCACCTGGTCCTTGTCGGCGACGGTGAGCGTCACCGGAACCAGGGCGGCGTCTTCGGCGCGCACCGGCATGTCGATCGCCACCAGCTTGCCCGCCTCGACTTTGCGGTCGCCGAACACCTGCTGCTGCAGCTCCTTCCAGCGGGCCGCGCGCTCGGCCTCGCCGTCGCCGGCGGCCGCGAGCGCCGCGCCAGACGACGCGAAGGCGGGCAGGAGGATCGCGGCGGCGAAGAGGGAGTCTCGGATCGGGCGGCGCATGGCGTTCTCCTCGGGGTCTTGTTCGTTGCAGCGGTGCTCTTGGTGACACCGTCCTATCCAATACGTCATAGGGCCGCGCGCGCGCTGCGTCTGTGATCGCGGTCACAATCGTGGGGTGCGGCTGGTCAAGTTATAGTGCGCAGCGGGTCGGCGCGGCGCGGATCGCCCGGTCGCGAGCGAGGCCGAGGCAGCGCTAGGGATGTCACGGCGCGGCTTCCCGCAGCGCCCGCTCGTCCGCGGCGAGCTGCAGCAGCTCCGCCGCGCCGACCGCCTCCATCGGCGCGCGGATGCGGATGGCCCGCGTCGCCTCGCCGGCCCGCATCACCAGCACGACAGTCTCGATGTCGGGGCAGCCGGGGTCTGCGCAGGCGATCTCGTTGACGGTGATCGCGTCGCCTTCGCCGAGGCTCAGCGCCACCGTGCAGGCGGCTTTCACGCGCTTGGCGAGCTGCACCTGCTCGGCGGAGCGGGCGCGCCACGCCTTCAGGCTGACGAAGGCCATGCTCTCGAATCCCCGGATCTTTTCCTGCGGTCGCGTGGCGGCGCGGGCGCCTTCCTTTTTGCGGCGCAGGCGATGAAACACTGTTGCATCACCCGTGTCCACCAAGCCTCAGCCGGCGACGGATCGTCTACCGGTAGACCGAACGCTGTCGGGCCGCGCCCATTTTCTGGTAAGCTCGCGCCTGCGCCGAAACAAACGCGACGTTCGCTCGTAAACGTCGCGCGCCCGTGTCCGGGGCTGCAGGTGAGGAGTACCCGGTGCGACCCTGGCGCGACGGACCCGCTGATCGACGCGGCTACCACCACGGCAACCTGAAAGAGGCGCTGATCGAGGCGGCGCGCAGGTTCATCGCCGAGCGCGGCATCGGCGGCTTCACCCTGGTCGACGCGGCGCGCCTCGTCGGCGTCACCCCGGCCGCGCTCTACCGGCATTTCCGTGGGCGCGAGGCGCTGCTCGAGGAACTCGCCGGCCGCGGCTTCGCCGAGCTCGCCGAACGGCTGGCGCGCGCGCTCACCGCCCGCGGCACCCCTTTGGAGCGATTCACGCGGATGGGCGAAGCCTACCTCGCCTTCGCCGAAGAGGAGCCCGGCTACTACGCGGCGATCTTCGAGACCCGCGGCGTCAACGTGCCGAACGAAGCCGGCCCGCGTCCGAGCCCGTTCGACCTGCTGGTGGAAGCGCTGCAATCGACCTTTCCGGACGGGTTCGGCGGGGTCGCCCCGCGCTTCATCGCGCTGGAGGTCTGGGCGCTGTCGCACGGGCTCGCGACCCTCGCCGCCGCCGGCCACCTGCCGAAGGGGCCGGGCATTCCCGACACCTACGAATTGCTGCGCGCCGGCGTCCTCGCCCTCGTCCACGGTGCCGCCGCCGGAAAGCCATCGGCCGGCGCCGGGCCCGCCCCTTGAAAGCGATCTGACGCACCCGCATGTTAACGCTGTTCACATGAACAGCGGAGCCTTACCGTGAGCACATCCTCTTCCTCTCCCTGGACGGGCGGCAAGGTCAGCCGTTGCGGTCCGTTCCCGCGCCGCTCGATCGAGATCGGCGCCATCGTCGTCAGCTTCATCTACTGGTGGCCCGTCGGCCTCGCCCTCGTGGCGTGGAAGGTCGCCGGCTATCCGGCGCTCGGGGAGCTGCGCGACTACGCCAAGCGCGGCGCCGCGGGCTGGGAGGGCGGCACCGCCAGGGCTTCGCGCTTCGCCCGTTCGTTCGACGCATCCAACCGCCGCGGCGCCACCGGCAACTGGGCCTTCGAGGAGTACCGCAAGGCCGAGCTCGACCGGCTCGACGCCCAGCGCCGCGCCCTGCAGGAGGAGAGCCGCGCCTTCGCCGAGTTCGTCGAGGAGCTGAAGCGGGCCAAGGACCGCGACCAGTTCGACGCCTTCATGGCCAAGCGCCGGGCCGACGGCGAGGGCAAGACCTTCAACGCCTGAGGCGTCGCCGGGTTGGTGGATCGAGGGCCTTCCGCGCGAGCGGGAGGCCCTTTTTCGTCGTCCTCGCGTTGCGCCGGCGCGCGCCCTTCGGCAAAGCGGAGGCGGGTGCGACGGGAGGACACGATGAGCCAGGCAACGGTCACGGTGGTCGAACACCCCCTCGTCCAGCACAAGCTCACGCTGCTGCGCGACAAGAACCGCTCGACGCAGGGCTTCCGCAACCTGCTCAACGAGATCGGGATGCTGCT
This sequence comes from Methylobacterium cerastii, assembly GCF_022179125.1. Lineage (GTDB taxonomy): Bacteria > Pseudomonadota > Alphaproteobacteria > Rhizobiales > Beijerinckiaceae > Methylobacterium > Methylobacterium cerastii. Next base: position 74,061 of record NZ_BPQG01000051.1, read on the forward strand.
CGCCTACGAGGTGACGCGCGACCTGCCGCTGGAACCGGTTACGATCGAGACGCCGATCCAGGTGATGGAGGGGCGGCAGATCCAGGGCAAGAAGCTGGTGCTCGCCCCGATCCTGCGGGCCGGCGTCGGCTTCCTCGACGGCATGCTGTCGCTGCTGCCCTCGGCCCGCGTCGCCCATGTCGGGCTTTATCGCGACCCGGAGACGCTGGAGGCGATCGAGTACTACTTCAAGGCGCCCTCGGACCTCGCCGACCGCACGGTGCTGGTGCTCGACCCGATGCTGGCGACCGCGAACTCCGCCATCGCCGCACTGACGCGCCTGAAGGCGCGCGGCGCGCAGGACCTGCGCTTCGTCTGCCTGCTCGCCGCCCCCGAGGGCGTCGCCCGGCTCCAGGCCGCCCATCCCGACGTGCCGATCTGGACGGCAGCGATCGACAGCCACCTCAACGACCACAGCTACATCGTGCCGGGCTTGGGCGACGCCGGCGACCGGATGTACGGCACGCGCTGAAGCCGGCGGGCTTGCCAACGGGGCGCATGGCGGCAACTAGGGGCGAGCCCCTTGGAGGAGACCGCCCGATGACGACGCTGCCCGAGACCATGCGCCAGGTCTGCTTCAACGGCTTCGGCGGCCCCGAGGTGATCGGCACCGAGACGGTGCCGCTGCCGAAGGCCGGTCCGGGTCAGGTGCTGATCGAGGTGGTGTCGGCCGGCGTCAACCGTCCCGACGTGATGCAGCGCGGCGGCAAGTATCCGCCGCCGAAGGGCGCCACCGCCGTGCCGGGCCTGGAAGTCGCCGGCCGCATCGCCGCCCTCGGCGAGGGCGTGTCCGGGCTGTCGCTCGGCGACGAGGTCTGCGCCTTGGTGATCAGCGGCGGCTACGCCGAGTTCGCCGTCGCCGAGGCCGGCCATTGCCTGCCGAAGCCCAAGGCGCTGTCGCTCGTCGATGCCGGCGGCATCCCGGAGACGTTCTTCACGGTCTATTCCAACGTCGTGCAGCGCGGCCGGCTCACATCCGGCGAGACCTTCCTGGTCCACGGCGGATCGAGCGGCATCGGCTCGACCGCGATCCAGATCGCCAAGCACATGGGCGCACGCGTGTTCGCCACCGCCGGCTCGGCCGAGAAGTGCGCCTTCTGCGAAAAGCTCGGTGCGGACGCAGCGATCAACTACCGCGAGGCGGACTTCGCCGAGGAGATCCAGCGCCTCACCGACGGCAAGGGCGTCGACGTGATCCTCGACATGATCGGCGCGAGCTACCTCGCCAAGAACCTCGCCTCGCTCGCGATCGAGGGGCGCCTCGTGCTCATCGCGCTGATGGGCGGCAACAAGGCCGAGACCCTCAACATCACGCCGATCATGATCAAGCGGCTGACCTTCACCGGCGCGACGCTTCGGCCGCGGCCGAGCGCCGAGAAGGCGGGCATCGCCGACGGTCTGCGCCGCGACGTGTGGCCGGAGCTCGATGCCGGCCGCATCCGCCCGGTGATCCACGCGACCTTCCCGTTCGAGGAGGCGCAGAAGGCCCACGAGCTGATGGAATCGAGCGCCCACCTCGGCAAGATCCTGCTCGTCACCGGCCGCTGAGGGCGGTCGGCGGCGGCCATCACAGGAACCCCCGGCAAAGGCCCCGCGTTTGCCGGGTCGAGAACGCGTGCCGGCCTTCGGCGCGCGGCGGCGCCCTTACGGCGTTTCGGTGAGGTGTGAGAATGGTCGAGCAGGTTCCCAATCAGAACGCACGCCAGGGCGAGCGCGGCAAGTCGATGCTCTGGGTGCTGGTCGGCAGCCTCGTGCTGCTCGCCGTGGCCACGATCGGCCTGCTGACCTGGAACGGCGCCAACGCGCCGAAGGACTACGCCAGCCAGAGCCAGGACGCGTCGCGCAAGGAGGTCACCGGGTCGGTGACGGGCTCGAACAACGCGCCGTCCTCGAGCAACACGAGCGGCGTGCCGGCCGGCAACCCGACCTACCCGCAGCCGGCCCAGCCGAGCGCGAACGGCAACCAGCCGAAGTAGGCGCTGTGCGCAGCCCGGCCCGCGCTCAGCGGGTCGGGACCGGCGTTTCGCCGCGATAATCGTAGAAGCCGCGCTTGACCTTGCGGCCGAGCCAGCCGGCCTCGACGTACTTCACCAGGAGCGGGCAGGGCCGGTACTTCGAATCCGCCAGCCCCTCGTAGAGCACCTGCATCACGGAGAGGCAGGTATCGAGGCCGATGAAGTCGGCGAGCTGCAGCGGGCCCATCGGGTGGTTCGCGCCGAGGCGCATGGCGGTGTCGATCGACTCCACCGACCCCACGCCCTCGTAGAGCGTGTAGATCGCCTCGTTGATCATCGGCAGCAGGATGCGGTTGACGATGAAGGCCGGGAAGTCCTCCGACATCGTCGAGGTCTTGCCGAGCTTGGCGATGAAGGCCTTGGCCGACTCGTAGGTCGGGTCCTCCGTCGCGATGCCGCGGATCAGCTCGACGAGCTGCATCACCGGCACCGGGTTCATGAAGTGGATGCCGATGAAGCGCTCCGGCCGGTCGGTCGAGGCGGCGAGCCGCGTGATCGAGATCGACGAGGTGTTGGTCGCGATCAGCGCATCCGGGCGCAGCGACGGGCACAGGGTCGAGAAGATCTGGCGCTTGGTCGCCTCGTGCTCGGTGGCGGCCTCGATGACGAGGTCGCAGGGGCCGAGGTCGTCGTAGCTGCGCGCGGCGACGATGCGCTCGCGCACCTCGCGGCGGTGGCTCTCGTCGATCGTGCCCTTCGAGACCTGGCGGGCGAGGGTGCCGTCGATGTTGGCGAGCCCCGCGTTGAGCCGATCGGGATCGCGGTCGTTCAGCAGAACGTCGAGGCCGGCCGCAGCGCAGACGTGGGCGATGCCGCTTCCCATCTGCCCGGCACCGATGATGCCGACCCGCTTGATATCGATGCCCATCTGTCGATCCATGCCCCCGACGCCCACAACCGGAGCGGCTGCCGAGCTTTCCTGCGCTGCACGGTCCCCGATCCACCGCGAAAGCAGCACGGACTGCGCAGCAGATCTTTTAGCGCCTTCACCGGCCCCGGTGGAACCCGTCGCGCTACTTAAGACGCGACAGGTTCGACGGGACGCCCCGATCCGTCATCGCACGGATCGGGACAGAGAACTGAAGCCTCGCCTCAGTTGCCTTTGGCCTTGCCGATCTCGGCCTGCAACTCCGGCACGATCTGGAACAGGTCGCCGACGAGGCCGTAATCCGCCACCTGGAAGATCGGGGCGTCCTCGTCCTTGTTGATCGCGACGATGACCTTCGAGTCCTTCATGCCGGCCAGGTGCTGAATCGCGCCGGAGATGCCGACCGCGACGTAGAGGTCGGGCGCCACCACCTTGCCGGTCTGGCCGACCTGCCAGTCGTTCGGGGCGTAGCCGGCGTCGACGGCCGCGCGCGAGGCGCCGACGGCGGCGCCGAGCGTGTCGGCCAGCGGCTCGATCAGCTCCTTGAACTTGTCGGCCGAGCCGAGCGAGCGCCCGCCGGAGACGATGCTCTTGGCAGCGGCCAGCTCCGGCCGGTCGGACTTGGCGATCTCCTCGCCCTTGAAGGTCGAGCCGCCGGCGGCGGGCGCCGCCGCCGTGACCGCCTCGACCGGAGCCGCGGCGCCGCCCACACCGGTCGCCTTGAAGGCGGCGGTGCGGACGGTGATCACCTTCTTGCCGGCGCCGGCCTGGACCGTCTGGATCGCGTTGCCGGCGTAGATCGGGCGCTCGAACGTGTCGGGCGAGATCACCTTCATGATGTCGGAGATTTGCGCCACGTCGAGGAGGGCGGCCACGCGCGGCAGGATGTTCTTGCCGGTGGTGGTCGCCGAGCACACGATCGCGTCGTAGGGCTCGGCGATGGCGACGATCAGGGCGGCGACCGGCTCGGCCATGTCGTGGTCGTAGGCCGCGTCGTCGGCGAGCAGCACCTTGTCGACGCCGTCGAGCTTGGCGGCCGCGTCGGCGGCGCCCTTGCTGCCGGCGCCGACGACGAGGGCGTGGATGGGGGCGCCGAGTTCCTTGGCGGCGGTGAGCGCCTTCAGGGTGCCGTCCTTGATCTCGGACTGGCCGTGCTCGACGAGGAGGAGGGTGGTCATCGGTTCAAACCTCTGATCTCGGATGGGGCGCGCGCTCGACCGGGAGCGGGAGCGCGCGCAGTCGGGACTAGATGACGTTGGCCTCGGTCTTCAGCTTCTGCACGAGCTCGGCGGCCGAGCCGACCTTGACGCCGGCGGAGCGGCCCGGCGGCTCGGTGGTCTTGAGCACCTTGAGCTTCGGGGTGACGTCGATGCCCAGTGCGTCGGGCGACATCTCCTCCAGCGGCTTCTTCTTCGCCTTCATGATGTTGGGCAGCGAGGCGTAGCGCGGCTCGTTGAGGCGCAGGTCCGTCGTCACGATCGCCGGCAGCTTGAGCGACACCGTCTGCAGGCCGCCGTCGACCTCGCGAGTCACGTCGAGGCTGCCTTCGCCCGCCTCGATCTTGAAGGCGAAGGTGCCCTGCGGCCAGCCGAGCAAAGCCGCGAGCATCTGGCCGGTCTGGTTGGAATCGTCGTCGATCGCCTGCTTGCCGAGGATCACCAGCTCGGGGCTCTCCTTCTCGACGATCACCTTCAGGATCTTGGCCACCGCGAGGGGCTCGCAGACCGTATCGGTCTTCACCAGGATCGCACGGTCGGCACCCATGGCGAGCGCGGTGCGCAGCGTCTCCTGGGCCTGCTGCGGCCCGATCGACACGGCCACGATCTCGGTGACCTTGCCCTTCTCCTTCAGGCGAATCGCTTCCTCGACCGCGATCTCGTCGAAGGGGTTCATCGACATCTTCACGTTGGCGAGTTCGACCCCCGAGCCGTCGGCCTTGACGCGAATCTTGACGTTGTAATCGACGACCCGCTTGACGGGCACCAGAACCTTCATGGCGGTCTACTTCCTCCGCGTTCGGATTGTTTTGATCGGTGGAAACCGGAGCGCCGCGATCGGCCGCTCGCACAGGGCGCGGACCGTAACGGCCACATTTCCGCCTTGTCAACGCGGCGCGCGCCCGCGCTTTCGAAAAGCCGCGGCCGGCCGACGAAGGGCGTTCGCTTCTACGGTACGGAGATGGGCGCGTGCGGCCCGGCTCTTTGCAGCCGGTGCTTGCTACCGGTTCTTGCCCGGCACCCAGAGCACGTCGTCGACGCCGTCCGAGTTGGCGGCGCGGCTCGCCACGAACAGGAAGTCCGAAAGGCGGTTGAGGTACTTGAGCGCTTCCGCGGAGACGATCTCACCCTCGGTCGCCGCGAGCGCGACAGCAAGCCGCTCGGCGCGGCGGCTGACGGTGCGGGCGAGGTGGAGGGCGGCGGCCGCCGGGGAGCCGCCGGGCAGCACGAAGGACTTGAGCGGGGCGATGTTAGCGTTCAGCGCGTCGATGTCGGCTTCGAGCCGGGCGACCTGCGAGGCCACGATCCGCAGCGGCTCGTAGGCCGGGGGCGTGTCGCTCGGCGGCGTCGCGAGGTCGGCGCCGAGGTCGAACAGGTCGTTCTGGATCGCGCCGAGCATCGCGTCGAGGCGCGGCTCGGCGTGCTGGCGGGCGAGCCCGACGCAGGCGTTGGTCTCGTCGACGGTGCCGTAGGTCTCGACCCGCAGGTCCGCCTTCGAGCGGCGCTGCCCGTCGGCGAGCGCCGTGGTGCCCTTGTCACCGGTCCGTGTGTAGATGCGATTGAGGGTGACCACGGGTCCGCCGACGCTTTCAGATCAGAAGGTGTAGCCGAGCTTGCCGCCGAAGTTCGTCAGGCCGCGATTCTCGCCGCACAGGCCGGCGTTCGACATGTGCTCGACGGTCGCCATCACGCTCCAATGCTCGGTGATGCGGAAGCCCAGCGCCGCCGCCTCGCGGAACAGCGGCGAGCAGCCGAGCGAGTTGAAGCCGTAGGGGGCGAGCGCCTTCGGGCCGGTATAGCCGTTATGCGCGGCGCCGCCGAAGAAGCCGTCGATGAAGACGCGGCGGTCGAAGGTCTCGGGGAACAGGTCCACCGACCAGGTGGCGCCGAGGTAGGCATAGCTGGTCCGGCCGCCGGTGTTGTAGCTGCCGCCCACGGTCGCGCGCGGCACGAACGCCTGCCAGAACGGGTCGGCGCTCACCAGCGGCTTCGTGAATAGGATTTCGCCGTTGACGTTCTGCTTCTCGAAGCCGGGAAGCTTGCCCTCGGCGCTTCCGGGATCCTGCACCGAGCCACCGATCCGAACCTCGGAGACGATGCTGAGGGGCTGCACCGGCGGCGCGTAGGCCGCGGGCCGCGGCGCGTACCCGAGATCGGCCGCCGCGACGGGCGAGGCGATCGCGAGGGCCAGCGCGCCGGCGACGAGACGGTGGAAGGTGGGCTTCATGCGGGAACGGATCCGGATTGAACCCGGAATCCCTAGCATGCTTGGCTGCGCCCGGATCGCCGTTTCATCCGCGCCGGGGTGGAATGCCGACCGGTGCGGCCCGCCGGTCACAGTCGCGCGCCCTCAGGCGGAGCGCCACCAAGCCACGCCCATGATCACCAGGATCGCCACGAACTGCAGCAGCACGCGCAGCCGCATCAGGCGTTGCGACAGGTTCGCGTCGCCGCCACGCATCATGTTGGCGAGGCCGAGGAGGAGGATGACGGCCACCGCGAGGCAGGCGACGAGGACGAGGGTGTTGCCGGACATGGTGGGGGGATCTCGCAGAGCGTTCGGCGCCGCTTATAGAGGCTTCGCGGCGGCGGCGGCAGGGGCGAAGCGCCGCTGGCGCCAGGACGGGCTCCCCCGCTAGCACAGAGACGCCTCCAGAGCCGTCATTCCGGGCTCGCCTGCGGCGCCCCGGAATGACGGGCCGCGCAGGACGGTCGGCGGCGTGCCATCAGTTCCGGCGCAGCAGCCGCTCGAAGTAGTCGAGTTCTTCCTGCGGACGCGTCGGGTCGCCGAGCTTGCGCCGCAACTCCTCCATGATCCGGCGCGCCCGCTGGACCGCGGATTCGTCGGCCGTCGGCACGCGCACGCGGCCATCGCTCATGTCGCGCCCGCGGGTCGGGCGGCCGAGCGGGTCGTCGTCCTTGGCGCCGGCCTGGCCCTGCTGGCCCGGCTGCTGGCCGTCGGGCTTGTCGCCCTGGCCTTCGCCCTCGGCTTCGGCCGATTCCTGCATCTGTTGCTGCATGCCGTCGGCGCCGCGCTTGAGCCCGTCCAGCGCACGGCCCTGCGCGTCGACGGCGTCGCCCTCTTGCCCGTCCTTCAGCGCGTTCTCGGCCTCGCGCATGGCATCCTCGGCATCGGACAGGCCTTCCTCGCCCTTCATGCCGTTCTCCTTCATGCGGTTCTGCAGGTCCTGCAGGCGCTCGCGCAGGGCCTGCTGGCGTTCGCCGACGCCGCCCTGCTGGCCCTTCTGCTGGCCCTTGCCCTGCTGCTGTCCCTGTTGACCCGGCTCCCCTTGGCCCTGTTGGCCTTGCCCCTGTTGACTTTGCCCCTGTTGACTTTGGCCCTGCTGGCCGGGGCTCTGCTGCCCCCGCTGGCCGGGCTTCTGCCCCTGCTGGCTGCGGTTCGGCGGCCGCTGGCCCTGCTCGGGGCCGGGCTTCTCCTGGCCTTCCTTGAAGGTCTCGTCGCGCAGGCCCTGCTGCTCGCGGGCCATCTGGTCGAGCTCCTTCATCTGCTTCTGCATCTCGCGGGCGGTCGGATCGGACTTGCCGCCCTGCTCGGCGCTCTGCAGGTTCTCGAGGATGTTGCGCAGCTGCTCCATCAGGCGCTGCGCCTCGGCGGTGTCGCCGCGCTTCATCGCCTCGGCCATGTCCTTGAGCATCTTGTCGAGGTCGTCCGGCGTCACCGACTTCGATGGCTGGCCCTGCTTGTCGCGCGAACCCTGCTCGCGCGGCTGCTTGCTCTGCTTCTCGGCAAGCTCCTTCATGAATTTGTCGAGCGCCTGCTTCAGGTCCTGCGTCAGGCGCTTGATCTCGTCGTCGGGGGCCCTCTTGTCGATCGCTTCCTTGAGCCGGTCCTGCGCCTGCCGAAGCTTCTTCTCGGTGTCCGAGAGGTCGCCGTCTTCGATCTTGAGAGCCATCTCCCAAAGCAGGTCCGCCACCTCGGTGAGGGCGGCGTCGTTCCCGGCCGCGCGCAGGCGGCGCGCCGCGGTCTTCAGGCCGAGGAACACGCCCGGCTGCGGCGTGAACAAATCCGGTGCGACAAGCAGGGCGTCGAGCGCCATCTGCACCCGGACGCGACCTTCGTCCGGCGTCACGACGAGGCGGCGGCGCTCTTCTGCCAGCGCCCGCGCCAGGGAATCGCGGAACGGGCGAGCCGGCAGCACCATCTCGGTCGTCGGCGTGCGGCCTTCCTGGCCGGCCTCGTCCTTGACGAGGTACGTGAAGCGCACCCGCGCGCCGGACCAGGGGTTGTCGGTGAGGTCGACGAGCGTCTTGGTGTCGGTCTCGCCGTTGGCGTCGCCGGGCAGGGCCAGGGCGATCCGCGGCGGCGGCACCAGCGAGCGCGTACCCTCGATCGGCTCGACGACCCCCTCGGCGGAGGCGATGCCGTAATCGTCCTTGGCGCGATAGCTGAGGTTGAAGGTGCCGCGCCCGTTCACCTCGGGCCCGCCGACGGCGTGGACCTCCGGCGGCAGGTCGGGGATCGCCTCGACCACCAGGCGCTGAATCTGGCCCGGCGCCGCGATGGTCAGCGCGGCGCTCGGGCCGACGATTTGGAACCGGTCCTCGCGCAGGTCCGGCCGCGGCTCCTTGCCGGGCACGGCCTTGAGGCCGGCATCCGGCGTCAGCACCGTCTGCGCCGGACTTTCGCCCGCGATGCGCACGATCAGCTGCGAGTTCACCGGCACGCGCAGGCGCTGCTCGCCCCCGGACATGGCGACCGCCAGCGGCGGAAGCCGGGTGTAGAGCGGCGGGTCGATCCAGGCGTCGATGCGGTAGCTCGGCCCGGCGGATGCGGCTTCGCGCCAGTCGAACGCGCTGCCGAGGCGCTCGCGCCATTCCGGGCCGGCGACGAACAAGCTCGCCACCGCCGCGACCACGAGGCCGGCGCGCAGGGCGAACGGGTCGTGGCGCGGCATGCCCGGGCGCGGCAGGCCGACGCGCAGCCGCGCGACCGCGGCGGCGGCGCGGGCCTGGTGCAACGCCCACAGGGCGCGCGTGTCGGGGTCGGCGGTGCCGACGGCCAGCGTATCCTCTATCGTCGAGGCCGGCGCATGGGTCAGCGCCCCGTCGCGCGCGGCCGCCTCGCGGTCGATGCGGGCGAGCGCGGCGCGCCGGTCGGCCCGGCGCAGGCGCACGAGCGGCGACAGGACGGCGACGAGCGCGGCAGCGAAGGCGACGAGGCCAACGATGCGCCAGGTGGCGGGGAGATCGAGCCAGAGACCGAGCCAGGACACGGCGAGGAACGCCAGCACGACGCCCAAGCCCCGCCACAGCAGCGGCCAGGCCCGCTCCCAGAAGCCGGCGGCGCTGGCCTGCGCCACGAGCCGGTCGAGCTGCGCGGCGGTGTCGGATCGCTTCGGATCGGTTCTGCTCACGCCCGCAATCGCCTCGCCGCTCTCGAACCTGCATCTTTCTGCAGGCAGGCTAGCATGGTGGGCATCGTGCGCGTGCGGGTCAAATCCGCTCAGGGCGGAGCAAGGGCCGTTAGTCGTGCGACTGGATGAAGTTGCGCACAAGCGGGTAGGTCTGCCCTTCCCACTTGCGGCCCGAGAACACGCCATAGTGGCCGACGCCGGCCTGGAGGTGGTGGCTGCGCATGTGCGGGGGCAGGCCGGTGCAGAGGTCGTGCGCCGCCATGGTCTGTCCGACGGCGCAGATGTCGTCGCGCTCGCCCTCGACCGTCATCAGCGCGGTCTTGCGGATCGAGCGCATGTCGATCGGGTTGCCACGGTAGGTCAGCTCGTTCTTGGCCAGGGTGTAGTCCTGGAACACCGTCTTCACCGTCTCGATGTAGAATTCCGCCGCCAGGTCGAGCACGGCGAAGTACTCGTCGTAGAACCCGGCGATCGCGTCGGCCTTCTCGACCTCGCCGTTGGCCATGTGCCAGAACAGGTCCGCATGGCCCTGCATGTGTCGCTTGGTGTTCATCGACACGAAGGCCGAGACCTGCACGAAGCCGGGGTAGACGCGCCGGCCGGCGCCCTTGTGGCGCCGGGGCACGGTGGAGATCAGGTTCTTCTCGAACCACTCGATCGGCTTCGAGGTGGCGAGCGCGTTCACCGAGGTCGGGCTGATGCGGCAATCCACCGGGCCGGCCATCAGCGTCATGCTGCGGGGCGCGGCCGAATCCTTGGTCTCGGCCATGACTGCGGCGGCGGCGAGCGCCTGCACGGTCGGCTGGCACACGGCGAGCACGTGGGCGGGGCCGCCCATCGCCCCGAGGAACTGCACGAGGTGGCCGACATAGTCGTCGAAGCCGAAGGCGCCATCCGAGAGCGGCACGTCGCGGGCGTTGTGCCAATCGGTGATGTAGACGTCGTGGTCGGGCAGCAGGGTCTTCACCGTGCTCCGCAGCAGCGTCGCGAAGTGGCCCGAGAGCGGGGCCACCACCAGCACCTTCGGCTGCTCGGTGTCGATGTCCTTGCGGAAGCGCAGCAGGGTGCCGAACGGCGTCGAGAGCATCGGCTCCTCGACCACCGGGACCTCGCGGTTGCCGACCGCGATCGTGTCGATGCCGAAGGAGGGGCGCGCGAAGGTCAGGCCGGCGCGCATCATCATGCGGGCGCCGGCCGACATCCAGTTCATCGACTCGCCGAAGCCGGCCCAGGGCGAGACCGCATCGTGCAGCACCCGTCCCCAGGCCCGCGTCTGCTGGGCCATGTCGCATTGCATGTCGAACGCGTCGTACAGCATGGGGCGTGCACTCGTGCGCGACCGGCCCGACGAGCGGGCGGTCACGGCTTCCGGTTGGGGCTGATACGCCGCGTCGTGCTGCATCATCATGGAGGCAGGATCAGTCGTGCGCGCGAGCACCGCAACTGGCTAAACGACGAAGCCGCCGCCCTGTGGCTTCGGGGTATCATGTCTCGCGGCCGCCCGCTTGTCAGTCCGGGTAAGGCCATGCTCAATCGCGACGATGATCGATGGAGGCAGGCCCGCCGCGGGGCAGACCAAACGCTACGCCCAGAAGCGCGAGGCCATCCTCGACGCCGCGGCACGGCACTTCAACGCCCGCGGCATCCGCGGCACGGCGCTGAACGACGTCGGCGGCAGCGTCGGCCTCATGCCGAACAGCATCACCTACTATTATCGCCGCAAGGAGGACTTGGCGGCCGCCTGCTACGTCAGCACCATCGCGTGGCATGAGGCCCTGCTGGCCGAGACGGCGGCCTCCGCCGACCCGCCTCGGCGGCTCTCCGCCTTCCTCGCCGCGTATTTCCGCGATCTGGCGGCGATCGAGATCGGGGCGCGGCCGCCGCAGGTCCGGCTCACCGACATGCGCGCGCTGCCCGAGCCGCAGAGCGCGATGGTCTATGCCGCCTACAACGCCTTCTTCCGGCAGGCGCGCACGGCGTTCTTCCCCGAAGCCGCCTTCCCGGGTCTCGACCGGGACGCGCTGAACGCGCGGACGCATCTCGTGATCTCGGTGGTCCACACAGTCCGCGCCTGGATCGACCGCTACGAGGCGGCGGACTACCCCCGCGTCGGCGAGCGCGTCGCCGACCTGCTGCTGCGCGGGCTCGCGGGGCCGGAGAGCCGCTGGAGCGGCGATGCGCCCGATCCCGTCACGGCGCCCGCCGACCCGACCGAGCCGTTCCTGCGGGCGGCGACCGCGCTCATCAACGCGGAAGGCTATCGCGGCGCGTCTGTCGAGAAGATCTCGGCGCGGCTCAGCGTGACGAAGGGCTCGTTCTACCACCACAACGACAACAAGGACGACCTGATCGCCCAGTGCTTCGCGCGCACCTTCGAAATCCTGCGGCGGGAGCAGGAGGCGGCGGAGGCCGCCGGCGGCAGCGGCTGGATGCGGATCACCGCCTGCGCCCGCGCCCTGATGCGCCATCAGGTCTCCGAGCGCGGTCCGCTCCTGCGCTGCACTGCGGTCGGCGCCCTGCCGGACAGCCTGCGGGCCGAGATCCCGCTGACCATGCGGCGGCTGTGGGAGCGCCTCGCCTTCCCGATCGGGGACGGCATCGCCGACGGCTCGATCCGCGCGATCGACCCGTCGATCGCGGCCCAGGTCGTGAGCAGCATGATCGACGCGGCCTCAGACCTCGACCGCTGGTGCGAGGTCGAGGGGGCGCACGCGGCGGACGTCTTCGCACGCCCGCTGTTCGTCGGCGTCTACGCTCCGGCCGGTTAGAGCATTTTCATGCGAGGTGGATGCCGGCTCGCGTGAAGAAAATGCGACCACACATCAGGTTAGAGCTTTTTCCGTGATCCAGGGATCACGGAAAAAGCTCTAGGCCGCGATCAGGCCGCCGTCGTCGGCGACGCGGCGCAGGTGGTAGGGCGTGTCGCCGAGCTGGTACTCGATCATCGCCAAGCGCTTGAAGTGGTGCGCGCCGATGTACTCCATGGTCATGCCGATGCCACCGTGGAGCTGCACAGCCTCCTGGCCGAGGAAACGGCAGGCCTTGTTGACCTGAACCTTCACCGCGGAGAGCGCGGCTGCGCGCTCGGCGGCGTCGGCGGAATCCACCATCATCGCCCCGTAGATCGCCATCGAGCGCGCCTGTTCCAGGGCGATCAGCATGTCGACCGCCCGGTGCTGCAGCGCCTGGAAGCTGCCGACTGTCACGCCGAACTGCTTGCGCTGCTTGAGGTAGTCGACGGTGAGCGCGTGCAGCGCCGACATCGAGCCGAGCGCCTCTGCCGCCAGCGCCGCGATGCCGTGCTCGGCCACGCGCACGAGGAGCGGCAGGCCGTCCTCCGAATCGCCGAGGACGGCGTCCGCGCCGACCGCGACGTTGGCGAAGGCGACCTCCGCGGCCCGCCCGCCATCCTGGGTCGGATACGCTTCGATGGTCACGCCCGGCGCGTCCGCCGGCACCACGAACAGGCCGATGCCGTGCCGGTCGCGGCGCTCGCCCGAGAGGCGGGCGCTGACCACGATCAGGCCGGCGGAATCGGCGTTCAGCACCACGCTCTTCTGGCCGTCGAGCACGTAGTGCGAGCCCTCGCGGCGGGCTTTCGTCGCGACATCGTGAAGGTCGTAGCGGGACTGCCGCTCCGTGTGGGCAAGCGTGAGACGCGTGGTGCCCTCGATCAGGCCGGGCAGCCAGCGCGCCTTCTGGTCCGAATCGGCGCCGAGGCGAATCGCCGTCGCGCCGAGGACGCCGCTGGCGAAGACCGGCTCGACGGCGAGGTTCCGGCCGATGGCCTCCATCACGATCATCGTCTCGACCGCGCCGCCGCCGAACCCACCATCCTCTTCCGAGAACGGCAGGCCGCAGACGCCGAGCTCTGCGAGCTTGCCCCAGTTCGCCTCGGAGAACCCCATCGGCTCGCGGGTCCGGGCCTGGCGCGCCTCCAGCGAGGGATAGCCGTCGGCGCAGAAGCGCTCGACGCTGTCGCGCAACAGGTTCTGCTCTTCGCTGAAGTCGAAATCCATGAAACGAACCGCTTTCTACGAGACGCTCGACGCGACCGATGCGGCCGCGGGTCCCTTCTCCCAGGGGGAGAAGGACAGGATGAGGGGCGTGACCTTTCCGGATAGGTGACGCCCCTCACCCCAACCCTCTCCCACCGGGAGAGGGGGTGGTCCGGAGCCACGCCCGCCGGACGGAGCAGAAATCAAAGCCCCAAGATGCCCTTGGCGATGACGTTGTGCTGGATCTCGTTCGAGCCGCCGTAGATCGAGACCTTGCGGTTGTTGAAGTAGCTCGGCGCGGCCGCATCCACCCAGTCGAAGCCGCCGGGCGGATTGTTGCCGCCGCCGCCGCGGGCGGGCGCCGCGAGCGAGAACGGGCCGGCCAGCTCCACCAGCAGTTCGGTGGCGGCCTGTTGGAGCTGCGAGCCGCGGATCTTGAGGAGCGAGGAGGCCGGGTCGGGTTGCACCGAGTCGGCGCGGCCCTGCTTGGCCGCGACCCGCATCTGGGTGATCTCCAACGCCTTCAGCTCGATCTCGACCTCGGCGACGCGTCCGCGGAAGTCGCCGTCGTCCCACATCGAGCCGGCGCCGGACGGCATCTCCCGCGCCAAGCGCTTGATGCGCTGGATCCGCTCCTTGGTCAGGCCGATCCGGGCGATGCCGGTGCGCTCGTTGGCGAGCAGGAACTTGGCGTAGTCCCAGCCCTTGTTCTCCTCGCCGACCAGGTTCTCGACCGGCACGCGCACGGAATCGAAGAACACCTCGTTGACCTCGTGGCGCCCCTCCAGGGTGATGATTGGGCGCACGGTGATGCCGGGCGTCGTCATGTCCATCACCAGGAAGGAGATGCCGCGCTGCTTCTTCGCCTCCATGTCGGTGCGCACGAGGCAGAAGATCCAGTCGGCGTGCTGGCCGAGCGTCGTCCAGGTCTTCTGGCCGTCGACGACGTAGTGGTCGCCGTCGCGCACGGCCTTCGTCTTGAGCGAGGCGAGGTCGGAGCCGGCGCCGGGCTCGGAGAAGCCCTGGCACCACCAGTCGTCGAGGTTCGCGGCGCGCGCCAGAAAGCGCTCCCTCTGCGCCTGGTTGCCGAAGGTCGCGAGCACCGGGCCGAACATGTAGCAGTTGAACTGCTGCGGCAGCGGCACCGCCGCCTGCAGCAGCTCCTCGGTGTAGATGTAGCGCTGGATCGGCGTCCAATCCTGGCCGCCCCATTCCTTCGGCCAATGCGGCACGGCCCAGCCGCGGGCGTTGAGGATGCGCTGGGCCGTGACGACGTCGTCCTTGCCGAGGCCCCGGCCTTCCGAGACCTTGCGGCGGATCTCGGCCGGGATCTTCTCGCGGCAGAAGCTGCGGACCTCGTCGCGAAACGCGATCTCCTCGGCGGTGAAGCGCAGGTCCATGGCTCAGTTCCCGATCTCGAACAGGCCGGCGCAGCCCATGCCGCCGGCCACGCACATGGTGACGACGGCGTAGCGCGCCCCGCGGCGGCGGCCCTCGAGCAGGGCATGGCCGACGAGGCGGGCGCCGCTCATGCCGAAGGGGTGCCCGACGCTGATGGCGCCGCCGTTGACGTTGACCCGCTCCGGGTCGATCCCGAGCGTGTCGCGGCAGTACAGCGACTGGCTCGCGAAGGCCTCGTTCAGCTCCCACAGGTCGATGTCGGCGACCTTGAGCCCGTGCCGCTCCAGCAGGCGCGGCACCGCGAAGACCGGGCCGATGCCCATCTCGTCCGGGCCGCAGCCGGCCGACGCGAAGCCGCGGAAGGTGCCCAGTGGGGCAAGCCCGCGCCTCACGGCCTCCGCCCCCGACATCACCACGCAGGCCGAGGCCCCGTCCGAGAGCTGGCTGGCGTTGCCGGCGGTGATGAACGCGGTCTCGCCGCGCACGGGCTTGAGCCTGGCCAGACCTTCGAGCGTCGTGTCGGGGCGGTTGCCCTCGTCCTTGGCGAGCCGCGTCTCGACGGTGCGGGTCTCGCCGGTGGCCTTGTCGGTCACCGACATCATCGCGGAGATCGGCACGATCTCGGCATCGAACAGGCCGCGCTCCTGCGCCGCCGCGGTGCGACGCTGGCTTTCCAGCGCGAACGCGTCCTGGGCCTCGCGCGAAATGCCGTAACGCTCGGCGACGATGTCGGCGGTCTCGATCATCGGCATGTAGATCGCCGGCAGGTGGGCGAAGAGCCAGTCGTTGCGGGTCAGCTCCTTCTGCACCTTCGGCTGCACCAGGCTGATCGATTCGAGGCCGCCGGCCACCGCCACCGGCACGCCGTCGAGGATCACGCGCCGTGCGGCGCTGGCGATCGCCTCGAGGCCCGAGGCGCAGAACCGCGACACCGTCACGCCGGCCGACCCGACCGGAATGCCGGCGACGAGGCTCGCGTGCCGCGCGACGTTGCCGCCGGTCGCGTTCTCAGGATAGCCGCAGCCGAGCACGACCTCCTCGACCTCGGCCGGCTCGACGCCGGCGCGCTCAACCGCGGCGCGGATCGCGTGCGCCCCGAGGTCGGCGCCGTCTGTCAGGTTCAGCGCGCCGCGGAACGCCTTGCCGATCGGCGTGCGGGCGGTGGAGACGATGACGGCGTCGATCATGCGGGTCGGGCTCCGGTGTTGTCGCGCGCCGTCATGGCCTGTTCTTCGGCGACGAGCACGCTGGCGAGCAGCTTGCCCGCCGGGCTACGGGGGAGGGCGTCCCGGAATTCGAGCGCCCGCGGGATCTCGTGGCGGCCGATGCGGCTGGCGAGGAAGGCGTTGAGCTCGTCGAGGGTGAAGCGCTCGGCGCCGGGCTTCAGGGTGACGAAGGCCTTGGCCGCCTGGCCGCGATAGTTGCAAGGGATGCCGATGACGATGGTCTCGGCGACCGCCGGATGCTCGTAGATCGCGCTCTCGATCTGCACCGGGTAGACGTTGTAGCCGCCCGAAATGATCATGTTCTTGCGCCGGTCGACGAGGTCGAACAGGCCGTTCTCGTCCACTCGCCCGATGTCGCCGGTGAGGAACCAGCCGTCGCGGAACGCTTCGGCCGTGGCGTCCGGCTGCTCGAAGTAGCCGGCGAAGACGTTGGGCCCGCGGATCGCGATCTCGCCGGTCTCCCCGGTCGGCACCTCCACCGAAGGGTCGTCGAGGGAGACGACCCGCATGGCGATGCCCTTCAACGGGATGCCGATCACGCCGGGCCGGCGCTCGGCCGCGCGCGGCAGGCGGGTGCCGGCAGGCGAGGTCTCGGTCATGCCCCAGCCGACCCCGAGGTTGACGCCCATCAGCCGGCTCAGGCGGCCCATCACGTCGAAGGGCAGGGGCGCGCCGCCGCTCATGCACGAGCGGAGCGACGAGAAGTCCACCGCCTCGATGCCGGGGTGATTCAGCAGCGCGAACCACATCGTCGGCACCCCCGGCAGCGCCGTGGCGCGGCGGACTTCGATGTCGGCGACGATCTCCTCCGGGTCGAAGCGCTGGCGCAGCAGGATCTGCGTGCCGCCGCGGATGCCGCGCAGGAGCACCGTCGTCAGCGCGTAGATGTGGAACAGCGGCAGAACGCAGACGGCGCGGGCCGAGGCCTCGCCCTCGTCGCCGTCGTCTGTCCAGAGCCGGTACATCGAGACGGCGGCCGTCAGGTTGCCGTGGGTCAGCATCGCCGCCTTCGGCAGGCCGGTGGTGCCGCCGGTGAATTGCAGCAGCATCACGTCGGAGGGCTTGCGCTGCGGCCAGGCGGCCGGGCGCGGCGCGCTGCGCAACGCGGCCAGCGGTACGACGCCGGAGCGGTCCGGGATCGGCAGGGGCTCCAGCACGGTGGAGGCGCCCCATTCCGCGTCGTCGCCGACGAGGACGGTGTCCACGGCGCCCTCGTCGAGCAGCGTCAGCGCCACCGGCAGGAAGCCGGGCAGGTTGGTGGTCACGAGGACGCGGGCGCGGGTGGTGCCGAGCTTGTGCGCAAGTTCCCGCGGCGCATCGAGGCCGGACAGGTGCGCCACCCGCAGCCCGGCGCGGGCTGCGGCGAAGAACGCCACAGGGTGGAACGGGGTGTTCGGCAGGTGCAGGCCGATCGTGGCGTCGGGCGCCAACCCGAGCCGGATCAGGCCGGCGGCGATCGCCTCGACGTGGTCGGCGAATTCGGGAAAGCCGATCGCGCGTCCGCGAAAATCGAAAGCCGGCCCCTTCGCCCCGGCGACGCCGGCCGCGAGCAGGTCCGGAATCGTTCCGACCTCGATCGCGCCGTCCCAGTCGCAGGCTTCGGGGAAGTGCCGCGCCCGAGCCTCCGCCCGAGCCTCCGCTGGCGATTCGGCCTCTCGGATCGCCGGATGCGACACGCCAACCTCCCAGACGCGACCTCGGGCGGGCCGCTGTTCCATGATTGCGAAATTCGATTTATGCCGATGGCGGTCGCTGTCAACCGAACATACCGGTTTTTCGAAACCGGAAGGCCGGGCGCGACGCCGGGCGGCGCTGCAGACGCGCCGAATTCAGGATCTGGAGGAACCGATGGAGCCGACGACGGAACAGGACCTGCCGCTGTCGGGCATCCGCGTCCTCGACCTGTCGCGCGTGCTGGCCGGCCCGTGGTGTGGACAGGTGCTCGCCGACCTCGGCGCCGACGTGATCAAGGTCGAGCATCCCGAGCGCGGCGACGACACCCGCGACTGGGGCGTCGCCACCAGCCCGGGCAACACCACCTATTTCGACAGCGTGAACCGCAACAAGCGCTCGCTCGGCCTCGACCTCGCGACCGAAGAGGGCGCGGACCTGGCGCGCAGGATCGCCGCCGGCTGCGACGTGCTGATCCAGAACTTCAAGCGCGGCGGCGCCGACAAGCTCGGCCTCGGCTACGCGCGCCTCTCGGCCGAGAACCCGGGCTTGGTCTACTGCTCGGTGGCCGGCTACGTCGGCGACGGGCCGGAGGCGGACCGGCCGGGCTACGACCTCGTGGTGCAGGGCGAGTCCGGGCTGATGGCGTTGAACGGCCGGCCCGAGGAGCCGCCGCTGAAGTTCGGCGTGGCGGCGGTGGACCTGTTCACCGGCCAGTACGCGGCGCAGGCGGTGCTCGCCGCGCTGCTGCAACGCCACCGCACCGGGCGCGGCCGCCACGTCGAGATGGCGCTCTACGATTCCGGCCTCAGCCTCACCTCCTATGTCGGCCTCGCGGCCCTCGCCCTCGGCCGCGATCCCGAGCGGGTCGGCAACGCCCACCCGGCGATCGTGCCCTACGGCGTGTTCGAGGCGGCGGACGGTCCCCTCGTGATCACGGTCGGCAACAACGGCCAGTATCGCCGCTTCTGCACGGTGATCGGCCGCGAAGACCTCGCCGCCGACCCGGACTTCGCGACCAACCTCGGCCGCTCGCGCCATCGCGCACGGCTCGCCCCCGAGATCGACCGCGAGCTCACCCGCATCCCGCGGGCGGCGCTGATCGAGGCGCTTCGCGCCGCGGGCATCCCCTGCGGCGAGGTCGCGGGCCTGCACGAGGCTTTCCGCTCCGAGCGCACGGCGCAGGCCGGCATGCTGCACGCGGGCCGCTCGCCCGTCCTCGCGCCGCCCTATCGCCTCGACGGCGACCGGCCGCCGGTGCGCCGGCCGCCGCCGAGCCTCGGCGAGCACACCGACGCGCTGCTCACGGAACTCGGCCTCGATTCGGAGCATATCGCGGACCTGCGGGCACGCGGCGTCGTCGCTGGCTGAGCCTCGCCGACAGGGCCGGACCCCGATCTCGAAAACGGCCGACGCCCGGAGCGAACCGGGCGCGGCGACGATGAGGAAGCCAGCATGACCGACACCCCGACCACCCTCCGCCGCGACGGCCGCATCGCCGTGATCACTCTGGCCTCGCCGCCGGTGAACGCGCTTGGCTCGGCCGTCCGCGAGAGCCTGCGCGACCGGATCGCGGAAGCGGGCGCGGACGAGGCGGTCGGCGCGATCGTGCTCACCGGTTCGGGCAAGCTGTTCTCGGGCGGCGCCGACATCACGGAGTTCGGCAAGCCGCCTCGCGGCATGGGCCTGGGTGAGCTGCTCGACATCATCGAGACCTCGTTCAAGCCGGTGGTCGCCGCGATCCACGGGCAGGCGCTCGGCGGCGGCCTCGAGCTTGCGCTCGCCTGCCACCACCGGGTCGCGACGCCCTCGGCCAAGCTCGGCCTGCCGGAGGTCAAGCTCGGCCTCGTGCCGGGCGCCGGCGGCACGCAGCGCCTGCCGCGGGTGGTCGGCCCGCAGAAGGCTCTGGAAATCATCACCTCGGGCCAGCCCGTCGGCGCCAAGGCCGCGCAGGCGATGGGGCTCGTCGATGCGTTGACCGGCGCGGACACGCTGGTGGCCGACGCGGTCGCCTTCGCCGAGCGCGTCCTGGCCGAGGGGCAGGCCTCGCCGCGCATCCGCGACCGCGACGACCGGATCGCCGAGGGTCGCGACAACCCCGGCCTTTTCGAGGCCTTCCGCAAGGCGAATGCGAAGAAGTTCCGCGGCTTCGAGGCGCCGGAGGGTTGCATCCGCTGCGTCGAGGCGGCCTGCAATAGACCGTTCGCGGAAGGCATGGCCTTCGAGCGCGAGACCTTCGAGCGGCTGATGCACGGCGCCCAGTCGATCGCCCAGCGCCACGTCTTCTTCGCCGAGCGCGAGGCCGCCAAGATCCCGGGCCTGGGCAAGGACACGCCGACCCGCGCGGTCGCCCGCGTCGGCATCATCGGCGCCGGCACGATGGGTGGCGGCATCAGCATGAACTTCCTCAACGCCGGCATCCCGGTGACGATCGTCGAGGCCAAGCCCGAGGCGCTGGAGCGCGGGCTGAAGACGATCCGCAGGAACTACGACGGCTCGGCCAAGAAGGGCCGCATCACCGCCGCCGACGTCGAGACCCGGATGGGGCTGCTCACCGACAGCCTCGACTTCGCCGACCTCGCCGCGTGCGACCTGATCATCGAGGCGGCGTTCGAGGACACGGACCTCAAGCGCACGATCTTCGAGAAGCTCGACGCCATCGCTAAGCCGGGCGCGATCCTCGCCTCCAACACCTCCTACCTCGACATCGACGTGATCGCCGGCATGACGAAGCGCCCGCAGGACGTGATCGGCATGCACTTCTTCTCGCCGGCCAACGTCATGCGGCTCCTCGAAGTGGTTCGCGGCGCGAAGACCGCACCAGACGTGATCGCCACCGCGATGGCCCTGGGGCGGCGGATCGGCAAGGTCGCGGTGCTGGTCGGCGTCTGCCACGGCTTCGTCGGCAACCGCATGCTGGAGCAGCGCCAACGCGAGGCCAACAAGCTGATCCTCGAAGGCGCCCTGCCGCAGGACGTGGACCGCGTGGTCGAGGGCGTCGGTCTGCCGATGGGGCCGTTCGCGATGAGCGACCTCGCCGGCCTCGACATCGGCTGGTCGGCCGAGACCTCGAAGGGCGAGAGCGTGCGCGACATCCTGTGCGAGCAGGACCGCCGCGGACAGAAGACCGGGCGCGGCTTCTACGATTACGACGAGAACCGGCAGTCCACGCCCTCGTCCGAAGTCGATGCGGTGATCCGTCAGGTGTCCGAGCGCAAGGGCATCGCCCGCCGCACCGTGACGGACCAGGAGATCCTGGAGCGCTGCCTCTATCCGATGGTCAACGAGGGCGCCAAGATCCTCGAAGAGGGCAAGGCGCTGCGGGCCTCCGACATCGATACGGTGTGGATCAACGGCTACGGCTGGCCGGTCTACACCGGCGGCCCGATGCACTGGGCCGACGCCATCGGCCTCGACACGATCCTGGCTCGGATGAAGGCTTTCGAAGCCGAGCACGGGCCGGAATTCACACCCTCGGCCCTGTTGGAAAAGCTCGTCGCGGAAGGCGGGAGCTTCGCCGGGTACGACAAGGCGGCGCGGAACGCAGGCTGAAAGCGCCACCCTCCAACCTTCGCGCGGCTGCGACTTCTCGGGTTGCCGAAGGTGCCGCTGGTCCCCTCTCCCGTTCGGGAGAGGGACAGGGTGAGGGGCGTGCCCTGTCCGGATCGACCTGACCCCACACCCCAACCCTCTCCCGAACGGGAGAGGGGGCCGCACAGGGCTTCGAGCGATCGTCTCTCTTACCCGATCGCCCCGCTGGCGATCGTCACGCCGCCATCCACCACGATCGCCTGACCGGTCGTGAACCGCCCCGCGGCGGAGGCGAGGAAGATCGCGGCGCCCGCGATCTCGTCCGGCTCGCCGATGCGGCGCAACGGGGCGCCCGAGGTCGCGGCTTCCAGAACCTTCGGGTCCTCCCAGAGGGCGCGGGCGAAGTCGGTGCGTACCAAGCCGGGGCAGATGCAATTCACGCGGACGTTGTGCGGGCCGTACTCGACCGCGTAGTTGCGGGCGAGCTGCATGTCGGCGGCCTTCGAGACGTTGTAGGCGCCGATCACCGGCGAGCCCTTGAGGCCGCCGATCGAGGAGACGATGACGATCGCGCCGTCCCGCCGGGCGATCATCGACGGCGCCACGAGCTGGATCAGCCAGTGGTTCGAGACGACGTTGTTCGACAGGATCTTCTGGAATTGCTCGTCCTTGATCTCGGCGAGCGGGCCGTAATACGGGTTGCTGGCGGCATTGCAGACCAGCACGTCCACTTCCCCGAATTTTTCGCGGGTTTCGAAGATCAGGCGGACGAGGTCGTCCTTCACCGAGATGCTGGCCGGCACCGCCATCGCGCGGCCCGCGCCGTGCGCCGCCTCGATCTCGGCCACGACCGCGTCGCAGGCCTCGCGCTTGCGCGACGACACCACCACCCGCGCCCCCTGCTCGGCCATGCGCAGGGCGATGGCGCGGCCGATTCCCCGGGACGAGCCGGTGATGACGGCGACCTTGCCGGTGAGATCGAACAGCGACATCGGATCATCCTCTCGCGCGTCTGAGCTTGGCCATGCCGCCGATCCAGCGGTCGTGGTCGTCGGCCTTGCGGCGCACGTACGCGGCGACTTGGCCGTGCGGCAGGATCAGGAATCGGCCCTCCGCGAGCCCCGTGAACGCCGCCTCGGCTACGGCGTCAGGGCTGAGCAGGCCGTCGCGCAGAGCCGGCTCGCGCGGGGAGGCGCCGCGCACCATCGCCGTGTCGACGCCCTGCGGACACAGCGCGGCGACGCGGATGCCGTGATCGCGATGGGTGATCGCCAGGTGCTCGCAGAAGCCGAGCGCAGCGTGCTTGGTGGTGGAATAGGTGGCGCTGCCGATCTGGCTGAGGAGCCCCGCCGCGGAAACCGTGGCGAGGAAGCTCCCGGAGCGCCGGGCGATCCAATCCGGCAGCAGCGCCCGCGCCGCGTGGACGTGGCCCATGACGTTGACGGCCCAGGCGCTGGCCCAGTCGGCTTCCGCTGCGGAGGCCGCGTTCTCGGGATCGGGATCGCGGAGCAGGATGCCGGCATTCGAGGCGTAGACATCCACCCGGCCGTGGTTGCGGATCGTGTGCGCGACGAGGTCGGCGACGCTCTCGGCCTCGCCCACGTCGCAGGTCGCGGGCGTGCCGCCGACCTCGGCCGCGGTCTCGGCAGCGCCGGCCGCATCGATGTCGGCGGCGACGACCGTCGCGCCGTCCGCCGCGAACCGCGCGCAGAGGGCGCGGCCGATGCCGCCCGCAGCGCCGGTAACGACGACGATCCGAGCCATCGCGGTCAGGCCCCGGCCTTCACGGCGAAGGACCAGGCCGCGTCGGCGAGCTTGGGGACGCGGGCCGCCATGTCGGCGGCGTGGTCGCTCGCGGCGGTGCCGGCCTTCATCCGCCCGGCGATGCCCTGCAGGATGCCGACCAGGCGGAACAGGTTGTAGG
Organism: Methylobacterium cerastii; assembly: GCF_022179125.1. GTDB lineage: Bacteria > Pseudomonadota > Alphaproteobacteria > Rhizobiales > Beijerinckiaceae > Methylobacterium > Methylobacterium cerastii. The sequence goes on from NZ_BPQG01000051.1 coordinate 97,326, forward strand.
CGAAGTACCAGTTCAGGTCGGGCAGGCCGTCGCGCCCGGTCTCGCGGCAGTAGAGCGCCACCGCCTCCGCCTGCGCCGGGATGCCGAGGCTCCCGAGGTCGAGGCCGCCGAGCGCGCTGCGCCCGTCCGCCGGCAGCACCCAGTGCATCAGCAGGTAGCTGAAGTCGGCGAGCGGATCGCCCAGCGTCGAGAGTTCCCAATCGAGCACCGCGGCCACGCGGCCGCCCGAAAAGATCATGTTGTCGAGGCGGTAGTCGCCGTGGACGATTGAGACGCGGTCCTGCTCCGGCACGGTCCGCGGCAGCCACGCGATCAGCCGCTCGGCCGCCTCGAGCCGGTCGCCCTCGGCGGCGCGGTACTGCCTGGTCCAGCGATCGACCTGGCGGGCGAAGTAGTTGCCCGGCCGCCCGTAATTGCCGAGCCCGATCGCGGTGTGGTCGGTCTGGTGCAGGCGCGCCAGTGTCGCGATCATCCCCTCGTAGACGCCGCGCCGTTCCGCCGGCCCGAGGTCGGGCAGGGCCGCGTTCCAGTGCACCGCGCCCTCGACCGCCTCCATCACGTAGAAGGCCGCGCCGATGACGCCGGCATCCTCGCACAGCGCGTCGGCGCGGGGCACCGGGAAGCCGGTGCCGTGCAGCGCCCGGATCAGGCGGTATTCGCGCTCGACCGCGTGCGCCGAGGGCAACAGCGGGCCGAACGGCTTGCGTCGCAGCACGTAGGCCCCGCCCGGCGTCTCCAGCCGATAGGTCGGGTTCGATTGGCCGCCCTTGAACTGGCGCAGCGCGAGCGGGCCGCGAAAGCCCGCCACGTGCCCGGCCATCCAGGCCGACAGCGCGGCCTCGTCGATCCGGTGGCGCGGGTCGACCGGCTTGGTGCCGGCGAAGGCGGCGTCCCCGGTCTCGCTCACGCGGCGGGGCCCGCGTTGCTGTGCCGGGCGAATTCCAGGCGCGCGATCGAGCGGTTGTGCACCTCGTCCGGTCCGTCGGCCAGCCGCAGGGTGCGGACGTGGGCGTAGGTCCGCGCCAGGTCGAAGTCGTCGGAGACGCCGGCGCCGCCATGGGCCTGGATCGCGTCGTCGAGCACCTTCAGCGCGATGCGCGGGGCGGCGACCTTGATCATCGCGATCTCGAGCTTGGCCGCCTTGGCGCCGACCTTGTCCATCATGTCGGCGGCCTTCAGGCAGAGCAGCCGCGTCATCTCGATGTCGATGCGGGCTTCCGCCACCCGCTGCTCCCAGACCGACTGGTCGGCCAGCCGCTTACCGAAGGCGGTGCGCGAGAGCAGGCGGCGCACCATCGCCTCCAGGGCGGCCTCGGCCGCGCCGATGGTGCGCATGCAGTGGTGGATGCGCCCCGGCCCGAGGCGGCCCTGGGCGATCTCGAAGCCGCGGCCCTCGCCGAGGATCAGGTTCTCGGCCGGCACGCGCACGTCGCGCAGGATCACCTCGGCGTGGCCGTGTGGGGCCTCGTCGTAGCCGAACACCGAGAGCATCCGCTTGATCTCGACGCCGGGCGCGTCGAGGGGCACGAAGATCTGGGATTGCTGTTGGTGGCGCGGCGCGTCGGGGTCGGTCTTGCCCATGACGATCGCGACCTTGCAGCGCCGGTCGCCGACGCCGGTGGACCACCACTTGCGGCCGTTGACGACGTAGTGGTCGCCGTCGCGGCGGATCGAGGTCGCGATGTTGGTCGCGTCCGAGGAGGCGACCTCCGGCTCGGTCATCAGGAAGGCGGAGCGGATCTCTCCGGCCATCAGGGGCTTGAGCCAGCGCTCCTTGTGCATCGCGCTGCCGTAGCGGTGCAGCACCTCCATGTTGCCGGTGTCGGGCGCCGAGCAGTTGAACACCTCCGAGGCCCACGCGATCCGGCCCATCTCCTCGGCGCAGCGCGCGTAGTCGAGGTTGGTCAGCCCGGCACCCCGGAATTCCTCGGTGTCGTGCTCGGGCGAGGGCGGCAGGAACAGGTTCCATAGGCCGGCCGCGCGCGCCTTCGCCTTCAGGCCCTCGATCGCCTCGGAGGGCGCCCAGCGGTCGGGCACGGTCTGCGCCGTCTCGGCCTTCACGGCGTCGAGCGCCGGGTAGACCTCGGCGGCCATGAAGTCGCGCACGCGCTTGAGCCAGCGCTCCTGCGTCGAGGACGGGGAAAAATCCAATGCTTCCACTCCCTGGGCCCGCCGACGTCATCGCGCGGCTGGGCGAAGGGACCGTACTCCCGCTTCGAATCGGGCGACAAGCCCCGACCGGGCCAGGCCTGAAAGATCGCGCCGGCCGTCTGCGACGGCGGCCCGGACCGGACGTGCGGTCCGTCGCAGGACGCAACCGCAAGGCGATCTCGGCGGACCGAAGACACGGCGTCAATCTTAATATTGGATGTTAGAAGCCCGAACACTATGGTGGTGGGTGGAATCGGTGGGATTCCGGACCAAGGATGCGTTCGTAACGCTTCGCTAACCAAGTCGATACGTCGAACGAGCGCACGCTTTACATAGAACAAAACAGGAACAAAATACGGTCATCGAAACGGAGTGACCGACATGCTCAAGCGGATGGTTCTGGTCGGCGTCGCGGAGTTCATGGCCTTCGGGCTGCTCGCGGTCGCGGTGGCGGGGTGGGCGGTAGCCTTGGCGCCGATCCGTTGACGGCGGCTCGCCGGCACAGGTTGCCGGCGCGGCCGTGCACAGGAGAATCGGTCGCGGACCCAGCGTCCCAAACGCCACATCGGCGGTGGATATCGGAGATCGCAGCGCGCCAGCCATCGACTCCTGCGGCCGAAGGACGGATTCCTGGGGCACCCGCACAAGGACCGTCATGGCGCGCCAGCTCAAGGAGGTCGGATTCGTCCACCTCCACGTCCACTCGTCCTATTCCCTGCTCGAAGGCGCCCTCAAGGTCGGCGACATCGTGAAGTCGGCGCTGGCCGACCATCAGCCGGCGCTCGCGCTCACCGACACCAACAACCTGTTCGGCGCGCTGGAGTTTTCCGAGAAGGCCGCCGGCGCCGGCATCCAGCCGATCGCCGGGATGCAGCTCTCGGTGGCGTTCGAGGCGATCGACCCGATGGCACGCGCCGCCAAGCCTCCCGGCAGCATCGTGGTGCTGGCCCAGGACGAGGTCGGCTACGGCAACCTGCTGCGGCTAGCGAGCCGCGCCTACTTCGACACCAACCTCGGCGACGCGCCCTGCGTGACCGCCGCCGCTCTCGCTGAAGCGTCGGACGGGCTGATCGCGCTCACCGGAGGCTTCACCGGGCCGGTCGACGCGGCCTTGCGCGCCAACCGCCCCGACCTCGCCGAGTCGCGCCTCGCGGCGCTGCGCGCGACGTTCGGCGAGAGCCGGCTCTACGTCGAGTTGCAGCGCCACGGCCTCGACGACGAGCGCCGGATCGAGGCCGAGCTGCTGCGCATGGCCGACCGCGACGGCCTCTCGATCGCCGCCGCCAACGAGCCGTTCTTCGGCAAGGCGGGCGATTACGACGCCCACGACGCCCTGCTCGCCATCGCCGACGGCCGCGTCGTCTCCGACGACCGCCGCCGCAAGCTCACCCGGCTGCACGGCTTCAAGACCCGCGCGGAGATGGCCGAGCTCTTCGCCGACCTGCCGGACGCCCTGCAGGCGACCGTCGAGATCGCGATGCGCTGCGCCGTCCGCGTCCGCACCCGCAAGCCGATCCTGCCGAACTTTTCCCGCGTCGCGGCGGGTGAGGCGGCCCCGAGGCAGGACACGCTGGCCGAGGCCGCGCCTGGCGTGCCGGCCGAGGTCGCCGCCGACGAGCCGACCGAGCTGCGGCGCCAGGCCGAGGCCGGCCTCGAGCTGCGCCTGCGGCAGCACGGGCCGTGCGAGGGCTTCACCGAGCAGAGCTACCGCGACCGCCTGGCGTTCGAGCTCGACGTGATCGTCGGGATGAAGTTCCCCGGCTACTTCCTGATCGTGTCCGACTTCATCAAGTGGGCCAAGGACCACGACATCCCCGTCGGCCCCGGCCGCGGCTCGGGCGCGGGCTCGCTCGTCGCCTACGCGCTCCTGATCACCGACCTCGACCCGCTGCGGTTCGGCCTGCTGTTCGAGCGCTTCCTCAACCCCGAGCGCGTCTCGATGCCGGACTTCGACATCGACTTCTGCGTCGAGGGGCGCGAGCGCGTGATCCAGTACGTGCAGGAGCGCTACGGCCACGAGCAGGTGGCGCAGATCATCACCTTCGGTACGCTACAGGCGCGCGGCGTGCTGCGCGACGTCGGCCGCGTGCTCGAGATGCCCTACGGGCAGGTCGACAAGCTGACCAAGCTCGTGCCGCAGAACCCGGCCAACCCGGTGACGCTGGTCCAGGCGATCGAGGGCGAGCCCAAGCTGCAGCAGGCGATGGAGGAAGAGCCGGTCGTCGCCCGGCTCATGGAGATCGCCAAGAAGCTCGAGGGCCTGCATCGCCACGCCTCGACCCACGCGGCCGGCGTCGTCATCGGCGACCGGCCCCTGGAGCAGCTGGTGCCGCTCTACCGCGACCCGAAGACCGGGATGCGCGTGACCCAGTTCAACATGAAGTGGGTCGAGGCCGCGGGCCTCGTGAAGTTCGACTTTTTGGGCCTCAAGACGCTCACCATGCTGCGGTGCTGCACCGACCTGTTGGCGCAGCGCGGTGTGATCGTCGACCTCGCGGCACTGCCGCTGGACGACGAGAAGACCTACGCGCCGATGGGCCGTGGCGAGACGGTCGGCGTGTTCCAGGTGGAATCGGCCGGCATGCGAAAAGCGCTCTGCGAGATGCAGGCCGACCGCTTCGAGGACATCATCGCGCTGGTCGCCCTCTATCGGCCGGGCCCGATGGCCAACATCCCGGTCTATTGCGAGCGCAAGCTCGGGCGCGACGCCGGCAACGAGGCGACGTGGTATCCGCACCCCAAGCTGGAGCCGGCGCTGAAGGAGACCTTCGGAATCATCGTCTACCAGGAGCAGGTGATGGAGATCGCCAAGCTCCTGGCCGGCTACTCGCTGGGCGAGGCCGACATGCTCCGGCGCGCCATGGGCAAGAAGATCCGCGCGGAGATGGACGCCCAGCGCGAGCGCTTCGTGAAGGGCTGCATCGAGGGTGGGCTGACCAAGCCCAAGGCTAACGAGATCTTCGACCTGCTGGCGAAGTTCGCCGATTACGGCTTCAACAAGAGCCACGCGGCCGCCTACGCCCTGCTGACCTACCAGACCGCCTACCTGAAGGCGAACTATCCGGTCGAGTTCCTCGCCGCCGCGATGAACCTCGACATGGACAACACTGACAAGCTCGCCGAATTCCGGCAGGATGCGCAGCGCCTCAAGATCGTCGTCGAGCCGCCCTCGATCAACACGTCCGGCGTCACCTTCGAGGTGCATGAGGGCCGCATCCGCTACGCGCTGGCCGCGATCAAGGGCGTCGGCCGCGAGGCGGTGAAGTCGATCGTCGAGGCGCGCGGCGAGCGGCCGTTCGAGGACCTCGCCTGCCTCGCCCGCCGGCTCAACCCGCGTCACGTCAATAAGCGCACCCTGGAGAGCCTGGTGGCGGCCGGGGCCATGGACGGCATCGAGCTGGATCGCGCCCGGGCGTGCGCCGCGGTCGAGCCGATGATGAAGCTCGCCCAGGGCGCGGCCGAGGCGGAGACCGCCGGCATCAGTGACATGTTCGGCGGCGTCACCTCCACCGACGTGAGCCTGCGCATCCCGGCCTACGAGGGCTGGCCGATGGCCGAGAAACTGAAGCGCGAATACGAGGCGATCGGCTTCTTCGTCTCGGGCCATCCCCTCGACGAGTATCAGGACCTGCTGGGCAAGCTCCGGGTGCAGAGCTGGGCGGAGTTCTGCCGCTCGGTCCGCGCCGGCACGTCGAGCGTCGGCAAGGTCGCCGCCTCGGTGCTCGATCGCTCGGAGCGCCGCACCAAGACCGGGAACAAGCTCGGCATCGTCACGCTCTCGGACCAGACCGGGCATTTCGAGGCGATCATCTTCTCCGAAGGCCTCGGACATTACCGCGAGATCCTGGAGCCGGGCCAGCCGCTGGTGCTGCAGCTCCAGGCCAACCTCGAAGGCGAGGACGTTCGCGCGCGGATCCTGGCCGCCGAACCCCTCGACGCTGCGGTGGCCCGTTACCAGAAGGGCATGCGGATCTACCTGCGCGACGAGGGTCCGATCGGCGCCGTGCAGCAGCGCCTCGCCATGCGCGGGGAGGGCGAGGTCTCGCTCATCCTGCTCCTCGACGGCGGCGGGCGCGAGGTCGAGATCAAGCTGCGCGACAAGTACCAGGCCACCCCGCAGATCGCCGGGATGCTGCGCGCGGTGCCGGGCGTGGTGCAGGTCGAGGTGAACTGAACCGCGCCGCCACTGGCGTCGCGTTCACGATCCGCAAACCACGTTCGACGGGAATCGCCCGGACACCCGGCCGGGGTGCGCTGGCGCAACTTCGTCAAAACCAAGCGATCCTACACAGCCTCGCTTAACCAAGCGGGACAGGGTCGATGCGGACGAAGGTGGTGCTGGCGCTGACGGTGGTCGTCTACCTGACGACGGGCCGGGCTCCGGGCTTGCGCGAGCTGCGCAACCCGGATGCGGAGCATGGCGGCGGGCGCGTCACCATCGCGCTCAAGCGCACCTGGGTCTGAGGAGGCGCCGCGACGCTCGACGTCGGTCGGAACGAAAAAAGGGCTCCTCCCATCCGCCGCGGCGGCATGGGAGGAGCCCTTTTTGCTGCGCGGGCTTCGCGAACGAAGCCCGCACCGACGTCGATGTCAGTACTTGCGGACGAGGGG
>NZ_BPQG01000052.1 GCF_022179125.1 Methylobacterium cerastii
CAGTGGCGGCCGGCAGCTTGAACGATGAAGGCGCCCGATCGGGCCCCTTCATCGTTCAAGCTGCCGGCCGCCACTGGCCTGGTTTTACTCCGCCACAGCGGCCTGGAATTGGTCCGCCCTTTACATGGCCGCGCACCTGGCGCCGAAGCCGATCGACGAGGTGGCGGCATGATCCTCCCCCGCGAGGTCATCCCCGAGCACATCCGGGCGCCGCTCCACAAGCGGTTCCCCAAGGCGCCGAGGTGGTTCCCGCCCGAGCCCGAGACGCCCTGGAGCATCATCGAGGACGTCCTCGTGCAGGGACGCCGCGACGGCCTGAACGACCGCCAGCTCGCCGGTGGCGTCTACACGGTGATGGTCGCCCGGGGCCTGATCTCGGAGGGCCGGTCGTGATCGATCACATCCGCAAAACCGACGACAACTGGCGCAACTCCGACGGCCAGACCTACGCGACGATCCATTTCGGCAAGATCCGCATCACCGACGACCGGATCCAGGGTGGGTACACGTTCTTCAACTGCTGGGAGTTCGTTCGGGGGGACGATTCCCTCTTCCGGGTGTCGAAGAACCTCGTCGGCGACAAGCCGTCGGATGACGTCCTGAAGGCCCTCTACGAAGCCTTCATGTCCGGGCACCAGGTCGGCGAGATGCTCGGCCACAAGGCCGGCCGCAAGAGCGTGAAACGGGACCTTCGCAACCTGCTTCAGGACGAGGCCTGACCATGCGCTGGGTCGAGACGGGTCCCGGCGGGCGGCAGGGCTTCAGCGGCGAGAAGCCGGTTGCCCACGTCCTTACCTTCCATCCGCGCGACCTGCGCCCGGGCAAGCCTGCCTGGGAGTGGGCCCTCACGCTGCCGAAGGTGCCGGGCCTGGACATGGCCGGCACCGCGGCGACCGAGGCTGAGGCCAAGGCCGCCGTCGAATTCGTCTGGACCGCATGGCTCGAACTGCTCGGGCTGCAACCGATCCCCGAGAGGGCCTGAACCATGGCGCGCATCAACATCCGCACGACGACGATCCGCAGCGAGGAGATGGCCCTGCCGGCGTTCGCCAGCGCGGTCGTCGATGAGGAGGACCACGAGGGCTACCCGTTCGCCCGGAGCAGCGGGATGGCGATCATGTCCGACGGCAGCAGCCTGGAGATCTCGGTCGCCGGCCACCGCCCCTATGCCGGCTTCGGCGGCACCGAGTTCACCGACGCCGAGATCACGATCTCCTACGAGAAGGTCGCCCTTGCCGAGGGGAACTTCCGCACCGGTCCGGCCGCCAGCGCGGGATTCGCGCAGGTCCTCGCCGTGCTGGAAGGCATCGTCGCCAAGGTCCGCGCTGAGATGGGGGAGGCCTGAGCGATGTCGCCGTCGAAGGTCCGCAGCCTAGCGCGCCTATACGCGGGGATGACCCCCGGCGAGGTCGCCAACCACGAGGATTGGGTCCGCCGGTTCAAGGCCGAGCAGGCCGAGGCAGCCGCCCTCAAGGCTGAGGCGGAGCGACAGTACGGGGTCGAGCTTCAGGCGATGACCGACCTCGAAGCCGTCCGCGAGACGCTTCGGGTTAGCTGCGACGAGTACGAGAACGACGCGGAGCGGGCCCTGCAGATCCTGACGTTGGCCGGCTTCGTCCGACCGGAGGGACGCATCTCATGAGCGAGCACATCATCATCTTCGACGAGGTCGACCCCTATGCGTGGACCGAGGGGAAGGTCGAGCTCGGCGACTGCCGCTACCGCAGCGATGCCACACCGTACCTCGTGGAGCTCATGAAGAGGTTCGGCGACCACCCCATCGAGCGGGTCATGATCCGCATGCCCTCGCAGGTCGGGAACACTCGGTCGGTGATCTTTGAGGCGATCCAGGAGGCGATGGCGCGGGGGAAGGACGAGACGCCATGAAGCCCGGTCGCGCCCGCTGCGCCGTCCCGTTCTGCCGGATCACGGCGCCGACCGAGGACGGCTTCGTGGACGGGGGCTTCCTATGCCGCCGGCATTGGGCGCTCCGGCCGCCGGCGATGCGGGCCGAGTGGCGGGAGAACGCCCGTCTCTACCGCAGGAATCCCGGATCGTTCTGGGACCACCCGCCGGGATCCGCCGGCCGCCTGGTCAGGCTCGCCATCAAGAGGGAGCACGACGCCCTGTGGGAGCGGACCAGGGCCACGTGCATCGAGATCGCCATGGGAGTGACGGCATGAACGAGCGCGAATTCTGGTGGGCTTCCGTCGAAGGGAACGAGCCGCAGGTCGTGGAGATCTACGACGGCGTGTTCACCGGCCGGTGCGCATTCGCGACCGGCAACGATTGCGAGATCGACATGGACAAGGTGCGCCTGATCGAGCGGGTCCGTCCACCGGTGACGGAGATCGTATCGTGAGGCAGGCCACCATCGATTCGATCGCCCTCGGGGCCTACCGCGACGTCGAGCGGATCATCGCCGAGCGTCCCGGGGACGGCCCGGCCGAGAGGGAGATCCCGATCCGGATCGCGCTCGCCACGTGGATCGCGCACGCCGTGAACCGCGAGACCCGCAACGACCGGCGCCGGGTGGGGAGGACGAGGCCATGACCCAAGGGGCATGGCAGGTCCTGGTCATCTGGGTCGTCCTGTCGATCCCGCTGGGCACCGCCGTCGGCCTGGCGATCGCGTGGGGCGACGGCCCGCCGCGAGCCTGAACGAAGGAAGGCCCCGGGTTTCCCCAAGGCCTTCCCTGAAGTCATCCCCACGCACGAGGGCAGGGCAGCGACTTATCGAACCTGACGGCGAATACGCCGGGGTAATCCCCACCCATTAGGGCAGGGACCATCTTCATACCGAACACCGTCCCCGCCGTCACGCCGGAACAGGATCCGTGGTTAACGGACGGTCGTGCAGCTGCGGTGAGGCTTGGAACTCACCAGGGCCGTAGGTATGCCTCGGGCCACATGTCGGCCACAGGTTCAGGCTCCACGGCCACGGATTGCGAACGATGAGCGCCGATGGCCGAGCAGGAAACCACGCGCGGCGCAGAGCGGAAACCGGACCGGCCTGGGAGGCGGACACCGTTCGTCCCCCCGTTCGGGACGTGGGGGTCGCAGGTTCAAATCCTGCCACTCCGACCAAAGTTTCCTTTCGGAAACGGGTCTTCCCGGCTCAGAGAGCATCAGCACAATCAAAGGTTTGCGCGAGAGCCGCGCAATCGGTTCGCCGCCGACCGGAAATGCCGGGACCTGTTCCACCTCAGCCTCTATCGCGAGATCGACACCGGCATCTCGATCGTCCGGAGGCGCGATGCGCTACGGGATCAAACGCCGCTCACCTGACCGGTATCTTTGGTCGAGCCGCGTGGAAGGCAATCGCGTGGCGGTCGTCATGGATTGACAGATCTCATATATTTAAAAATAATATATTACGTCTTGGTTTTGATATAACAAATCGACATTGAATTTATGTTTCGATCGATTTATTGATCAAGTCGAATTTATTGGTACAAAAAGTCAATGGATAGACGCGTGAAACGGCGAGATGCCGGTGCCAGATTAATGGCATCGACGTCTCGTTCGATCAAGCAAGCTGCAGCAACGGAAATCTTGACCCGCTAGTGCCGCGCCAGGCGGTGCAGAGCCTGGAGGAAGACGTCCACGTCCTCGCGGGTGTTGTAGAAGGCCAGCGAGGCGCGGATCGATTGGTCGACGCCGAAGCGTCGCAACGCCGGCAGGGCGCAGTGGTGGCCGGAGCGGACGGCGACGCCGTGGCGGTCGAGATGGTGGGCCACCGCTTCGTTCGCCTGGCCTTCGATCGTGAAGGACATCACGCTGGCCTTCTCGCGGGCGGTGCCGATCAGGCGCAGGCCCTTGATGTCGGCGAGACCCGCTTGCGCGTAGTCGAGCAGGTCGTGCTCGTAGGCGGCGATGGCCGGGAGGCCGACGCTCTCCAGGTAGTCGAGCGCCGCGCCGAGGCCGACGGCGCCGGCGATATCGGGTGTGCCCGCCTCGAACTTCTCGGGCGCGCCCTTGTAGACCGTCCTGGTGAAGGTGACGTCCTCGATCATGTGGCCGCCGCCTTGCCACGGCGGCATCGCCTCGAGCAGGTGCGTCTTGCCGTAGAGGGCGCCGATGCCGGTCGGCCCGAACACCTTGTGACCGGAGAAGACCACGAAGTCGGCATCGAGCGACTGCACGTCGATGGGGATGTGCGGCGTCGACTGCGCGGCGTCCACGAGCACCGGCACGCCGTAGGCGTGGGCCAGCGCGATGATCTCGCGGACTGGGTTCACCGTGCCGAGCGCGTTGGCGACGTGGGTCACCGATACGATCTTGGTCCTCCCTGAGAGCAGGGCCGCGTATTGCTCGAAGATGATCTCGCCGCGATCGTTGACCGGGACCACGCGCAGGGTCGCGCCGGTGGCCTGGCTGAGCAGCTGCCAGGGTACGATGTTGGCATGATGCTCGATCGTCGAGACGATGATCTCGTCGCCCGGGCCGATGTTGGCGCGTCCGTACGAGTTCGCCACGAGGTTGATCGCCTCGGTGGTGCCGCGCACGAAGACGATGTCGTCCTTCGATGGGGCGTTGAGGAAGCGGCGCACCTTCTCGCGGCCGCCCTCGAACAGGTCGGTGGAGCGGGCGGCCAGCGTGTGCGCCGCCCGGTGGATGTTCGAGTTGTGGCGGGCGTAGAACTCGGAGGTCGCGTCGATGACCGATTGCGGCTTGTGCGTGGTCGCCGCGTTGTCGAGCCAGACCAGCCGATGCCCGTTCACGCTCTGGTGAAGGGCCGGAAAGTCCTTGCGGACACGCTCGACGTCGAAGGGGGCGCCGACCAGGCTCGACGGGGTCGAGGTAACCCGCGGAACCGGGCCGTGATGCCGTGAAGGCTCGACGCGGGGCGCGGCCTGCAGCTTGGCGTGCGGCTTGGCGTTCCGCGGCGATCCCGTCAGGAAGTAATAGTCGCCCGACGTGAACGGCTGGTCGCCGCCATGCTTCACCGTCCGCACGGGGTCGCCGGAAGGGCGGCCCGTGCGCTGGAAGTTCTCCTGGGCAATGTCGACGCCGGCCTTCGACGGGTCGGCCGGCACGAGGCTCGGCGCGACGGCGCTGGCGAAGGCGTTCGCGCGCGGATGATCCGCCGCGACCCGCCGATGCAGGTCGGGTCCGCCGGGGAGGAAGGCGGCCACGTCCGGCAGGCTCGGCACGAAGAATTCCGGCAGGCCGTGCCGCGCTGACGGAACGCCGCGCTGCGACGCCAGCGGGTCCGCGAGCGGATGCACCGACGGGATCGTCGCCGTGTCGAGGAAGCCGGCGCCGGCGGGCGCGGGCGTCCCGCCGAACGGGTTCGCCGCGGAAGGCCCCGTCAGGCCCAGAATCCCGGCGGCAGGGCCGCCGACATTGCGCGCGCCGAGGCTGGCGGCGTCGGGCTGGAATCCCGACGCCGCCGAGGGGGTGCCGAGGCCGGCACCCGGCAGCGAGGGCTGTCCGGGGCCCTGGGGAAGGCTCTCCAGGCCCTGCGGCAGTTGCGGCGAGGCCGGCGGCGACGGGGCGAACGGCGCGGACGCCGCCTGCCCCTGGCCGTAGATCTCGCGGGCGAGGCGCCCGACGAGGTCGGCGTGGGCTAGGGACGCGGCGCTGTCGCCCGTGGGGATGCCGATGGCGGACGTGCTCAACGCGCCGGCCTCAGGCGTAGTCATGGTAGTTGCCGAGCAGCACGTTATCGAGGCGTGCGATCGCATCCTCGACCAGGACCGCAGCGGAGAAGTAGCGGGTCACCAGGTGCGAGGCGATGGAATGGTCGTTGGTGCCCATGTAGCGCACCGACAGGCCCGGTTCGATCTCGCCGGTGACGCCGGACTTCTGCAGGCCGACGACGCCCTGCTCGCCTTCGCCGACGCGCAGCAGCAGGATCGAGGTGGTCTGCGCGCCGGTGGCCGGGTCGACGTCGATCGGTAGCTTGTCGCTCGGCACCAGCGGCACGCCGCGCCAGGTGAGGAACGGGGCGCCGAACAGGTGCACCACGACCGGCGGCACGCCGCGGCGGGTGGCCTCGCGGCCGAAGGCGGCGATGGCGCGGGGGTGGGCGACGAAGAAGGCGGGCTTCTTCCAGACGAGGGTCAGCAACTCGTCGAGGTCGTCCGGGGTCGGCGGACCCGAGCGGGTCGGGATGCGCTGGCGCCCGCCCACTTCGTTGAGGAGGCCGAACTCGGAGTTGTTAAGCAGCTCCCACTCCTCGCGCTCCTTCACGGCATCCACCGTCAGGCGGATCTGCTCGCGGAGCTGGTCGATCTCGTTCGAGTAGAGATCGGTGACGCGGGTGTGGGTGTTGAGGATCGTCTGGATCGTCGAGAGATGGTACTCGCGCGGATCGATCTCGTAGTCGACGAAGGTCGTCGGCAGGCGCGGCGCGCCGGTGTGCACGGCCAGCAGCTCGATGCCCTGCTCGCCGTGGCTGTTGGTGTGGCCCTTCAGGCGGTCGCGCTCCTCGACATAGTGCGCGATGCGGTTCTTGACCGCGTCGTCGTCGAGCGCCGCGCGGTCGAGGGTCAGCAGCGTCACCGCCGAGAGCGCCTTGACGGCCGGTGCGGGCTGGCCGTCGCCGACGAGGGTTTCGTCGCCGAAGAAGTCGCCGCGGGTGGCCAGCCCCGAGCGCAGGCGGTTCTTGTACGGGCCCGACAGCGAGAGCTCGACGGTGCCGTCGGCGACGACGGTCAGGCTGCGGTCGCCGGCGCCGCCTTCCGAGATCGTCTCCCCGGCGTTGTGCCGGCTCTCGGTGAACTTGCCGGCGAGCGCGGACAGCTCGGCGTCGCCCAGGCGGCTGAACGCCGGCACGGCGCGGAGCGAGGCGGGACTGATCGTGCGGGCGTTGCCGTCCGTGGCGAGGTCGATGCGGCCGGGTTTGGCCAGCACCACGGCGCGCCGGTTCACGCGGTAGACGCCGCCGTCCACGTTGACGAAGGGCAGCAGCCGCAGGAGCCAGCGCGGGGTGTTCGCGAGGTTCTGGACCGAGGTGACGGTCGCGGTCGATAGATTGCGTGCTGCCGATGCGCCCACGCTCAGTCCTTGTCCGCTCATGTCCGGTCGTCCCCACTTTGTTTTTGAATTGTGTCGCGCCCTCTGAAGAACAGGCGCGATCGATCAGCCGCATTAACGCTGCGTTGAGAGCAAGCACGCTCGGCTAAGAAATCGAATGCTTTACATGCCGTTGCGAAACCTATGCAGCATCGGGATAGAATGACGGTCTAGCCTCGACTGCGACGCATCGTCAATAGAATAATATTCCGAATTTGTGGAGCGCTGCAGTATCGCTTCCTGTCTATCGACCGTATGATGAGGACGATTTCTGGAAAAGGGCATCTCGAGAGAATGAAATTCTAGAAATTACGCTCCGAACGCGAGGTTCGACGGGAAATCCTCTTCAACGGCGTCCCGTGCGGCGGAGCCGGTCCGCGCGGCCTTGCGCCTCTTCCCGGGTCACGAGTGGCGTGGCCGGCCTTTGCGACCTTTGATTCCGCCGAGATCGGGCGGCAGCCTTCAACGGCGCCCAAGTCGAATCATCGTCGGGTCAGATCCCGTCTCCGAAGAACTGGTCCATGCTCTGCGCCGGCTCCTCGTTGCGCGGCAGCTTCGACACCACCCGGGCGGGCACGCCGGCGACGGTGGTGTGGGCCGGTACGTCGTGCAGCACGACCGCGGCGGCGGCGACCCGGGCGCCTTCGCCGACGCGGATGTTGCCGAGCACCTTGGCGCCGACGCTGAGCAGCACGCCGCGCTCGATCTTGGGATGGCGGTCGCCGCTTTCCTTGCCGTTGCCGCCGAGGGTCACGGATTGGAGGATCGAGACGTCGTCGGCGATCACCGTGGTCTCGCCGATCACCACGCCGGTGGCGTGATCGATGAACACGCCCGAACCGATCCGCGCCGCCGGATGGATGTCGGCGCCGAACACCTCCGAGATCCGGCTCTGCACGTGCAGCGCCAGCGTCGCCCGGCCCTGGTGCCAGAGCCAATGCGCGACGCGGTAGCCCTCCAGCGCCGCCAGCCCCTTGTAGAACAGGAACGGATCGAGATAGCGGCGGCAGGTCGGGTCGCGCTCGCGGATGGCGACGAGGTCGCGCACCGCGTGGGCGCCCGCATGCGGGTCGGCTTCGAATGCCGCCAGGCACAGGTCGCGCATCGCCAGCCGGGAGAGGTCGCCGTCGCCGAGCCGATGCGCGAGCCGGTAGGCGAAGGCCTGCGCGATGCTGCGCTGGTCGAGTACCGTCGCCTGGATGATGCCGGCATAGAGCGGCTCCTCGACGAGCGCCGCCTCCGCCTCGCGACGGACCTCCTGCCAGACGGCGTCGACGGAGGTGCTTCGGCTCGTCGTCCGCAGCGGCGCCTGCGGCAGGGCGGAGCGCGCCTCCAAAATGGCGCCGAGACTCACGCGACGATCCTCGATTCGAAAGGCATCCTCACGCCGCCTGCTTCTTGAAGAGATCCGGCAGGTAGCGGTGCAGGGTCTCGTGGCCGTCGAACTTCACGTCCAGGGTGAGGCTCGCCGCCGGCGCCTCCGCATGCGTCTCGACCACGCGGCCCAGCGCATGGCGCCAGATGCCGAGCGCTTCCGCCACGTCGAGCCGTGCGAAGATCACCTGGTCGCCCTCGACGATGGAATCGGCCCGTGCGGTCCGATTCGCCGCCGGCCGGCGAGGCCGATCCGCGACCGAAGGGGCGGGAGAGTCCATGTCCTCCGTCGCGTCGAAATCGGAGAAGCTTTGCGTGGCGGAAGCCCTGTCCAGCAGCATGAATATTCCGTTAAGTAATTGTTTGAATTGGATAATTAGCGATGCGAACCTCGATTGCAAGCCTTGTTTCCGTTCCAGGGGCGCGATAGGCCGGAGGAGATGTCGGCATTTCCGGTCGGCCGGAACCCCCGCGGATGATGAAGTCCCTTGTCGAAAGCCGCCTATCGGCTGCGTGCCGCGGCGACACGGCCGTGCGCGCGGTGCCTCGGCGCGGCGTGCGGGCATGAGCGCCTTTCTCCCCGCGCTCGCCGGCGGCGCGCTCATCGGCCTCTCGGTCGCGATGCTGCTGCTGCTGAACGGCCGCATCGCCGGGATCAGCGGCCTGGTCGTCGGCCTCGGCACCGACAGGGGCGAGCGCCGGCGCGTGGACGCCGCCTTCGTCGCCGGGCTGCTCTTCGGGCCACCCGCCTTCGCGTGGCTCGCCGGGGCCTGGCCGGAGATGCGGATCGTCGCCTCCCTGCCGGTTCTCGTCGTCGCGGGCCTCCTCGTCGGGTTCGGCACCCGGCTCGGCTCGGGCTGCACCAGCGGCCACGGCGTCGCCGGGTTGGCGCGGCTTTCGTCGCGCTCGCTCGTCGCCGTGCTCACCTTCCTGGCGGCCGGCATGGCGACGGTGGCGCTGATGCGCACTTTGATGCCGACCTCGGGCGTGTCGTGGTGATCGGCCTCTGGCGCATCCTCGCGGGGCTCGCCGCGGGCCTGGTCTTCGGTCTCGGCCTGTCGCTCTCCGGCATGCTCGATCCGGTGCGGGTCCGCGGCTTCCTCGACGTGACCGGACCTTGGGATCCGAGCCTGATGTTCGTGCTCGGCGGCGCCGTCACGGTCTCGGCGCTCGGCTACCTGCTATCCCGCCGCCTGCCGCGGCCGGTCCTCGACGAACGCTTCCAAATTCCGACGAACCGCCGGATCGATCCGGCCCTCGTCGGCGGGTCCGCCCTGTTCGGGATCGGCTGGGGGCTGTCCGGTTTCTGTCCCGGCCCGGCCGTCGCGGCGCTGTCGATCGGCGGCCTGCCGGTCGTCGTGTTCGTGCTCGCGATGCTGGCCGGTATGGCCGGTCACGCCTGGACGACGCGAACGGACGCGGTGGTGCCGGAGCCGCTTTCGTCGTCGAAAGCGTTCCGGTGAACCGTTCGACCGCGGATGAGCACCGTGCGTTCGGCTTCTCAGCTCAAAAAAGCCGGGTCAGCGCGTAGCAGGCCGCCGAGATGCCGGCCGCAGCTGGCAGGGTGACGACCCAAGCCACGACGATGTTGCCGGCAAGTCCCCAGCGCACCGCCGAGGTCCGCCGCGCGGCGCCGACCCCGATGATCGCACCCGTGATCGTGTGCGTCGTCGAGACCGGCACGCCGAGCCACGTCGCCAGGAACAGCGTGATGGCCCCTCCGGTCTCGGCGCAGAAGCCCTGCGTCGGGTTCAGCCGGGTGATCCGCGATCCCATCGTGTGCACGATGCGCCAGCCGCCCGACAGCGTGCCCAGCGCCATCGCGGATTGACATGCGAGCACCACCCAGAGCGGCACGTGGAAGTCGCCCGTCAGCCGGCCCTGCGAGTAGAGCAGCACCGCGATGATGCCCATGGTCTTCTGCGCGTCGTTGCCGCCGTGCCCGAGCGAGTAGAGCGAGGCGGAGGCGAACTGCAGCACGCGAAAGGTCTTGTCCACGCCGAACGGCGTCGCCCGCACGCAGCTCCAGGACACGACGAGCACGAGCACGAGCGCCAGGACGAAGCCGATGAGCGGCGACAGCACGATGGCCGCGACCGTCTTGCCCAGGCCCGACCAGACCACGACGCCGAGGCCCGCCTTGCTGACGCCCGCCCCGACGAGGCCGCCGACGAGCGCGTGCGAGCTGCTCGACGGGATGCCGAACACCCAGGTGACGACGTTCCACACGATGGCGCCGACGAGGGCGCTGAGGATCACCTGCGGGTCGACGATCCCGGCGTCGACGATGCCGGTCCCCAGCGTCTCGGCCACGTGCAGGCCGAAGAACAGGAACGCGATGAAGTTGAAGAACGCCGCCCAGAGCACCGCATATTGCGGCCGCAGGACCCGCGTCGAGACGATGGTGGCGATGGAGTTGGCCGCATCGTGCAGCCCGTTGAGGAAGTCGAAGACCAGCGCCACCGCGATCAGGGCGACGAGGTAGGGGAGGGCGAGGGTGGTGACCTCCATGGCGGTCACACGTTCTCGATCACGATGCCGCTGATCTCGTTGGCGACGTCCTCGAAGCGGTCGACCACGTCCTCCAGGTGCCCGTAGATCTCCGCGCCGATCATGTAGGCCATCGCGTCGCCGTCCCCGCCGTCGCGGCGATGCGCCTGATAGAGCGCCTTCAGGCCCTGCTCCTCCAACGCGTCCGAGTGGCCCTCGATCTGGGTGATCGCCTCGGTGAGCTGGTTGATGCGCCCGGCATGGCTTCCCACCGCATTGAGCAGCGGTACGGCTTCGGCCGTGAGGCGGGCCGCCTCGATCACCGTCTCGCCCATGGCGCGCATCAGGGGAGTGAAGTCGCGCAGCTCGTAGAGTTGGACCGCCTTCACGGTCTTGTTCATCTGGTCGATCGCGTCGTCCATCGACTGGATCAGGTCCTTGATGTCGCCGCGGTCGAACGGGGTGATGAAGCTGCGGCGCACCGCCAGCAGGACCTCGGCGGCGATGGCGTCCGCCTCCTGCTCCCGGTCGACGATCACCTGACAGTAACGCGGAACCTCCGCACCGCCCTGCAGTACGCCCTGGAGGGCTTCCGCGCCGGCGACCAAGGTGTGGGAATGCCGCGCGAAGAGATCGAAGAAGCGGTCTTCCCGCGGCATCAGGGCGCGAAACCAGCCAAGCATCGAACGACCCCTCGGGTGACCGTGACGCTCGGCCGAACTGCCGTTGGCTGCGTGCGTGGCAGCAAAACCCGAGACCAAGCTGAGGCGTTCCAAGGCGCGTCGGAAAGTCGGCTAACTTCTGGGTCGGCCCTCCCATCGTCGCGGGCACGCCGGAGGCGATCGCGGCCGGCGCGACGATGCCGCCTCGGCGTGAATCCCGTCGCGACAACAGGCCAGGAGAACATCGCTATCCTCGCGCCGCGAAACACGGTGACGATCCCCTTCGAACGGGCCGAAATTCGGCAATCGCTGCTCTTGATGCGGAACCTTGGTTTCGAGATACCAAGACCAGTCTTCGTCACCGAAATTCAATCGAAAAGCGTGCGCCGTGCCTGCATCGACCCGTCGCGTCTTCCTGTCCGGCGCCCTCGCCCTGAGCATCGGGCCGGCCCGCGCCGCCTCGGCGCCCCTGCGGGTCGTGGCCTCCTCGCTGCCGCATGCGGAGATCCTCGAGTTCGTCGTCGACAAGCTCGCCCCCGACCTGCCGCTGAAGGTCATCGAGATTTCGGGCGATCTGCGCCCGAACGCCCTGCTGCGTGACGGCGACGCCGACGCCAACTTCTTCCAGCACGTCCCCTTCCTACGCTCTGAGGAAGCCGCCATGGGGATGCGCTTCGCCGTCGTCGCGGCGGTGCATGTCGAGCCCCTGGGCTTGTACAGCCGCCGTGCCAAGGCGCTCGCGGACCTGCCGGCCGGCGGCGTCGTCTCCCTGTCGAACAACGTCTCCAACACCAGCCGCGGGCTGTCGCTGCTTCAGGCCAACGGCCTGATCCGCCTGCGGGCGAAGGCGGCGGACGTGAACGCCACCGTGGACGACCTCGTCGAGAACCCGAAGAACTTCCGCTTCGTCGAGATCGCCCCGCCGCAACTGCCGCGCTCCCTCGACGACGTGGCGCTCGCGGTCATCAACGGCAACTACGCGCTCGAAGCGGGGCTCGAGCCTGCGCGGGATGCGCTGGCGCTCGAACGCGCCGAGGGCAACCCGTATGCGAACGTCCTCGTCACCACCGAGGGCCTGGCGAAGGATCCCCGGGTGCTGCGCCTCGGAACCCTGCTGACCTCGGCCGAGGTCGCGGATTTCATCGGCAAACGCTACCGCGGCTCGGTCGTCCCCGTCCGCCCGTCCTGACCGGCGCGGACGCGGCCATCACCCGCCCTTCGACAGCCCCATCCTGCCCTGTCCTCGCCGAAACGGGCGAGCGGAGTCCACGACCGATGCGCTTCCTGAAGACCCTCGCCATCGCCCTCCTGTCTGTCGGCGCGATGGCCGCCCAGGCCGAGACCCTGAAGATCGGCACGGTGCCGGGCGCCTACAGCGACGCCGTCACCGCCGCCGCCAATGAGGCGAAGGCGCAGGGCATCGACGTGAAGGTGATCGAGTTCAGCGACTGGACGACGCCCAACGTCGCCCTCGATGCCGGCGACATCGACCTGAACTTCTTCCAGCATCGCCCCTTCCTAGAGAACGCGTCGAAGCAGAAGGGCTACCGGTTCGACATCGTCGGGCTCGGCATCCTGCAGAACATCGGTCTGTTCTCGCTCAAGCATAAGAGCCTCGACCAGGTCCCGGCGGGGGGCAAGGTCGCCATCGCCAACGATCCGGTGAACCAGGGCCGAGGCCTGCTGCTGCTGCAGAAGGCCGGCCTCATCAAGCTCAAGGACGACGTCGGCTTCCTCGGCACCGTCGACGACGTCGTCGAGAACCCGAAGAAGCTGAAATTCACCGAAGTCGAGGGGCCGCAGCTGGTGCGGATCACCGGCGACGTCGACCTCGCCCAGGGCTACCCGCATTTCATCGTCGCCGCCGGCGCCTTCGATCCGACGAGCGGGCTGATCTATTCCGGCATCGAGGACAAGCTGTTTGCCGTAAGCTTCGTCACCAAGGCCGCCCGCAAGGACGACCCGACGATCCGGAAATTCGTCCAGATCTTCCAGAACTCCGAGGCCGTGAAGCAGCAGATCAAGACATCCTTCGCCGACAGCGACAAGCTGTACCTGCTCGCGTGGCAGAACTGACGATGGTGAGCTTGGCCTTGGACAGCCTCGGGGCGACGGATTCGGCGAGGCCGAACCGGCTCGCGGCGGACGTGATCCCCGCCGCCTGGGACGAGGCAGCCCGGCGCGGCGCCGGCACGGTGCGGTTCGAGAACGTCTCGAAGACCTATCGCTCCGCGGGCGGCGAGGTCCGCGCGCTGGACGACGTCAGCCTCGACGTTCCGTCCGGGGCGATCTTCGGCATCATCGGCCGCTCGGGCGCCGGCAAGTCGACCCTGCTCCGAACCGTCAACCGGCTGGAGGAGCCGACCTCGGGCCGGGTGCTGGTCGACGGCGAGCCCATCGAGGCCTTGAGAACGGTGGGCCTCGTGGCCCTGCGCCGCCGCATCGGCATGATCTTCCAGCACTTCAACCTGCTGTCCGCCAAGACCGTCCGGCAGAACGTGGCCCTGCCGCTCAAGGTGGCCGGGATCAGGCCGGCGGAGATCGCGCGCCGGGTGGACGAGGTGCTGCGCCTCGTCGGCTTGGAGGGCAAGGCCGACACCTACCCGTCGCGCCTCTCGGGCGGGCAGAAGCAGCGGGTCGGCGTCGCCCGCGCCCTGGTCAGCGACCCCGAAATCCTGCTCTGCGACGAGGCGACCTCGGCGCTGGACCCGGAGACCACCCTGTCGATCCTCGGCCTGCTGAGGGACATCAACCGGCGGCTCGGCCTGACCATCATCCTCATCACGCACGAGATGAGCGTGATCCGCGAGGTCTGCACCGACGTCCTGGTGCTGGAAGCCGGGCGGGTCGCCGAATCCGGGCCGGTCTGGCGGGTGTTCGGCGCGCCCGAGCACCCGGCGACGCGGGCGCTGCTCGCGCCGCTTACCCGCGACGTGCCCGACGAGCTGGCGCAGCGGCTCCTGCCGCATCCCGTGCCGGGCGCGCAGGCCGTGCTGCGGATCACCTATTCCGGACGGTCCGCGCCCGACCTGTCGGCCCTCGTCGCGGCGACGGGCGGCACGGTCCGGCTCCTGCAGGCGGGCGTCGAGCGCATCCAGGGGCACGCCGTCGGCCGCATGCTCATCGCCGCCGAGGGCACGGAGGCGGAGGCCCGACTGAGGGCCATCGGGGAAACCGTGGAGGGGATCGGCTATGTCGCCGCAGATGATTGACCGCCTCTGGCAGGCGGCGTTCGACACGATCTTCATGGTGGGCGTGTCGGCAGGGATCGCGGTGCTGGCGGGCATCCCGCTCGCGCTGTTCCTCGTCACCTCCGGGCCTAACGGCATCTTTCCGGCCCCGCGGGCGAACCGCCTCGTGGGCGTTGTCGTCAACGGCTTCCGCGCCGTGCCCTTCATCGTGCTGCTGGTCGCGCTGATCCCGTTCACCCGGCTCGTCGTCGGGACCACGATCGGCGTCTGGGCCGCCATCGTTCCGCTGGCGGTGAGCGCGACGCCGTTCTTCGCGCGGATCGCCGAGGTCTCGCTGCGAGAGGTCGATCCGGGACTGGTCGAGGCGGCCCAATCCATCGGCTGCCGACGCCGCCACATCCTGCTCCACGTGCTGCTGCCCGAGGCCCTGCCGGGGATCGTCGGCGGCTTCACCATCACCATCGTCTCGATGATCGGCGCCTCGGCCGTGGCCGGCGCGGTCGGCGCGGGCGGGCTCGGCGACGTGGCGATCCGCTACGGCTACCAGCGCTTCGACACGACCGTGATGTCGGTGGTGATCGCGATCCTGATCGTCCTCGTCTGCCTCGTGCAGTTCACGGGCGACAGCGTGGTGCGGAGGCTTCGGGCGCGATGACAGGCGCCGCCAAGCAGATCCGGCTCAACGCGTTCAACATGAACTGCGTCGGCCACATCAACCACGGCCTGTGGACCCATCCGCGCGACCGCTCGGCCGAGTACAACACCCTGCGCTACTGGACGGACCAGGCGAAGCTTCTGGAGCGCGGCCTGTTCGACGGGATGTTCATCGCCGACATCCTCGGCGTCTACGACATCTACGGCGGCGGCATCGGCGTGACGGCGCGGGAGGCCGTGCAGCTGCCGGTGAACGACCCGACGCTGATCGTTCCGGCCATGGCGGCGGTGACGGAGCACCTGGGCTTCGGCATCACGCTCAACGTCTTCGCCGAGGCGCCCTACACCTTCGCCCGGCGCCTCTCGACGCTGGACCACCTCACCGGCGGGCGGGTCGGCTGGAACGTCGTCACCGGCTACCTCGAGAGCGCCCACCGCGGCCGCGGCGAGGCGCTTCCGGCCCACGACCGGCGCTACGATTACGCCGACGAGTACCTGGAGGTGCTCTACAAGCTCTGGGAGGGAAGCTGGGACGACGCGGCGGTGCGCCGGGACCGCGAGGCCCGCGTGTTCAGCGATCCGGCGCTGATCCGGCCGGTCTCCCATCGCGGCGAGTTCCTGTCGGTCGACGGCTACCACCTGTGCGAGCCCTCGCCGCAGCGGACGCCCGTCCTCTACCAGGCCGGCGCCTCCGGCCGCGGCCGCGCCTTCGCGGGACGGCACGCCGAGTGCGTCTTCATCTCGGCGCGGGACAAGGACTCGGCCCGGGAGGCCGTCCGCGCGATCCGCGCCGAGGCCGCCGCCGCGGGCCGCGACCCGCAGGACGTGAAGGTGTTCATCGGCATCGCCGCCATCCCCGGCCGCACCCGTGCCGAAGCGGAGGACAAGCGCGCCGAGTACATGCGCTACGCCAGCGCCGAGGCCGGGCTCGCGCACTTCTCCGCCTCCACCGGCATCGATTTTTCCCGCTACGGCCTCGACGAGCCGATTTCCTACGCCCCCGGCAACGCCATCCAGTCGGCCACCGCGGCCGCGGCCAAGCGCGGGCTGACCAAGCGCGACCTACTCTCGGAAATGGGCCTCGGCGGCCGCTACGCGGTGTTGACCGGCGACGCCGTGGCCATCGCCGACGAGCTGCAATCCTGGGTCGAGGAGGGCGAGGTGGACGGGTTCAACCTCAGCCGCATCGTCGTGCCGGAAAGCTTCTCCGACTTCATCGACGTCGTGATCCCGGAGCTTCAGGACCGCGGCCTGTACAAGACCGGCTACGCGCCGGGCTCGTTTCGGAACAAGCTGTTCGGCCAGGGCGACCGCCTGCCCGCCCGCCACGCAGCGCAGGCCTACCGCAGCGCCGCCGCCGTCACGGGCTGACGGCCGGCGCGACGGGTCAGATGCCGACGCGGCCGAGGCCCGGCAGCTTGAGGCCGGGGCGGCGGATGTCGAGGCCCGCGACGGCGCCGAGGAGGTTGACCTCGAAGCCCTCGACCCAGCCGAGCGTCAGCCCGAGATAGCCGCCGAGGTTGATCCGGAACCCGGTTCCCGACGGCGTGAGGCCGACCCAGCGGCCGTCGTAGGGGAAGTCCTTGCCGATCGCCGTCGCCGGCAGGCTGGCGCGCATCTCCGGTACGGCGCTCATCACCGCGGCCACGAAGGTGTTCGAGTTCGGCCCGGGCCAGAGGTGGTAGTCGCCGAGCTTGGCATAGCGGTAGGTGGCGATGGTCTCGCGGATGCGCGGCAGCATCTGCTCCGCATCGGCCCCGTCGGCGGCGAAGACCAGCTCCGGCACGCTGCCGAACCAGCGCCCGTCCGGCACGAAGCGGTCGACCCAGATCGGCATGCCCCAGGCGGTGTAGTCGAACCGCCGGTAGGCGCGGTCGCCCGCGCCCTTCACGACGATCCAGCTGTGGCTCGCGATGATGCCGCGCCAGCTCACCGTCCGCGCCGAGAACACCCGCACCACGGCCGCCGGGTTCTGCGCCGCCGGCGGCAGGAGGCCGGCGCTCGACCGGTCGGCGGTGCGCCAGTCGGCGACGTCGTTGCGCAGGTAGTAGAGGGCCGCCGACACCGCGATCGGGGCGAGGAATACGAACACGAAGACGAGGAGGGCGATGCGGAGCACGCGGGTCGGGTCCGGGACAGGGCGGGAAGTTCGGATCTAGGGACGGCGCCGGGCGGTTGGCAGAGCGGTGCGGCGTCATCGCGCCTCGGTTGGTCGGCCGGACGGCATCACCCCCACCGGCCTGGAATCCTCGCATGTGGTACCTTTACGGCGTCGTCCTGCTCGCCGGGATCGCCAACGCCATCCAGCCCGGACAGAACGCGGCCTTGGCCAAGGGCTTCTCGCAGCCGATCACCGCCGGCCTCGTCGTCGGGATCACCACGGCCACCACCGTGCTCGTCGTCGGCCTCGTCACCGGCCGTCTGTCCTGGCCGTCCTCCGGGGGGATGGCGTCGATCCCATGGTGGGGCTGGTTCGGCGGCGTCTTCGGCGGCGGCATCGTGATCACGCAGCTGCTGATCGCCCGCGAGATCGGCGCCGGCGCCTTCCTCGGCCTGCTGGTGACGGCGGGCGTCGTCACCTCGGTGCTGCTGGATCACTTCGGCTGGGTCGGCTTCGCGGTGCATCCGGCGACGCCCTGGCGCATCCTCGGCGGCATCCTGATGGTCGGCGGCGTCGCCCTGGTCGCCCTGTTCTGAGGAATCGCCGGCGCGGTCGGGTCAGCCCGCCTCGTCGGGTCGCGCGCCTCGAGCGAACGCCGCGCGGAACCCCGGCCTGGCCAGGGCGGCGAGGACGTCGCGCAGCGCATCGGTCCGCTCGCGGCCGAAGGCGGCCTCGAAGCGCGTTTGCGCGTCCTGCCAGAGCGGGATCGACTGTTCCAGCTTCGCGGCGCCGAGATCGGTGAGCGCCACGCGGCGGACGCGGCGGTCGGCCGCGTCGGGGACGAGGCGGAGATACCCGTCGCGAGCCAGCGGCTTCAGCGTATGGCCGAGGCCGGACAAGTCCATCACCATGGTCTCGGCGAGCTGTCCCATGGTCGGGGTGCCCAGCGCGCGGACCGTCACGAGCAGGCTGTGCTGCGTCGTGCGCAGGCCGCACGGCGCCAGCACCTCGTCGTAGAGCTGCCCGATGTTGCGCGTCGCCTTACGCAGGGCGGCGTTGCTGCACCGGCTCCGATGGGTGCCGGAGGCGACTTCCACATCGGTGCGGGCTCGCACACCCTTCGCCATCGTTCGCCTCGTGTCGGCCGGCTTGCCGACGATGCCCAGATACCATGACCGAAGATGCAGGCATATGCCTGCGTTTAACTGCGCTCCGATCGGACCGCTGGGTCGGGCCGCGGTAACCGGCTCCGGATGCGGACGCCTCCGGAGCCTGGGATGGCTCAGCGCGGGCGGCGACCGACGCCGCCGCCGAAGCGCCGGCCGACATAGGCGATGAGCTTCGGCACGATGAACGCCGTGAGGAGCTTGCGGATCATGGGGGCTGTCCTGTTCGGTGGGTGTCAGCGCGTGGGACGCAGCAGCCAGCCGGCGGCGAAGGCCACGGCGGCGAAGGCGATGAGGGTGGTGGCGCGGTTCTCGTCGGCGTAGCCGAGGGCCTGCCGGCCGTAGGTCTCGCCACGGCGACGCGCGTCGCGGGCGTAGCGGCTGCCGTCGTCGACGAGCGATTCACCGCGGCGCCGGGCCTCGCGGGCAAGGTGCGTGCCGTCGTCGATCAGGTCCTCGGCCCGGTCTCGGGCGCGACCGTAGGCGTACTGCGCCCCGCCGGCCACTTGGTCGACGGCGCCGCGGACTTGACGGCCGGCGTCGCCGGTGAGGCCGCCGAGGGTGGTCTGGGCGCGGCCCTTGAGGTGGCGCTTGGCGCCACGGAATTCATCGCGGTTCATGGTCGGGCTCCGTCGGTGAGGGGTGAAAAGGGGGGCGGGACGGCGTCGTGGGCCGTCCCGCCACATCGGGTCGGGCGCGTCGCGGGGACGCGCGCGGTGATCAGAACTTGCTCTTCACCTTGTCGGCGAGGTTCTGGGCGCCGTCCTTGGCGTCGCCGACGATCTTCTGGGCTTCGCCCTTCAGCTCCTGCGCCTTGCCTTCGGCCACGAGCTTGTCGTTGCCGGTGACGTTGCCGACGCCCTGCTTGACGTTGCCGACGGCCTCGTTGGCCAGGCCCTTGATCTTGTCGGTGGTGCTGCTCATCGAACGTGCTCCTGTCTTGGGTCGATCGGAAACCGGCCCGATCCGACCGGCGGGATGCCGGCCCCGGCGTACCGGGGCCGAAGGGGCGAGGTGGGGATCAGGCGCGGCGGGTGGTGCCGTAGGCGACAGCCGGGCCGACGGCGCCGAAGCGGCCGCCGAGGAAGCCGGCGAGCGCGCCGAGGATCAGCGCCAGGGCGCCGTAGAACGCGCCCTGGGTGGCGGCGCTGCGGGTGGCCTCGGCGGCGACCTTGGCCTTCTGCTTGGCGTCGGCGACGGCGGCGTCGTACTGCTTCTCGTAGTCCTGGATCTGCGCCTTGGCCTGGTCGGCCGGAATGCCCTGGGCCTTGGCCAGCGCGTCGGCGGCGCGGTTCTCGGCCTGGGCCTTCTGGGCCGGGTCGCCCGAGAGCAGGGCGCGGACGGCGGAGGCGGCGGCGTCGCGGAGCGCCTGCGGGTCCTGGCCGGCCGCCTGCTGGCGGACGGTGTTCTCGATCCCGTCGAGCGGGTTCGAGATCTTGGACAGCGAGGGCGCAGCCGCCTGGGCCGCGGTCTGCACGGTGCCGCCGACGAGCGAGCCGGCGCCGCCCAGCGTGCTGGTCACCGCGCCGAACGCGCCGCCGACGATCCCGCCGACGGCGGAGGTGAGCAGGTAGAGCACGACGAGGGTGCTCACCGCCCACGACACCAGGCCGTGATAGCCGGCGGTGGCGGCGACCGGCTTGCCCGAAAGGCGGCCGGCGAGGAAGCCGCCGACGAGGGCGGCGACGATGCCGGACCCGACGAACCAGAGGCCGGCGCCCATCGACAGGGTCGAGGCGGCGGGGTTGTCGGCGGCGGGACCGCCGACGCTGGACAGGCCGATGCCGACGCCGACCATGTTCAGGATCACCTGGGCGACCAGCGCCAGGACGGCGCCGGCGAAGATCGCGCCCCAGGAGGCCTGGTGCAGGTGGACGGTCGAGACGGCGCTCGCCGAGGGTGCGGTGGGGATGGTGGAGGTTGTGGCCACGATGGACTCCGAAAGACTAGACGCGACGAGGACGGGTGTCAGCGGCGGGAATGGATGAGGAGGGCGAGGCCGTAGCCGACGGCGCCGGCGATCATCAGGGCGACGAAGGGGCTCTCCTCGACCTGGTGGCTCACGGCCCGACGGCCCTGGCGCAGGTAGTGGCCGCCGTTCTCGTAGGCGTCCTCGGCGTAGTCCGCGGCGTCGTCGGCGACGTTCCGGACGGCGTCCTTGGCTTGGCCGTAGAGGTTCTCGGCCGAGCCTTGCGCTTCGCGAAAGCGGCCTTCGACCGAGTCGTTGCGCGACCCGACGAGGTCGCCGACGGCGCCCTGTGCCCTGCCGACGAACTCTTTCGCTGCGCCGGTGACGCGATCCGTATCGACCATGATGTCCGTCCTGTTCTGAGAGGGTGTGGAGACGTGTGCGGCGCGTCGCCCGGGCTACGACATGCGCGTGGACCCGGGCTTCGCGTCGGACTTCGAAAAACGAGGTTCGGTGTGGCCCGCGCGGTTCTGCCCGCGTTCGGGCCGGACCTGCGGTTCTGGGTGCGTTGGTTTCGCTGGGCACGATCCCGTCCGATCGAACGCGCGGCGTGATCCGCACAGGTTCGAGGGGACGGTTTCGGCCCGCGCTGTTCTTGCTCCGGTGCCGTACTGTCGTTGCGCTTGGTGGGGTGCCCTTCCGGTGCTCTTTGACCGAGCTTGGCCTCAGCTTCGGGTCACCTTGGAGATGGTGGCGTCACCTCCGGAGGCAATGGTACGAAAGTACTGGTATTCTGATTTATTCATTTCGGGATCGTTGCCGGCAGGTTGTGCTCCCGCGCCCATACGATCACCTCGGAGCGCTTGTGCAGGCCGAGCTTGCGGTAGAGCGCGGCGGTGTGGTTGCGGACGGTGTTGCGCGACAGGTTCAGTCGCTTGGCGATGGTGTCGTCGCTCAACCCCGCGCAGACGAGGCCGAGCATCTGCCGCTCGCGCACGGTCAGGCTGAGGGTCGGGTCCTCGGCGGTCTCCGCCCCCGGATGACGCAGGCTCGCGAGCTTCTCGATCAGCCCGCGGCTGAACCAGGACGTGTCGGCCATCACCGCCTCGATCGCCTCGAACAGGTCGCGCTCGGAGCGCTTGCGGTCGGTGATGTCCTGCAGCACCGCCAGGACGAACGCCTCGTCGTTGATGGTGACGCGCTCGGCGGAGACGAGGCAATCGAGGTCGCCGGCGCTTTCCGCGTGCAGGCAGGTCTCGAGCCCGAGCACGAAGCCGGTACGCATCACGGCGCCTTCGAAGCGCAGGCGGGCCGCATCCTTCGTCCAGAGGCCGATCTCGTCGGGCGTGCGGCCCACCACTCGGTCCTGCCCGTAGCCGAAGACGCGGGTGAAGGCCTCGTTCACGCCGGTGATGGCGAAGCCCTCGGCCCGGCACAGCATGGTCGGCACGGGCGTCAGCTGGAACGCCTTGGCGAAGCGCTCCTCGCTCTGGCGGAGTGCCGTCTCGGCCTTCTTGCGCAGCTCCAGGTCGGCGAAACTGAACAGCATGCACGGCTCGTCGCCGAGCTCCATCGGCTGCCCGGCGACGATGACGAAGCGGGTGCCGCCATCCGGCAGCTCGAGGCAGGCCTCCATCTGCGGGATGGTGGCGCCTTCGTTGAGGCGGGAGATCGCGAGGTCGCGGCTGCGCGCCCCGGCCAGCACGTCGACCTCGTAGACGCTGCGGCCGATCACGGCGTCACGGGTGTAGCCGGTCATCTCGAGGAAGCCGACGTTCACCTTGACGTGGCGCAGGTCCGACAGCCGGCAGATCACGGCCGGCGCCGGGTTGGCGTTGAAGGTCTTCTCGAACCGCTCCTCCGCCTCGAATTGCGGGGTTACGTTCTGGAGGATCAGGGCGAGGCAGCTCGGCGTGCCGGAGGCGTCCGTCACCACAATGCTGCGGAGCGAGTGGACGAAGTCCACGTCCGGCTTGTCGGTGCGCTTCACGTCGACGATGACGTCGTGGAAGGTCTCGCCGCGCACCACGCGCTCGATCGGGTATTGCTCCGGCAGACGGTTGTTGCGGTAGCGCAGGGAGAACCGGGCGCGATACGCATCGACCGTCTCGCCGAGCTCGGCGAGGTTTTCGGCGCCGTGCATGGCGAGCGCCGCGTCGTTCGCCCAGACGATGCTCTGGTCGGGCTCGACGAGGATCACCCCTTCGGTCAGGCCGGCGATGATCTGCCGGAGTTCCGATCTGTCGACGCTCGCGGTCACGGGTGGGTGTGGTCCTGGGAAAGGATCGTCCCAGGGTGGACGATCCCGGCGGCAACCGTTGCGCGAGCAACTGGTTCCCACTTCCCGTCGATTTCACTGGTACGATCGTCCCGTCACCGTAGTCTTGATCGCTGGTGCAGCCGGCTCAGGACCGGAACGGCGTTCAAGTTGGGTGGACGCATGCGCTTCCAGGCCCCGCCGCTCGGCCGCATTCCGCAGCGATGAGAGATGTGGCGTCCCCGGCAGGGCTCGAACCTGCGACCCCAGGTTTCATACCACTTCGGCTTTCGCCGCCGCGGGCGGGTGCCCGCGTTCGTGGCCTGGACTATCCCTTCGCCGTAGGCGCCCGAAGGCGCCCTTAGGTGCCGCCCGTCTAGTCTCTACACCTTCCCGTGCATGGCACTGCGCGGGCTTGGCTCGGGATCGGCAGGGTTCCGGCGACCTGAATCGCCGGGACCGGAAGCGTTCCCCGAATTTGAGCGGATCCGCCGCGCGGTTTCCCGATGCGGCGCCCAATTTGCGTTTAGGAAACCTGTGCTCTGTCCAGCTGAGCTACGGAGACGTACCGATCGTTTGTACCATCGTCGCAGCGCGAGTCCACCCGGAACCCAAAGCGGCCGACCTGTTGCCAGCCTGCGCTGGGCGGAGCGGCCCGATCCGGGGCATGCTGTCCTTAGGGATTCGCGGTGTTCCGATTGGGGCGCGGGAGGCGGGGCGATGGGAAGGACGGGGCGGATGCTCGTGGGCGTGGCCTGCGCCACGATCCTCGGCGCCCGCTCCTGCGCCTCGGCGGCACCGCGATCCGGGGCTGGCGAATGCGTAGCGGGGGCGGCGCGGGCCGACACCCTGTCCGCGGTCGAGCCCCGCGGCGAGCTCGTGCTCGCCTCCGGCGCCCGTGCGGTGCTCGGGTCCCTGCGCTGGCCCGACGACCCGGAGGTCGCCAAAGCCGCGGCCGACCGGCTGACGGCTCGGCGCGGCGGCACGCTCACCGTCGTCGCCCGCGGCGAGGCCGACCGCTGGGGACGCGTGCGGATCGACGCGGTGGCGGAGGATGACGGGATCGACCTCGCCGGCGACCTCGTCGGCGCGGGGTTGGGTTTGGTGGACGCCGGCGAGGGCGACGCCCTGTGCCGCCCGGGACTGCTCGCGGTCGAGGAGACCGCGCGGCGCGCCGGGCTCGGGCTCTGGCGCCATCCGCCGATCGAGGCCGGGGACGGTGCGGCCCTGCGGGCGGCGGCGGGCCGGTTCGCGGTGGTCCAGGGCACGATCCGCCACGTCGGCGAACGCCCGAGCCGGAGCTACCTCGACTTCGCGGGGCGGGGCGAGGATGGGCTCACGGTCACAGTGTCGAAACGCACTTGGCGCAGGATGCGCGAACATGGTTTGAGTGCGGATCGGCTCAAGGATGCGCGGGTGCGGGTGCGCGGGGTCGTCGAGATCCGTCGTGGGCCGACCCTCGAGGTCGCGGTGCCGGAGACGATCGAAGTGCTGGAGGCGCCGACGGCGGTCGCCGGCGTGGACGGGGAGCGGGCGCTGCGGCGCTGAACGGCATGATGGACGGCAGGACGCAGGGCAGAACGGAGATGCGGCGGGGCGGAGCGGCGGCGCGCCGGCCGCTGGCGCTCGCGCTGCTGCTCGCGCTCTCGGCCTGCGCCGGCGAGCAGACCGGCTCGGTGCTGGTCCCTGCCGTCGTCGCCGTGCCGCCGGAGGCGCCGCGCACCACCGGCCGGCCGGCCAACGTCACCGATGCCGACCACACCAAGCTCGTCGCCTCCTTCGGCGGGGAATACCGTGCGCCCGCGACCCTGCGCCTGCTCACCGAGGTGACCGACCGCCTCGTCGCGGCGAGCGACCGGCCCGATCAGACCTACGTGGTGACGCTGCTCGATTCGCCCGTGGTCAACGCCTTCGCCCTGCCGAGCGGCCGCCTCTACGTCACCCGCGGCCTGGTGGCGCTGGCGAGCGACACCTCGGAGATCGCGGCGGTGCTCGCCCACGAGATCGCGCACGTGACGCTGAACCACGCGACCGCGCGGACCGAACTCGAGCTGCGCTCGCAGCTCGTCAGCCGCGTGGTCGCCGACGTGCTGAACGATCCCGCCACCGGCGCGCAGCTGCAGAGCCAGTCGCGCTTCGCCCTCGCCCGCTTCTCCCGCGAGCAGGAGCTGGAGGCCGACGCCGCCGGTGTGCGCACGCTGGCGAAGGCCGGCTACGACCCCTACGGCGCCGGCCGCTTCCTCACGGCGCTCAACCGGACGCTGGCGCTGAAGGCCGGCGGCGGCACCGCGGCCGAGCCCGACATGCTCGCGACCCATCCGGGCACCACCGAGCGCATCGGCCTCGTCACCCGCGCCGCGCGGCGCACCGGCGCGCCCGGCATCGGCGTCGACGACCGGGCCGTCCACCTCGCGGCGGTCGACGGTCTCGCCTACGGCGACAACCCCGGCGAGGGCGCGGTGCGCGGGCACCGCTTCGTGCATCCGAGCCTCGGCATCGCCTTCGAGGTTCCAGACGGCTTCTCGATCGAGAACACCCGCAACGCGGTGCTCGGCACCACCAACGAGGGCAGCCGGCGCCTGCTGTTCGACCAGGTCGAGGCCAAGGACGGCCAGGGCCTCGACGCCATCCTCAAGGCGACGTGGAACGACGCGATCGACCCGGCCTCGATCGAGGTGGCGCCGATCGCCGGCCACCCGGCGGCGACCGCCCTGTCGCGTGGCAAGGACTGGACCTTCCGGCTCGCCGCGATCCGCGTCGGCGAGACCACCTTCCGCCTGATCATGGCGGCCAAAGGCGCGACCGACCCCGACCCGGCCTTCCGCCGCTGGACCGCGAGCCTCGCTTCGGTCTCCGCCGCCGAGACCGCCTCGCTGAAGCCCCTGCGCCTGCAGGTCGTCGCCGCCGCGTCTTCGAGCGCCGAGGACCTCGCCCGCCGCATGGCGGTGCCCGACAGGGCGCTGGATCGGTTCCTGGTGCTCAACGGCCTCGAGCGCGGGGTGCCGCTGAAACCGGGCCAGAGCTACAAGGTGGTGGTGGAGTAGGCGGGCGCGCGCCGATCGGGGCGTCGAGGCCTTGCAACCGATACGCCCTTCGCGCGAAGCCCCGGTCGGGGCCACATGCAGGACGCGCACGCCATGATCCGCTTCTACTACAACCTCTCGCCGAACCCGATGAAGGTCGCCCTCTGCCTGGAGGAGACCGGCCTCGCCTACGAACCAATTCCGATCGACACCCGCCGGGGCGAGCAGTTCGCGGAGACCTACGCCGCGATCAACCCGAACGCGAAAGTGCCCGCACTCGTCGACGGCGACGCGACGGTGTTCGATTCGAACGCGATCCTGCTGCATCTGGCCGAGAAGGCCGGGGCTTTCCTGCCACACGGCGAGGCGGCGCGGGGCGAGATGCTGTCGTGGCTGATGTTCGTCGCCACCGGCATCGGGCCGTTCTCGGGCCAGTGCGTGCACTTCCGTCACTTCGCCCCCGAGGCCGAGCGGACGGGCTACGCCGCCGAGCGCTACGTGTTCGAGGCGCGGCGCCATTGGAGCGTGCTCGACGCGCATCTTTCCGGCCGCAGCTTCGTGCTGGCCGAGTACGGCATCGTCGACATGGCGGTGTGGGGCTGGGCGCGGATGCTGCCCTTCATCCTCGGCGAGGACGCGATCCTCGAATTCCCCAACGTGAAACGGCTGCTCGACACGGTAAGCGCCCGCCCCGCTGCGCAGAAGGCGGAAAGCCTCAAGGGCCGCCACGCGTTCAAGGCCGAACTCGACGACGAGGCCCGGCGCTTCATGTTCCGGTCGATGAAGGTGATCTGAGGAAAAACCTTATCCTGACCTCGCCCTCATCCTGAGGTGCCCGCCCCGGCGGGCCTCGAAGGAGGGGGCCAGGGATCGCGGTGAAGTCTGGAAGGCTCCTTCGAGGCCTTCGCTTCGCTGCGGCGCCTCAGGATGAGGTCGCGGGGTGAATGGGCTCGTCTGATCGATGCGCCCCGACAGGCGACGGGGTGACGGGGCTACGCCGCCACCAACGCGCCCATCGACATCGATTCCTTCTTCATCAGCTCGCGATAGAACCCGTCGAGATGGGTGAGCTTGTCCGGCGAGCCGTCCTGGATGATGCGACCGCCCTCGAGAACCACGATCCGGTCGAAGTCCTTCAGGGTCGAGAGCCGGTGGGCGATCGCGATGACGGTGCGGCCCTTCATCAGGTTGGCGAGCGCATGGCGGATCGCCTCCTCCGATTCGGCGTCGAGCGCCGAGGTCGCCTCGTCGAGGAGCAGGATCGGCGAGTCCTTGAGGATGGCGCGGGCGATCGCGATGCGCTGGCGCTGGCCGCCCGAGAGCTTGACGCCGCGGTCGCCGACGATGGTGTCGAAGCCCTCCGGCAGGGCGTTGATGAAGTCGGTGCAGTGGGCGGCGTCGGCCGCCTTCCACACGTCCTCGTCCGAGGCTTCCGGCCGGCCGTAGCGGATGTTCTCGCGAAGCGTGCGGTGGAACATCGACACGTCCTGCGGCACGACCGTGATCGCCTCGCGCAGAGATTCCTGCGTCACCCGGTCGATGTCGTGCCCGTTGATCAGGATCTTGCCGCCCTTGGCCTCGTAGAAGCGCTGGATCAGCGAGAACAGGGTCGACTTGCCGCCGCCCGACTTGCCGACGAGGCCGACGCGCTGGCCGGGCTCGAGCACGAGGTCGAAGTCGGTGAAGACCGAGCGCCCGTCCGGGTAGGCGAAGGCGACGTGCTGGAACTCGATGCGCGCGCCGGACCCTGAGAGCGGCACGGCCTCGGGATGGTCGATCAGGTCGTGCGGCTGCAGCAGGGTGTGCAGCGCCTCCGAGAGGCGGGCGGTGTGCTGGGTCGCGTCGACCAGCGCCACGGCGAGGTCGCGGGTGGCGGCGAGGATGCGGATGCCGAGGGTGCAGACGAGCACCACCTGGCCGTTGGTCGCCTGGCCCGCCTCCCACATGGTGATCGCCCAGTAGAGCAGGCCGAGCACGGCGAGCACGGTGAGGACCGCGTGCACGATCCGGAGCTTCTCGAGGTAGAGCAGCGAGGAGCGACGAGCGCGCATCTCCTTGGCGATGGTGCCCTCGAAGCGCACGCCCTCGCGCTTGAACGCCGAGAAGGCGCGGACCAGCGGCATGTTGCCGACGAGGTCCACCATCTCGCCGTCGACGCTGGCGGCCTTGGAGGCGAAGTCGTGGTGCAGCGGCTTTCCGGCCGCCGCCATCTTGAACATCAGCACCACGACGGCGGCGAAGATGCCGGCCAGCACGAGCGCCATCGTGAGGTTGACGCTACCGATGTAGAGGATCGAGCCGAAGGCCGCGACGCAGGGCGGCATCACGTTGAACACGAACATGTTCTCGACCGTGAAGATCGCGTTCGAGGTCGCGGTGATGCGCGAGGCCAGGGTACCCGGCTGCCGGTCGGCGAAGAAGCTCGGCGAATGCCCGGTCATGTGCCGGAACAGGTCGCGGCGGATGTCGCCGGTGACGCCGACGAAGGTGAAGGACCCGACGAGCGAGGCCACGCGCCAGAGCATGTTGTCGGCGGCGATGAAGGCG
Organism: Methylobacterium cerastii; assembly: GCF_022179125.1. GTDB lineage: Bacteria > Pseudomonadota > Alphaproteobacteria > Rhizobiales > Beijerinckiaceae > Methylobacterium > Methylobacterium cerastii. The sequence goes on from NZ_BPQG01000052.1 coordinate 28,397, forward strand.
ATGAGGATCGCGAGCGCCCCCCAGATCAGGTGCGCGTCGGGTCCCTTGCTCAGCGCGTCGACGACGCCCTTCAGCGCGTAGTCGGTCGAGACCGAGAACCCGACGGCGCCGAGCACCGCGACCAAGATCACGGCGTGCGGCAGGGCCCGGCGCCGGAGGTAGCGGCCGACGAAGGCGAAGGGCCGGTCGGCGTATTGGCAGAGGTCTTCCATCGCGATGAGCATCTCGATTTCAGGCGACGCGGAGGGCCGGCGGAACGGGGAGGGGCGAAGGGGCGGACAAGCGTGCGAACGAAGCAATGGAGAAGGGTGCGAACGGAGGGGCGGGCGACACGGTGTACGCGTTGGCGGACGGCACGGCGACGAGACGCGAATAAAAATCAGCGCCGGCGGGGCAACGCAACAGCCTCGTCGACCGTTGCGTGAGCCCCAACCTACGCCGCGCTTTTATCCCGCGAACCTGAACGGCGTTTGACCGGCATGCGAATCCGGTGCCGGACGCCGTTGCGCCCCACGCATCGACCCTCATCGCGCCGCCTCGCGCCGGGTCTCGGGCATGATCAGCGCCACCAGCGCGAAGGCGGCGGCGCCCACCACTGCGAGCCCGAGGAAGGCGGTGTGGCTGCCGAGCCGGTCGGCGAGGATCCCCGCGAGCGAGGTCGACAGCGCGGCACCGATCCCCATGGCGGTGCCGACGGCGCCCAATGCGAGGTTGAAGCGGCCGGTGCCGCGGGTGAGGTCGGAGACCACGAGCGGCACCATGACCCCGAGAACCGCGGCCGAGACGCCGTCGAACACCTGGATCGCCACCAGCAGGTACGGGTTGTCTGTGTAGGCGAAGAGCAGGCCGCGAATGGGAAGCGCGGCGAAGCCCGCGAGCAGCACCGGGTAGCGGCCGAAGCGCTCGGCCGCGCGGCCGACGGCGGGGGCCAGCACCGCCAGCACCGCCTGCGGGACCATGATGCAGGCGGCCACCAGCGCGGTCGCGGTCTCGCTCGCCCGCAGGGTCAGCACGCTGCCGACGAGCGGCAGCATCGCGGCGTTGGCCAGGAAGAACAGCGTCATGCAGGCGGCGAAGCTGAGAAGCGCGCGGTTGGTGAGCAGCGCCCGCACGCCGCCGGAAGCGGCGTCCGCGGGGCGTGCCTCGGGTTCCTGCGTGCGCACGCCGGCATCGATCTCCTCGGCACGGATGGCGGAGAGCGCCATGATCGTCGGCACCACCAGGGCGGCGGTGAGATAGAACACCGCGTCGTTCGACAGGTAGTACCCGCAGGCGCCCATGCCGGCAGCCGCGACCGCGTTGCCCATCGCCTGGAAGCTGGCGTTGCGCCCGAGGCGCTCGCCGGCGTGGGCATGGCCGACGAGGCCGATGCTGATCGCGGCGATCGCAGGCGTCAGAATGCAGCTCGCCGCGGAATGAACCGCCATCGCCAAAAGGACGATCAGGAAGTTCGGCCACAGGGCTAGTGCCAGCGCGCTCGCCGAGATCGCAGCCACCGAGACGCCGGCGGCGAAGCGCTTCGAGCGCATCGCGTCGACGAAGGCGCCGCCGGGCACCTGGCCGAGCAGGCTGACGAGGCTGCCGACGGTGAGCGCGAAGCCTATGTCGGACTGGGTCCACTTCGATTGCGTGAAGTACACCGCCAGAAACGGCCCGAACCCGGTCTGCAGGTTGGCGACGAAGAAGGCGAAGAGGTCGAGGCCGCGCCGGCTCGCCCGCGACAGGCCGTCCGCACCGGAGGCCGCGGGCGCCGGCTCGACGGCCGCCTCGCGCAGCCGGACGGGCCGGGCGCGGATCTCGTGGTCGAGCCTCGGCTGGCGCTGCGCCTCGCGGGGGGGGATGACGCGCCGGTCCTTCGGACGGGCCACCGTCACTTATCGGGCACCTTCTCCGAGGCCGGCTTGTCGGCCGGCTTCGGCGCAGGGGCGGCCGCGGGCGGCGGCGCGGGGGCCGCACTCGGTGCGGGCGTCGGCGTGACGGTAGGCGGAGCCGCGGCCGGCGCGGTCGCCTGCTCGCCCTCGGGGCCGGGGCTCGCCGGGCCGAGGACCACGATCGGCTCGCCGGCCTTGTACTCGGGCGAGACGCGGACCTGGTTGCGGCTCAGCTGCAGCGACAGCCGCCCGACCTTGCCGTCGGAGGTGAAGCGCAGGGCGCGCCAGTCGACGGCGATCTTGCGCGAGCCGACGCCGAGGAAGCCGCCGAAATCGATGATCGCCGCGCGCGGGCGCCCGTCCTTGTCGATGATCAGATCGATGATCCGCCCGAGCTCGTCGCCGTTGGCGCTGCGCACGCTCTTCCCGAGCACGCTCTCGTAATCCTGGGTGTCGAGTACGGTGGCGGGCGTGCCCTGTTGCTGCGCCTGGGGCGGCGCAACCGGGGCGACCGGCGGTGCGGCCGGGGCGACAGGCGGCAGGGCCGGCGTCGCGGGGGGCGCCTCGCCGGCGGCCGGCGCGGCCTGGGGGGCGGGCGTCTGCGCGATGGCGGACGCGCTCCCGAAGGGGGCGGTCCAAAGGGTGATCGTCGCGGTCGCGATCATCCGGATCGATGTGGTCACGCAAGGTCCTCAAGTGCTGGCGTCGGCGCGGCGCGGCCGTGGCGCGGCGGGGATCTGTCCACCGGGTCGTCACGGGCTGCGGGAGCACGACCTTCGCATGCCGTTCGACCAAGGCGAAGTTGTGAATCGCGATCCGCGGGCGGACCCGCATGTTTCGGGCCGTTCGCCCTCGCCTCGGCCGCGCCTGCGGCTCACGAGCCGTCCCGCGGCGGACGCGGCGGCGTCTGGTTTTCGCCCAATCTGCATCGTAGACAGGCCGTCAACCCCGTCACGGCGGCCCGGTTCGAGACCGGCCGCCACGAGGAAACAGGACCGCACCGCCCATGTCTGCCCGGATCTCGTCTGCCGCAATTTCGTCCGTCACGACCGGCGCGCTGCGCCTGCGCCGCCCGCTCGCCCTGACGGCCGCCGCGCTCTCCCTCGGCGCGGCCCTGGCCGGGTGCCAAGCGCTCGGCGGTGCGCTGGGCGGCGGCGGCGGCGTGATGCCGGCGGCCGAGGTCGGCCCGCCGCCGTCGCTGCGCAGCGCCCTGCCGGGCCGCGAGGCACGCATGGCCAACGTCGACGCCGACGGCCGCCCGCTGGCGACCGCCCCGACCCGGACCCTCGACCTGCCCCGCGACAAGCGCAACGAGGCGCGCGCGGCCAACGATGGCCCGCGCCGCATCCGCCGCGACGAGATCGACGGAGAGCCGACCGCCGGCGGTTCGTCGAGCTCGATGGCGCCGGCCCTGACCCCGGGCGGTGGCGTCGGCCTCGGTGGCAAGTTCTAGCAGGCTGCTGAAAAAGTCGGGCGAGGTAGAACAATCATCTCCGAATCACACCATTTGTTAGAGAATGGGGCGGTTCTCGCGTCTCGACGGTTCTCGATCGTGGGGGCTCGGCCCGCGAGTGCCTGCGGCAGGAGAACGTCTTTCTCCATCTCGGGACTTTTTCAGCAGCCTGTTAGAGCATTTTCAAGCGAGGTGGATGCCGGCTCGCGTGAAGAAAATACGACCAAACAGCAGGTTAGAGCATTCTCCGTGATCCAGAGATCACGGAGAATGCTTTAACCCGTCACGTTCTAGACGGCCGCCGTCAGCCGCGGGCCGTAATAGTCGTCGAGCCGGCCGCCATAGGCCGGGTCGGCGAAGCCGTCCTCGCCCGGGCCGTGGCTCGGCGCGCCGGCGAGCGTCGCCGGGTCGATGTCGACCACGTAGCCGCTTAGTTCGACGCTGTAGGTCAGCGCCTTCCACGGCAGCGGGTGGTGGTTCTCGCCGAGGCCAAGGAAGCCGCCGAACGCGAGCACCGCGTAGGCGACCTGGCCCGAGACCTTGTCGACCATGAAGTTGTGCACCGTTCCGAGGTGCTTGCCGGCCGCGTCGTAGACCGCCGTGCCCTCGACCTTGTTCGAGGCGATCAGCCGGACGGTCTCGTCGATGGCCACGCCCTCGCCGGAGGAGTCGAGCTCCATCGAGCCGGGCTTGCGGATGCTGCGCTCGTTGGGAAGTTCCGTCGGCATCGCGATCTCCCTTATCGCAAGGACTGGGTCGCCCGGTGATCCGGGCGTCGGCCTAGGAAAGCCCGGATTCGCGATGGGTTCCGCCGCGTCTCAGCCTTCTGGCCCGGCTTCCGCCTCGGCCCGGCGCAGGGCGACCCGGTTGCGGACGCCGCGGCTGGCAAACAGCATCTCGGCGCCGAAGGCGACCAGGGCCAGGAGCGTGCACAGGATCGCCGCGCCGAACAGCGCGAACAGCACGCCGGCCACGGTGGCGTCGCGGAGCGCGCCGACGAAGAGCGTGAGGACGGCGCCGCAGGTCGAGACGCCCGAGAGCGCCGCCAGCACCACCGCCGCGTCGAGCAGCAGCGCGCGCAGCCGCAGGCGGTCGAGCCGGTGGTCGAGGCGCAGGCGCTCCGTCTCGGTCGCGCCGGCGAGCAGGCCTGAGACCCGCTCGGCCTGGTCCGAGACGCGGGCGAGGCGGGCGCCGAAGACGTTGAGCAGGGTCGCGACCCCGGACAGCAGGAACACCGGCGTCAGCGCCACCTGGATGATGTGCGCGATGCCGTCGAGGGTGTTCGGCTCGAGGCTCGACATGGAAGGGGCGTTCCGCGGCGGGAGGACGAAGGCGGGGAGGGCCGTCCTCCGCCGCCTGAAACGTCCGGGCGGCCGGCCGGTTCGCCCGGATCGCGTCTTGCGTGCAAGGCGAAGGACGCGCCTGCGCGCAAGACGTCGATCCCAAGTCTTCGATGCGGGGCGGGCGTCCGACCTCAGACCAGCCCGGCGCCGGGCGGTCGCTCGCAAGCATTCGGCTCGGACGCGATGCCGAGCCCGAGGCAGAGGACCAGGGCGAACGCGGACACGAAGGCGAGGGCGAGGGCGGTGCTGACCATCCTCGGATCTGTCTTCCGATCCGGTGAAGAAAGGGTTTCGCCGCGCGAAATCCGGCGCCACGTGTGCCCGCTGGCGTCACACCCTGTGGATGATAACGGGAACTGTTCCTGTTTTCCCTTGGAACGGCAGCGCTAGCCCTTAGTTCTTGCTGCTAGGCTACCCCCTGCTGCGGGGATGTCACGTTCACGCTCGCAGCGAGAACCGGAGGAACCCCCATGGCAACCAAGACGACGGAAAAGGCCGCTCCGAAGGCGGCGAAAGAGACCAAGGATGCCAAGCCCGCGAAGGCCGCGGCCCCCAAGGCGACCAAGGCCGCCGCCGGCGCGAAGCCCAACGCCCTGCAGCAGCCGCTGAAGCCCTCGGCCGACCTCGGCGCCATCGTCGGCACCAACCCGATCCCGCGCGGCGAGGTCGTCAGCAAGGTCTGGGAATACATCAAGAAGCACAATCTCCAGAACCCGGAGAACAAGCGCGAGATCCTCGCCGACGACAAGCTCAAGAAGGTCTTCGGCAAGGACAAGTGCAGCATGTTCGAGATGAATAAGCACCTCGCCGCCCACCTGAAGGCCTGAGCCGGTCGCGCCCCGTCCTCGGCCCGGTCCGGAGACCTCGTTCCCGGATCGTCCCGTGCCGGCGGGCGCCCGAACGGGGCGGCCTCGCGCCGCCCCGCGCGTCGTCCGCCCGCTACGCGATGTTGCGCAGGACGCCACCATCCACCCGGAGCGCCGCGCCGCTGGTCGCGCTCGCTGCCGGGCTGCAGACGTAGGCCACCATGTTGGCCACCTCCTCGACGCTGGCTAGCCGTCCGATCAGCGACGTCGGCCGGTGCTCTGCGACGAACTTCCGGCCGAGCGCATCGAGGTCGGCCTCGCCCGATCCCTTGGCCATCTGCTTCATGAACTCGGCGACGCCCTCCGAAAGGGTCGGGCCGGGCAGCACGCTGTTGACTGTCACGCCGGTGCCGGAGACCGTCTCGGCGAGCCCGCGGGAGACTGCGAGCTGCGCGGTCTTCGTCATCCCGTAATGGACCATCTCGACCGGGATGTTGATGCCGGACTCGCTGGCGATGAACACCACCCGGCCCCAGCCGCGCGCCACCATCCCCGGTGCGTAGGCGCGCGACAGCCGCACGCCGCTCATCACGTTGACGTCGAAGAAGCGCTGCCAGTCCGCGTCCGGAATCTCGAAGAATGGCTTGGGCTCGAAGATCCCGGTGTTGTTGACCAGGATGTCCACGTCCGGCAGCGCTGCCACGAGCGCATCGACGCCCTCGGCCGTCGCCACGTCGCCGACCGCCGCGAAGGGCTCGCCCGCCGGGTTTTCCGCGCGCAGTCGCGCGATCGCCGCCTCGACGCGCTGGGCCGTGCGCCCGTTGATGCCGACGCGGGCGCCCAGCTCGAGCAGCGCCTTGGCGATGCCGTAGCCGATGCCGCCGGTGGAGCCGGTGACGAGGGCGCTGCGGCCCTTCAGGTTCATGTCCATGCTGGTCGATCCCTGTTGTGGATGTCCGTCAACGCGGCCCCCGCGCCCCGGGTGGCATGCAGCCTACCCGGCCCTGCCCCGCCGCAGCACGCTGGCGCAGCCGCCGAACAGCGCGAGCAGCACCGCGCACCACAACGCCGCCGAGACCGCCCGGTCCGATCCGGCGCCGTGGGTGATCCCGAAGATCACCGCCACCATCGCCGCGCCCAGCGACTGGCCGGTGAGCCTGGCGGTCGACTGCATGCCGCTGGCGCCGCCGCTGCGCTCGCGCGGGGCCGAGGTGATGATCACCTTGTTGTTCGGGGTCTGGAACAGGCCGAAGCCGAGGCCGCACAGCGTCAGCCGCCAGACGACGTCGAGGGTCGCGGGCGCGGCCGGCAGCAGCGCCATCGCGGCGATGCCGGACGCCATCAGACCGAGGCCGACGCCCCCGAGCAGGCCCGGCGGGTAACGGTCGGCGAGCCGTCCGGAGATCGGCGCCATCGCCGCGATCGCGATCGGCCACGGCGTCATCAGGAAGCCGGTCTGCGTGCCCGAGAGGTGCAACACGTCCTGGAAGTAGAAGGGCAGGGCGATGTAGGCGCTCATCTGCGCAGCGAACGCGGCGATCGAGGTCGCCATCGACAGCGCGAAGGCCGGGATCCGCAGCAGGTCCACCGGCAGCAGCGGCGCCGGCAGGCGCAGCTGGTACAGCACGAACACCGCGCCGACCGCGATCGCCGCCCCGATCTCGGCGAAGGCGACCATCCGCCCGGCGGGGTCGCCGAGCCGATCGACGCCGACGATCAGCAGGCCGAAGGTCAGCGCGTTCAGCACCGCGCTCAACGCATCGAACCGCGCGCCGCTGCGCGGCGTCGCCGGCAGCGTCCGCGAGGCGACGAAGAGCGCGAGCCCGCCCACCGGCAGGTTGACCAGGAACAGCCAGGGCCAGGACGCCACCGAGAGGATCGCGGCGGCGACCGTCGGGCCGGCCGCCGAGGCGACGGCGACGACGAGCGCGACGTTGCCGACGCCGCGGCCGATCATCCGGTGGGGGTAGATGAAACGCACCAGCGCGATGTTCACGCTCATCACGCCGGCGGCCCCCAGCCCCTGCGCGAGGCGCCCGGCGACGAGGAAGCCGAGGCTCGGCGCGAAGGCGCAGGCGAGAGAGGCCGCCACGAACACCGTGAGCCCGGCGAGGTACACGCGCTTGTAGCCGAGGATGTCGCCGAGCGAGGCGAAGGGCAGGAGCGCCGCCGTCACCGCGATCTGGTAGCCGTTGACCACGAAGATCGCCGCGGACGGGTCGACGGCGAGGTCCTTGGCCATCACCGGCAGCGCCACGTTGACGATCGCCCCATCGAGCACCGCCATGGTCATGGCGAGCGACACCGCCGCCATCGCCAGAAGGCGCTCGCGCGGCGGCAGCCCGTCTGACGCCTGGGTGGGGGCCGGGGGCGGGCCGACGGGACCGCCGTCACGGGGCGGGCCGTCCTCCGGGCCGCCGGCCTCGCGTCGTCCGGACGATCCGGCCGTCTCGGTCATCCTCGATAACCCCGCTTCGCGACGCCGGCCTCGACGGCCTGCATCCGCTGCCTCGCTTCGGACATAGGGGCCTCACGCAGGATCGAGCAGCGCGCCGGTGACATGGCGGTGCGACCCTTCCCGCGCGCGCCGCTTTTCCGCCTTCGCGACACGGCATCGGGTCTTCGCTTCGATCCGAGGGACGCCCCGAAATGCCGATGACGACACGGACCACAGCCCTCCTGCTCGCCCTGCTTCCCCTGATGCCGATGGCGGCGGCCGCGCAGGATGCGACTCCCCTCGGGATCGGGCTGGAAGGGTTCGCCTACCCGTATCCGGTGCGCTTCCTCGCCCTGTCGCGCGACGGCGAGGCCCAGCGCCTCGCCTACATGGACGTGGCGCCGACCGGCGCCGCCAACGGCCGTACCGCCCTGCTGCTGCACGGCCGCAACTTTCCGGCGAGCTACTGGGCCCCGGTCATCGCGGCGCTGACCGGAGCGGGCTACCGCGTGGTGGCGCCGGACCAGCTCGGCTTCGGCAAGTCCTCGAAGCCGGTCGGCCCGTTCACCTTCGACGCGATGGCCGCCGACACCGTCGCGCTGCTCGACCGCCTCAACCTGCCACGGGTCGACGTGGTCGCCCACTCGATGGGCGGGATGCTGGCGGTGCGGCTGGCGCGCAACGCGCCCGCGCGCGTCAACAGCCTCGTCCTCGAAGCGCCGATCGGGCTCGAGGATTACCGATACAGCGTGCCGCCGGTCGGCAACGAGACCCTGCTCAAGCGCGAGGGCGAGCTGACGGCGGCCGCCTACCGCCGGCAGCTGATGACGAGCTACGCGCTGTCCCTGCCGGAAGCCGCGATCGAGCCCTTCGTCGCAGTGCGCGAGCGGGTGAAGGAGGCGGGCGAGTATCCGCGCTGGCTGCAATCGTTCGTGAATTCCTACACGATGATCTGGGGCCAGCCGGTGGTGCACGAGATCCCGCTGCTTCCGATGCCGACGCTGTTCATCATGGGCGGCGCCGACCACAACGCGCCCGGAAAGCCCTTCGCGCCGCCGGAACTCGCCGCCAAGATGGGCCGCAACGCCGACAACGCGACGGCGCTGGCGGCGAAGATGCCGAACGGCCGGGCGATCGTGTTCGAGGGCATCGGCCACCTCGTCCACATGGAGGCGACCGACCGGTTCGACGCGGCGATGCTGGATTTCTTGAATGCGCATTGAGGGCGCTGGGAGGCGCGGCCCCGAGTAGCTGAATCTGAAGCGCTACGGGTGGCAAAAGTCTCGAATGAGACCTGTTATGGTGTCATCTGGTTTCGGAGCATCCGATGAAAAACGAGTCCGCTCTTGCCGATCTGCTCGGCATCGCGCCGTACGCTTCCGGCGCCATCCCGCAATCCGAAATGGTCGCCCGAATCAATGCTGGCCTGCCGATCGGAGCCGTCGCCCGCGTCGCCACCGCGGTGGCGCCCGACGACCGGACCTTTGCCTTTCATCTGGTGAAGCGGGCGACCCTGCATCGGCGGCGGTCCGCATCGACAGGCGATGCGACGCTTTCCGCGCTGGAGGGCGCCAAGGTCGTCCGCGTGGCGCGCGTCTGGGAGATGGCTTGCGAGGTCTGGAAGGACGATGACGCGGCCCGCGACTTCCTGCATCGGCCGCATCCGCTTCTAGAAGGGCGGCCCCCGATCGACGTGGTTCTAGAATCGGAGTTCGGCGGCCCACGGGGTCGAGGCCGTGCTCGGGCGCCTTAAATACGGCTCGGAGGCGTGACGGGGCAGACGCTCCGTCAGGTTCAGATGGCCTATCGCATCGGTGATCCCGACGGCAGCCATCCGATCTTCGATGCCACCGGGTCCGGCCTGTTTCCCGGACGTTGGAACACGCCGGCAAGCCCGATGATCTACGCCGCCGCAGACTATGCGACGGTACTACTGGAGAAGCTCGTTCACGGAAGCGGTGCGCTACCGCCGAACCAACACTTCGTCGAGATCACGCTCTCCGTCGGCCTATCGTACGAGAAGCTGAACCAGGCGGCCGTTCCAGGGTGGGATCATCCCGATTGTGCGGTATCGAAAGCCTACGGCGAGGAATGGCTCCACGAGGGGCGTTCGCTCCTGCTCTTCGTGCCCAGCGTGGTTGCGCGGGTCGCGAACAACATTCTGATCAATCCGCGACACGCTGAATTCAATCGGATCGCATACAGCCTACATCGCCCGGTCTGGTGGGATCAACGTATGTTTCCATCGCGTTGATCTGCGCTCAACCACGGGATGTCGGGTCTCTGTGGACGGGCCACCGACCCGAAGGATCGGCGGACCCGGCATCCTGCATCCGCTCACGCTCTGCCGGGCGAACCCCGCCGCAGCAAAAACACCCCCTGCGCGCCGATCAGGTTCCAGAACCACCACGGCATCGAAAAGCGCATCGGGCGGCCGCGGGCGTCGAGCGCCGCCGCCTTCTCGATGTGGGCGTCGACCGCGTGGCACAGCTCCACGAAGTCGCGCATGGTGCAGTGGTGGATGTTCGGGGTCTCGTACCAGGCCTCAGGCAGGATCTTGGTGATCGGCATCCGCCCGCGGAAGGCGAGCTCCGCCCGCACCCGCCAATGCCCGAAGTTCGGGAACGAGATCACCACCTGCCGGCCGATGCGCAGCAGGTGCTCCAGCACGATGCGCGGGTTGCGCGTCGCCTGGATGGTCTGGGACAGGACCACCACGTCGAACGCGTCGTCGGGGTAGTTTTCCAGATCCGTGTCGGCGTCGCCCTGGATCACCGGCAGGCCGCGGGCGAGGCAGGCGTTCACGCCCTCGCGCGACAGCTCGATGCCGCGCCCGTCGACGCCGCGGCGGTCGCGCAGCAGCGCCAGCAGCGAGCCGTCGCCGCAGCCGATGTCGAGGACGCGGGCGCCCGGCGGCACGAGGCCGAGGACCACGAGGTGATCGACGCGGGCAGCCCCGGATTCGGGCGTGCGCGGCAGGTCGTTGGCCGCCTCCCAGGGCGTGCCGGAGGCGGCGTCGCCAAAGGCGAGGTCGTCGCGCCCGCTCACAGCCCGCGCGCCCGTGCGGCCGCGTCGACGAAGCCGCGGGCCGCCGAGAACAGCATCGGCTCGTCGAGGAGGAAGGCGTCGTGGCCCTTGTCGCTCTCGACCTCGACGAAGGCGACAGGGGCCGAGGCCGCGTTCAGCGCGTGGACGATCGCGCGGGAATCGGCCGTCGGGAACAGCCAGTCGGAGGTGAACGAGACCACGCAGAACCGCGTCTTGGTGCCCTTGAAGGCGTTGGCGAGTACGCCGCCATGGTCGGCGGCGAGGTCGAAATAGTCCATCGCCCGCGTGAGGTAGAGGTAGGCGTTGGCGTCGAAGCGCTCGACGAAGGAGAGGCCCTGGTGGCGCAGGTAGCTCTCGATCTGGAAGTCGGCGTTGAACGAGAAGGTTGGCGCCGAGCCGCCCTGGAAGCGGCGGCCGAACTTCCGGTGGAGCGCCGGTTCGGAGAGGTAGGTGATGTGCGCGCCCATCCGCGCGACGCCCAAGCCCTTCGAGGGCCGGGTGCCGGCCTCGAGGTAGCGCCCGTCGGCCCAGGCGGGGTCGGCCATGATCGCCTGCCGGCCGACCTCGTGGAAGGCGATGTTCTGCGCCGAGTGGCGCGCGCCGGTGGCGATCGGCATCGCCGCGAACACCCGCTCCGGGTAGAGCGAGGCCCATTGCAGCACCTGCATCCCGCCCATCGAGCCGCCGACGCACAGGAAAAGGTCGTCGATGCCGAGATGGTCGAGCAGCATCGCCTGCGCGCGGACCATGTCGCGGATGGTGACGAGCGGGAAGTCGAGGCCGTAGGCCGCGCCCGTGCCCGGATCGATCGAGGCCGGCCCGGTCGAGCCCATGCACGAGCCGATCACGTTGGAGCAGACGACGAAGTAGCGGTCGGTGTCGATCGGCTTGCCCGGGCCGACTAGGGTCGTCCACCAGCCCGGCTTGCCGGTGACGGGGTGCGGGTGGGCGAAGTGCTGGTCGCCGGTGAGCGCGTGGCAGATCAGCACCGCGTTGGTGCGCGCGGAGTTGAGCGTGCCCGCGGTCTGGTAGGCGACCTGGAACGGTGCGAGTTCGGCGCCCGAATCCATCGTCAGCGGACGGTCGGCCTCGAACCGGGCGACGAGCCCCGCCGGGTCGCGGGCCTGCGACGGCTCGCGGCTGCGGGTCTCCGGCTCCGTCGCGGGGGTGGCCGCGAGGGCCGGGTCGAGGGGATTGTCCATGAGGCTGCTGGAAACGGCTTCCCGCGCGCGGCGCTGACGAAGGTTGCGAGATCGTCGGCTTCCCGCGCCCGCCGCAACACCCGAGGTAGTGTGCGCGCCGTCGAGCGTCAACGAAGCGGGCGGCCGGCAGGCCCGTTCATCCGCAGCCGGTTGTCGATCCTGCGGCGGGCGCACGCTGGCCCTTCGGCGCGGCGGGCCGTAAACACGCCCGAGCAGCCCCGTCCTCAGCTTGTCGAACCATGCGCTTCCCCAAACGAGCCGCGCCGCCGATGGAAGACCTCGCCGCCCTCCGGGCCGAGATCGACCGGATCGACGCCGAGATGCACGCGCTGCTGATCCAGCGCGGCGGGATCATCGACCGCCTGATCGCGGTGAAGGGCACCTCGGCCTCGGGCTCCGCCTTCCGTCCGGGCCGCGAGGCCGCGATGATGCGGCGCGTGGCCGAGCGCCACCGCGGGCTCCTGCCGCTCGACACCGTCGAGGGGATCTGGCGGGTCATCATCGCGACCTTCACCTACGTCCAGGCGCCGTTCTCGGTGCATGCCGACATCTCCGCCGGCGACCCGGCGATGCGCGACTCCGCCCGGTTCCACTTCGGCTTCACGGTGCCCTACCGCCCGCACCCGACCTGCGCGGCGGTGATCGAGGCGGTCGCTGCCTCGCGCGGCGACCTCGGCATCTTCCGCTTCGACCCGCGGGCCGCCCAAGCGCCTGGCAAGGGGCGGGGCAAGGGGCCAAGCAAGGGCGAGGCCTGGTGGGAGGGGCTGATCGGCGAGGGCCGCCCGAAGGTGATCGCCCGGCTGCCCTTCATCGAGCGGCCGGCCCACCCGGCCGGCACCCCGGTCTTCGTGGTGGCCAAACCGCTGGACGACCCGGCGGCGGCGCAGCGCGACTGGGTGCTGTGGGCGGTCCGCTGTGCCGCCTGGACGGAGGAGGCCGAGCGCGCCGTGCAGGGGCTCTACGGCGAGGTGGTGGCGCGGGGCAGGCCCAAGGGCGAAGCCGAGCGTCTTCTTCTGGCGGTGCCCGGCGGCGTCGGCGCGCGGCAACTCGCGGACGCGCTCGACGGCGCGGGCGCGGCGGCGTCGAGCTTCGACGAGACCGGCAGCCACGCGGCGCGCTTCCGGGTGTGAGCGCCTCGGCGCCCTAATCCGGTCGCGCCCCGCTTCATCGGCGCGCGAAATGCTGTAGACGGGCGCCTCACGCGTTTCTTCTTCAGACTGCGAACAAGAATGTCCGCCTCTCCCCGTCTCCGCCCGGTGCCCCGTCCGGGCGTCCTGGCGATCGACCTCTACGTTCCCGGCAAGAGCGGGGCGCCGGGCCATGCCAAGATCCACAAGCTCTCGTCGAACGAGACGCCGCTCGGCCCGAGCCCGGCGGCGGTGGCGGCGATGCAGGCGGCGACGGCCAAGCTCGAGGTCTACCCCGACGGCACCTCCGCCCTGCTGCGGAACGCCATCGCTGCGCGCCACGACATCGATGCGAGCCGAGTCGTCTGCGGCGCCGGCTCGGACGAGCTGCTGTCGCTGCTGGCCTACGCCTATGTCGGCCCCGGCGACGAGGGCGTGTTCTGCGAGCACGGGTTCCTGGTCTACCGCATCGCCATCCTGGCGGCGGGCGGCACCGCCGTGGTCGTCCCCGAGCGCGATCTCACGGCCGACGTCGACGCGATCCTCGCCGCCGTGACCCCGCGGACGAAGATCGTCTACGTCGCGAACCCCAACAACCCGACGGGCACCTACCTGCCGCTCGCCGAGGTGCGCCGCCTGCATGCCGGCCTGCCGGGCGACGTGCTGCTGGTCCTCGACGGCGCCTACGCCGAATACGTCCAGGCGGACGACTATTCGGCCGGGTTCGAGCTCGCGCGCGACGCCGACAACGTCGTGATGACCCGTACCTTCTCGAAGATCCACGGTCTCGCCGCCCTCCGGATCGGCTGGATGGTCGGGCCGGCCCACGTGATGGAGGCGGTCAACCGCATCCGCGGGCCGTTCAACCTGTCCACCGCCGGCATGGCGGCCGGCGCGGCGGCGCTTGCCGACGAGGCGCATGCCGCGGCTGCGGCCGCCCACAACGCCGAGTGGCTGCCGCGGATGGTCGAGGGTGCCCGCGCGCTCGGCCTCACCGTGACGCCCAGCGTGGCGAACTTCATGCTCGTGCACTTCCCGGACGCGCCCGGCCGCTCGGCGGCGGAAGCCGACGCCTTCCTGACCGCCCACGGCGTGATCGTGCGGCGGGTGACCGCCTACGGGCTGCCGAACGCGCTCCGCGTCACCATCGGCGGCGCGGAGAGCAACGAAGCCTTCCTCGCCGCCCTCGGCGCCTTCATGCGAGGCGACCATGCCTGAGGCCGCGCCGCTCGGCTGCCTCGCCGTCGTCGGCCTCGGCCTGATCGGCTCGTCCATCGCCCGCGGCGCCCGCCGCTACGGGTTGGCCGAGCGCATCGTCGCGATCGATGCGGACGAAGCCGTCCGCGCGCGGGTCCTCGACCTCGGCATCGCCGACGCGGTCACCGGCGATGCCGCGGCCGGCGCGGCGCAGGCCGACCTGGTGATCCTGTGCGTGCCCGTCGGCGCCATCGGCCCGGTCGCCGCGGTGATGGCCCCCCACCTCAAGCCCGGCGCCGTGGTCTCGGACGTCGGCTCGGTGAAGGCCTCGGTCGTCGCGGCCGTGAGCCCGCACCTGCCCGACGGCATCGTGTTCGTGCCGGGCCATCCCGTCGCCGGCACAGAGTATTCCGGGCCGGATGCCGGCTTCTCGACGCTGTTCTCCAACCGCTGGTGCATCCTCACCCCGCCGGAGGACGCGCCTGAGGCCGCGGTCGAGCGGGTGCGCGCCCTGTGGCAGGGGCTCGGCGCCGTCGTCGAGACGATGACGCCGGAGCACCACGATCTCGTGCTCGCCATCACCAGCCACGTGCCGCACCTGATCGCCTACAACATCGTCGGCACCGCCGCCGACCTCGAGCAGGTGACGCAATCCGAGGTGATGAAGTTCTCGGCCGGCGGCTTCCGCGACTTCACCCGCATCGCCTCGTCCGATCCGACCATGTGGCGCGACATCTTCCTGACCAACCGCGAGGCGGTGCTGGAAATGCTCGGGCGCTTCAACGAGGACCTGTCGGTGCTGACCCGGGCGATCCGCTACGGCGACGGCGACGCGCTGCACGACCTCTTCACCCGCACCCGCGCGATCCGCCGGGGCATCGTCGCACAGGGTCAGGAGACGGCGGAGGCCGATTTCGGCCGCGCGCGGGCGGCGGAGGGCGTCCCGAACGCAGGGTAGCTCGCCTGGACGGCGGGCCGTTCGTCTTGCCGCCGCCGTGCCGCCATGCTGCAACGGCTGGCATGACCGCGATGACCCTTCCATGACCGCGATGACCCTTACTGATACCCGCGACTTCCTCGACCGGGAGTTTCCGCAGATGCAGGCGGGCGGTCGCGCCTTCCACCTGGAGGCCGTCGGACCGCTGACCGCGCGGATGCGGCTCGATGGAGACGACCGCTTCCTGCGCCCGGGCGGCACGCTGTCCGGCCCTGCGATGATGGCGCTGGCGGACTACGCGCTCTACGCGGCGATCCTCGCCCAGATCGGCCCGGTGGCGCTCGCGGTGACGACGAGCCTCACCTTCAACTTCCTCAGGAAGCCCGCAGGGCTGGTACTGGTCGCCGACGTCGCGCTGCTGAAGCTCGGCCGGCGCCTCGCCGTCGGCGAGGTGCGGATCACGGCGCCCGGCTCGGACGACCTCGTGGCGCAGGCGAACGGGACGTATTCGATCCCGCCGCGGTGAGGGACCTACCGATCGGCGTAGCGGGACCAGAGCGTGACGCCGAAGCCGACGGCGACCGCCATCAGCGGCGCCACGACGAAGGCGACGATCTGAATATCGGTCATAATTTCAGCCTTGCGAGAACGACGCGCGCACAGGTGTAAAGCGCGACGCTCGCCAGAAGAAAGTTCGCGATGCCGACTGCCAGAGTCAACGCCGACAGGCTCGTCTGCGCCGAAACGCCGAAGACGGTGGCGGCGAGCGGCGCGATGACGCCCGCGGTGAACGGGCCGCCCGCGGCGGTGTTCAGGTAGGACGCGGACGGCGTGATCCGCTCGTTCGAGACGAGGCTCATGCCGCTCTTCCGCGCCCCTCCGAGAGCCGCGCGGCGTAGCGGGCGATCAGGTCGACCTCGAGGTTCAAGTGGTCGCCCGCCCGGCGCTCGCCCCAGGTGGTCACCTCCAGCGTGTGCGGGATCAGCAGGACCGAGAAGGTGTCGCCCTCGACCGCGTTGACGGTCAGCGACGTGCCGTCGAGGCAGACCGAGCCCTTCTTGGCGATGAAGTGGGCGATGTCGGCCGGCGCCCGCAGGGTGAAGCGTTCGCTCGCGCCCCAGGCGCCGGCGGTGACGGTCTCGCGCTCGAGGATCTCGGCGACGCCGTCGACGTGGCCGGTGACGAGATGGCCGCCGAGCTCGTCGCCGATCTTGAGGGACCGTTCCAGGTTGATCCGGGTGCCGGCCTCCCAGGCGCCGACCGTGGTCAACGCCAGCGTCTCGGCGGCGGCGTCCACCGCAAAGACGCAGCCGCCGTCGGAGGGTTCGATCGACACCGCGGTGAGGCAGGGGCCGGAGCAGGCGATCGAGGCGCCGAGCGCGATCGAAGCCGCGTCGTAGGCGGCGCGGATGGTGAGGCGGCGCATGCGCGCGTCGCCCGAGACCGAGAGGACCGTGCCGACGTCGCTGACGAGACCGGTGAACATCGCTTAAGCCTCGTTGCGTTCGTAGGTCGTCGCCCGGTCTGCCCCCAGGTCGAGGGACTCGGCGATCCGGAACCGTTCGCCGTCCAGCATCGCCCCGAGATGCGGGCCGACCGCCGGCAGGCCGCCCTGCGGCCCGCAGGTGCCGGGACCGGTGATGAGGGTGCAGGTATCCACGAGATCGGCTTCGGCCAGCGCGTCGGCAAGGTGGGGGCCGCCCTCGCTGCAGAGCCGCGTCAATCCGCGCTCGCCGAGCATCGCGAGCGCCGCGTGCAGGTCGACCCGCCCGCGCTCGTCCGCCGGCACGCGCACCACCTCGACGCCGAGCGATTCGAGCATCCGCTTGGCATGGGCCGGGGCGCCGCGCGTCGTCACGACCAGCGTCGGCACGTCGTGGGCGCTGCGCACGAGCACGCTCGACGACGACAGCCGCAGCTGCGAATCGAGCACCACCCGCAGCGGCGAGCGGGGGGCGAGCCCGGGTAGGCGCACGGTGAGCGAGGGGTCGTCGGCGCGGGCGGTGCCGATGCCGACCAGGATCGCGTCGGCATGCGCCCGCCACAGGTGCACCGCCCCGTCGGCGATCGCGCCGGTGATGCGCAGCCGCTCCGTGTCGGAGGCGGCGGCGAACCCGTCCTGCGTGCGCGCGAGCTTGAGGTGGAGATGCGGCCGTCCGAGGGTCACGCGCGTCACGTGCCCGGCATGGTCGCGGCGGGCTTGGCTCCGAAGCAGCCCGGTCTCGACCGGGATGCCAGCGTCGCGCAAGAGCGCGTGGCCGCGGCCCGAGACCCGCGCGTCCGGGTCCTCCATCGCGCTGACCACCCGCGCGATGCCAGCCGTGACGATCGCGTCGGTGCAGGGCGGGGTGCGGCCATGATGCGAGCAGGGTTCCAGCGTCACGTAGAGCGTCGCGCCGCGGGCGGCCTCGCCGGCATCCGCCAGGGCCAGCGGCTCGCCGTGCGGCCGGCCGCCCGGGGCGGTGACGCCCTGGCCGACGATCCGCTCGGCGCCCGGCTCGCCCGCGACCACCACGGCGCCGACCGAGGGGTTCGGCCAGGTCCGCCCGAGGTTGCGCCGCCCGAGCGCCAGGGCGAGGCGCATGAAGCGCACGTCGGGGATCACGACCGGGACCGCGCCGGGCGCGGCTTGCCCGCCACGACGCCCTCGGGCGGGGCGACCCCGGCCTCTGCGAGCGTTCCGAGCAGGTCCTCGAAGTCCTTGGCCTCGCGGAAGTTCTTGTAGACGGAGGCGAAGCGCACGTAGGCGACGTCGTCGAGGCCCTTCAGGCCCTCCATCACCAGCTCCCCGATCGCCTCCGAGGTGATCTCGGCCTCGCCGCCGCTCTCGAGCTGGCGAGTGATGCCGCTGACTAGCCGCTCGATCCGCTCGGGGTCGACCGCGCGCTTGCGCAGGGCGACGCCGATCGAGCGCTGGAGCTTGTCCCGCTCGAAGGGGACGCGCTTGCCCGAGCGCTTGAGCACCACGAGCTCGCGCAGCTGCACCCGCTCGAAGGTGGTGAACCGGCCGGCGCAATCCGGGCAGACCCGGCGGCGGCGGATCGCGGCCCCGTCCTCGCTCGGCCGCGAATCCTTCACCTGCGTCTCGGAGCCGCCGCAATAGGGACACCGCATCGGGCGGACCTTTTCATCGAGCCGGAAAGACGGCTGCCTCTCGCGAAACGAAAACGGCCGCGGATCGTGGCGATCCGCGGCCGTCTCTATCGTGTTGCGGTGCACGCCGGAAGTGAGGTGCCGGCGGCGTTCCGGTCAGCCGTAGATCGGGAACCGGTCGGTGAGCGCGTGGACGCGGGTCTTGACCGAGGCCTCGACCTCCGGATCCCCCGTCTCGCCCTTGGCCGCCAGGCCGTCGAGCACTTCGACGATGAAGCCGCCGATCTGCTTGAACTCGGCGACGCCGAAGCCGCGCGAGGTGCCGGCCGGGGTGCCGAGGCGGATGCCCGACGTGATCGTCGGCTTCTGCGTGTCGAAGGGCACGCCGTTCTTGTTGCAGGTGATGTCGGCCCGCGACAGCGCGGCTTCCGCCGCCTTGCCGGTGAGGCCCTTCCGCTGCAGGTCGACCAGCATCAGGTGGTTGTCGGTGCCGCCCGAGGTGATGTCGTAGCCGCCCGACATCAGCGTGTCGGCCAGCGCCTTGGCGTTCTCGATCACCTGGCGGGCGTAGATCTTGAACTCGGGCTTCAGGGCCTCGCCGAAGGCGACCGCCTTGCCGGCGATGACGTGCATCAGCGGACCGCCCTGGATGCCGGGGAAGATCGCCGAGTTGAACTTCTTGGCCAGCGCCTCGTCGTTCGTCAGGATCATGCCGCCGCGCGGGCCGCGGAGCGTCTTGTGGGTCGTGGTGGTGGCGACGTGCGCGTGCGGGAACGGCGACGGGTGCACGCCGGCGGCGACGAGGCCGGCGAAGTGGGCCATGTCGACGAAGAAGTACGCGCCGACCGCGTCGGCGATCTCGCGGAACTTGGCGAAGTCCCAGTGGCGCGGATAACCCGAGCCGCCGGCGATGATCACCTTCGGCTTGTGCTCGTGGGCCAGCGCCTCGACCTGCTCCATGTCGATGCGCTGGTCGTCGCGGCGCACGGTGTAGGAGACAGGCTTGAACCACTTGCCCGACACGTTCGGCGGGGCGCCGTGGGTGAGGTGGCCGCCGGCGGCAAGGTCGAGCCCGAGGAAGGTGTCGCCGGGCTGCATCAGCGCCAGGAACACGCCCTGGTTCGCCTGCGAGCCGGAGTTCGGCTGCACGTTGGCGAAGCCGACGCCGAACAGGCGCTTGGCGCGCTCGATGGCGAGGTTCTCGGCCACGTCCACGAACTGGCAGCCGCCGTAGTAGCGGCGGCCGGGATAGCCCTCCGCGTACTTGTTGGTCAGCACCGAGCCCTGCGCCTCGAGCACGGCGCGCGAGACGATGTTCTCGGAGGCGATCAGCTCGATCTCGTGCTGCTGGCGTCCGAGCTCCTGATCGACGGCCTTGGCGATCTCAGGGTCCGCGTCGCTCAGCGAGGCCGCGAAGAACGAATTCGAGAAATGCTTGTCGGCAGCGGTACCGGCGCTCATGGATGGCCTCTGTTCTTGTATGCGGGCGAAATCGGCGCGCTCGTCCCGTCGGCGTGCACGGACGAGCCTTCGTAGCCGTCTTCTTTACACACGTGCACGAGACCCGCCAACACAGGCCTTTTTGCCGCGGGGGGCAAGAAAAGTTGAGGTCGGACCGGCCGCGGCACCGGTTGCGCGTCGGAACCATTGCCGGGGGATCGGGCAGCCCTCCAGAAGGTCTGAAGCATAGGAATATTGACGATAATAGGACTTTATGCCATGGCCTCTCTTGCGAGGGAGCGCTGCAATGAGCGAGCAACGAGACTGGCATCGGCTCAAGCACAGGGTCGCAGAGACCGAAGCGGATCGCGATGCTGACTGCGCTCAGCCATTCCCTC
The DNA here is from genome assembly GCF_022179125.1 of Methylobacterium cerastii. Taxonomy (GTDB): domain Bacteria; phylum Pseudomonadota; class Alphaproteobacteria; order Rhizobiales; family Beijerinckiaceae; genus Methylobacterium; species Methylobacterium cerastii. The sequence continues at coordinate 48,749 of NZ_BPQG01000052.1, forward strand.
AAAGCCGGCTTTCGACAGGATCAGCCTCGCGGCCCAGACGGGTGCTGGATCGGCGGCGCCGGCCAGATCGTATGCACGCGAATAGATAAAACGGGGAATGCAAGGATCGACGCGAAAACCGAGCTTCTCGTCGACGTCGTCAAGGAGGCCGTCTCGATCGGTGGTGAAGGCAGTGGCGCGGCCTACGGTGTTCAAGTGCACACGACGACGGCAGCAATGCTTCGTGATCTCGATATTCCAGGCATCGGTCGACATGGAATTGAGCAAAGCTTCAGTCTTGGAGATACCGTCCGATACGGTTTGGATGGTGGCGTCCGCACCGATGTCGTTCTACGCGATGGTAGAACCGAATCTTCGCCGATCCTGGCAGTATGGGACTTCAAGACAGGAGGTGCTCTCCTGACGCCGTCTCGAATTCGAGATCTTCGCAGTAGCCTGGGAATTGGCCTGGATGTGCCAATCATCGAAATTCATATCAGTCACGGCATATCCGTAAAGCATGCCTCGGTATTGTTTTCAAAATTCGTCGCGGCAATAATCGTAAAAACTCAGGAATATTGATCATGACGATGGAAGCTTACGCATTTTGTGCGCGTCCGATCGGCTCGATCGAAGAATGGCAGGCATCGATCGATGCCCTCGGGTTCGATCTGAAATTGAAACCGGCTCGGGATCTCGCATATCATCGAGGACACCTTCCGGCGCTCTGGCGTGGCCGGGAGGCCGGGTTCGAGTTCGGCGCTTGCGCATTCACAGAATTGGCGGAGACCTATGAAGACATCGATCTCGGTGGGCCGTGGCCTTACACCTACGCCTTCAATTTCGCGACCCTGCCGGGCTGCGCCGGCACTTGGTTGGCACTGGCCGCCTGCCTGGCGCTGACCGATGGCATAGCCTTAGACCCACAAGAGGGAAAAATTCTTCGTGCCAGAGAATCCGTGCGCTATGCGCAGGATACCGAAAACGGGGTCGATCAGATCGAATCAGGGCAGGTTGGTCGCACGACATCCTGAGTGCCGAATGTCCAAGGTGCTGACGATATGGGCGGCATCGAACGACCTGTCCGCCGGACTTCACGCCGATAAGTTGATCTCCACCAGCACGGTCTCGGTCGTGAACTCTGCCGCGTGCCACGCCTCCGGGGGGAAGTGGAACACGCTGCCGGGGCCGAATGCCGCACGGCCCTGCTCGGTCTCCAGGGTGCCGGAGCCGGAGAGCACCTGCACGAACTGCTCGTGGGCGTGGCTGTGCCGCGGGGCCGAGGTGCCGGCGGGGACGACGATCCGCACCAGGCTGGCGCCCGCGCCCGGGATCGTGCGCTTGGCGACGCCGTTGGCGGCGACGCTCGCGTCGCATTCGTCCCAGGTGATCAGGTGGGCGGTCATGGCGGCTCCGTTGCTGGCGTCACGATGCCGCCGAGCCCGCGGCCCATCAAGTCACGAACCGGTCACGGCCAGACCTTGATCGCCACCGGCCGCCGCAGCAGGTCGCGGTCCGAGGTGATGGTGCAGCCCTCGGTCTTCAGCGTGACGTAGGTGAGGATCGCGGTGTCGCCGACGTCGTCGAAGTTGCGGCCCTCGGCGCGGGGGTCGAGGAGGGACGGGTAGGCGATCAGGCCGCCCGCCGCCGCGCAGGGGTCGTCGTAGAGCGTCGTCCCGGCGACGAGCAGCCGCGGCACGTCCCAGCTGAGCAGGTCGCGCGAGCTCGTCCAGTAGAAGCCGGATTCCGGAAAATTCGCGCCGGCCGGACCGTCGCCTTTCTTGGCCATGTCGCCTTTCTTGGCCATGAAGACCGCGACGAAGGCGCCCGTGCCGCGGTGGCGCACCACGGCGCCGACCGGCGTCGGGAACGGCGCCACCGGCTTGCAGGTCTCGGTCCCCTTCGCTGCGGCCTTCGTGCGGTACGGGTCCGGGAAGGCGGCGGTGAAGCCGGTGCCGGTCCAGGCGCGCCAACTCGCCGGGTCGGCGGGCGTCGCGGTGCGGAACAGGCAGACGCCGGCCTCCTGGTCGCCGGGACGGTCCCAGCCGGTGGTCGAGACGAAGACATAGCGGAAGCGCCCGTCGGCGAACACGTTCGAGGGGTTGAAGAAGCCGCGGTGGCGCCCCTGGCCGACCTCCTGCCGGAACGGGGCCGCCATCGCCACCGCCGGCGGGGTCGTACGCAGGAAGCTGCGGCCGCCGTCCGTGGAGGCGGCGGCGGTGATCGTGTTGTACCAGCACGCCTCGTAGCCCTTGGCGGTGCAGCGCCCCGGGTGTTCGTTCGCCTGATACTCGTGGTGCACGAGCGCGGCGATCGCCGTGCCGTCCTCGGTCCAGGTGGCGGTGATCCAGGAGCGGTCGTCGTAGAGCGCCGGGTCGGCCTTCTCGCCCGAGTCGAGCACCACCTTGCAGTCGAGCTTGAGCCGGTCGAGGTCCGGCCCGCGCAAGGCCCGGTTGCGGTAGTGCATCCCGAACAGGGCGACGGCGCCGGTGGCGTCCCGGAACGCGCGGGCCGAGGCGTCCGGCACGTCGGCGCCGTCGCAGGCGTCGCGCCCGGCCTTGAACACGATGGCCGGCGGACCGACCAGTGTCAGGCTCGACAGCGGTGGCTCGGCCGCCGCCTGCGCGAGCGCCGGCAGCGACAGGACGGCGAGCACGAGGCGGAGGCGCATGCGGGTGACCGGTGGTTGCGCCCAGAGCGCGCGTGGACGACGTGCGCGGTTGAAGCAGACCCTGCGCGCCTGGACAAACCACCGGAGTTTCTGTTCAGAACCGTTACAGAATGGCTTCCCGCCGGTGCGGGGCGTCCGATCCTCCCCAGCCGAGTGTCCCCTTCCATGTTGATCCTGATCCTCGGGCTGGTGCTGTTCCTCGGCACCCATGCCTTCTCGATGCTGCGCGCCAAGCGCTCGGAGGTCGTCGGCCAGGTCGGCGAGGGCAAGTACAAGCTCGGCTACATGCTCCTGTCCGTCCTCGGCCTGGTGCTGATCGGGGTCGGCTTCCACAATTACCGCGCCGCCGGCTACATCGCGGTCTGGGATCCGCCGGTCTGGACGCGCCACCTGTCCCTGGTCCTGGTGCTGCTCGCCTTCGTCGTGCTGGCCTCGGCCTACCTGCCGGGTCACATCCGGGCGAAGGCCAAGCACCCGATGCTGCTCGCGGTGAAGATCTGGGCGACCGCGCACCTGCTCGCCAACGGCGACCTCGGCTCGATCCTGCTGTTCGGCTCGTTCCTCGCCTGGGCGGTGGTCGCACGGATCAGCGCCAAGCGCCGGGCACTCACCGCGGGCCAGGTCGTCGCGCAGCACGGCGGCGCCGCGGCGCCTGCGGGCTGGCGCAACGACGCGATCGCGGTGGTCGTCGGCGTCGTCGCCTGGTTCGTGTTCGGCAAGTACCTCCACCCGCTGCTGATCGGCGTCTACGCCTGGCCGGGCCAAGCCTGAGGCCTGCCCGGTCGCCAAACCGGCGCCCGCGTGCTAGGCGCGGGCCGATCGAGACGCTTCAGGTCGTCCGGCTCACGCGCCGGACCGGGATACGATGGCTGAGAACAACGAGTTCATCCGCGAGGTCAACGAGGACTATCGCCGGGACAAGGTCGCCGAGATCTGGCGCCGCTACAGCGGCGTGATCATCGCGGTGGCGATCCTGGTGGTGGCCGGCGTCGGCGGCTGGCGCTACTGGCAGACGGCCCAGCGCAACGCTGCCGAGGCCGCCTCGCAGCAATTCGACGAGGCCAACCGCCTCGCCCGCGACGGCAAGGTCGCGGAGGCCGACAAGGCCTACGAGGTCCTCGGCACGCAGGGGCCGGCCGGCTACCGCCTGCTCGCCCGTTTCCGCTCGGCTGCCGAGACCGCCAAGCGCGACCCGGCCGCGGGCGCTGGCGCCTTCGACGCCATCTCCGGCGACACGGCGCTCGGCGACGGCCTGCGCGACCTGGCCCGGCTTCGTGCCGCGCTGATCCGCCTCGACCTGCCGGACCCGGCGCCGGCGCTGGCGAGCCTGCAGAGCCTGGCCGCCGGCTCGCCCTTCCGCTTCACGGCCCGCGAAATGCTGGGGCTCGCCGCCCTGAAGAACGGGCAGTACGACGAGGCCGGGCGCTGGTTCGACCAGCTCAACATGGACCCCGAGACGCCGCAGAACCTGCGCCAGCGCATTGAGGTCTACGTCGCACTGGTGGCCGGCGGCCCGGTGACTGTGACACAGGCGAAGCCAGAGCCCGCCGCGCCCCCGCCGCCGATCACCCGCTGATCGCCCAAGATGCTGGCCCAAAACCTCCGGTGCGACTGGCTCGCACCGGAGGTTTTGGGCATTCTCCAGACTTTCGCCGCCGGGCCGGCCCGGCGGCTCGACCGATCATAGAACGGACCACCCCATGGAACTGCCGACCGTCGCGATCGTCGGACGGCCGAATGTCGGCAAGTCGACCCTGTTCAACCGCCTCGTGGGCAAGAAGCTGGCGCTGGTCGACGACCGCCCCGGCGTCACCCGCGACCGCCGCGAGGGCGACGTCGCCTTCGGCGGCCTGAACTTCCGCATCATCGACACCGCGGGCCTCGAGGAGGCCGATTCGGCGACGCTGCTCGGCCGGATGCGGATGCAGACCGAGGCCGCGATCCTCGAAGCGGACGTAGTGCTGTTCGTCATCGACGCGCGCGCCGGCATCCTGCCCGCCGACCAGCCCTTCGCCGAGTTGGTGCGCCGGGCCGGCTGCAAGGTGATCCTCATCGCCAACAAGGCCGAGGGCGGCGCCGGGATGGCCGGCGCCTACGAGTCGTTCCGCCTCGGCCTCGGCGACCCGATCCCGTTCTCGGCCGAGCACGGCGAGGGCATCGGCGAGCTGCACGAGGCGCTGAAGGAGAACCTGCCGGAATCCGACGAGGACGAGGAGGACGACGACCCGCGCGGCAAGCCGCTCAAGGTCGCCATCGTCGGCCGCCCGAACGCCGGCAAGTCGACGCTGATCAACCGGATGCTCGGCGAGGACCGACTGCTCGTCGGCCCGGAGGCCGGCATCACCCGCGATTCGATCTCGCTCGATTGGGAGTGGCACGGCCGCCGGATCAAGCTGCACGACACCGCCGGCATGCGCCGCCGCGCCCGGATCGAGGACAAGCTCGAGAAGCTCGCGGTGTCGGACGGCATCCGCGCCGTGCGCTTCGCCGAGGTGGTGGTGGTGCTGCTCGACGCCACGATCCCGTTCGAGAAGCAGGACCTCACCATCGTCGACCTCGTCGAGAGCGAGGGCCGCTCCCTGGTGATCGGCCTCAACAAGTGGGACCTCGTCGCCGACCAGCCGGGCCTGCTCAAGACCCTGCGCGAGGATTGCACCCGGCTGCTGCCGCAGGTGCGCGGCGTCGCGGTGGTGCCGCTCTCGGGGCTCGCCGGCGACGGCCTCGACAAGCTGATGCAGGCCGTGATCAAGGCGGCGGATGTCTGGGATACCCGCATCTCGACGTCGCGGATCAACGACTGGCTCTCCGAGGCGACGCAGCGCAACCCGCCGCCGGCGGTGTCGGGCCGGCGCATCAAGATCCGCTACGCCACCCAGGTGAAGAGCCGCCCGCCGCACTTCGCGCTGTTCGGCAACCAGCTCAACGCCCTGCCGAAGAGCTACCAGCGCTACCTCACCAACTCCCTGCGCGAATCGTTCGACCTGCCGGGCACGCCGATCCGCTGGAGCCTGCGGACCTCGTCGAACCCGTTCGACAAGGGTTAGGTCACGCGCCGGTTCTCTTGCGAGAGTGAGAGATGGCACGGCGCAGGCGGTGCATGCCCCAGAACGCGCGGTGCCGGTGATGGCGCAGCCATTCCGTCGGCGTCAGTCGCCGGTGAAGGAACACGTGCGAGACGTAGCCCATCCGCGGCCCGGTGTTCTTCTCGCCCTTCGCGAGTTCGATGTCCGGCACGATGTCGCGCTGGAAGCACGTCAGGGTCCGGATGCCCTTGAGGTTCACGTTCATGACGATCGAGCGCGCGTAGTAGCTGAAGCGGTCGTAGAGCAGCACGTCGCGGGTGCGTTCGCTGGACGGGCTCGAGAAGCGCAGCGTCCCGTTCAGGGGGCCGTAGGTCGTCATGACCGCGCGCACGTCGGCGCGGCGCCCGAGATCGATCGAGAGCGACGTGTTCTCGGGGATCGTCGCATAGTGCAGCGGGATGCCGTTCCGCTGCATCGCGAAGGGGCAGGAGCAGTCCGGCATCGCCACCAGCCTGAGGGGCGTGAACAGGCTCGGCAACGCCCGGTAGCGGTGGATGTAGGCCGCGCCGAAGCCGCGCCCGCGCACGAAGTCGTAGACCTGCCGCCCGTAGAGGTCGGCGCCGGCAGGCGTCACGTGGGTGCCGTCCTTCAGCCAGAGCGCGCGTTCTTCCGGGCCGGATGCGGCCACGGGCCGGGCGAGATCGAGGATCGGGATACCGAGGCAGGCCTCGTAATCGTCGAGGAGGCCGGCGACCGTCTCCGACGTGTAGTCGACCCCGCCCTGATACAGATTGAGGAAGGCGACGGGCCGGCCGCGGCGGGCGGTCGCCGCGAGGATCTGGTCGAGGAAGAAGCTTAGCGCGCGGCGGTCGTAGTAGCGCACGTTGCCGGTGAACAATTCCAGCAGGACCCGATCGCAGGCGATCGTGTCGAGGATCTCATCGATCATGTAGGCGATGGCGTGGACGCTGTGCCCGCCCCAGCCGGATTTCAGGAAGACGAGGTCGGCCCCCTCCGCGGCGGCGCATTCGCCGGCCCGCTCCACGTAGCCGACCTCCTCGGTGACGCTGTAGCCGAGGCAGAGGACGCGCACGGGCGCAACGGGAGTCGCACCGGGCGACGGCACGCTCACGCACCCCGCGTCGTTCGAGACAGCCAATCCACTACGGCGTCGAGGGCTTGGCGGTTGTTGAGGCCGGCTTCCCGTGCCGCCTCGAAGGCGGCGATCTGGCCGTCGGCGCTGGTGCCCTCGGTGGCGATGGTCCGGGCGTGGGCGACCTCGGCCGCGCAGCCTAAAGCCGCCGCATCCTCGGCGACGAGGTCGAGCACCGCCTCCAGTGCGTCGGCGAAGGGCAGGCCCGCCTCGCGCGTCTCGTCGATCAGCTCGGCGCCGACGCCGCTGCGCTGGGTGCGCCACAGGTTCTCGTCGGCGAGCGCCCGCGAGACCCCGTCGAGGCCGGCGTTGAGGTCCGGCCGGCGCACCACGAGGCGCACGAGGCAGCGGAACAGGGCGGCGATGGTCAGCGCGTCGGCGAGCCGGGTGCAGCTGTCGGCGATGCGCAACTCCAGCGTCGGGAACTTGATCGAGGGCCGCAGCGACCACCACAGGAAGCTCGCATCCTGGATCGACCCCGCCTCGGTCATGATCCGCACGTAGCGCGCGTAGGCCGCGGCGTCGGCGAAGAGTTCGGGCAGGCCGGTGCGCGGCAGCTCGCCGAAGGCGCTGAGGCGATAGGCGGCGAGCCCCGTGGGCTTGCCCTGCCAGAACGGCGAGGAAGCCGAGAGCGCGAACAGCAGCGGCTGGAACGGCAGCAGCCGGTTCATCAGGTCGACGCGCGCCTCCGGGTCCGGCACCTCGACGTGGACGTGCATGCCGCAGATCAGGCTGCGCCGCCCGGCCAAGCCGACGTCGCGCAGGATGCCGCGGTAGCGGTCGCCCTTGGTCGGCAATTGCCGCGACCAGTCGGCCACCGGATGGGTGCCGGCGGCGAAGATCAGAAGCGCGTGCTCGGCGGCGAGGTCCGCGAGCGCCCCACGCTGCCGGGCGAGCGAATCTCTTGCTTCGGCGAAATCGGTGACGGGCGGCGTGCAGACCTCGACCTGGCACTGCAGCAACTCGCGCCCCGCCTCGGGCAACCGTTCGGCCGCCTCGACATGGAACGGCTTGACCGAGCGCCGCGGCGTGCCGCGCGTCTCCGCGTCGGCCAGGAAGTACTCTTCTTCGATGCCGAAGCGGTAGCTCTCGGTGGTCATCGCATCCCTTCGCGTTCGGCACGTCCGCTGAAACGCGCCGGGTCCGCGAAGGATGCCGTCACCCGCGCAGCGCCCCGCCGACGAGCCAGGCCGGGTCGAACCAGCGGTCGGCGTCGCCGTCGTAGGGGAGGCGGGTCACGTCCCAGTTCTGGATGTACTTGGCGTAGACGTTCCAGACCGCGATGCCGCCGCCGACGAAGACGCGGCGGCCGGGATATCGCGCCAGCACCGCCTCCGGGTCCTCGTGCGAGCGGATCACGTCGATGGTGCGATCCTCGAACGCGAAGGCCGGCACCGAGGCCACCGTCTTCGGGCCGGCGATGAGCACGTGGCCCATGGTCAGCGCGAAGAATCGCGTCACGTCCTCGACGAAGAGCGGATCGGTGTTGCCCTCCCAGGGGAGCTGGCCGTTCAGCCCGAGCTGGCCGCGCTGGCCGATCGCGCAGATGCAGCGCACGTCGATCATCAGGATATCCGAATGGTGCGGGCGCCGTCCGGACCCGTCAGCGCGTCGCTTGCGGGGTCAGGATGCGGTCGGTCGGGAAGTCGTAGATGGTGCCGGAATCCGTCGATCCGGGGCTCGCCAGCCGGACGAAGTGCGGCGCGAGGTCTTCCGGCGTCCGCAGCGTCTCCGGGTCCTCGCCCGGCATCGCAGCGCGGCGCATGTCGGTGCGCAACGGTCCCGGATTGAGCAGCATCGCCTTGACGGCCGTAGTCGCGTTCTCGGCCGCGTAGGTCCGCACCAGGGCCTCGAGCGCCGCCTTGGACACGGAGTAGGGCCCCCAATAGGCCTTGCACTTGGAAGCCGCCCCGGAGGTGACGAAGATCGCCCGGCCCGCATCCGACATCCGCAGCAGCGGGTCGAGCGAGCGGATCAGCCGCCAGTTCGCGGTGACGTTGACGTCCATCACCTGGCCCCACACCTTGGGGGTGATGTGGCCGATCGGCATGAGGTTGCCGAGGATGCCGGCGTTGCCGACGACGATGTCGAGGCGCTTCCAGCGGTCGTTGATCGCCGCGCCGAGCCGGTCGATGCCGTCGTAGTCGGTGAGGTCGAGGGGCACGAGGGTCGCGCTCGACCCGACCCGGCGGATCGCGTCGTCGAGCTCTTCCAGCGCGCCCTGCGTGCGCGCCACGGCGATGACGTGCGCGCCGGCTTCCGCGAGCGCGAGCGCCGCCGCACGGCCGATCCCGCGGGAGGCGCCGGTGACGACGGCGACGCGGCCGTCGAGGGTCTTGGTTTCGGTCATGCGTGGACGGTCAATCCGCTTCGGCGAGCATGGCGAGGCGCTTCGGGCCGGCGATGGCCAGGTCCGTCAGGCCGGTCGGGTAGTCGCCGGTGAAGCAATGGTCGGTGTATTGCGGGCAGGCCTCGACGCGCTCGTTCTCCCCCATCGCCCGGTACAGGCCGGGGATCGACAGGAAGGCCAGCGAGTCCGCGCCGATGTAGCGGCGCATGCCCTCCAGGTCGTGGGTGGCGGCGAGCAGTTTCTCGCGCTCAGGCGTGTCGATGCCGTAGAAGTCGGGATAGGTGATCGGCGGGCTCGCGATGCGGAAATGCACCTCCGCCGCGCCGGCCTCGCGCATCATCCGCACGATCTTCACCGAGGTGGTGCCGCGCACGAGGCTGTCGTCGACGAGCACGATGCGCTTGCCCTCGATCGCCGCGCGGTTGGCCGAATGCTTCATCCGCACGCCGAGCTCGCGCACCGATTGCGTCGGCTGGATGAAGGTGCGGCCGACATAGTGGTTCCGGATGATCCCCATCTCGAAGGGGATGCCGGTCTGCTGGGCAAAGCCGAGGGCGGCCGGCACGCCGGAATCAGGCACCGGCACCACCACGTCGGCCGGCACCGCGGCCTCGCGGGCAAGCTCGACGCCGATGTTCTTGCGCACGGCGTAGACGCTCTTGCCGTTCACCACCGAATCCGGCCGGGCGAAGTAGATATACTCGAAGATGCACGGCCGCATCGGCACCTTGTCGGCGAAGCGGATCGACTCGATGCCGTCCTCCGAAATCACCACGACCTCGCCGTTCTCGACGTCGCGCACGAACTTCGCGCCGATGATGTCGAGCGCGCAGGTCTCGGAGGCCAGCATGTAGCGGCCGTCGAGCTCGCCGAGCACCAGCGGGCGGATGCCGAGCGGGTCGCGGGCGCCGATCAGCTTCTTGTTGGTGAGCGCGACGATGGCGTAGGCGCCCTGGATCGCCTGCAGCGCGTCGATGAAGCGCTCGACGATCCGGGGTTTCCGCGAGCGCGCGGCCAGGTGCAGGATCACCTCGGTGTCCGAGGTCGACTGGGTGATCGCGCCGTCGCGCACGAGGTCGCGGCGGATCGAGAGCGCGTTGGTGAGGTTGCCGTTATGCGCCACCGCCAGCCCGCCGCCGGCGAGTTCGGCGAAGAGCGGCTGGACGTTGCGCAGGATGGTGCCGCCGGTGGTCGAGTAGCGCACGTGGCCGATTGCGGCACGGCCCTTCAGCCGCTCGATCGTGCCGCCGTCCGAGAACGAATCGCCGACGAGCCCGGGGCGGCGCTCGGAATGGAAGACCTCGCCGTCGAAGGCGACGATGCCCGCCGCCTCCTGGCCGCGGTGCTGCAGGGCGTGCAGCCCGAGCGCGACGATCGCCGAGGCGTCGGGATGGCCGAAGATGCCGAAGACGCCGCATTCCTCGCGGAGCGTGTCGCCATCGGTCTCGGGATCGAACACGGAATCCACGGTTGCGGCGTGGTGTGACATGGCCTGAGGTCGATCCCTGGTTGCCGTCCGCCGGAATGCCGCAAGGGGCCGCCCGGAGCGGATCCGCGCGGTCGGCCCGCGGCGCCGTCGTCAAGGCGTTATCTGAGCGCTCGCGGCATCGCAACCAAGCCGGATCGAACGCAGGTCAGGGTGACCGCGGCGACATAAGCATGCGGAGGCGGCCTCAGCGCCGCGGCGCGGGCACGGCCGGGGTGGTCGGACGCACCACCGGAGTCTCGGTCTCGGCCGGCGCGTCGACCGGCTCGTTCTGCGGGGTGTCGACCTTCGGCTTCTTGAACTGCTTGAGGAAGCCCTCCGGGTTCTCGGGCAGCTGTGCGACGAGCGCGTCGCCGGACTTCTCGAGCATCGGGCGGGTGCGCGCCTCGGCGGCCCAGGTCGGGACCTTGCCCTGGACCAGCCAGGACAGGAACACCCAGCCGATCACGCAGATCAGGAAGCCGCGGGCGGCGCCGAACAGGAAGCCGAGCGAGCGGTCGATCGCGCCGATGCGCGAATCGAGCACCACGTCGGAGATCTTCACGGTGATGATAGAGACGACGATGAGCGTGCCGAGGAAGATCGCCGCGATCGAGGCGACGAGGGCCACGGTGTCGCTGGTCACGTGCTGCTTCACCGTCGGCAGCAGCATCGGATAGAGCGACCACGCCACCGCGGCGGCGGCGACCCAGGCGATGATCGCCAGCACCTCCCGCGTGACGCCGCGGACGGCCGCCAGCAGCGCGGAGATCACGACGATGCCGAGCACCACGAGGTCGAGGACGGAAAACGGCATCTGCGGGTTCGGATCGGATGGGGAGATGCCACGACGAAAGCGATGCGGTCTGCGGCTCCCCTGGGACCGCGCGCGCTTTATATCGCGGTGAAACTCGGCCGTCACCCTCGGCGGCGACCGCCGGCCGCCGGAACCGCCGGTTGCAGACAGGCTTCTGCGGCTTGGTTGAAATCCACAACCCAGCGCGGATGGTTCGTCGAGCGGGATAGAGCCGGGCGCTCAATCCTCGTCTTCGTCGTGGGCTGTGTGGCGGCGCTTGCCCGAGCCGACCCGTCGCGGCCCGTTGGCGGCGATTCCGGCCACGAGGTCGGCGATGTGGCGCAGCGACTCCGTCGCGAACGCCCGATCCACCGTCTCGCCGCGCCCCTGCGGGGTCATCGCCTTCGCGAAGCCGAGCTTCTGCGCCTCCTTGAGGCGTGCGCCGGCCTGCGCCACCGGCCGGATCGCGCCCGATAGGCCGATCTCGCCGAAATACACCGTCTCCGGCGGCAGCACCGCGCCCGACAGGGACGAGACGAGGGCTGCCGCGACCGCCAGGTCCGCCGCAGGCTCGGAGATGCGCAGGCCCCCGGCGACGTTGAGGTAGACGTCGTGCGTGCCCAGCCGGATGCCGCCATGGGCTTCCAGCACCGCGAGCACCATCGAGAGCCGGTTCGGGTCCCAGCCGACGACGGCCCGGCGCGGCATGCCGAGCGACGAGGGCGCGACCAGCGCCTGGATCTCCACGAGCAGGGGGCGCGTGCCCTCCATCCCGGCGAAGACCGCGGTGCCGGCGGCCTGGTGGTCCCGGCCGGCCAGGAACAGGGCGGAGGGGTTCGGCACCTCGGCCAACCCCATGTCGGTCATCTCGAACACGCCGATCTCGTCGGTCGGCCCGAAGCGGTTCTTCACCGCCCGCAGGATGCGGAAGTGGTGGCCCTGGTCGCCCTCGAACGAGGCGACGGCGTCGACCATGTGCTCCACCACGCGCGGGCCGGCGATCTGCCCGTCCTTGGTGACGTGGCCGACGAGGATCACGGCCGTGCCCGTGGTCTTGGCGAAGCGGATGAGGGATTGCGCCGAGGAGCGCACCTGCGTGACCGTGCCGGGCGCCGACTCGACGGTCTCGGTCCACATGGTCTGGATCGAGTCGATGATCGCGAGCGCGGGCGGGCGCCCCTGCGACAGGGTCTCGACGATGTCCTCGACGTTGGTCTCGGCGGCCAGCTCCACCGGGTGGCCCGACAGTCCGAGGCGCTCGGCGCGCAGGCGCACCTGCCCCACCGCCTCCTCGCCGGAGATGTAGGCGACGCGCTCGCCGGTCCCGGCCATGGCGGCCGAGGCCTGCATCAGCAGGGTCGACTTGCCGATGCCGGGATCGCCGCCGAGCAGGATCACCGAGCCGCGCACGAAGCCGCCGCCGGTGACGCGGTCGAGCTCGCCGATGCCGGACGGGATGCGCGGCGCCTCGCGGGCCTCGCCGGTCAGGCCTTCGAGGGGGAACACGCGCCCGCGGGCGCGGCCGGGCCGGGTCGCGGCCGGTCCCGATTGCGGGCCGGAGCCGCCGGGCGTCTCCTCGACGATCGTGTTCCAGCCGTTGCAGGCCTCGCAGCGCCCGCGCCAGCGGTTGTAGACCGCGCCGCAGGCCTGGCAGATGAAGGTCTGGTGGATCTTTGCCATGCGCTCGCGACGAATCAGCGGGTCCGGCTCCGTGGCGGAGGACGGCGTCAGCCCCCGATATACGTGCGAACGTAACGGGAACCCAGCCCCGTCAGGATCTCGTAGCCGATCGTGCCCGCGGCTTGTCCGACCGTATCGACGTCGAGCGCGTCGCCGATCAGCGTGGAGACGCCGCCGCGCGCGGCCTCGGGCGCCTCGGTGACGTCGAGGATGATCAGGTCCATCGAGACGAGGCCGAGGATCGGACAAAGGATGCCGGCCACGAGCGCATGACCGCGGCCGCTCGCGGCACGGGGATAGCCGTCGGCGTAGCCGAGCGAGAGCGTCGCGAGGCGCCGGGGGGCGGGTGCGGTCCACCGCCCGTTGTAGCCGGCCTGCGCGCCGGCCTCGACGTGGCGGATCTGCAGGATCGTCGCCTCCAGCCGCACCACCGGCCGCATCGGGTTGGCGGCGCGATAGGGCGTCGGGTTGCCGCCGAACAGCGCGTAGCCCGGGCGCAGCAGGTCGTGATGCGTCGCCCCGTCGAGGAAGACGCCCGACGAGTTCGCGAGCGAGCCGGGAATGCCGGGGAACGCCGCGCGCACGCGTGCGAAGTCGGCGATCTGCCGGCCGTTGACCGGCTCCCCGGGCAGCTCGGCGCTGACGAGGTGGCTCATCACCAGGTCGATTCCGGCGGCCGCGATCCGCGGGTCGCCGGCGAGCGCCAACGCGTCCGGGACGGAGAGCCCGAGGCGGTTCATGCCGGTGTCGACGTGCAGCGCGGCGGCCCGCGTCCCGCCTCCGAAGGCGGCCCAATCGGACAGCTCCTGCACCGAGCCGAGCACCGGGCGAAGGTCCAGTGCCGCATAGGCCGGCATCGCGCCGGGCAGCAGCCCGTTCAGGACGTAGATCGCAGCCTCCGGCAGCGCATCCCGCACCCGTGCGGCCTCTCCGAGATGCGCGACGAAGAACGTGCGGCAGCCGGCCGTCCACAGCGCCCGCACGACGGCGTCGGAGCCGCAGCCGTAGGCGTCGGCCTTCACCACCGCGGCGCAGGCGCGGCCCGGCGCCTCGGCCGCGAGCCGCCGCCAGTTCTCCGCGACGGCGCCGAGATCGACGGTGAGGCGGGCGCCGTGCCCGGTGGCATCTGTCACGGTGCTGTCTCGGGAAATCGTCGAGCTCCGAGGTTTTTGCCAAACGTGCGGTCGATTCGCCATGCGTGCGGGCGACCCGCAAGGCATGCCATTAACGCGCCAGCGGCCGGAAGGCACGGCGCCTGCAAGGCTGGGCTCCCGCCGACGCCGGAGCCGTCGGCGCGTCGAAGGCCCGCGAGGAAGGATCACCGAGAATGGCGTTCGCCTGCACGATCCCGGCGATTCCCACCGTCCAGCAGGACGATGCGACGCTTCGCATCACCCGGTGGGACTTCGCCCCCGGCGCGGTGACCGGCTGGCACGAGCACGGTTGGCCCTACTTCGTGGTGATGCTGGTGGCCGGGACGCTCCGGGTCCACGACGGCGAGAAGGTCGGCGAGACCGCGCTCGCCGCGGGGCAGGCCTACAGTCGCCCGGCCGGCATCCGCCACGACGTGATGAACGGCTCGGATCATCCGATCGCCTTCGTCGAGATCGAGGTGAAGCAGCCCGGTGCGCTGGTGACGCTGTAGCGCAAACGCCTACGAGACCTCGGGTTCGGGCGGCCACGCGATCGCGCGGGTCATGATCGCCTCGTAGGGATACGGGCACGCGGCGGGGAACACCGACTCGTCGAGGCCGGTCTCGCCTGCGGCCTCGATCCGAGCCCGGCGGTAGGCGCGAGCCAGGAATTGCGGAAGCAGCGGCACGAGGCTCGGGCAGTCCTCGATCCGTTCGGCGACCGAGAGGCGCTGCGTCTTGATCGAGGTGGCCCAGCCGCACGTGCGCCGCTGGGGCTGGTGATCCCATTTCAGCAGGTGAAGCAGGATCACGCGCAGGGCGCTCGTCAGGGCATGGTGTTCCGTGCGGGACAAGGCTTCGATCTCATCGGCGAGATGCGCGAGATCGAGGCGATCCCAGGTGCCCGCGCGCAGGTGCGCGGCCTGCTCCAGCGACCAGGCCGCGAGGTCGGCCTCGTATGCCGTTCCGGATCTCGGGCTCTCCACGCGTCTCGGCGCCGCCACGGTCGTCCTCCTTCATTCGCGCGGTCACAGCCTATCACATCTGGTCCGGCAGCCGGTCACTCTGGGCGAGGTTGGAGAACCGGGTGATGTTGGCGTCGAACTGCAGCTCCACCGTGCCGGTCGGGCCGTGGCGCTGCTTGCCGAGGATGACCTCGGCCTTGCCGTGGACGCGGTTCATCTCCGCCTCCCAGGCGAAGAACTCCTCGGTGCCCTCGCGGGGCTTCTTGTTGTTGACGTAGTATTCCTCGCGGAACACGAACATCACCACGTCGGCGTCCTGCTCGATCGAGCCCGATTCACGCAGGTCCGAGAGCTGCGGGCGCTTGTCGTCGCGGTTCTCGACCTGGCGCGACAGCTGCGACAGCGCGATGATCGGCACCGACAGCTCCTTGGCCAGCGCCTTCATGCCGGTGGTGATCTCGGTCATCTCCTGCACGCGGTTGTCCGAGCGCTTGCCGGAGCCGGCGAGCAGCTGCAGGTAGTCGACAATCAGCACGTCGAGGCCCTTCTGGCGCTTGAGGCGCCGGGCGCGGGCGGCGAGCTGCGCGATCGAGATGCCGCCGGACTGGTCGATGTAGAACGGGATCGTCTGCATGTCGCGGGCGGCGTCGGTGATCTTGTAGAAGTCCTCCGGCCGGATGTCGCCGCGGCGGATCTTGTAGGAGGGCACGCCCGACTGCTCGGCGATGATGCGGGTGGCGAGCTGCTCGGCCGACATCTCGAGCGAGAAGAACCCGACGATGCCGCCGTTCTTGGTCTTGATCGTGCCGTCGGCCTGCTTCTCGCCCTGGTAGGCCTTTGCGATGTTGAAGGCGATGTTGGTCACGAGCGAGGTCTTGCCCATGGCCGGACGGCCGGCGAGGATGATCAGGTCGGAGGATTGCAGGCCTCCCATCTTGGCGTCGAGGTCCGAGAGCCCCGTGGCCAGCCCCGAGAGCTTGCCCTCGCGCTGGTAGGCCTTGGCCGCCATGTCGACGGCGGTGGTCAGCGCGTCCGAGAACTTCTGGAAGCCGCCGCTGTACCGGCCGGCTTCCGCCAGCTCGTAGAGCCGCCGCTCCGTTTCCTCGATCTGGTCGCGCGGCGCCTGCTCGACGGGCGCCTCGTAGGCGCCGTTGACGAGGTCCTCGCCGATGGTGATCAGCCGGCGGCGGATCGCGAGGTCGTAGATCGTGCGGCCGTACTCGCCGGCGTTGATGACGGTGGTGGCGTCGGCGGCGAGCCGCGCGAGGTATTGCATCACCGTCTGGCCGCCGAAGTCGGCGTCGCCGAGATAGGTCTTCAGGGTGATCGGGGTCGCGAGCTTGCCTGCCTTGATCAGCGAGGTCGCCACCTGGAAGATCTGCTGGTGGGCGTCCTCCATGAAGTGCTCGGGCAGCAGGAAGTCCGAGACGCGGTAGTAGGCGTCGTTGTTCACCAGCATCGCGCCGAGCAGCGCCTGCTCCGCGTCGATGTTGTGCGGCGCGACGCGGTACTCCGCCTGCACGGCTTCGAGCTTGGCCGCTAGGGCATTGGGCAGGGCCATCGGCGGTCGCTCCGAATCGATGCGGGCCGGGCCGGCCCCGCATCCCGAACAAGATCCGACGACCATGGCACCGGTAGGGTTGACCGATGCTTAGCCGCCGACGTCCGCGTCACGGTAGCCCGGAACGCGAGGACGCCCGCCCCTCGGTTCGAGGAACGGGCGTCCATCTTGGAACAAACGATGAACGCGTCAACCCTCTTGGGGCGCCGTCCCCGCTGTCACCGCCATCCACAGCCCTCCGTCTCCATCGCAGGAGGCGGGAGGGCGGCGCGATCAGCCGCGGTCGTCGGCGCCTTCGCCGGCCTCGGCCAGCGCCATGCCGACTTCCAGGCCGAGGTCGTCGAGGTTGAACGCCTCGCGCTCGGTGACCGACTCGCCGCGGGCCTGACGCTCGGCCTCCTCGGGGCTGCGGGCGACGTTGACGGTGACCTTCACGTCGACCTCGGGGTGCAGCACCACCGGGACCACGTGCAGGCCGAGCGTCTTGATCGGCTGGTTCAGGGTGAACTGGCCGCGCTCGACGGTGAAGCCGTCCTTGGTCACGACCTCGGCGAGGTCGCGGGTGGAGACCGAGCCGTAGAGCACGCCGGACTCGCCCGACTGGCGGATGAGCACGAAGGTCTGGCCGTCGAGCTTCTCGGCGACGGCCTCGGCGTCCTTCTTGCGGTCGAGGTTCTTCGCCTCGAGCTGGGCGCGCTGGGTCTCGAAGTGCTTCTTGTTGCCCTCCGTCGCGCGCAGCGCCTTGCCGCGGGCGAGGAGGAAGTTGCGGGCGAAGCCCGGCTTCACGTTCACGGTCTCGCCCATCTGGCCGAGCTTGGCGACGCGCTCAAGCAGGATCACTTCCATGGTCTTCGTCCTTCTCTCAGTGGGGCCGCCGCTGCGGGCCGGCCGGGGTCTCAAGGGGCCGCGCCGTCGGGTCGACGGCGGCGGTTGAGCGCGGTGTCGGCGAGGCCGAACAGGGTGAGCACGATCAGGGCGATGCCCTGCGTGAAGAACAGGATCAGGTAGAGGCCGAACAGCATCATGCCGCGGGCGGGCCGGCCGCGGCTGCGATCGTGGAAGGCGGCGAGCCCCTGCAGCGCGAAGACCGCGCTCACCGAACCGACGAGTGCGGTGCCGAGGACGCCCGCGTAGCCCGGCGCGAAGGCGAGGACCGCCGCCACCGCCAGCAGGCCGAGCATGGTGCGCGGCATGATGGTCGCAGGGATGTCCGGCCAGGGCCGCGGCAGGCGGCCCGAGAGCTGGACGATGCGGGCGGAGGCCCAGAGATAGAAGGTCAGGAGCAGGGCGAGACCGTTCGCGGCGAAGGCCGGCACGGTGCGGGCCAGCGCGTCGACCAGCTCGGCATGGGCTTCCGCGGCCGCGGGCGCGGCGTCGGCGGTCTCGCCGGGCTTGCCAGCTTCGGCCTTGTCGGCGGTGGCCGTGTCGGCGCCCGGCTTGTCCGTACCGGGTTTGGCCGGCGCGCTCGGCAGGTCGCGCATCTGGGCGCGGACGATGGTTCCGGCCAAGCCCTTGAGCTGCCCCTCGAACGCCTCGTGGCTCGGCGCCGACATCACGGCGATGGCGATGAAGGCGAGCGCCGCCGTGGCTCCGGTCCAGCCGAGCAGGCGCCCGGTCGGATACCATTCGAGGGTGCCGTCGGCGTTCGGGCGGCCGAGCAGGGCGAGGTAGGCCAGCCACCAGGCCGGCACCGCGAGGTAGGCCGCAAAGCCCAGGCCGAGATAAGGGGAGACGACGAGCGCCAGCGCGAGGCTGCCGGAGGCGGCCGCCGCGAGCGCGGCGCGCGAATTCCAGCCGAGACCCACGATGAGGATCGGCAGGGGCGCCAGGAGGTAGAGGACGATCGCGAGCGGGGTGGCCTTCAGCAGCATTCCGAACAGGAGTGCCGAGACGAGGCCCGCGCCGATACCGATGCCGAGGTTCTGGACCATGAAATCCGCTGTCCCGCCGCCGCGCTCGAAATGCGGGCGGGGTTAGAGGCAGGAAGCGCCCCAACGATCGGGCGGCGGTGATGTCCGCCGCCCGGGAATCGAGGCCGCCGGCTCGGTAGACCGGACCGGCGAACCTCGTGAAAAGCCTACTTGATGACGTAGGGGAGCAGGCCGAGGAAGCGCGAGCGCTTGATCGCCTGGGCGAGCTCGCGCTGCTTCTTGGCCGAGACCGCGGTGATGCGGGACGGGACGATCTTGCCGCGCTCCGAGACGTAACGCGACAGCAGCTTCACGTCCTTGTAGTCGATCTTCGGCGCGTTGGCGCCGGAGAAGGGGCAGGTCTTGCGACGACGGAAGAACGGACGACGGCCACCGCCGCCGGCGGCTCCACCAGCACTTGCACCGAATGCCATGGCTTAGTTCTCCCCGCCGAAGTTGCGCTCGGGCCGGTCGCCGCGATCGCCGCGATCCCCACGGTCGCGGTCGCCGCCGAAGCCGCCGCCGCCACCACCGAAGCCCTCGTCGTCGCGACGACGGCCGCGCTCACGATCCTTGCGGTCGTCGCGGTCGCGCTTCTGCATCATCGCGGACGGCTCGTGCTCGAGCTCTTCCACGCGGATGGTCATGAAGCGGAGCACGTCTTCCGAGATCTGCATCTGGCGCTCCATCTCGGCCATGGCGGCCGGGGGGGCGTCGATGTTGAGCAGGGTGAAGTGCGCCTTGCGGTTCTTCTTGATCCGGTAGGCGAGGGACTTGACGCCCCACATCTCGATCTTCTCGAAACGTCCGCCGTTCTGTTCGATGACGCCCTTGTAGGTCTCGATCATCGTCTCGACCTGCTGGGACGTCACGTCCTGGCGTGCCAGGAATACGTGCTCGTAGAGAGGCATTACGGGCCCTTCAGCTTGAATGAGGCCCGGACATGCAGATGCACGATGAGTTCCGGGCCGGTTCGGTTCGCGAGATCGCCCGGCGCCAAGCCCTCCGAGCCGTTTAAGGGGCCCGAGCGGTTGATCGAAGGCGGAGACACGGGACGACGGCTCATTCGGATGTCGCCCGAGGCGACGCGAAGAAAGCCTGTGCCGCGAACGGCACCGTCCGTTCAGCCCCCAGCCGGAGCGAACGCGAAGGGGCCGATAGTCGGTTTCGCCGAAAATCGCAAGGCCCGCCCGCAAGGCCGGATCGAGAAGGCGCACCCGCCGGGTCGCACGGATGCTTGCCCGGTAGCGATCGCGCCGCGCGAAGCGCTTCGGGACGGCGACAGTGATTTATCAGTCCCGAAAATCGAAATGGGGACAGCTGGTTAGGCCCGGTTCCCTGTGGCCGGGCATCGCCGCGAAAAAATTCTTCCGAACTATCGGTGTCGCGCAACGTTCCTGATCCACATCGATCAAATAAAGGATACATCTGATGCGTAAGACCCTCATCTCCGCCACGGCGCTCGTGCTCGCGCTGTCGGGTGCAGCGTTCGCGCAGTCCGCCACCGGCAACATGAACAACCCCGGCAGCGTGAAGAGCAACTCCGAGAAGGCGATGGAGAAGGGTGGTACCGTGCGCGGCGACATGCCGGCCACCACCGGCACCGCTCCGGGCGCCGCGGGCGCCGCCACCACGATGCCGGCCGCCCGCGAGGACGGCACCCGCACGGTTCCGGGCAACGCCGGCGCCAACCCGGTTCGCTAAGCTCTGCATACCGCCGAGTCTTTCGGCATCTTCGGAAAGGCTGGGCGTATCGCGCCCGGCCTTTTCGCGTTCGAGGGCGCCTTCGAGGGAGGGCGCGACGATCCGCCGGCGGGCGCATCCGCCTTCGAAGCCCCGGCGATGCGGCGGATTTTCCGCTCCGGCGAGGCGCCACGGCGGCGCGATCTGGGCTATGGACGACGCGTCCAACCCGAAGCCCTCTGATAAAGGTCGGCGTATGTCGGCACAGCCTCTCCGCCTCGGCGTGAACATCGACCACGTCGCCACCGTCCGCAACGCCCGCGGCGGGGCCTATCCCGATCCGGTGAAGGCCGCGCATCTGGCGGTGGAAGCCGGTGCCGACGGGATCACCGCGCATCTGCGCGAGGACCGGCGGCACATCCGCGACGCCGACATGGAGGCGCTCGCCCGCACGCTCACGGTGCCGCTCAACTTCGAGATGGCCGCCACCGACGAGATGGTGGCGCTGGCGCTCAAGCTGAAGCCGCACGCCGCCTGCCTCGTCCCGGAGAAGCGCGAGGAGCGCACCACCGAGGGCGGCCTCGACATCGTCGGCGGGCGCGCGCACCTGGCGCCCCGCATCCGGGCGCTGGCCGAGGCCGGCATCCGCGTCTCGCTGTTCGTCGAGCCCGACCCCGCCGTGATGGAAGCGGCCCACGCGCTGGGCGCGCCAGTGGTGGAACTCCACACCGGCAGCTACTGCGAGGCCGCGATCGCGGGAGACGCGGCGGCCACGGCGCACGAGCGCGACCGGATCGTCCGCGCGGCCGCGCACGGGCAGGGTCTCGGTCTCGAGATCCATGCCGGACACGGGCTCACCACCGGCAGCGTCGGGCCGATCGCGCGGATCCCGGAGATCCGCGAGCTCAACATCGGCCACGCCCTCATCGCCGACGCGATCTTCGTCGGGCTGCCCCAGGCGATCCGCGACATGCGCACCGCGATGGATGAGGCCCGCGCCGGAGGCCGGGGCCGATGATCCTCGGGATCGGTTCCGACCTCTGCGACATCCGCCGGATCGAGCGCTCGCTGGAGCGCTTCGGCGAGCGCTTCACCCACCGGGTGTTCACCGACGGCGAGCGCGCCCGATGCGACCGCAAGGCCGCTCGCGCGCCCTCTTACGCCCGGCGCTTCGCCGCCAAGGAGGCCTGCGCCAAGGCGCTCGGCACCGGCCTCGCCAACGGCGTGTTCTGGCGCGACATGGAGGTGGTGAACCTCCCCAGCGGTCAGCCGACCCTCCGCCTCACCGGGGGTGCCCAGGAGCGGCTCGCCGCGATGCTTCCGGCCGGCCACGGGGCCAAAGTCCACGTCACGCTCACCGACGATCCGCCGATGGCACAAGCTTTCGTGATCATCGAGGCCGTGCCGGAGGGTACCGGACGGGATTGACGCGCGATCCCGGCGCGTTGCGGGGGAACCCGGGTTGGTCTAGACCCCCGCGACGCAACGGACACGGGTGGGGCGCCGCGGGCGGCGCCCGCGCGGGCCGTCGGCCTCGTCCCGGACGGATCGCCAGACGGATCGACAGATGGAACGCGCGCGCTTGGATCGGGACGGAAAGCACGAAGTCCGCACGCAGCCGGGCACCTGGGCCAGCATCCGCGAGACGCTGAAGGTCGGGATCCAGGCGCTGCTGATCGCGCTCGTGGTGCGCACGCTCCTGTTCCAGCCGTTCAACATCCCCTCCGGCTCCCTGATCCCGACGCTGCTGATCGGCGACTACCTATTCGTGTCGAAGTACTCCTACGGCTACTCGAAATACTCCCTGCCGTTGAGCGAGTACCTTCCGATCAAGTCGGAAGGGCGCGTCTGGGCGGCCGAGCCCAAGCGCGGCGACATCGCGGTGTTCAAGCTGCCCAAGGACAACGCCACCGACTACATCAAGCGGGTGATCGGCCTGCCCGGCGACAAGATCCAGATGATCGACGGCGTGCTCAACATCAACGGCAAGCCGGTCAAGCGCGAGCGCATCGCCGACTACGAGACCATCGACCCCTACGGCCAGGCGACGAAGGTGCCGCAGTACAACGAGACGCTGCCGAACGGCGTCGTGCACCACACAATCGAGCGCGACGGCGACAACGGGTTCTGGGACAAGACCGAACTCTACACCGTGCCGCCGGGCCACTTCTTCATGATGGGCGACAACCGCGACAACTCGACCGATTCGCGCGACCTCGCCAACGTCGGCTACGTGCCGTTCGAGAACTTCGTCGGCCGCGCCGAGATGATCTTCTTCTCGATCGACGAGGGTACGCCCGCCTGGCAGATCTGGAACTGGCCGGCCCACGTGCGCTGGGGCCGCCTGTTCTCGACGATCCACTGACCTCCGCCTTGGCCGACGAGGCGCGCCCCTCCGCCCGCGCCCGGCGCAAGGCGCGGCCCAGGCCCGACCTGTCGGCGCTGGAGGCGCGGATCGGGCACAGCTTCGCCGACCCGTCGCTGCTCGTCCGCGCGGTGACGCATGTCAGCAAGGCGGCCGGCCGCGTCGGCAGCTACCAGCGCCTCGAGTTCCTCGGCGACCGCGTCCTCGGCCTCGCCATCGCAGACAGGCTCTACGCCGCCTTCCCGGAGGCCGACGAGGGCGACCTTTCGCGGCGCCTCGCGGGCTTGGTTCGGCGCGAGACCTGCGCCGCCGTCGCCACCGCCTGGGACGTCGGCCCCCACCTCGTCCTCGGGCAGGGCGAGGTTTTGGGCGGCGGGCGCCGCAACCAGACGATCCTGGCCGACGTGTGCGAATCCATCCTCGGCGCGGTCTACATGGATGCCGGCTACGAGGCCGCCCGGGCGCTTATCGAATCCGCCTTCCGCCCGGCCGAGCCGACCGGCGCGCCCCGCGGCCGCGACGCGAAGTCGGCGCTGCAGGAATGGGCGATGGGCCGCGGCCTCGCGATCCCGGTCTACGAGGTCGTCGAGCGCTCCGGCCCCGACCACGCCCCGCATTTCCGCATCGCCGCCCGCGTCGCCGGGCTGGAGGCGGGGATCGGGGAGGGGCCTTCGAAGCGCCTCGCCGAGCAGGACGCCGCCCGCGCCGTACTGGGCCGCGAGGGCATCGTCGAGGGTGGCGGCCCTGGCGGGCACGAGGCAAGGCACGGGGTCGGCGAGCGGCCGAGCGAGGACCGAACATGAGCGCGATGGCCCAAGAAGAGCCCCAGGACGACCCGCAGGACGATTCCGAGGACGCGTTCGAGGCGGCGCCGGAGCGGGCGCCCCCGAGCCTGCTGCCGGGCACGCCCACCGATGCCAAGGCCGGCTTCGTCGCCCTGATCGGCGTGCCCAACGCCGGCAAGTCGACGCTCCTGAACAGCCTCGTCGGCACCAAGGTCTCGATCGTCTCGCGCAAGGTCCAGACCACGCGGGCGCTGGTGCGCGGCATCCTGATCGAGGGCTCGGCCCAGGTGGTGCTCGTCGACACGCCCGGCATCTTCCAGCCGAAGCGCAGGCTCGACCGGGCGATGGTCCACTCCGCCTGGAGCGGGGCGGCCGACGCCGACGCGGTCTGCCTGCTGGTCGACGCCCGCAAGGGGATCGACGAGGAGCTGGAGACGATCCTGGCGCGCCTGCCGGACGTGCGCCGGCACAAGATCCTGATCCTCAACAAGATCGACCTCATCCTGCGCGAGAAGCTGCTCGCGCTGGCCGAGGAGCTGAACAAGCGCATCCCCTTCGCCGACACCTTCATGATCTCGGCGCTGAACGGCGACGGCATCGCCACGCTGAAGCAGGCTCTGGCCAAGCTGATGCCGGCCGGCCCCTGGCTCTACCCGGAGGATCAGGTCTCGGACGCGCCGATCCGCATGCTCGCTTCGGAAATCACCCGCGAAAAGCTCTACGACCGGTTGCACGAGGAGCTGCCCTACCGCTCCACCGTCGAGACCGATCAGTGGCAGGTGCGCAAGGACGGCTCGGTGCGCATCGAGCAGACCATCTTCGTCGAGCGCGAGAGCCAGCGCTCGATCGTGCTCGGCAAGGACGGCCAGACCATCAAGGCGATCGGCACGGCGGCCCGCCGCGAGATCGCCGAGGTGGCCGAGACCACAGTGCATCTGTTTCTGCATGTGAAGGTGCGCGAGAACTGGGCCGACGACCCGGCCCGCTACCGCGAGATGGGCCTGGAATTCCCGCGCGGCTGATTCTTTTCGGCGCGCGCCTTTTCGAATCGCGCGAAACGGCGTGTTGATGCGTCGGGCTCCCCGTGCCGACCCGGCGGTGAGCGGATTCCGCGACGACGAGCCGACCGCGTATCCCGAGCCGTTCCCGCGCGGAGCGGCCGCATCGCGGCGTCGCCCGCATCCTCCATGGCCTCTTCCGTCGACTGACACCGAAATCCGCGACACCGAAATTCACGACACCCATGTCCGACACGTCCTTATCCGATGCCGTCTACGGCCTACCGCCCGCGGAGCTCGCCGACGTTCCGCCCGGCGCCGTCCAGGTCTCGCCCCTCGTTCCCGGGTCGGCCCGACTGGAGGATTGCGCCGACCTGAGCCTCGCGCGGGTCTGGATGCTCGCGCCGCCCGGGACCGTGGAGCGCCGCTTCGTCCTGGCGCAGGCGCTTCGCGCACTCCGGCCCGGCGGCGACCTCCTGGCGCTGGCGCCGAAGGATCGCGGCGGGGCGCGGCTCGCGCGTGAACTTTCCGACCTCGGCTGCGGCAGCGCCGAGGAGGCCAGGCGCCACCACCGGATCTGCCGCGTCGTCCGGCCCGAGGGCGCGTTGCCGCTGGACGCGGCGCTCTCCGAGGGCGCACCGCGCCACATCGACAACCTCGCGCTCTGCACGCAGCCCGGCATCTTCTCGTGGGACCGGCTCGATCCCGGCAGCGCACTGCTGCTCGCGACCCTGCCTGCGCTGAAGGGCGCCGGCGCCGACCTCGGCTGCGGCCTCGGCATCCTGGCGCGCGCGGTGCTGGCCTCGCCCGCCGTCACCGCGCTGACGCTGGTCGACGTCGACCGCCGCGCCGTCGAGATGGCGCGCCGCAACGTCGGCGACCCGCGTAGCAGTATCCGCTGGGCCGACATCCGCGCCGCCGACCTGGGCCTGACGCGCCTCGACTTCGTGGTGACGAACCCGCCCTTCCACGATGGGGGTGCCGAGGACCAGAAGCTCGGCCAGGTCTTCATCCGCCGCGCCGCGGAGGCGCTTCGCCCCGGCGGCAGCCTGTGGCTGACGGCCAACGCGCACCTGCCCTACGAGCGCGTTCTCGGCGAGGCCTTCAAGGCGGTGACGGTGAAGGCGTCGGCCCACGGCTACAAGGTGTTCGAGGCGCGCAAGTGAGGCGGATTCGTCCGAGTCGGGGTCTTCGATGAGCAAGGTCCCGACCGCCCGGCTCGACAAGCTGCTGGCCAACCTCGGCTACGGCTCGCGCCGCGAGATCGCGGGCCTGGCGCGGGCCGGCCGCATCGTCCTCGACGGCGCGTCCCTCGACGACGCGGGCGCCCGCATCGCCGTGACCCTGGACCTGCCCGCACGCCTGACCGTCGACGGCGAAGGCATCGACCCGCCGCCCGGCCTCGCGCTGATGCTGCACAAGCCGCTGGGCGTGACCTGTTCGCACAAGGAGGCCGGCCCGCTGGTCTACGGGCTGCTGCCCGAGCGCTGGCGCCGCCGCGACCCGGCGCTCTCCACCGTCGGCCGCCTCGACAAGGAAACCTCCGGCCTGCTGCTCCTGACCGACGACGGCGCGCTGCTGCACCGGATCATCGCGCCCAAGGCCAACGTCGCCAAGCGCTACCGCGTCACGCTGGATCGCCCGCTCCGGGGCGACGAAGGCGCGATCCTCGCCGCCGGCACCCTGACCCTGGAGGACGACGACAAGCCGCTCCTCCCCGTGGGATTCTCCGCCGACGACGCGACCCACGCCACCGTGACCCTGCACGAGGGCCGCTACCATCAGGTCCGCCGCATGTTCGCGGCGATGGGCAACCACGTCACGGCCCTCCACCGAGACCGCGTCGGCGGGCTCGACCTGCCGGCCGACCTGCCGGCGGGGGCGTATCGGGTGATGGATTCGCTCGCGATCGCAGCGGTCTTCGCGGCGGCGGAGTAAGCCCGGCGGTCGGTCCTACGCGCCCACCTGCGGATGCGTGGTCCATCTTGTCGCAGGCGCCGACGATGCGACGGCGTCGATCGACGATGAAAACGCTTCGAAAGGTATCTAGACCTAAGGTGGTCGCCGAGAGGCCGAGGTACGCGTCGATGCAATCCTACGATATCGGCGAGGGCTTGCAGCCGGACATCGTCGAGCGTGAAATCGCGGCGGGAAGCCGCCGGCTCGCCTTCGCGCGGCCGATCGAGACGTTGTTCGAGCGGAACGGCCGGGAGGCCCGCGCCCGCGTCATGACGATCACGACCCTCGTCGGGGTGCTGGTCTACGACCTGTTCCTCGTGCTGGACCAGATCCTCCTGCCCGACGTCTTCGCGATGATGGTCGTCGCCCGGATCGGGATCTTCACGCCGTTCGCGCTCGGAATGCTGTGGATCGCACGCCGGCACCCGACCCGGTTTCGGATGGAAGGCAGCTCGGTGGTCTGCGGCCTGCTCTCCCTGCTGTTGCCGACACTTGTCCTGGCGCAGAGCGACAGCGTCTTCAAGCTCAATTATCAGTACACGAACGTTCTCATCATGATGTTCGTAGCGGTGGTCCAGCAGAACCGCTTTCGATACGCGCTCATCGCGCTCGTATCGAGTATCGCCATCCATTTCAGTGTGATATTTTGGTGGAGAATGTTCGACGTCGCCAACTCCATGGCGATCGTCATGTTCTACTCGACGTGCTTGATCCACCTCTCGATCGCGGCCTACATCATCGAATACCACGAGCGCAGGAGTTTCCTCTTCGGGCTCCATGCCACCCTGCTTCGCGAGCAGATCACGCGCGCCGCGCGGACGGACGCGCTGACCGGCCTCTTCAACCGGCGGTACCTGGCCGAATACTTCGACGCCCTGGCCCCATCGCCGCCGGTCCGCACCATCCTGGCGATCCTGCTCGACATCGATCACTTCAAGGCCTTCAACGACAGCCGCGGTTATATCGAGGGCGACGACTGCCTGCGCCGGGTGAGCGCCGGCGTCGCCGCGGTCGCCGCCCGGCGCGGCGGGGTGACCTTCCGATTCGGCGGCGAGGAGATCCTGATCCTGGTGCAGGGCATGGAGCTGGCCGACGGCATGCAGCTGGCGGAGGCGGTGAGGGCGGCCATCGAGGCGACCGCGATCCCGCACCCGGCGCTCGGGGCCGGCCGCGTGGTCACCGCCAGCCTGGGCGTGGCCAGCGGCCTCGTGCCGGGCATCGCGCTGAGCGACCTCGTCGCCGCCGCGGACACCGCGCTCTATGCCGCCAAGCGGGCCGGCCGCAACCGCGCGCTTCCCGGCCCCGTCCCCGTGGCGGCGGAGCAGGACGGTCCTCCCTCGCACCGGTCGGAGCCCGGCGACACCGTTGCCCCGGCGGCGATCCTCTGCTAAGGCCCCGCCCATTCCACACGCGGAGCCGGCCCCATGCCTGAATGGGGCGTTTCCGGTGATCGGCTGAAGCTTCAGCCGGTCGCTACCTCCGCGGCGGCATAAACCGGAAAGAAAGCGAACACTCATGGCCGTCGATTTCACCATGCGCCAGCTCCTCGAGGCCGGCGCCCACTTCGGGCACCAGTCGCACCGCTGGAACCCGAAGATGCAGCCCTACATCTTCGGTACCCGCAACAACATCCACATCATCGACCTCGCCCAGACGGTGCCGGCCCTGCACACCGCGCTGCAGGCGGTGAGCGACACGGTCGCCAAGGGCGGCCGCGTGCTGTTCGTCGGCACCAAGCGCCAGGCGGCCGACACGATCGCCGAGGCCGCCAAGCGTTCGGCCCAGTACTACGTCAACTCCCGCTGGCTCGGCGGCATGCTGACCAACTGGAAGACCATCTCCGGCTCGATCTCGCGCCTGCGCAAGGTCGACGAGACCCTCGACACCGGCGGCCCGGGCCTCACCAAGAAGGAGCGCCTGATGCTGTCCCGTGAGAAGGACAAGCTCGAGAAGGCGCTCGGCGGCATCAAGGACATGGGCGGCGTGCCCGACCTGCTGTTCGTGATCGACACCAACAAGGAGCAGCTCGCGATCAAGGAGGCCCAGCGCCTCGGGATCCCGGTCGCCGCCATCGTCGACACCAACTGCAACCCGGACGGCATCACCTACGTGGTCCCGGCCAACGACGACGCCGGCCGCGCCATCGCGCTCTACTGCGACCTGATCGCCCGCGCCGCCATCGACGGCATCTCCCGCGGCCAGGGCACGTCGGGCGTCGACCTCGGCGCCTCCGAGGAGCCGATGGCCGAGGAGCTTCCCGGCGAGGAGGCTGCCGCCGTCTCGGTGGAGTCGGGCGCCCTCGACCCGGCCGACGTGGCGATGCTCGCCGAGACCACCGAGCACTTCGAGCTGCTCGCCGCCCCCCGCGGCGCGCCGGACGACCTGTCCAAGCTCCACGGTGCCGGCCCGCAGATCGTGCAGAAGCTCAACGAAGGCGGCATCTACCATTACTGGCAGATCGCGGCGATGAGCCCCGAGGACGTCGCCAAGGTCGACGCTGACCTGAAGCTCAACGACCGCTTCAGCCGTGACGGCTGGGTCGCCCAGGCTCGCGGCTTCGTCGAGGCCCAGGCCGCCGCCTGATCGCCCGCTGGATCGCGGCGGCCCCGTCCGGGGCGCCGTGATCCGCACCATCACATTCGGGCCCGGCGTTCACCCCTGAACGTCGGGCTCCTCTCATCTGAACGATACGAAAGGACCGGCCATGGCCAACATCACCGCCGCGATGGTGAAGGAACTCCGCGAGAAGACCGGCGCGGGCATGATGGACTGCAAGGGCGCGCTCAACGAGACGCAGGGCGACCTCGAGGCCGCCGTCGACTGGCTGCGCACCAAGGGTCTCGCCAAGGCCGCCAAGAAGGCCGGCCGCGTCGCCGCGGAAGGTCTCGTCGCCGTCGAGTCCGCCGGCCACCACGCCGCGATCGTCGAGGTCAACTCCGAGACCGACTTCGTCGCCCGCAACGACGCCTTCCAGGCCTTCGCCCGCGAGGCCGCCAAGATGGCGCTCGACTCCGACGGCACCCTCGACAGCTTGCAGGCCGCCCACTTCCCCGGCGGCAGCGAGACCGTCTCGGAGAAGCTGCAGAACCTCATCGCCACCATCGGCGAGAACATGAACCTGCGCCGCGTCGCCAAGCTCGACGTGAGCAAGGGCGTGATCGCGAGCTACGTCCACGGCCAGATCTCCGAGGGCCTCGGCAAGATCGGCGTGCTGGTCGCGCTCGAGTCCGAGGGGGACGTCGAGTACCTCTCGACGCTGGGCCGCCAGATCGCCATGCACGTCGCCGCCACCAACCCGGTTGCGCTCGACGCCTCCGGCGTCGACGACGCCACGCTGGAGCGCGAGTCGAACATCCTGCGCGAGAAGAACGCCGGCAAGCCCGACCACGTGATGGCCAAGATCGTGGAGAGCGGCCTCAAGAGCTACTACAAGGAGGTCACTCTCCTGGAGCAGCCCTTCGTGCACGACGGCTCGAAGACGATCAGCCAGGTGATCAAGGAGGCCGCCGGCAAGGCCGGCGCCCCGGTCGCGCTCACCGGTTTCGTGCGCTACGCGCTCGGCGACGGCATCGAGAAGGAAGAGGGCCCCGACTTCGCGAGCGAAGTCGCCGCCATGTCGCGCTGAGCCGCAGCACGATCGTTTCGGGAAGCCCCGGCCGCAAGGCCGGGGCTTTTTGCGTTGTACCGTCGAACGGCGTGGCTGCCGGCGTTCGCCTCAGGCGATGGCGGCGGCGACCATGTCCGGATGCAGGGCGATGACGCGGACGTAGGCGACCGCGAAATCGGGTGCCGTGGTCCGCGCCTGCTCCCAATCGCGCAAGGTTCCGAGCGACACCCGAAAGCGCAGAGCGAACTTGCCTTGCGATAAACCGAGGCTCGTGCGCGCCATACGGATCAGCCGAGCCTTCTGCGCCCGATCCAAAGCCGTGGCCGAGACGTCGAAATCCTCCGGGTCTCTGGTCTCAGAGGCCAGAATGGCAGGCTCGTCCTTCACCGGCGTTGCTCCTTCTGACCGAGATGAACCGCGGTCGCCCGTTCCGCCAGGTGAACACGACCGTATGTAGTTTGCCCTCAACCGACCCGACGGCCTTGAAGCGTTCCTCCCCGTCCTGCGGGCGGACAGAGGGAATGATCAGGTGGGCTTCGTCCGGCATGATCCTGTCGCCGAATGCGAGCGACAGGCCGTGCCGCTCGCGGTTGATCGCGTCCTTGCCGGGATCGAACGGCTCGTTCATCCGATGATGAGTGCGGAATTTCCGTACTTCTGGCAAGTTCATCCTCGTGGTCGGCCGCCGATTTTTCGGAAGCGGTTCGCCGACCGGGTCTCCGAGCCCTCGACGGTCCGGGGCGGGGTGACGTAGAAGCCCCTCGGTTCTGGATCAGGTGCGGCCGTGTCGCCGGACCCTATGAGGTGGACGATGCCGGAGACGACGCCGTTTCGCCGCGTGCTGGTCAAACTCTCCGGCGAGGCGCTGGCCGCCCCGGACGGGTACTGGCTCCATCCGCCGACGCTGGCGGGGCTCGCCGAGGACATCGCCCGCGCCATCGAGGCCGGGATCGAGGTCGCGCTGGTGGTTGGCGGCGGAAACATGATCCGCGGCGCGCGGATCTCCCAGGCCGGCTTCATCGATCGAGCCACCGGCGATTCGCTCGGCATGATGGCGACGGTGATGAACTCGCTGGCGCTTGAGACCGCGCTGAACGCGGCCGGCGTGCCCGCCCGCACGATGTCGGCGGTGTCGATGCCGACGATCTGCGAGACCTACGCGCGCCAGCCCGCCCTGCACCACCTCGACAAGGGCCAGGTGGTGGTGCTCGCCGGCGGCACCGGCAACCCGTTCTTCACCACCGATACGGCCGCCGTGCTCCGTGCCGCGGAACTGCGCTGCGACGCGGTTCTGAAGGCGACGCAGGTGGACGGCGTCTACTCGGCCGACCCCAAGACCCACCCCGACGCGACCCGCTACGACCGCATCACCCACGACGAGGCGATCAGTCGTGACCTCAAGATAATGGATACGGCGGCCTTCGCCCTCGCCCGCGAGAGCCGGCTGTCGATCGTCGTCGGCTCGGTGCACCCGCCGTCCTCGATCACCGCGATCCTGACGGGGCAGGCGCCCTCCACCCTGGTCGTGCCTTGAGACGGCACCCGCGGGTCGGCTCGGGCACGCCCGCGAAAAACAACCAGCGGGCGAAGTTCGTCGTGACGGTTTGGTGAGGATTGAAGGGTTTTAATTCCGGCGCGTCGCGCGGGATAAGCTTTGCGCGGAAACGACGGACCCGTCGAATGCCGCTTTCGCAAATCGTGTTTTTCAGTCGAAATCAGATCAGGCTGGCCGGTGGCTCCATGCGCGAGATGGTCAAGGACATCCTGACTGCCTGCAACCGCTACGATCGCGTGTCCGGGCTGACCGGGGCCCTGGTCTTCAACGATCACTTCTTCCTTCAGGCGATGGAGGGGGAGAGGGCGGCGATCTCGGAACAGCTTTGGAAGCTCGCCGCAGACAACCGCCACAGCGGCATGGTGCTCATGTCGAGCCGTCCCATCGAGCAGCGCGACTTCGAGGGTTGGATGGTGGGCTTCGCCGGCCATTCCGACGCCCTCGACGCGATCTACATGGATTACGGCGCGACCCCGAAGCTCGACCCGAGCGCGATGCCGGTCCAGAGCGCCATCAAACTCCTGCGTGCCTTCGCGCATCTCGACGGCGGCCATTTCGTCCAGAAGTCCGGGGCTGGGCCGATCGTGCCGAAAGACCCGGCCCGCCGGGGCGCTTGAGAACCCGCGCCCGCTGCCGAGCCGAGAGGCTCCGATCGCGGTCCCGATCCGGACGGACGCCATTTGCGGCGAGTCGGATTTTGGTCCATGGAAACGCCCGAACGGCCCCAAGGCCCATCTCACTCCTGATCTTCGCGTCGGAATACCGCCCGCATGGCTACACCAACCCCTTTCGACCTGTCCGACATCAAGCGCCGCATGCAGGGCGCCGTCGCATCGCTCTCCAAGGACCTCGGATCGCTGCGCACCGGCCGCGCGACCCCCAGCATCCTCGACCCGATCCAGGTCGACGCCTACGGCGCCTCGATGCCGATGGCGCAGGTCGCCACCGTCAGCGTGCCCGAGCCGCGCCTGCTCTCGATCTCGGTCTGGGACCGCGGCATGGTCACGGCGGTGGAGAAGGCGATCCGCGAATCCGACCTCGGCCTCAACCCGCAGACGGAAGGCCAGACCATTCGCCTGCGCATCCCCGAGATGAACGAGCAACGCCGCAAGGAAATGGTCAAGGTCGCGCACAAGTACACCGAGGAGGCCCGCGTCGCGGTCCGCCACGTGCGCCGCGACGGGCTCGACCACCTCAAGAAGCTGCTCAAGGACAGCGCCATCTCCGAGGACGACGAGAAGCGCCAGGCCACCGAAGTGCAGAAGGTCACCGACCAGTACATCGGCGAGGTCGACGGGGTGCTGGCGTCCAAGGAAAAGGAAATCATGCAGGTGTGAGGCGGCTTGCGGCTCAATCTCCCAAGTGGAGAACGAACCCGTGACTGCTTCCGAGATGTGTGGCGCCGGGATCGATCGCGTCCGAAACGACGATGTGACGGAGTTGGGCGGCGTGGACGAGAAGCATTTTGCGCATCTTGCCCTCGTGCGGTTTCGAGGGCCGGAGATCCGCTGATGGCCGTCCCCGACGCCACCGCTGGCGCCCGGAAGAACCCTTTCGCGAACCGTGAGTTCGGCCTTCGCGTCGTCTCGGGGCTGGTGCTGGCGGCGATCGTCGTGGCCGCCCTGGTGCTCGGCGGCTGGGCGTTCGCCGCGATCTGGCTCGTGGCCGGCATCGTCGGGGCCGCCGAGTGGATCGGCATGAGCCGTACGGTGCCGCGCCGCGCGCTCCTCGCCGTCGTCGCCGGCACGCTGATCCTGACAGCCGCATGCTTCGAGGGCGCCGCGCCGCGCTACGCAGTGGCGGCCATCCTGGTGCTCGGCGCCGTGCTCTGCCTCGTCCTGGCGCAGGGGAATGCTGGACGCCTGCGGGCGCTCGGTGCGCTGTCCGGCGGCGCCGTGATCGCCCTGGTGCCGGTGGCCCTGCGCGATGCGCCGACGATCGGCATCCTCGGGCCGGCCTGGATGTTCGCCGTGGTCTGGTCGACCGACGTCGTCGCCTACTTCACCGGCCGGACGCTCGGCGGCCCGAAGCTGATGCCGCGGGTGTCGCCGAAGAAGACTTGGTCCGGCGCGCTCGGCGGCCTCGCCGGGGCGGTCGCCGCCGGGATCGGCGTCGTCATGCTCGCCCGGGCACAGGGCTGGAGCCCGCTCGCCGCGACCTCGCTGGTCTGGGTCGGGCTCGCCAGCGCCGTCGCCTCCGTCCTGAGCCAGGGCGGCGACCTCGTCGAATCGGGCCTGAAGCGCCGTTACGGCGTGAAGGATTCCGGCGCGTCGATCCCCGGCCATGGCGGGGTGATGGACCGGCTCGACGGGTTCTTTGCCGTCGCGCTGCTGGCCGGCCTCTACCTGATCCTGCGCCGCCTCGCGGCCTGACGGAGTTTTACGCCGTGACCCACACCGTCACCATCCTGGGCGCCACGGGCTCGATCGGCCGCTCGACCACCGACTTGGTGGCCCAGCACCCGGACCGCTTCCGGGTCGGCGCCGTCGTCGGCGGCTGCGACGCCGCCGCCCTGGCCAAGGTCGCGCGCGAGACCGGGGCGCGCTTCGCCGCCTTGGCCGACCCGGCCGGCGGGCCGGCGCTCGCCGAGGCGTTGTCGGGCTCCGGCATCCCGAGCGGGGCGGGCGAGGCGGCGGTCCTCGACGCGGTGGCGCAGGACGCCGACATCGTCGTCGCCGCGATCAGCGGCGCGGCCGGGCTGAAGCCGACCCACGCGGCGCTCCGCCTCGGGCGACGGGTCGCGCTCGCCAACAAGGAGAGCCTGGTCTGCGCCGGGGACGCCTTCATGCGCGACGCCAAGCGCTACGGCGCGACGATCCTGCCGATGGATTCCGAGCACGACGCGCTCAGCCAGGCGATGGCCGGGCGGCCGCTCGCGGACGTGCGCACCATGATGATCACCGCGTCCGGCGGCCCCTTCCGGACCTGGACACGCGAACGCATCGCGGCCGCCTCGCCGGCCGAGGCCGCCGCCCACCCGACCTGGTCGATGGGCATGAAGATCAACATCGATTCCGCCTCCCTGATGAACAAGGGGCTGGAGTTGATCGAGGCGCACCACCTGTTCGGCATCGAGCCGGACCGCCTCGACGTGGTGGTGCATCCGCAATCGGTGATCCACGGCATGATCTACTGGCTCGACGGCGCCGTCACCGCCGAGCTGGCGCTGCCCGACATGCGGGTTCCGATCTCGCACTGCCTGGGCCTCGGTGACCGCCTGACCATCGCCCGCGGCCGGCCCCTCGACCTCGTGGCCCTCGGCAGCCTCACCTTCGAGGCGGCCGACGAAGCGCGCTTCCCCTGCCTGGCGCTAGCCCGCGCGGCGCTCGCCGAGGGCGGCGCCGCGCCGACCGTGATGAACGCGGCCAACGAGATCGCGGTGGCGGTCTTCATCGCCGGCGCGATCCCGTTCTACGGCATCGCCGACCTCGTCGAGCGCGCCATCGCGCATTTCTCAGGCCTCCACCGCACGGCGCCGGACGGCGTCGAGGAGGCCCTGGCCATCGATGCCGAAGTCCGGGCCTGGAGCACGGCGGCGCTGCCGCGGTTGCGCGCGGCGGGGTAAGCCGTCTCCGCCGTCATTCCGCGGCGCCGCAGGCGAGCCCGGAATCCAGAGCCGCCGACGGTGCCATCTCGATCACGACCTAGGGTTCTGGATTCCGGGTTCTGCTTCGCAGCCCCGGAATGATGGAGCGGATGCGGTAAGCATCGACGCCGATCATACCCAAACGCGGCTCGTCACCGCTCCGGGCCGTACCCCGCGAAGAACACCCGCACGGCTTCCCGGATGCGATAGTCGATCTCGTCCCGCGTCACCGGATCGCCGGCATTGAACAGCAACCGCGTCAGCAGGCCGGCCTGGCAGAGGTGGAGGAAGTGCTTGGCGGCGAGGTTCGTGTCGTCAGCCTTCAGGCGCCCGGCCGTGACCTGCGCGTCGAGGTAGGCGGTGAGCCGCGCCACGCCCATCGCCGGGCCGGCCTCGAAGAAGGCTTGGCCGAAGCGCGGAAACTTCTCGCACGCCCCGATCACCATGCGGATCACCGCCACGTGCTCGGGGCGGACCATCTCGATGAGGTAGGTGGTGCCGAGCCGCGTCAGCACGGCGGCGACGTCGGGGTCGTCGGCGTCGAGCCTGAACAGCGCCTCGGCGAGGCCGCGCTTCTCCTCCAGGGTCAGCGCCTCGAACAACGCCTCCTTGCTGTCGAAGTAGACGTAGAGCGTGCCTTTCGAGACCCCAGCCGTGCGGGCGATCTCGCCCATGCTCGCCCCGTCGAAGCCCGCACCCATGAAGACCTGGCGCGCGCCGTCGAGGATCTGGCGGCGCTTGTCGCTTTCCGGCGTCGCGGCATCTCGTTCCAGCGTGGCGGAGGTCGCGGGCATCTTGCCGATCCTGATTGACCGAACCGTTCGGTCAATGGTATTTACCGCGTTGGATCGGCAGACGTCAAACTTTTAGCGCCGATGACCGAACGGTTCGGTCAGCAAGTTACGAGACTGGGATTTCGGGCATGTCGTTGCGCGAGGATGGCGACCGGATCGATGCGATCGAGACGACAGACGCCGTGCGGGACGACCGCGCCGAGGCGCCGCGTGCTGCCCAGAAGGCGGTTGAGCCGCCGCCCGCCGCCCCGAAGGTCGCCGAGCCGCCGGCAGCAAAGACGCGCTCGCGCAAGAAGCTGGTCTTGGCCGGCCTGCTCTGTGCGGTCCTCGCTGGGGGCGGCTACCAGGGCTGGCAGTACTGGACGGTCGGGCGGTTCTTCGTGTCCACGGACGACGCCTACGTGCAGGCCGACATCTCGGTGCTCGCGGCCAAGGTGTCCGGTTACCTCGAAGCGGTGCCGGTGGTGAACGGCCAGTCGGTGAAGAAGGGCGACGTGATCGCCCGGCTCGACGACGGCGACTATCGGCTCGCGCAGCAGGCGGCGCAGGACAAGCTCGCGACCCAGGAAAGCACGATCGTGCGGATCGGCCGGCAGGCCGACGCAGCCCAGGCGCAGGTCGCGCAGATGGCCGCACAGATCGACGCCACCAAGGCCGACGCGGTGCGCGCGCTCGCCGACTACAACCGCGCGACGCAGATGCAATCCGACTACGTCGCCAAATCCCGCCTCGACCAGGCCAAGGCCGACCGCGACCGGACCGACGCCGCGGTGAAGGGCGCAGAGGCTGGGCTGATCGCGGCGAAGGCCAACGTCGAGGTGCTGCATGCCCAGCAGCGCGAGGCCGAGAGCCTGGCCGCCGAACTGCGCACCGCCGTCGATCGCGCCAAGCGCGACGTGGCCTTCTCGACGATCCGGGCTCCGTTCGACGGCGTCGTCGGCAACAAGGCTGTCGAGGCTGGCGCCTACGTCGCGCCGGGCTCTCGCGTCGCCGCTCTGGTGCCGCTGAAAAGCGTACGCATCGATGCGAACTTCAAGGAGACGCAGCTCGTGCGCGTCCGCCCGGGGCAGCGCGTCCAGGTCAAGGTCGACGCCTATCCCGGCCGCGAGATCGAGGGTGAGGTCGAGTCGCTCTCGCCCGCCTCCGGTTCGGTCTTCAGCCTGTTGCCGCCCGACAACGCCACGGGCAACTTCACCAAGATCGTCCAGCGCCTGCCGGTTCGGGTGAAGGTGCCGGCCGACATGGCCGCCGAAGGCCTGCTCCGGCCCGGCCTGTCGGTGACGGTCCGCATCGACACCCGCGACGGCGCCGACGCGCCGCTGCTTCGCACCGCGCACAAGCAGGACTGACGCCCATGGCCGCGAGCGCCGCCGTCGGCCCCGGCCGCGGCCCGATCCCCGCCGTGCCGGCGGTGGCGGCCGAGCCGCCGCTCGACCGCCGCCGGATGGTGGCGTTCCTGTGCATGGTGTTTGGGATGTTCATGGCGATCCTGGACATCCAGATCGTCTCGGCCTCGCTCAACGAGATCCAGGCGGGCCTCTCGGCCTCGGGCGACGAAATCCCCTGGGTCCAGACCAGCTATCTCATCGCCGAGGTGATCTCGATCCCGCTCTCGGGCACCCTTTCGCGGGTGCTCTCGACCCGGTGGATGTTCGTGATCTCGGCCGGCGGCTTCACGCTGATGAGCGTGATGTGCGCCACCTCCTCGTCGATCAACGAGATGATCGTCTGGCGCGCGCTGCAGGGCTTCATCGGGGGCGGCATGATCCCGACGGTGTTCGCCTCCGCCTTCACCATCTTCCCCCCGTCCAAGCGCTCGATCGTCTCGCCGATGATCGGCCTCGTGGCGACGCTGGCGCCGACCATCGGCCCGACGGTGGGCGGCTACCTGACGGATCTCGGCTCCTGGCACTGGCTGTTCCTGATCAACGTGGTGCCCGGTATCGCCGTCACGGTCTCGACCTACGTCCTCGTCGACTTCGACGAGCCGAACCTCGACCTGTTCAAGAGCTTCGACTGGTACGGGCTCGCCGGCATGGCCGGCTTCCTCGGTTGCCTCGAATACGTTCTCGAAGAGGGACCGAACCACGATTGGCTGCAGGACGACGCGGTGGCGATCTGCACCGTGATCGGCGTGGTGTCGGCGGTCGGCTTCTTCTGGCGGGTCTTCACCGCGAAACAACCGATCGTGGACCTGCGCGCCTTCACCGACCGGAACTTCGCCGCCGGCTGCGCCGCAAGCTTCGTCCTCGGCATCGGCCTGTATGGGCTGACCTACCTCTATCCGGTCTACCTCGCCCGGGTCCGCGGCTACTCGGCGCTGCAGATCGGCGAGACGATGTTCGTCTCGGGCCTGTGCATGTTCGCCACCGCACCGATCGCCGGGCGTTTCTCCGGCAAGGTCGATCCGCGCATCCTCATGGCGATCGGGTTCACGGGCTTCGCCGCCGGGACCTGGATCGTCACCGGCCTGACCAAGGATTGGGACTTCTGGGAGCTGCTGTGGCCGCAGGTGCTGCGCGGCTGCTCGCTGATGCTGTGCATGATTCCGATCAACAACATCGCGCTCGGCACCCTGCCGCCGGCCCGGATCAAGAACGCGTCGGGTCTCTACAACCTCACCCGCAACCTTGGCGGCGCGGTGGGGCTCGCGCTGATCAACACCCTGCTCAACGACCGCTGGGACCTGCACCTCGCCCGCCTGCACGAGCGCTTCACCTGGGCCAACGGCGCGGCCCTGGAGCGCCTCGACGCGATGCGGCGCCAGTTCGAGGCGACCGGGGGCGACGCGGAGAAGATGGCCTTGAAGGCGATGACCAACACCGTGCGGATGCAGGGCCTGGTGATGAGCTTCGAGGACGTGTTCCTGGTGCTCACCGGCCTGTTCCTGACGATGGCGCTCGCCACCCCCCTGATCCGTAAGCCGGCGGCCGTCGCCGGCGGCGCGCACTGACGCATCGGTCCAGGCTGCGTTCGAAAGCTGGGTTCGCAGGCTGCGTTCGCAAGCGGCGTTCGAAGAACGGGATTGCGGGGAAAACCACGGCCTGCGCCCCGCAGGCGTCGCGGCGCGCGCGCGCTCGTGCCACGCTTGAGATCGGGTCGCGCAGGTTTGCGTTGGATCACCACGGCACCGATCTGCTAGGACGGAACGCTGGGCCCGCGCGCGGCCCGAGGATCGACGCATGGATTTCCTGACCGCGATGGGCGGCACGGCCACCGGCTTCTTCGGTGCGGTGATCCCGTTCCTGTTCGTTCTGACCGTCGTGGTCTTCGTCCACGAGATGGGGCACTTCCTCGTCGGCCGCTGGTGCGGCGTCGGCGTCCACGCCTTCTCGATCGGCTTCGGGCCGGAGCTCGTCGGCTTTAACGACCGGCATGGCACCCGCTGGAAGCTCTGCGCCATCCCGCTCGGCGGCTACGTCAAGTTCCACGGCGACGCCAACGGCGCCAGTGTACCCTCGCCCGAGGCGATCTCGCGGATGACCCCGCAGGAGCGGGCGACCAGCTTCCCGACCCAGCCGGTGGCCAAGCGCGCGGCGATCGTCGTCGCAGGGCCGGTGGCAAACTTCATCCTGGCGATCCTGCTGTTCGCCGGCGCGATCTGGCTCGGCGGCCGCATGGAGCTGCCGGCCCGGGTCTCGGCGATCGACCCCAACAGCGCCGCCGCGCAGGCCGGCTTCCAGCCCGGCGACCTCGTGAAGAGCATCGACGGCGAGCCGGTCGCCGACTTCAACGCGATGTACCGCATCGTCACCGGCAGCGCCGGGACGCCGCTGAACTTCGTCGTCGAGCGCGCCGGGGCCGACGTCCCGATCGTCGCGACCCCGGCCGTCTACGAGGAGAGCACCAAGTTCGGCCGCCACCGGATCGGGCGCCTCGGCATCCGCTCGCCGGCAGCCTCCGAGGCGAAGCTCGTCACCTACGGCCCCGTCGCCTCCCTCGGGCTCGGCGTCCACGAGACCGCGTTCGTGGTGGAGCGGACCTTCTCCTATCTCGGCAAGCTGGTGACCGGCCGCGAATCCGCCGACCAGCTCTCCGGCCCGATCGGCATCGCCCGCGTCTCCGGCGAGGTCGCCAAGGTCGGCGGCATCGGCGGGCTGATCGGGCTGATCGCGCTGCTCTCGGTCTCGATCGGCCTGCTCAACCTGTTCCCGGTGCCGCTGCTCGATGGCGGGCACCTGCTGTTCTACGCCTTCGAGGTGGTGCGCGGCCGCCCCCTGAGCGAGCGTGCGCAGGAGATCGGCTTCCGACTTGGGCTCGCGCTCGTGCTGGTCCTGATGATCTTCGCGGCCTGGAACGACATCCTCAATCTCGGCGCCTCCTGGCGCGCGACCTGAGCGTCGCGGCGCCCTTCGGCGGGCGCCCGGCGCGGGGCGCCGCATTCCCGCCGTGATTGGGCCCGCTGGAGCCTTGCCGGGCGCCCGATCGGGCCGCGGCACCGCACCCGCCGAGACGCCTCCAAATGGTTTCGAAGGCGTTGCGGCGATCCCATTCGCGCCAGGAATGTCGTGATGCGGCAGGGATTTACCGTTCGTTTACCCTGCGACGAATTGGACGGGAACTTCGCGTCACCGTTAAGTGGCCTGAAGGCCACGGCCCTCCAAAATCCAGGTCATGGGGCCTCCCGCGCCGTTTGCTTGGCTCGGGAATCCCGGTAAGAGCTACGCTTGGACCAGGTATTACGGGACGGCCGGTCAACGGCCGCCCGTGGCGGGTGCGAACCCGATCCGATAATAAGACAGACGGGCGAATAGATGATGTCGATGACGGGGAAGCACCGGCGTAAGTCGGTGAAGCGGACCATCGTCCTAGCCGCCGCGGCGGGCATTGCGCTGACCGGGGTCGCGCAGGCCCAGCAGATCGTCGTCCAGGGCAACCGGCGCGTCGACGCCGACACCATCCGTTCCTACGTCACCGGCACCGCATCAGGCTCCGCCGAGGAAGCCCGCCGCAACCTGCTGGCGAGCGGCATGTTCGCCGACGTGAAGGTCGCCGCCAGCGGCGGTCGCACCGTCGTGACGGTCCGCGAGAACAACCTGATCAACCGGGTCGTGTTCGAGGGCAACAAGAAGATCGAGAAGGCGACCCTCGAAGGTCAGGTCGAGGCGAAAGCTCGCGGCGCCTTCAACGAGGCCGTGGTCAAGTCCGACATGGCCCGGATCAAGGAAGTCTACCGCCGCGCCGGCCGCGGGACCGCCAAGGTCACCTACCGCACCGTCGATCTGCCGAACGGCTCGGTCGACGTGATCTACCAGATCGACGAGGGCGACAAGACCGGCATCGTGTCGATCAGCTTCGTCGGCAACAGCGCCGTGAGCGAGCGGACCTTGAAGGGGCTGGTCTCCTCGTCCGAGATGAACTTCCTGTCGTTCATCAAGACCTCCGACGTTTACGATCCCGATCGCATCGCCAACGACCTCGACCTCGTCCGCCGCTACTACCTGCGCAAGGGCTACGCCGACTTCCGCATCGTCAACGCCGACGCCCGCTACGTCGAGGGTCCGGATGCCAACGGCTGGGTGATCACGGTCACCGTCGAGGAAGGCGAGCAGTACACCGTCGGCGCCGTGGCGGTGGATTCCCGCCTGCCGGGCCTCGACACGACGCGCCTCGATGGCGAGGTCCGCACCGCGGTCGGCGACATCTACAACGCCGAGGACGTCGAGAAGACCCTGTCGGGCCTGACCAACGACGTGGCGCGTGCCGGCTACCCCTTCGCCCAGGTCCGCCCGACCGGCCAGCGCGACCGCGCGACCCACCAGGTCTCCCTCGGCTTCGTCGTCGAGGACGGCCCGCGCGTCTACGTCGAGCGCATCAACATCCGCGGCAACACCCGCACGCGCGACTACGTCATCCGCCGCGAGCTCGATATCGCCGAGGGCGACGCCTACAACCGCGTGCTGACCGACCGGGCCGAGCGCCGCCTGAACGGCCTGGGCTTCTTCAAGAAGGTCCGCTTCTCGAACGAGCCGGGCTCCTCGCCCGATCGCGTCGTGATCAACATCGACGTCGAGGATCAGCCCACGGGCTCGTTCTCGGTGGCCGGCGGCTACTCCACCCAGGACG
Organism: Methylobacterium cerastii; assembly: GCF_022179125.1. Lineage (GTDB taxonomy): Bacteria > Pseudomonadota > Alphaproteobacteria > Rhizobiales > Beijerinckiaceae > Methylobacterium > Methylobacterium cerastii. Next base: position 90,833 of record NZ_BPQG01000052.1, read on the forward strand.
GCATCATCGGCGAGGTCTCGGTCTCCGAGTCGAACTTCCTCGGCCGCGGCCAGTACGTCCGCCTCGCCGGAACCGGCGGTCAGTATTCCCGCGGCGTCGACTTCTCGTTCACGGAGCCGTACTTCCTCGGCTACCGCCTCGCCGCCGGCTTCGACGCGTTCTACAAGTACAGCGACCTGACCCGCTACTCGCGCTACGAGACCACCGTCTACGGCGGCCAGCTCCGCATCGGCCTGCCGGTGACCGAGCAGTTCGGCGTCACGTTGCGCTACTCGCTGTACAACACCGAGCTGAAGGTCCCGAACTCGATCAAGCAGCCCTACAACGACTGCTCGAACCCGATCCCGGGCCTCACCGACGTCTACACCGCCAACGACGCGCGTGGGACGGTCGATCCCGCGACCGGCCGGAGCCGCGTCGGCCTCGCCTCCTACCCGAACTGCGCCTACAACGGTGAAGCGTCGATCGCGATCAAGGGCTCGCAGGGAAACACACTCACCTCGCTCGCCGGCCTGACGCTGGCCTACTCGACGCTCGACGTGATCGGCGCGCCGCGCAACGGCCTCTACGCCGAGCTGAAGCCCGACCTTGCGGGTCTCGGCGGCGACTCGAAGTTCTTCCGCGTCACCGGCGACGCCCGGTACTACAAGGAGCTCTACGAGGACGTCGTCGGCTTCGTCCGCATCCAGGGCGGTCACATCGAGGCACTCGACAGCAACCCGCTGCGCATCACCGACCAGTTCTTCCTCGGGCCGTCGCTCGTCCGCGGCTTCGCCCCCAACGGCATCGGACCGCGCGACGTCGGCACCACCGACGCCCGCTCCAACGCCATCGGCGGCTCGACCTACGTCGGCGGCACCCTCGAGATCCAGTTCCCGCTCCCCTACGTGCCGCGTGATCTCGGCCTGAAGGGCGCGGTCTTTGCCGACGCCGGCACGCTGTTCGGCTATCACGGCCGCACGAACTTCGACGTGAACGGCGACAACTTCATCAACGGCACCGCGCCCGGCGGCGCCTGCAACTTCAACGCCTTCAGCATCGGCGTCGAGCCGGAATGCGTGAACGTCCGCGACAAGACCACGATTCGCTCGTCGGTCGGCGCCTCGATCCTGTGGAACTCGCCGCTCGGTCCGATCCGCTTCGACTACGCCTATGCCCTCAGCAAGGACGAAGGTGTGAAGGTCTTCGTGCCGACGCTCGGCAAGTACGGCCATATCGGCGCGGACCAGACGCAGGCGTTCCGCTTCTCCGGCGGCTCGCGGTTCTGATCTCGGAAAAAAGGTCACGCGCCGCCTCGGGTTTCCCGGGGCGGCGCGTTGTCGTGCATGCCTGATCCCGTCTTCTTCATCCCACAGCCCGGTCTGACCCTCGGCCACGTCGCCGAGGCGGCGGGCCTTCTCGTGCCCGAGGGCTTCGATCCGGCGCATCGGGTCGACGCCGCCGCGCCCCTGGAAACCGCGGGGTCGCACGACCTCGCCTACATGGACAACGCCCGCTACGGCGAGGCGCTCGCCGCGACCCGGGCCGGCATCTGCCTCGTCGCCCCGCGCTTCGCCGCCCGCGTCCCCGCCGGCACTGCCGGGCTCGTCATGCGCGATCCCTACCGCGTCTACGCCGATCTCCTCGGCCGTCTGCATCCGGACGCACTCCGCCCCGGCTCGCAGTTCGGCGCCCGTGGCGTCGCGCCGGGCGCCCACGTCCACCCCGACGCGCGCCTGGAAGACGGCGTCACGGTCGATCCCGGCGCGGTCGTCGGCCCCGGGGCCGAGGTCGGCGCGGGCACGGTGATCGGCCCCGGCGCCAGCATCGGTCCCAACGTGCGGATCGGGCGGGATTGCGCCGTCGGCGCCGGCGTCACCTTGAGCCACGCGCTCATCGGCAACCGCGTCATCCTCCATCCCGGCGCCCGCATCGGCCAGGACGGCTTCGGGTTCCACATGGGCGCGACCCACCTCAAGGTGCCGCAGGTCGGCCGGGTGATCGTGCAGGACGACGTCGAGATCGGCGCCAACACGACGGTGGACCGCGGTGCCTCGCGCGACACGGTGATCGGCGAGGGTACCAAGATCGATAACCTCGTGCAGATCGCCCATAACGTGGTGATCGGCCGCCACTGCGTGATCGTCTCGGGCGTCGGCATCTCCGGCTCGACGACGCTGGAGGACTACGTCGTACTCGGCGGGCAGGTCGGGGTCGTCGGCCACCTTCGCATCGGCCGCGGGTCGCAGATCGCCGGCTCCTCCAACGTCAACCGCGACGTGCCGCCCGGCAGCCGCTGGGGTGGCACGCCGGCCAAGCCCGTCCGCGCCTGGTTCCGCGAGCTGACCACGCTCGCCCGCCTCGCCGAGCGCAGCGGCCGCGACGAGCCTGCCGACAAGGGCTGATCGTCCAAGCTCCCGATCGTCCAAGGCCCTGATCGTCCAAGATCCGGCGTCGGCCGCGCTTGCATCCGGGCGCCGTTTGGGTCGAAAGGACGGGGATCGGTGACGACGGGCGGGCGCGGATGCGCGGCGTCGAGGCGAGGATCGAAGAGATCGATGAGTGAGACGGCGCGTGAACTCGGCTCGGCCGACATCCAGAAGGTGCTTGAGCTGCTGCCGCACCGCTACCCGTTCCTGATGATCGACCGGATCATCGAGATCGACGGCGACGAGAGCTGCATCGGCATCAAGAACGTCACCGTCAACGAGCCGCAATTCACCGGGCACTTCCCGAACATGCCGGTGTTCCCCGGGGTGCTGCTGATCGAGGGCATGGCCCAGACGGCGGGCGCGATCTGCTGCCGGCACATCATGGAGAGCAACGTGCAGACCAAGCAAGTGTTCTTCATGACCATCGACAAGTGCAAGTTCCGCAAGCCGGTGGTGCCGGGCGACCAGGTCCGCTTCCACATGAAGAAGACCAACAATCGCAAGACGATGTGGTGGTTCCACGGAGAGGCCCGCGTCGACGGCGTCCTCGTGGCGGAGGCCGACATCGGGGCCATGCTGGTGACCGCGTGAGCGCGCCCGCGATCCATTCGAGCGCGATTGTCGAGGACGGCGCCGAGATCGGCGATGGCTGCCGCATCGGGCCGTTCTGCCATGTCGGCCCGCAGGTGGTGCTCGGCGTCGATTGCGAGCTCGTGAGCCACGCGGTGGTGGCGGGCGACACCCGGATCGGCGCGCGGACGAAGATCTATCCCTTCGCCTCGATCGGCCACCCGCCGCAGGACCTGAAGTACAAGGGCGAGGCCTCGACGCTGCGGATCGGCTCCGATTGCCTGATCCGCGAGGGCGTGACCATGAATCCGGGCACCGAGGGCGGCGGCCTGGAGACCGTGGTCGGCGACCGCTGCACCTTCCTGGCCAACGCCCATGTGGGCCATGACGGCCATGTCGGCAGCGACGTGATCTTCTCGAACAACGTCATGCTCGCCGGCCATTGCAGCGTCGGCGACTACGCGATCCTCGGCGGCGGCGCCGCGGTGATCCAGTTCGCCCGCGTCGGCGCGCATGCTTTCGTCGGCGGTCTGTCGGCCCTGGAGAACGACTGCATCCCCTACGGCATGGCGCTCGGCAACCGCGCTTCGCTCTCGGGCCTCAACATCGTCGGCCTCCAGCGACGGGGCTTCGCCCGCGAAGACATCCATGCGCTGCGCCGCGCTTACCGTTCGCTCTTCGCGGCCGAGGGCACGCTGATGGAGCGGGTGGAAGACGTGGCTTCGGAGTTCGACAGCCACCCGGCGGTCCGCGAGATCCTCGATTTCATCCGCGCCGGCGGCAAGCGCTCGATCTGCACGCCGCGCGAGGCGCCGGCTCCCGTCGGCGGCGCCTGAGCCCGCCGATGTCGGCTCCTCGGGCCGCACGGCCGGACGCGAGGCTGGTGCTGGTCGCAGGCGCCGGGCGCCTGCCGGAACAGGTCGCCCACTCCCTCGATCGTGCCGGCCGCGCCTTCAAGGTGCTGGCGCTGCGCGGCTTCACCGACCACGCCCTGCGCGCGCGGGCCGACGCCACGGTCGACCTCCTCGACATCGGCGAGACCCTGCGCATCCTCGAAGGCTGGGGGCCGGCCACCGTCGTGCCGGCCGGCGGCGTCGCGCGGCCGAGCCCCGCCGCGATCCTCAACGCGGCCGCCGCCTTCCGCAACCGGGTCGCGCTCCGAAACCTCGCCGACGGCGGCGACGACCGGCTGCTGCGCGGCGCCCTCGCGCTGCTGGAGGAGAACGGCCACACCGTCTGCGGCGTCCACGAGGTCGCTCCCGACCTGCTGAGCCCCGCCGGCACGATCGGCGGCCACCGGCCGGACGCGGCGGGTGAGGCCTCCATCGCGACCGGCCGGGCGGTGCTGGCCGCGCTCTCGTCCTTCGATGTCGGCCAAGCGGTGGTGGTGGCGGCCGACCGGGTGCTCGCGGTCGAGGGGCCGGAGGGCACCGACCGCATGCTCGCCCGCGCCCGCGCGCTCGCACGGAAGCCTTGGGATCTGTTGCCCTGGGGCCGCATGCGGTCGCTGCCTGCGACCGTCCTGGTGAAGTGCGCCAAGGACGGCCAGGACTTGCGCATCGACTTGCCGGCGATCGGCCCGCGGACCGTCCGCAACGCGGCCGCCGCCGGCTGCGTCGGCCTCGCGGTCGAGGCCGGCCGCACCCTGTTGATCGACCGCCCGGAAACGATCGCCGAGGCCGACCGGCTCGGCCTCTTCCTGATCGGCATCGGAGTCGGCCCATGAAGATCTGGCTCGTGGCGGGCGAGGATTCCGGCGACCAGCTCGGCGCCAAGCTGATGGCGTCGCTGCGCGAGGCCGCGCCCGGCCCGGTAACCTTCGGCGGCGTCGGCGGGGAGGCGATGACGGCGCGGGGGCTGACCTCGCTCTTCCCCCTCGATGACGTGGCGGTGATGGGCTACCTGCCGGTGCTGGCGCGCCTACGCACGCTGCTGCGCCGCATCCGCCAGACCGTGGACGACGTGGTCGCCAACCGCCCAGACGTGCTCGTCATCATCGACAGCCCCGGCTTCACCCACGCGGTCGCCTCGCGCGTGCGCAAGCGCGCCCCGGAGATCCCGATCGTCGACTACGTCTCGCCGAGCGTGTGGGCGTGGCGGCCGTGGCGGGCGGCCTCGATGCGAGGGTTCGTCGATCACGTGCTGGCGCTGCTGCCGTTCGAGCCGGCGGCGCACCTACGGCTGAACGGGCCGCCCTGCACCTATGTCGGCCACCCCCTGATCGAGCGGTTCTCGGAGCTGCGGCCGGACGCGTCGGACGCCGCCCTGCGGGAGGCCGTGCCGTGGCGCGTGGTGGTGCTGCCGGGCTCTCGCCGCTCCGAGATCGAGCGGCTGATGCCGGTCTTCGGCCGGACGTTGGCGCGGCTGGCGCGGGACGTCGGCCCGATCGAGGCGGTGCTGCCCGCGGTCACCCGGCACTGCGCCCTGATCGAGCGCATGGCGAACGCCTGGGACGCGCCCGTGCGCATCGTCGCGGGCGAGGGCGCGAAGTACGCCGCCTTCCGCCAGGCGCGGGCCGCGCTCGCCGCCTCCGGCACGGTGACGCTGGAACTCGCGCTGGCGGGGGTGCCTATGGTGGTGGCCTACAAGGTCTCGCGGGTGGAGGAAGCGGTGGCCCGGCGCCTGATCCAGGTGCCGACCATCGTGCTGCCGAACCTGATCCTGTCGGAGAACGCCATGCCGGAATTCGTTCAGGCGGAATGCACGGAGGACCGCCTCGCGGCGGCGCTCGCCCCCCTCGTCACCGGCGGCACCGCGCGCGACCGCCAGGTGGCGGCCCTGAAGCGCATCGACGGCCTGATGCGGCTCCCCGGCGACGAGGCGCCGAGCCGCAGCGCGGCGCGGGTGGTTCTGGCTGCGATCAAGGGCTGAGCGTCTCATCCCTCCCCCGCAGAGGGGGGAGGGTAGACCAGCCGTCAGCCGCGCTCGTTGATGCCGACGTAGTCGCGCTTGGTCGGGCCGACGTAGAGCTGGCGCGGGCGGCCGATCTTCTGCGAGGGGTCCTCGATCATCTCGGCCCATTGCGCGATCCAGCCGACGGTGCGCGCCACCGCGAACAGCACCGTGAACATGTCGGTCGGGAAGCCCATCGCCTTCAGGGTGATGCCCGAGTAGAAGTCGATGTTCGGGTAAAGCTTCTTCTCGATGAAGTACTCGTCCTTGAGCGCGATCTCCTCGAGCTTCATCGCGACCTCAAGCAGCGGATCGTCGTTCTTGCCGAGTTCCTTCAGCACCTCGTGGGTGGTCTTCTGCATGATCCGCGCGCGCGGGTCGTAGTTCTTGTACACCCGGTGGCCGAAGCCCATCAGGCGGAACGGGTCGTTCTTGTCCTTGGCCTTGGCGACGTACTGATCGACGCGGTCCGGCGTGCCGATCTCCATCAGCATCTTCAAGGCCGCCTCGTTGGCGCCGCCATGCGCCGGCCCCCACAGGCAGGCGACGCCGGCCGCGATGCAGGCGAACGGGTTCGCGCCCGACGAGCCCGCGAGCCGCACCGTCGAGGTCGAGGCGTTCTGCTCGTGGTCGGCGTGCAGGATGAAGATCTTGTCCAGGGCCTTCGAAAAGATCGGGTTAACCTGGTAGTCCTCGCACGGGACGGCGTAGCACATCCGCAGGAAATTCGAGGTGTAGTCGAGATCGTTCTTCGGATACACGAACGGCTGGCCGATCGAGTATTTGTAGGCCATCGCCGCCAGCGTAGGCATCTTGGCGATCATGCGCATCGACGCGATCATGCGCTGGCTCTCGTCCGTGATGTCGGTCGAGTCGTGGTAGAAGGCCGAGAGCGCGCCGACGGAGGCGACCATCACCGCCATCGGGTGCGCGTCGCGGCGGAAGCCGGTGAAGAACCGGTTCATCTGGTCGTGCACCATGGTGTGGCGCGTGACGCGGTAGTCGAAGTCGGCCTTCTGACCCGGCGTCGGCAGCTCGCCGAACAGCATCAGGTAACAGGTCTCGAGGAAGTCCCCCTGCTCGGCGAGCTGCTCGATCGGGTAGCCGCGATAGAGCAGCACGCCCTCGTCGCCGTCGATGTAGGTGATCTTCGATTCGCACGAGGCGGTCGAGGTGAAGCCGGGATCGAAGGTGAAGGCGCCGGTCTGCGCGTAGAGCTTGCCGATGTCGACGACGTCGGGGCCGATCGTACCGCTCTTGACCGGCAGAGAGACCTCTTTGCCGTCCACGGTGATGGTGCTGGCTGCGCTCATGGAACGTGGACCCTTTCCTGGCAACGAATCGGTGCCGGCCCAAGGCTCGGCTCCGCGCCGCCCTGGACCCGAAGTCACCTGCATTTTGCTGCAGGTGCTCACAGGCCCACCGGTTAGCGGATCGGCCGGGCGCCAGCAACGGCGCGGATGACAACCACGCCCCGACGCCAAGCGAAAACCGGGCCGCGCGTGCGATGCGGCAAACCGCTCAGCTTTTCGTGATCCGGTCGGCGAGCCGGGCGAGGCTTTCCTCGCGGCCGAGGACCGCCATCACGTCGAACAGCGGCGGCGAGGTGGTGCGGCCGGTGAGCGCCGCCCGCAGCGGCTGCGCCACCTGCCCGAGCTTCAGCCCCTCGGTCTCGGCGAAGAGCCGCACCGCGGCTTCCGTCGCGGCGGCGCTCCACTCGGGCAGGGCCTCGAGCGCCGGCAGGATCGCGGCGAGGCGTGCGCGGGCCTCGTCGGTGAGGAGGGCGGCGGCCTTCTCGTCCGGTACCAGCGGACGCGCGGCGGTCAGGTAGTAGGCGCTGTCGAGCAGCTCGATCAGGGTCTTGGCCCGCTCCTTCAGCCCCGGCATCGCCGCGACGAGCTTTTCGCGCAGGTCCGGCGCGAGGGGGGCGACGAGGCCGCGCTCCGGGCCGACGTTCGGCAGGATGCGCTCGATCGCGTCGACCAGGTCCCCATCCGCTGCGCCGCGGATGTAGAGGCCGTTGAGGTTCTCGAGCTTGGCGAAGTCGAACCGCGCCGGCGAGCGGCCGATCGCCTTGAGGTCGAAGGCCGCCACCATCTCCTCGGTGGAGAACACCTCCTGGTCGCCGTGGCTCCAGCCGAGGCGGACGAGGTAGTTGCGGAGCGCCGCCGGCAGGTAGCCGAGGTCGCGGTAGGCGTCGACGCCGAGCGCGCCGTGGCGCTTGGACAGCTTGGCCCCGTCGGCCCCGTGGATCAGCGGGATGTGCGCCATCCGCGGCACCTCCCAGCCCAGCGCTGCAAAGATCTGGCTCTGGCGGGCCGCGTTGGTGAGGTGGTCGTCGCCGCGGATCACCTGGGTCACGCCCATGTCGTGGTCGTCGACGACGACGGCGAGCATATAGGTCGGGTTGCCGTCCGAGCGCAGCAGTACGAGGTCGTCGAGGTCGCGGTTGGCCCAGGTGACGCGGCCCTGCACCGCGTCGTCCACCACCGTCTCGCCCTCGCTCGGGGCGCGCAGCCGGATCACCGGCTTCACCCCCGCCGGCGCGTCGGACGGGTCGCGGTCGCGCCAGCGCCCGTCGTAGCGCAGCGGCTTGCCGGCGGCCCGCGCCTGCTCACGCATCTGCGTCAGCTCGTCCTGCGTCGCGTAGCAGCGATAGGCGTTGCCCGAGGCCAGCAGATTCTCGGCGACCTCGCGGTGGCGCTCGGCGCGGGCGTACTGGAACACCACGTCGCCGTCCCAGTCGAGCCCGAGCCAGCGCATCCCGTCGAGGATGGCGTCGATCGCCCCTTGCGTCGATCGCTCGCGGTCGGTGTCCTCGATCCGCAGCAGCATCCGGCCGCCCATCCGGCGGGCGTAGAGCCAGTTGAACAGCGCAGTGCGGGCACCGCCGATATGGAGGTAGCCCGTGGGCGAGGGCGCGAAGCGCGTGACGACGGCTGACGACATCGGACGATGGATCTTCTGGTGAAGGGGCGAGGAGCACTCTGGTCGTGGCGCGGATCGACCGATCCGGTTGCGCGCGTCTAGATCGCTCCGCGGCGAAGGGAAAGGCGGTTCGGCGTCCGCGACGACGCACGCAAAGCTGGGGACCTGCACCGGAACCCGGTTCGGACGGCTCTAGCACGCCCGCGCGGATGCGTTAACAATCCGCGACGGCGCAGCGGCCTCGCGCCGGCCGGTGTGCCGATCATGGCGCGGGACATCGTACGATCGACGGGACGGGCCGTCGCTGGACCGGCTCTCGGGCGCTTCCTCGCGCCCGCCGTGCTCGGGCCGGCTTTGCGCGGCTGGGTCATCAGCGGCCTTGTGATCGAGGCCGAGCAGCGCCGGCTGTTCCCCTGGCTCGCGGTCGCCTTCGGCGCCGGCATCCTTGTGTTCTTCACCGCCACCGACGGGATGCCCGCGCTCTGGGCCCCCCTCGCTGCGACGGCGGCCTGCGCCGCGACCCTGCCGTTCCTCGGTGGTCGGCCGGTGGCTTTGGCGATTGCGCTCGGGCTTGCCGCAGCGCTCCTCGGGTTCTCGGCGAGCGCCCTGCGGGTGTCGCGAGTGGCCGCGCCCGTGCTGAACCGCACGATGATCGCGCCGCTCGAAGGGCTGATCGAGTCGCTGGAGGAGCGGGAGGAGGGCGCCCGCGTCGTGGTCCGGGTCGCGAGCCTCGGCACGATGGCGGCGGCCGAGCGCCCGGTCCGCGTGCGCGTCTCGTTCAAGAAGGCGCCGCCCTTGCGCCCGGGCGACTTCATCGCCGCCACCGCCCGCCTGCTGCCGCCCCCGGAGGCGGCGCGGCCGGGCGGCTACGACTTCGCCCGCGACGCCTACTTCCGCGGCATCGGCGCGGTCGGGTCCTTGTTGGGAAAGATCGCGGTGAAGCCGCCGCCGGAGCCGGTGCCGTGGTCGCTCCGCCTTGCGGCTGCGGTGGACGACGCCCGAAACGCGCTCACCCGCCGGATCACCGACGCCAACGGCGGCCAGGCCGGCGCGGTGGCGGCCGCCCTCGTGACCGGCAAGCGCGGGCTGATCGCGCCGGCGACCAACGACACCTTGCGGGCGGCCGGAATTTATCACGTCGTCTCGATCGACAGGGTTGGCCGGCATTCCCCGGACGCATCGCTTCTCGTGTCGCCACGCCGTCGTTCGACGCCTGAGTGCCGCCCGGTGGCCTTCCCCGCGATCGTCCATGGATGGGTCGGACTTCAGGCAAGCCCAGGCTTGGGGATTTCGACAAAACCAATCTTGTCGTAAAACTCGAACAGGTCGACGCCGTCGCCGAACCTGCCACCGTCGGTCGGTGGTTCAGCGCCTGACGAAGCCGATGTCTACGGCGACGGCCTTGAGCCGCTCCGGCTCGCGCTCCTTCCGCTCCGAGTAGCGGTCGACGAGGTCGTCGGACCGCTCGCGGGTAAGGAGCGTGAACTTCATCAGTTCCTCGCAGACGTCGACCACCCGGTCGTAGAGCGGTCCCGGCTTCATCCGGCCGGCGTCGTCGAACTCCTTGTAGGCCATCGGCACGGATGACTGGTTCGGGATGGTGATCATCCGCATCCAGCGCCCGAGGATGCGCAGGCCGTTGACCGCGTTGAACGACTGCGACCCACCCGAGACCTGCATCACGGCCAGGGTCCGCCCTTGCGTCGGACGCACTGACCCTTCCGAAAGGGGGAGCCAGTCGATCTGGCTCTTGATGACACCGGTCATGGCGCCGTGCCGCTCGGGGCTGACCCAGACATGCCCCTCGGACCAGATCGAGAGGTTCCGGAGCTCCTGGACCTTGGGGTGGTCGGCGGTGCTGTCGTCGGGCAGGGGCAGCCCGTGCGCGTCGTAGATCCGCACGTCGCCGCCCATCGCCTCCAGAAGGCGCGCGGCCTCGTAGGCGAGGAAGCGGCTGAACGAGCGCTCCCGGAGCGACCCGTAGATGATCAGGAAGCGCGGGGCGTGGGCGAACGGCGTCGCCACCTCCAGGTCGGCGCTCGTCGGGACGACGAAGTGTCCCTCGCTCAGGTTCGGCAGGCCGTCGGCGAAGGGCTGTCGGGGCTTGTCCAAGGAACGTCTATCCTCTACGTTTCAATGATGGTTGAGATATTGACATGATGATGGACGAACGGCAAGCCGTCGCCGCCTTCGCGGCCCTGGGGCAGGAGCATCGCCTGCGCATCGTGCGCCAACTCGTCACCGCCGGGCCGGACGGCATGGCGGCCGGTATCCTGGCCGAGGCGGTCGGCATCTCGGGCACCAACCTGTCGTTCCACCTCAAGGAGCTCAGCCATGCCGGCCTCGTCACCTCGCGCCGGGAAGGCCGGTCGATCATCTACGGCGCCGCCTACCCGGACCTGTCCGAGCTCATCCAGTTCCTGATGCGCGATTGCTGCCAGGGCCGCCCCGAGGTCTGCGCCCCGGCCGTCGCCGCCCTATCCGCCTGCTGCACGGAGACCGCCTGATGGACGTCGTCATCTACCACAACCCGGATTGCGGCACGTCCCGCAACACCCTGGCACTGATCCGCAACGCCGGCATCGAGCCGCACGTCGTCGAGTACCTGAAGACCCCGCCGAACCGGTTCCTGGTCCGGCAACTCGCCGAGCGCGCCGGCATCACCGTGCGCGACCTGCTTCGGGAGAAGGGGACGCCCTACGCCGAGCTCGGCCTCGCGGACCCGAACCTCACGGATGACCAGCTTCTCGATGCCATCGCCGAGCACCCGATCCTGCTGAACCGGCCGCTGGTGGTGAGCCCGAAAGGCGTCTCGCTATGCCGCCCGTCAGAGGCGGTCCTCGACCTCCTGCCGGCCCAGCAGGGCGAGTTCGTCAAGGAGGGCGGCGAACGCGTCGTCGACGAGCACGGGCGCCGCGTCGCCACCGCCTGATCCATCCCCAGCCACCAAGAATAAGAAACGGTCCGGATGCTCGCGCTCGCCATCTTCGTCGTCACCCTCGTCTTCGTCATCTGGCAGCCCAAGGGGTTCGGGATCGGGTGGAGCGCCCTCATCGGGGCCGCGGTGGCCCTGGCCACCGGCGTCATCCACCCGGGTGACATCCCGGTGGTCTGGCACATCGTCTGGGACGCCACCTTCACCTTCGTGGCGCTGATCATCATCTCGCTGCTGCTCGACGAAGCCGGCTTCTTCCACTGGGCGGCGCTCCACATCGCCCGCTGGGGCGGAGGCAGGGGGCGCCTGCTGTTCCCGCTGGTGATCCTACTCGGCGCCGCCATCGCGGCAGTGTTCGCCAACGACGGCGCCGCCCTACTGCTCACACCCATCGTGCTGGCCATCCTGCTGCGGCTGGACTTCAAGCCGGCGGCCGCCCTGGCCTTCATCGTGGCCTGCGGGTTCGTCGCGGACTCGACCAGCCTGCCCCTGGTGATCTCGAACCTGGTCAACATCGTCTCGGCGAACTTCTTCGACATCACCTTCAGCCGCTACGCCGCCGTGATGGTCCCGGTGAACCTCGTCTCGCTCGCCACGACCCTGGTGGTCCTGTGGCTGTTCTTCCGGCGCGACCTACCGGCGACGTACCCGGTGACCGAGCTCGAACCGCCGCGCCACGCGATCAAGGATCCGCTGGTGTTCAAGGCAGCCTTCCCGCTCCTCGGCCTGCTGCTGGTCGCCTACTTCGTGACAGCCCCGTTCGGCGTGCCGGTCTCGGTGGTGACCTGCGCCGGCGCCGTGGTGCTGCTGGCGCTGGCCAGCCGGAGCCGCGTCATCCCGATCCGCAAGGTGCTGGCGGGCGCCCCCTGGCAGATCGTCCTGTTCAGCCTCGGAATGTACCTCGTCGTCTACGGCCTGAAGAACGCCGGCCTGACCGATTACCTGGCCCAAGGCCTCGCCTGGCTTTCGGGCCACGGACCGTTCGTCGCCACCATCGGCACGGGGGTCGCCGCAGCCATCCTGTCCTCGGTCATGAACAACATGCCGAGCGTGCTGGTGGGCGCGCTGTCGATCCAGCAGGCCCCGGACCTGTCGCCCCTGATGCGCGAGCTGATGGTCTACGCCAACGTCATCGGCTGCGACCTCGGCCCGAAGTTCACGCCCATCGGCAGCCTCGCCACCCTGCTCTGGCTCCACGTCCTCGACACCAAGGGCCAGCACATCACCTGGGGCCAGTACATGCGGGTCGGCCTGGTCATCACCCCGCCGGTGCTGCTCGCCACCCTGGCGGCGCTGGCCCTCTGGCTACCCGTGCTCGGCGCCCGGTAGCGATCCGATGGCCCCGGCGCGCCGATGGCCCGTGATCTCGGCCCTGGGCGTGGTTCAGATCCTGACCTGGGGCTCGTCGTTCTACCTGCTGTCGGTGTTGGCCGCCCCGATGTCGGCGGACACGGGGTGGCCCTTGGGATGGGTCATCGGCGGCCTGTCCCTCGGTCTCCTCGTTGCGGGCTTGGCCTCGCCGCGGGTCGGCACCTACATCGGCGAGCATGGCGGGCGCCCCGTCCTGGCCTTCGCGTCCGTCGCCCTCGCCGTCGGCCTTGCCATCCTCGGTCTGGCGCCGAACCTACCGACATATCTCGGAGGCTGGCTCCTGATCGGCCTCGGCATGGGCACCGGACTGTACGACCCCGCCTTCGCCACCCTCGGTCGGCTCTACGGGGCCGAAGCAAGGCCCGCCATCACCACGCTGACCCTGTGGGGCGGCTTCGCGAGCACGGTCTGCTGGCCCCTCTCGGCCTTCCTGATCGAACAGGTGGGCTGGCGCGGGACCTGTCTCGCCTATGCCGGACTGCACCTCTCGGTCACGCTGCCGCTCGTCCTGATCGCGATCCCCCGGCCCCCCGCACATCCGATCACGCGACCCGTAGGCCCAAGCCCCGTCATTCGGCTCGATGGTCGGGAGCGGCGCGCCTTCCTCTTCATGGCGGGGGTCCTCACGCTGGGCGGCACGGTGATGGCCATGGTCTCGGTGCACCTCATCACCCTGCTTCAGGCCCGTGGGGTGGCTCTTACCTCGGCCGTGGCCTACGGCGCCCTGATCGGACCGGCCCAGGTTGGGGCACGCATCGTCGAGATGGCCGGAAAGGGCCGGCACCATCCGCTCTGGACCCTGACGGCGGCGATGGTGCTGGTCGCCATCGGGGTTGCGATGCTTGCCGCAGGACTGCCCGTGGTCGGGCTGGCGTTAGTCCTGTACGGGGCGGGCAACGGGATCTACTCGATTGCCCGGGGAACGGTGCCCCTGGCACTGTTCGGACCCGAGCGTTACGCCCCGCTCGTAGGCCGGCTCGCCCGTCCGGGACTGGTGGCTCAGGCGCTCGCCCCCTCCATCGGAGCCGTGGTCCTAACCCACGCAGGCGCGGATACGACCTACGTCCTCCTGTGCGTCCTCGCTGTGGCGAATGTCGCGCTTGCCCTGGCCCTGTGGCGCGTCCGGTCCGAGGCCTAACAGGTCGACGTCCGCCTCCGACGTTCGCGGCATCCGATCCCGATCAGACCGATCGCCTTCCGTCCGGGGACGAAGCGGTCTCGTCGGCGAGCGTGGACTGGCTAGGCGGCTCTTGCCCTCGACCCATTCCGAGCCTAATGACGCTTAAACGTTTCCATAACGGTTTAAGTGACGTGGACGAGAAGCAAGCCCTCGACGGTTTCGGAGCCATCGCCCAGGAAACCCGTCTTCGCATCGTCCGCCTGCTGGTCACTGCCGGCGCGGACGGGATGGCGGCCGGGGCCATCACCGAGGCCATCGCGGGCGCCTCGGCGCCACGCATCTCGTTCCACCTCAGCCACCTTGAGAACGCCGGGCTCGTGGTCAGCCGCCGGGAGGGGCGGTCGATCATCTACAGCGCGGTGTTCACCGCCCTGTCCGACCTGGTGGCCTTCCTGATGCGCGATTGCTGCGAGGGACACTGCGAGGTCTGCGACCGAGCCATCGCCCTGTTCGCCCGGTGCACCGGTCGGCCCCAGCAGGTCGCTCAGCCATCCAAGATCGCCTGTGAGGAAGCATGACGGGCCTGCGCGACACCCTCGAAGGCAACCAGATCGCGATCTACTTCGCGGCCATCGGCGCGGCGGCGCTGATCGCCCTGACGCTGCCCGGCACCACGGCCCTGGAGGTCGGGATCAATCCGGCCCTGGCGCTGATGCTGTTCGTCACCTTCCTGCAGGTGCCGTTGCCGGAACTCGGCCGGGCCTTCACGCGGGTCCGCTTCCTGGCGGCGCTCCTCGTCACGAACTTCGTGGTGCTGCCGATCCTGGTGGCTGGCCTGATCCAGTTCCTGCCCGCCAATCCGATGCTGCGGCTGGGCGTGCTCATGGTCCTTCTCACGCCGTGCATCGACTACGTCGTGACCTTCGCCCATCTCGGACGGGCCGACGCCAAGGTGCTGCTGGCTTCCACCCCGGCGCTGCTGATCGCGCAGATGCTGCTGCTGCCGATCTATCTGAACGTCTTCCTCGGCGAGGATGCCGCCAGGTTCGTCCAGGTCGGTCCCTTCGTGCACGCGTTCGTCTGGCTCATCGCGGTTCCCCTCGGACTTGCTGCGGCCGTGCAGATCTGGGCCGGACGCCGCCCGGCCGGGCAACGGGTGATTACGGGCCTCGGGCTCCTGCCGGTGCCGGCGACGGCGCTGGTCCTGTTCGTGGTGATCGCGTCCGTCCTGCCCCAACTCGGACCCGCCCTCGACGATGCCCTGCGGGTGGTTCCTGTCTACGTCGCCTTCGCGGTGGCGGCTCCCTTGATGGGCTGGGCGGTCGGGCGCGCGTTCCGCCTCGACGCCCCCACGGTGCGGACGTTGGCCTTCAGCGCCGCCACCCGCAACTCCCTGGTGGTCCTGCCGCTGGCCTTCGCCGTCCCCGGCGCCGTCCCGCTGCTGCCGGCCGTCATCGTCACCCAGACGCTGGTCGAGCTCGTGAGCGAGCTCGTCTACGTCCGTGTCATGCCCAGGCTCGGCCGAACGTCGGCGTTGCCGGTCCCGGCCGTCTAGGTCGGCCCCGATGATACGGCGGAGCGTACCCGTGATCCCGCATCGCCACCGTCTCGTGGTGATCCCTGCCCTTGGCTCGATCCAAATCCTGACCTGGGGGGCCTCGTTCTACCTGCTGTGCATGCTCGCCAACCTAATATCGGAGGACACGGGGTGGCCTCTGAGATGGGTCATCGGGGGCCTGTCCCTCGGCTTCCCCGTCGCGGGTTCGGTCTCTCCGCGGGTGGGGCTTTCGTCAGGTAGTCCCTGTCCCTTCCGCGCCGACACGCGATGTGGCATCGTCCGTTCGTGACCTTCTGGCTCGCCCTTCGGCGCCTGCTCCCGCTTATGGCGGTACTCGGCCTCGCCCTTGCGCCGGTGACCGCTTCCGCGGCCGCCGCGGGCATGCGCGCGCCGATAGCCGTTCAGGGGCACGCCATGGCGGCGCCCGACGAGGCCATGGACGACATGGCCGGGATGGCCATGGACGAGATGCCGTGCTGTCCCAAGGAGCGGCCGGACTTGCCCGACTGCTCGAAGGTCTGCCCCTTGATGGCGCTCTGCCTGGCGAAGGTCGCCACCGGGCTGCCGGTGGCCCTCGGACTTCCGGGCCGCGTCGCCGGCGTCGAGGGGCCGACCTGGGGCGGCACCGCCTCCTTCGACAGCCTGTCGCAAGGGCCGCCCACCGAGCCTCCCCGAGCCTGAATTCGATGCCGCCGGCGCCTGCGCCGGTCGATCCCGCGCGCCTGAAGGCCCGGGTCACATCATTTTCAGGAGATCAACGACCGTGTCCAAGACATCGTTTTCGCGCGCCCTGACGGCTGCGCTGCTCGGCCTCGCCCTGACCGCCGCGGCCCGGGCCGACACCAAGGACTACGAGTTCCAACTGGTAAAGGACGAGGCCAAGCAGGGGGAGGCCATCCTCGATGTCCGCCTCGTCGACAAGCGCACGTCCAAGCCCGTGCCGAACGCCGTCATCTTCGCCAAGCGCATCGACATGGCGCCCGACAGCATGGAGGAGATGACCTCGAAGATCGAGCAGCTGCCGTCGCCGGAGCCGGGCCTCTACCGGTTCAAGGCGAAGCTGACGATGGCCGGTGGCTGGCGCCTCTCGCTCGGGGCCAAGGTCCAGGGTGAGACCGGCACCGTCGAGAACAAGCTGGTGTTCAAGGCCACCAAGTGAGCCGGACGGCATGGGCCGCCGGGACCCTCGCCGCGCTGGCGGCGGGGGTTTTGGGATTTGGCGCGGGGCATGAGGGCAGCCCCGTGCCGGCGCTCGTCCAGCAGGCGCGGACCGGGTTCGCCCATTGGCTGCCGGGCACGCCCCGGCCGGCTTCCCCGATACAGGCATCGGACGCGGCGAAGGCGACGGGACCGGTCGTCTACTATCAGGACCCGGACGGGAAGCCGGACTACGCCTCCGAGCTGAGGCGCACGGCGGACGGTCGCGACTTTCGCGCCGTCCGCGCCAGCGAGGACGTGCGCTTCGACGAACCCGACGAGGCGGAGGCGATGCCCGACGCCGGGCACGGCGACATGGCCATGGGTCAGGCCACGATGCCCGCGAGCGCCCGCAAGGTGCGGTTCTACCGCAACCCGATGGGCCTGCCGGACACCTCGCCGACCCGCAAGAAGGACTCGATGGGGATGGACTACCTCCCCGTCTACGAGGGGGAGGACACCGACGACGGCACCGTAAAAATCTCGCCCGGCAAGCTCCAGCGCACCGGGGTCCGGACGGCGGTCGTCGAGCGACGCGTCCTGTCGATGCCTGTGCGCGCGCCGGGCGCCATCGAGGAGGACGAGCGCCGGATCTCGGTCATCGCGATGCGCACCGACGCGTTCATCGAGAAGGTTGAGGCCGTCACCACCGGCGACCACGTCCGCAAGGGTCAGCCACTCCTGCGCCTATTCTCGCCGGAGATGAACGCGGCCGCCGCGCAGTACCTCACCGGCATCGGCTACGAGGGCGCCCGGCGCCGCCTGGAGAACCTCGGCATCCCACCCGAGGTCATCGACGAGATCGAGCGCACCAGGAAGGTGCCCTCCACCATCACGTGGTCGGCGCCCCGCGACGGGGTCGTGGTCGAGCGCAACGTCTCGGACGGCATGCGCGCCAAGTCCGGCGACACCCTGTTCAAGCTCGTCGACCATTCCAGGGTCTGGGTCCTGGCCGACGTCACCGAACGCGACCTGGCTGCCGTGGCGGAGGGCCAGACGGCGACCGTGCGCGCCCGGACGTTCCCGGACCGCGTCTTCACCGGCGCGGTGACCCGGATCTACCCGCACCTCGCCATGGGGACCCGGACCGCCCGCCTGCGCATCGAGCTGCCCAACCCGAACGGCGACCTGCGCCCGGGGATGTTCGCCGACGTGACGATCGCCACCGGCAGCGACAGGCCGGTGGTGGCGGTGCCCGACGACGCGGTCATCGACACCGGCACCAGGCAGATCGTCCTGCTGGACAGGGGAGAGGGTCGCTTCGAACCGCGGCCGGTCAGGCTCGGCACCCGCGGCGACGGCTACGTCGAGATCCGCGACGGCATCGTCGCCGGCGACCGCGTGGTGACCTCGGCCAACTTCCTCATCGATGCCGAGAGCAACCTGAAGGCGGCGCTGCAGGGGCTCTCGGAACCCAAGCCCGATCCCGGGCCGCAGGCCGCCGCCGAGGGGAAGGCGCCATGATCGCCCGCCTCATCGCCTGGTCGGCCCGGAATCTGGTGCTGGTGCTGATCGGGACCGTCTTCGCGGTGGGAGCCGGGCTCTACGCCCTGAGGACCCTGCCGCTCGACGCGATCCCGGACCTCTCGGACGTCCAGACCATCGTCTACACCGAGTACCCCGGGCAGGCGCCCCAGGTCATCGAGGACCAGGTCACCTACCCCCTGACCACCGCGATGCTGACGGTGCCCCGGTCGAAAGTCGTGCGCGGCTTCTCGTTCTTCGGGGTGTCGTTCGTCTACGTCATCTTCGAGGACGGCACCGACCCGTACTGGGCCCGGAGCCGGGTGCTCGAATACCTGAACACCGTGGCCAAACGCCTGCCGGCCGGCGTCACCCCGACCCTGGGACCCGACGCGACCGGGGTCGGCTGGGTCTACCAGTACGTCGTGGTCGCCAAGGAGCGCACGCTGGCCGAGCTCCGGTCGCTGCAGGACTGGGTCGTCCGCTTCGGGGCGTCGCGGGCCGAGGGCGTGGCGGAGGTCGCCGGCGTCGGCGGCTTCGTGAAGCAGTACAACGTGGTCGTCGATCCGAACCGGTTGCGGGCACAGGGCATCACCCTGTCCAAGCTCCGGGAGGCGATCCGGTCGAGCAACGCCGACGTCGGCGGCCGTACCGTCGAGCTCTCCGAGTTCGAGTTCGTCGTCCGTGGCCGCGGCTACCTCAAGAGCGTCGCCGACATCGAGAGCATCGTCCTGAGGACGGAGGCGGGCACACCCCTGCGGGTGAAGGACGTGGCTCGGGTCGAGCTCGGTCCCGACGAGCGCCGCGGGATCACCGAGATGAACGGCGACGGCGAGGTCGCCGGCGGGATCGTCCTGCAACGGTTCGGTGCCAACGCCCTGAACGTCATCGAGAACGTGAAGGCCCGGCTTTCCGATGTCGCCGCCAGCCTGCCCGAGGGCACGGAGATCCTTCCGGTCTACGACCGCTCGCACCTCATCGAGGCGGCCATCGAGACCCTCAAGGGCACGCTGATCGAGGAAAGCGTCATCGTAGCCCTCGTCTGCGTCGTGTTCCTGCTCCACGTCCGCAGCGCGCTGGTGGCGATCCTGATGCTGCCGGTCGGCATCCTCATGGCGTTCGCGGGCATGAAGGCCCTCGGGCTCGGGGCCAACATCATGAGCCTGGGCGGCATCGCCATCGCGGTGGGCGCCATGATCGACGCCGCCATCGTGATGATCGAGAACGCCCACAAGCACCTGGAGCGGGCGGACCCCGGCAAGCGCCGGGTCGAGATCCTGATCGAGGCCGCAAGCGAGGTCGGGCCGTCGCTGTTCTTCTCGCTCCTCATCATCACCGTGAGCTTCCTGCCGATCTTCACGCTAGAGAGCCAGGAGGGCCGCCTGTTCGGTCCGCTGGCCTTCACCAAGACCTTCGCCATGGCCGCGGCGGCGGTGCTGTCCCTGACACTCGTCCCGGCGTTGATGGCTTTATTCGTCCGGGGCCGGATCATTCCGGAGCACCGCAATCCGGTGAACAGACTCCTGATCTGGATCTACCGACCGCTCATCGCAGGCGTCCTGCGGGCGCGGGTGCTCACCATCCTGTTGGCCCTCGTCGTCCTGGCGGCGACGGCATGGCCGGCGAGCCGGCTCGGCTCCGAGTTCATGCCCGACCTCGACGAGGGCACCTTGATGTACATGCCGACCACGCTGCCGGGCATCTCGGTGACCAAGGCCGGGGACCTGCTCGCCACCCAGGACAGGATCATCAAGTCGTTCCCCGAGGTCGCCTCGGTCTACGGCAAGGCCGGTCGGGCCAACACCGCGACCGACCCGGCGCCGTCCGAGATGTTCGAGACCATCGTCAACCTGAAGCCGAAGGCGGAGTGGCGACCCGGGGTCACGACGGCGAGCCTGAAGGCCGAGATGGACGCCGCGCTCCAGTTCCCCGGGGTCTCGAATGCCTGGACCCAGCCGATCCGCGCCCGCATCGACATGCTCTCGACCGGCATCCGTACGCCGGTCGGGATCAAGGTGCTGGGGACGGACCTTTCCGAGATGGAGAAGGTCGCCCGCCAGGTCGAGGCGGTGGTGAAGGCGGTGCCGGGCACGTCGAGCGCCTACGCCGAACGGGTGCAGGGCGGCTACTTCCTCGACATCACCCCCGACCGCGAGGCGCTGGGCCGGTACGGGCTGACCGTCGGCGACGTGCAGGACGTGATCGGGATGGCGCTCGGCGGCGAGAGCGTCACCAACACCGTCGAGGGCCGCGAGCGCTACACCGTCAACGTACGCTACCCGCGCGCCTTCCGCTCCGACCCGCGCTCCATCGCCTCCGAGGTTCAGGTGCCGATCCCGGGTGGGGGCACGGTACCGCTCGGTGAGGTCGCCAAGGTTCAGTTGAACCGTGGCCCGACCCAGATCCGGACCGAGAACGGGCAACTCGCGGTCTTCATCTACGTCGACGTCGCCGGTCGCGACCTCGGGGGCTACGTCGCCGAGGCGCGGGCGGCGGTCGCCAAAGAGGTGAGCCTGCCGCAGGGTACCCTCGTGCAGTGGAGCGGTCAGGTCGAGTACCTCGACCGGGCGACGGCCCGGCTCAAGGTCGTGGTGCCGCTGACGCTGCTGATCGTGTTCCTGCTGCTGTACCTCAACTTCCGTCGACTGACCGAGACCCTGATCGTGATGCTGTCGCTGCCGTTCGCGCTCGTCGGCGGGGTCTGGCTGATGTGGTGGATGGGCTTCAACCTGTCGGTGGCGGTGGCCGTCGGCTTCATAGCACTGGCAGGCGTCGCGGCCGAGACCGGGGTGATCATGCTGGTCTACCTCGATCATGCGCTGGCCGAGATCCGGGCCGGATGCGACCGCGCCGGACGGGCACTCACCCGTGCCGACCTGCGGAGGGCCATCATGATCGGCGCGGTGGAGCGGGTGCGTCCGAAGATGATGACGGTGGTCGCCATCATGGCCGGGCTCCTGCCGATCCTGTGGAGCACCGGATCGGGCTCTGAGGTTATGCAGCGGATCGCGGTCCCCATGATCGGCGGCATGGTCTCGTCGACCGTCCTGACCCTCGTGGTAATCCCTGCGGTCTACGGCCTGGTGAAGGGCTGGGGACTGCCGCGGTCCGAACCGAATGCCATCGACCCCGAGGCCCGACTTGTAACGTTATGAACACACAGGGCGGAAAACCCCGAAGCGACATTGACGCTGGGCCATTCCCTCAGGTCCTGTATGTCCGACGGTTCCTCCCCGGAGGATCAAAAGGGAACGCGGTGAGGATGAGGTCCGAAAGGGCCTTCCCGAAGCCGCGGCTGCCCCCGCAACTGTAAGCGGCGAGCCCATCATCAACACGTCACTGGGTCTTCGGGCCTGGGAAGACGATGAGAGGGCGGTGACCCGCGAGCCAGGAGACCTGCCGTCAGTCGTGGTCACACGCGAAACGCATCGGGCGGGGTGTCCTGATGGGTGTCGAGGCGCCCGGCTGCCCTAACGGCAGGCAAGCGCCCAGGCCTCGTTCGCGGTGACGTGCCACAGACGTCGCCCGAGGCTTGTCCCGTGTCCTTTCCTTCCCGAACCGCGTGCTTGCGCACGCTCGCGCTCGCCTGCGCCGCCCTTTCCGGTCCCGTGCTCGCGCAACAGGCCGCCGCCCCCTTCGCCGATGTCCCGCGCGGGGCCGAGGCGGCCGTCACGCTCTCCGAGCTTTCCGTCTCCGCCACCGGCGTGCCGACGCCCGTCGACCAGGTCGGATCAAGCGTCACCGTGCTCACCGCCGCCACCCTGGAGGCCCAGCAGCGCCGCACCGTCCCGGATGCCCTCCAGCAGGTACCGGGCCTCAACGTCGTGCAGACCGGCGGCCCGGGCGGTCAGACCTCGGTGTTCATTCGCGGCTCGAACTCGAACCACGTGAAGGTGCTCATCGACGGCATCGACGCGACCGACCCGTCGAACCCGAACGGCTCCTTCGACTTCGGGCAACTCCTGACCGACG
Source organism: Methylobacterium cerastii (assembly GCF_022179125.1). GTDB lineage: Bacteria > Pseudomonadota > Alphaproteobacteria > Rhizobiales > Beijerinckiaceae > Methylobacterium > Methylobacterium cerastii. The sequence continues at coordinate 113,251 of NZ_BPQG01000052.1, forward strand.
ACCTCTCCCGCATCGAGGTGCTCAGGGGTCCCCAGAGCGGCCTCTATGGCAGCGACGCCATTGGAGGCGCGGTCTCCTTCACGACGAAGCGTGGCGAGGGACCGGCCAGGGCCACCGCGCGGATCGAGGGCGGCTCGTTCGGTACCTTCAACCAAAGCGGCAGGATCAGCGGGTCGGAGGACGGCTTCGACTATTCGGTCTCGATCCAGCACTTCCGTGCGGCCGCGACGCCGGTGACGCCGCCGAACCTCGTCCCGCTCGGCCGGGCGATCCATCCGAATTTTTACGACAACGAGACCGTCTCGGCGAAGTTCGGCTACCAGTTCACCGACACCTTCCGCATCAACTCGGTGACGCGCTTCATCAATTCCCGCCTCCTGTTCACCGGCACCGACTTCAGCACCTTCCCGGCCTTCCCGGCGGCGTTCCGGAGTGCCGCCGACGTGCAGCAGGTCTTCACCCGCAACGAGGCCGAATGGACGCCGTTCGCCGGCTTCCACAACCTCTTCGCCATCAACTACTCGAACCTGTTCAACAGACAGCAGGGCCCCCTAGACCCCCTTGCCACGCCGGACGCGACAACGGGCCTGGGCGAGCGCACGCGCTACGAGTACCGCGGGGACTACCAGCTCTCGCCCGGCAATCTGATCCTGTTCGGAGCGCAGCGTGACGACGAGAGCCTGTCGACCACCGACCCGAGCCCGTTCGGGGCCGGCAACCTGCGGGCGAGGAACGGCAACACGGCCGGCTACGGGGAGGTGCAGCTAACGCCCTTCGAGCGGGCGGCGTTCGTGGCCAACATCCGCCACGACGAGAACGACGCGTTCGGGCCGGCCACCACTTTCCGCGTCGCGCCGAGCTACATTCTGCCCTTCACCGAGACCCGGATCAAAGGTAGCGTCGGCACCGGCTTCAAGGCGCCGACCCTGAGCCAGCTGTTCCAGAGCTTCCCGGCCTCGAACTTCTTCGCCAACCCGAACCTCAGGCCTGAGGAGAGCCTCGGCTACGACGCCGGCATCGAGCAGCCCCTGGGGGACCGCGTCCTCGTCGGCGCGACTTACTACGCCAACGACTTCAAGAACCTCATCACCTCGAACGCGACGTTCACCTCGAACGAGAACGTCGGCCGGGCCGAATCGTACGGGGCGGAAGCCTTCGTCGCTGTCCGGTTCTCCGATACCCTTACGGGCCGGGTCGACTACACCAACACGGTGACCAAGAACGAGATCACCAACCAGGAGCTCCTGCGACGGCCCCGCCACAAGGGCAGCGCGACAGCCTTTTGGACCCCCCTCCCGGGCCTGACCGTCAGCGGGACCGTGATCGTGCTCGGCCACTTCGTCGACGGCAACCGCGACTTCTCGGTGGCCCGGCTCAAGAACCCGGGCTTTACCCTGGTCAACTTCGCGGTGAACTACGACGTCAGCGAGACGGTGAGCGTGTTTGGGCGGGTCGATAACCTATTCGACCGCCGCTACGAGAACCCCACCGGCTTCCTCGGGGCAGGCCTCGCCGTGTACGGCGGCGTCCGCCTGACCGCGTTTTGAGACCGCCGATGGCACGACGGTCCGGCTTCGCGGTCCTAACGGCGATGCTGGCGGTCAGCCAAATCTGGTCGATTGCCGCTGGGATGGCCGCCCCGGCATCCGGGGGACCCCGGCACGTCGTCTCGATGAACCTCTGCGCGGACGAGCTCGTCCTTCGGCTTGCCGACCGCGATCAGGTCGCCGCCGTGACCTACCTCGCCCATGACCCACGCGGCTCGACCGTCGCGCGGGAGGCGACGGGCATCGCAGTGACACGCGGCCTGTCGGAGGAGATCGTCGCCCTCCGGCCCGACCTCGTCGTTGCCGGTGCCTTCACGACGCGGACCACGGTGGGCCTGCTCAAGCGCGTCGGCTTCCCCCTTCTCGAACTCGGCGTACCCAACGACTTCGAGGGGGTGCGGGCCCAGATCCGGACCGTCGCCGCGGCCCTCGGGCACCCGGCGCGCGGCGAGGCGATGGTCGCGGACCTCGACGCTCGGCTGGCCGAGGTGATGCCGGCGGCCAAACCCTTGCGGGCCCTTGTGATGCGTCCGAACGCCTTCACGGTGGCACCCGGCAGCCTTGGCGATGCGATCATCCGCGCCGCCGGCCTCGTCAACGTTGCGGCGGAACTCGGTCGCGACCGCTTCGGCCAGGTCCCGCTGGAAGCGGCGGCCTTGGCCGACGCCGACCTCATCGTCCTCGACGAGGGGGAGCCCGGCGCGCCGTCGCTGGCCGATGCCCTGCTGCATCATCCCGTCCTCGACGCGCTGCGCCGGCAGGGGCGTACCGTCTCGATTCCGAACCGGCTCTGGACCTGTCCAGGTCCGCAGGTCGCCGAGGTCGTGGCCTTACTCGCCGCCGCCGCACGCGAACGGGCAGTGCCATGAACGCACCCATTCAACCTCCTACCCGGATCGAACGCGCGGTCGTCGGACCACGCGGCATCGTCGGGCTCCTTGGCCTGCTGGTTCTCGTTTTGACGCTGGCGTCCATCGCGGTCGGGTACGCCCCATTCGACGTAACGGCGGCGGCCGGTGACCTCCTCGCAGGACGCGCGACACTGCCTGCCCTCGTCCTCTGGGAGCTACGCCTGCCCCGTGCCCTCCTCGGGGGCCTCGTCGGCTTCAGCCTCGGGCTGACCGGGGCGGCGATGCAGGGCTACCTGCGCAACCCGCTCGCCGATCCCGGCATCCTCGGCATCTCCTCGGCTGCGGCCCTCGGGGCCGTGGTTGTGTTCTACGGCGGGTTCGCGGCCTCCCTCAGCCTCGCCCTCCCGCTCGGCGGGATCGCCGGCGCCGCGGTGGCGGCGCTCGCCCTGAACCTCGTTGCCGCAAGGGGAGGCACCACGCTGGGATTGATCCTCGCCGGTGTCGCCCTGTCGAGCCTCGCCGGCGCCATGACGGCGCTGGCGCTCAACCTCTCGCCCAATCCCTACGCGGCCCTGGAGATCGTGTTCTGGCTGATGGGGTCGCTCGCGGACCGCAGCATGGACCATGTCTGGCTATGCCTGCCGTTGATGGCGGTCGGCTGGGGCCTGATGCTGTCCACGGCTCGCGCGCTCGATGCCCTGACGCTGGGCGAGGACACGGCCGCGAGCCTCGGCTTCCATCTGGTCTCGGTCCGCCTGCGCCTCGTGACGGGCGCGGCGCTGGCCGTGGGCAGCGGCGTCGCCGTCAGCGGCGCCATCGGCTTCGTCGGCCTCGTGGTGCCCCACCTCGTGCGACCGTTGGTCGGCGCACGCCCTGGTGCCAGCCTGTGGCCGAGTGGCCTCGCCGGGGCCGCCCTCGTGCTTGCCGCGGACTTGGGCGTTCGTCTCCTGGCGACGCGCCCGGAACTCAAGCTCGGTGTGGTGACTGCGCTCGTCGGGGCACCGTTCCTGCTCGTGCTCCTCCTGCGTGAGCGAGGACGCGGCGCATGAGCCTCGCGACCGCAGCCCTCGATGTCCGCCTCGGCGGCCGTGCCATCCTGTCGGACGTCACCCTGTCGCTGGAACGCGGGGCCCTCGTTGGCCTCGTCGGCCCGAACGGTGCCGGCAAGACCACCCTCCTGCGCACCCTCGCGGGCTTGGTCGCCCAGACCAAGGGCCGCGTAAATCTCGACGGTATGCCACTCAAGGGCATCTCCCGCGACGCGCGCGCCAAACGTATCGCGGTGCTGTTCCAGGGCACGGGGTCCGGTTGGCCAATGCAGGTGCGTGACCTCGTCGCCCTTGGCAGGCTACCGCATCGACGCGCGTTCGGTGGCCTCGATGGCGCCGATCACGCCGCCATAAACCGGGCGATGGCACGGACCGATGTCGCGCGCTTCGCCGAGCGGACCGAACCGACCCTGTCCTCGGGCGAGCGGATGCGCGTGCTGCTGGCGCGGGCGCTCGCCGTCGAAGCGGAGTGGTTGTTGGCCGACGAACCGATCACCGCTCTCGACCCTGCCCACCAGCTCGACGCCATGACGCTGTTGCGGAGCGCGGCCCTGGCCGGCACCGGCGTCGTCGCCGTCCTGCACGATCTGACCCTCGCCGCACGGTTCTGCGACCGGATCGTGGTCCTGGGCGAGGGACGTGTCGCCGCCGATGGACACCCGGACGTTGCGTTGACCGACCGGCTACTTTCGGACGTCTTCGGCGTCACAGTTTGCCGTGGGGCTGGACCGGACGGAACCCCCTACATCCTGCCCTGGAACCGTTCGGGGCCCTATACGGAGGAGATCGATGCAGCCTTCCCCAAATAGCCCTGATGCTGTCGTAGCCCTCCTGCGCGAGGCACTGGCCGATCCGGGCACGGCCTGGAGCCTCGGCAGCTTCGGTGCCATTGCCGAGTTCATGCGCGATCCCGACGAGCCTGTCCTGGCCCTCCCCGACGATCGCCTGGGACTTGCGACCGCGCGCGGGGCCATCGCCCTGACGCCAAGTTCCGACCTGCGGCCCGTCGCCTACGAGACAGCGGTCGCCTCGGGCTGGAACCACGCCATCGCGCTTTGCTTGCCGGAGGCGACCTGCGCGATGAACCGCAGGACCGTGGTGACGGAGCTCGGGCCCGACCGAAACGCCGCCCGGGTCGAGGATCGCGACGGCATCCTGTTTGACCTCGGCCTCGGCCTGCTCGCCGTGGATGCCTGTGTGCGGGTGCGCGATCCGGAGGCCGTCGAGCGGCTGCGGGCCGGCGTCGGCATGCCGTTGTTCGACCACGCCAACCCCATCGGGCCGCACCTCGTCGCCATGAGCCCGCACCGGGTGTTCCTGGCGCGGGTCGGTCGCGTCGAGGTCTATGCCCCGATCCCCGGGTCCGGCGGCACCAGCCCCGAGGGTCCGCACACGCACGTACTGCCAAAGCTCCTGCGCAGCGGTCGGACCCATGCCGCCACGACGCCGATCCCGGCGGGCTGGGTCCCCTGCGGAGGCCTGCACCCGGCGCACCCCTACAAGGACATGATGGGCGACCGCATTGCCTTCGATGCCGGCCGCTACGAAGCGTTCCAGGCGATGCTCGACCATTGGGGTGATCCGGAACTCGTGGCCATCAAGCGCGGCGGGCCCGAGGCGCCCGGCGGCACGGTGTCGACCCGCCACGCCCAGGGCGCACGCCGGGTCGCCGAGGCCCAGGCTCGTTACCTACGGGGCGAGATCATCGAGGGCTCGGCGAGCGACGACGAGGATGCGGAGGCGACGGCCTGACCGTGACCCGGACGGTGCCCGGCAGGAATCGTCCGGGGGCACCGCAGAGGGTGATCGGCCTGATCGGCTGCCCGGGCGCGGGGAAGACGACCTACGCCCGCCGCTTCGACCCTCTCGCCGGCTGGGTTCACCTCACCCTCGACGACTTCCGGCAGACCCTCTGGCCGCCGCACCGGCAGGTCTACTGGGAACTCAGGCAGGGCTCACATGACGATGCGGCCCGGGACCTCCTGCACCGGGTCAAGGAAGCAGCCCTGGATGCCGCCCTGACGAGCGGCTTCAGCGTGGTGATGGCGGACACACATCTCACCAGACCCGTGTTCGAGCGCGAACTCGGGATCGTCGCCCGACACGGGCTCACCGTGGCGTGGAAGGTGTTCGACGTGCCGTGGGAGGTCCTGAAGGCCCGCAACGCGGAGCGCGGTCGCGTGGACCCGTCGCATCGCCAGCCGGATGAGGTCCTCCGGTTCACCTACGAGGTTTTCCAATCCCCGGACGCGTGGTGGCGTAGCTTGCCGCCGCAGCAGGTCGAGGTCCTGACCTGACGGACGGAGTGCGCGATCCGTCTTCCCAGGTGTTGCCGGCAGGGCATAACCCCTCGTGCATTGCACTTGGTCCGTTGACGGGCATGGGCGTCGGCATGTTAGCTCGGCCGTGACGGTTCCTCCCCGGAGGATCAAAAGGGAACGCGGTGCGGGGGTAGCCTCAACGCCGCGGCTGCCCCCGCAACTGTAAGCGGCGAGCCCTTCGCCACCGACGTCACTGAGCGGCCTCGCTCGGGAAGACGGTGAAGGGCAGTGACCCGCGAGCCAGGAGACCTGCCGTCAGTCGTGGTCACACGCGAGACACGCTGGGCGGGGTGCCCCGGCGGGTGCGGAAGCATGCGCGTTGCGCGTGGTTCGGCCTCGTTCGCGGTGACGTGCCACTGCCGTCGCCCGAGGCCCATCAACGTGTCCCGTTCACCGTCCATCCCGCTGATGTCCGTGCTGGCCCTGTCCTGCGCGATCCCCGCCGCCGTCGCCGCGCAAGGGGCGCCCTCTAGCGAGACCGCCGTGGTGCTCGATGCGCTCTCGGTCGAGGGGACCCTCACCGCCACGCCGACCTACCGGGTGCCGGAGCTCTACAGCGGCACCAAGACGATCACGCCCCGCCTCGACCTGCCGCAGCAGGTCGACGTAATCCCCCGGGAAGTCCTGATTGACACAGCCGCGACCCGCGTCGAGCGCGCGCTCGACTACGTGCCCGGGGTCGGAAAGCAGAACGATTTTGGCGCTCAGAACCTCGCCCTCTACTCCGTTCGGGGATTTGCGACCCAGGACATCTTCTTCAATGGCTTCAACATCGCCCGCGGCTACAACGGCGCCCCCGACACCCAGAACGTCCAGTCTATTGAGGTCCTGAAGGGCCCGGCCGGAGCCCTCTACGGCCGCAGCGATCCGGGGGGCACGGTCAACATCCTGACCAAGCAGCCCGTAGCGCGACCCTTCGTCGAGATGGGCACGCTGTTCGGCAGCTTCGGCACCGCCCGCACCACGGTCGATGCGGGCGGTGCGCTGAGCGAGGACGGCAGCGTCCTCTATCGCTTCAACGGCGCGGTCGCCCGCCAGGACAGCTTTCGCGATTTCGTCGACGGCGACCGGGTGCTCTTGGCGCCCGTGGTGAGCTGGCAGGTCACGCCCGACACCAAGATCACCTTCGAGGTGCAGTACCTGCGCAACCGCCAGACCTTCGACCGAGGCACCGTCGCGGTGAACAATCGCCTCGGTCTCGTCCCGCGCTCGCGCTTCTTCGGCGAGCCGGGCGACGATTCCGTGTCTGAGAGCGCGCTGCTGCAGGTGCGGTTGGAGCACGCCTTCAACACCGACTGGCATTTGCGGGTCGCCACGCACCTCAACACCGGTAGCCTCACCGGCCTGCAGACCGGCGCGACCGGGATCCTCGACGACGGGCGCACGCTCCTGCGCGAGTTCCGCCGGCACGACTTCACTTGGGGCGTTGCCATCGGCCAGGCCGAACTCGTCGGGCGCTTCGAGACCGGGCCCATCGCCCACACCTTGCTGCTCGGCCTGGAGCACGAGCGCTACAACAGCACCGAGAACCTCCTGCGCTCGACCCCGCGCCTCGACCCCTTCGCCATCGACCTGTTCAACCCCGTCTACGGGCAGGCCAAGCCTCCGTTCACGCGCCGCTACAGCGCCAGCGAGAACGTCGGCAACACAGCGGTCTACCTTCAGGACCAGATCGCCCTCAGCCCGGAATGGAAGCTGCTGCTGGGCAACCGCACCGACTTCTACAACCAGACCTTCCGCGACAAGGTCGCGAACGAGCGGACCGAGCAGGACCGCACCGGGTTCTCGCCGCGTGCCGGGCTCGTCTACCAGCCGCTGTCGTTCCTGGCGCTCTACGGCAACGTCGCCGCCTCGTTCCGCCCCAACACCGGCTTCGACAGCGCCTCCCGGCCCTTCGCTCCGGAGACGGGCTTCGCCTACGAGGTCGGAGCCAAGCTCGACCTGTTCGACGGCCTCAGCGTGACGGCCGCCGCCTTCCACATCGAGAAGGAGAACGTACTCACCACCGACCCGGCAGACTTCTTCTTCCAGATCGCCGCCGGGGCGGTGCGCAGCCAGGGCTTCGACGTCAGCCTGGTTGGGCAGGTCACGCCCGAGTTCCGGGTGATTGGCGGATACGCCTTCATCGACGCGGCGGTCACCCGCGACGAGGTGCTGAGGGTCGGATCACCGCTCCTCAACATTCCACGTCATAGCGGCTCGCTGCTCGGGATCTACGAGGTTCAGGCCGGCGACTGGAAGGGTTTTGGGATCGGCGGTGGGTTCCGAGCGGTCGGCTCCCGGCTCGGCGACAGCGGCGTCGAGAGCTTCCGCTTGCCGGGGTACGTCCTGACGGACGCGCTGGCCTACTACCGCTACGAGAACCTGCGCTTCGGGCTCAACGTCGACAACATTTTCGACGAGACCTACTACGAGCGCTCCTACAACACCTTCTGGGTCGGCGTCGGTGAGCCGCGGCGGGTCACCGTCAGCATGACGGCACGGTTCTGATGGGCGAGCGTCCGGAGCCGCCGGAGGCATCGACCAGTCTATCGCTCCTGTCCGGCCGCATCGCCTCCATCGATGCCCTACGCGGGCTGGTGATGGTGCTGATGCTTCTCGATCACCTGCGCGAGACCTGGTTCCTGCACGTACCCGTGGCCGACCCGGTCGACGCCCGAACCGCCCTGCCGGCCGTGGCCCTGGCCCGCCTCCTCGTCAGCCTGTGCGCACCCATCTTCATCGCGTTGACCGGCGTGGCTGCGTACCTGTTCGGCACCCGGCACACGCTGGCGGAGACGCGGGCCTACCTGCTGAAGCGTGGGCTCGTGCTGATGGCGCTTGAGGTCCTCTACCTGTCGGAACTGTACTGGGGCGTGGCCAGCCCGACGCTCTGGCTGCAGGTCATCTGGTGCATCGGCGTCTGCATGATCGTCCTCGCGGTGCTGGTCGGCTTGCCACGTCCGATCCTGTTCACGGTGGGGCTGCTGGTCGTCTGCGGCCACAACCTCCTCGACCCGATCCACCTCCAGCCTGACCAACCGTTCTTCGCGGTCTGGGCGATGCTGCACCAGCGCGACGTCATCGCGTTGCCGTTCGGGCTGGTCGCCAAGACGACCTATCCGGTGCTCCCGTGGATCGGCGTGATCGTGCTCGGCTACGCAATCGGCCCGTGGTTCCTGCCCACCGTAGTGGCGCAAACCCGCGAGCGCCGGTTTCTGGCCCTTAGCTGCGGGATGCTCGTCGCTTTCATGGTCCTGCGTCTGGCGAACGGCTACGGCGACAAGCCCTGGTTCGTCGTCGAGGGCGACGCGCTTCGAACCACGTTGAGCTTCGTCTCGCTGACGAAGTATCCCCCCTCGTTGTTGTTCCTGCTGCTGACGCTCGGGATCGGGGCGCTGCTCCTGGTTGCCCTTGAACGGATGCGCGACGCCCCGGTCGTCTCGGCCCTGGCGGTGTTCGGCGGAGCGCCGTTGTTCTTCTACCTGCTCCACCTCACGATTCTGCGGCTCCTGTACCATGGCGCCGTCGCCATCTGGGGCCCGACGCAGGGCACGGTGTTCGGCGTTGCGAGCTATGGCTGGGTGCTGGCCTGGTACGTCGGCCTGGTCGTGCCCCTCTACTGGCCGACGGCTTGGTTCTCGCGCTTCAAGGCATCCCGACGCGAGATCGCCTGGCTCAGGTATCTCTAGTGGATGAAATCTGACGGATGGAGCCCGTTCCCTGGGCCCACGCCCGGCCCCTTGCCGACCCTCGGAAGGTCCGCTCCCGGCCTGTTGAGGCAGAGGTCAACGACCGGGTTGGGTGGGAAGCAGCTTGGCTGCTTTCAGTCGCAAGACGTTCATAAGCGGACCTAGGATGACCCGCCGTCTCCGGATGGACGGTCCAACCCATCGCAGGGTCGAAGTTCGTTAAAGTCGGATGCCGACATCATCAGAGGCGATGCGACCAGCACGAAAGTGCTCTGCCTCGGGAGACAGGGTGATTCACGATTGCAAAGCCCCGGTCACGCGACATCTCGTGCTGGTCCGGCATGGCCAGAGCGTAGCCAACCGATCCGGCCTGTTCACGGGATTGCTGGACTCGCCCTTGACCGAGCAGGGCCGGAGGGAAGCCGAGGCAGCCGGCCGGCGTTTGGCAGAGTGCAACTGGCGCTTTTCCGCTGCCTTCACCTCGACGCTAACGCGGGCCGTCGTGAGCGGCCGGCTTATCCTCGATGCGCTCGGGCAACCCGGATTGGTCCCCCAAAGCTTCGCCGCGCTCGACGAGCGAGACTACGGGGACCTCAGCGGGCTCGACAAGATCGCCGCCGATGCGCGCTGGGGGGCGGAGCGGATCGAGACCTGGCGCCGCTCCTACGCAGAGGCGCCGCCGAACGGTGAGAGCCTGCGCGATACCGTCTCCCGTATCGTGCCATGCTACCTCCGAACCATCCAGCCGGCGGTCATGGGCGGAGACGTGCTCGTCGTCGCCTACGGCAATTGCCTGCGGGCCCTTGTGATGGCGCTCGAAGACCTCAGCCCGGCGGAGGTCGAGCACCTCGAACTCGCGACGGGCTCCGTCAGGATCTATGAGCTTGCCGCGGACACGACGATCAAGGCCCACTGGATCGACGGGTGAATCCGCCTGTCGGCCTCTCACAATGGGTCTCCGTGATCTGCGAAGGGGCACTTATTTCATCTATTTCAGTGATGGGAAGCATCTAATCATTCCGTTGGAGTGAATGAAAAGAACATGGGATTCTCCGGCATCACATCGGAGCCACCCATGTCCGCGCCCAGACTTTTCTCCCACGCTCGGTCAATGCGTGCCTTGGCCGGCACGAGAGCCATCCTTCCGGGACTGGG